>JBBPZQ010000089.1:0-96003 GCA_038198935.1 Anaerolineae bacterium
CATTAACAACCTCCTCGTCGGGTTGCTCACGCCGCTCGGCTTCACGAGCTTGCCGCAACTCCGACGCTACTGCGCTGCGCGACCGGCCCACGCAGTGGCCATGCTCACCTGTCGCACACTATGACTTTTGAGTCACCGTTACTGATACTTTTGTCCGCTTGCTTCGCACTCTCCGTCTGCTTTATAATTCGCGCCATGAACCAAATTATCTTTCGCGATCTTGTTCATGGGCTCGCGTAGTCTCGACCCGCGTGCGACTGAGCGCATCGCCGCGAGCGCGCTCAAGCCCGTGCTGCAAGGTCGCTACCAGCTAGAGCGCAAGCTCGGCAGCGGCGGCATGAGCACCGTCTATCTCGCGCGCGACCTGCGCTTCGGCACGATCGAGCGTTGGTGCGCCGTCAAAGAAATGTCCAACGCCGCGCTCGACACCAATACGCGCCGCCTCAACCTCGAAAACTTTCAGCGCGAAGCGAACATCCTCGCCTCGCTCAATCATACAGCCATCCCAAAAGTGTTCGACTTCTTCAGCCAAGACAGCAAGAGTTATCTCGTCATGGAATTCATCGAGGGCACCGACCTCGAAGGTGTGTGGTCGCGCACACGTGCGCCGCTCGCGCCGAAAGACGTGATCCCATGGGCGCTGCAAATCTGCGACGTGCTCGACTATCTACACGGACAGACGCCGCCCGTCATGTTCCGCGACGTGAAGCCGTCCAACGTGATGCTCACCAAACAGCAGCGCATTATGCTGATTGACTTCGGCATCGCCAAAATATTTCAATCGGGTCCCAACGGCACGATGATCGGCACCGAAGGCTACGCGCCGCCCGAACAGTATCGCGGCATCGCCGAGCCGCGCGGCGACGTGTACGCGCTCGGCGCGACGATGCACCATCTGCTCACAGGCAAAGACCCGCGCCTCGAAGCGCCGTTCACCTTTCACGAGCGGCCCGTTCGCCAATTCAATGCAGAGGTGAACGAATCGCTCGAAGCCGTCATCAATCGCGCGCTCCAGTATGAAGCGAGCCAGCGTTTCGCGACGGCGCGCGAGTTGGGCACGGCGCTATCGAGCACACAGCGCGGCGGCTTGAGTAGCACGCTCAACGTGAGCGGCGTGTTGCCGACGAGTAGCCCCGCACCGAGCAGCGCAGTTGTCGCCACGCCGAGCATGAGCGCTGCTGCACCACTGAAACCGCTCTGGCAATTCAAATGCGAAGACGAGGTGCGCTCATCGCCGCGCGCGTTGAACGGCATCGTAAACATCGGCTGCTACGATTCCAACCTCTATGCGCTCGACGCGCGCACGGGCAAGTTCGTGTGGAAGTATCCGACTGAGGGCGGTATCTCGTCAACGCCGCTCGTCACGGACGAAGCCATCTACGTCGGCTCCGAAGATCAATGGCTGTATGCGCTCGCGCCGAAAAACGGCCATGTGCTGTGGCGCACGCACACGCGCGGTCCCATCCGCTCGTCGCCGCGCCGCGCAAGCGACTTGATCGTGGTCGGCTCCGACGATGGCGCGGTCTATGCCTTTCGCATGGCTGACGGCAGCGTGGCATGGCGCTTCCCGACGATGCAGAGCGTGCGCTCGTCCGCGCTGGTCGTGAACGAGACCATCATCATCGGCTGCGACGATGGCCACTTGTACGGCATCAATCTGCGCGACGGACGGCAGCGTTGGAAATATAACGCCGGGCGTTACGTTATCGCAACGCCCGCTTACGACGACGGCTTGGTGATCGTAGGCGCGGGCGACTTCGGCGTGCACGCGGTGGACGTGCGCTCAGGCTGGAGCATCTGGCGCGTGCGCACGGAAGGACCTATCGTCTCGTCGGCGGCAGTCGTCAACGGCATCGCCTACATCGGTTCCGCCGACGGACACTTGTACGCGCTCGAAGCGAAGTCGGGCCGCGTCGTGTGGAGGACCGCGGTCGGCAGCCAGATTGCCTCGTCGCCGTGCGTGGCAAATGAGGTCGTCTATTTCGGCAGCGAAGACGGCAGCGTACACGCGCTCGATGCGAAGAAGGGCACACCGCGCTGGAAGTTCACGACGGGCGGCATGGTCAGCTCCTCGCCCATCGTATACGAAGGCAAAGTGTTCATTGGCTCGACCGATCATTACGTGTACGCGCTGCCTTTGGAATAGTCGAGCTTTAGGATGCTCCTGTTAATGTCATTCATCGCTTCGCTCAGAATCTCTCAAGTGCTGCTTGCAATATGTGATCGTCATGCAATCAATCAGCAACGACGTGGATGCATGAAGAGATTCGTTTGAGATAAGCGCATCAGCGATGGCTCGCTTCACTCAGCCTGACGTTAGAGGTGAAGCGTTGTTTATTCAAAGATGAGCACGATCAAAACCTTTTTGGAGTCCTAGATGAAGCCAGCCGAGCACGGCGACGATCACAACAACACCAGTGAGCTCGTGCTCACGCGACCCATGCTGCGCGTCGGCTGGATGAGCGACGTGGGCCAAGTGCGCGAGCTGAACGAAGATGCGCTCATCGCCCTGACGCTCGACTTCGAGCAGGGGGCTGAGCAGCAGAGCGTCGGCTTGTTCGTCGTCGCCGACGGCATGGGCGGCTACGCACACGGCGAGCACGCGAGCACCGGCGCGGCGCGCAGCGTGGCGCAGCAACTCTTGCGCCAATTGATCGCACCCGCCATCGCGGGCGAGGCAAACCGCGCGCCGCTGCACGAGCTGATGAGCGGCGCCGTGGTGAGCGCGCACGAGCAACTGACACGCGACGTCCCCGGCGCAGGCACGACGCTCACCGTCGCACTCGTGCTTGGCGACAGTCTCGCCATCGCGCACGTGGGCGACAGCCGCGCGTACCGATGGCGAGATGGTGAACTGCAACAGCTCACACGCGATCACTCGTTGGTCGCGCGACTGGTCGAGATGGGCCAGCAAAGCGCAGAAGAATCGGAATACGACCCGCGGCGCAACGTACTCTATCGCGCGCTCGGTCAAGGCGAAGCGCTCGAAGTAGATTTTCTCTTTCAAGAGTTCAGCGTCGGCGACCGCTTGCTGTTATGTTCCGACGGTTTGTGGGGCCAAGTGGACACGCACGACCTCGCGCGCGTGCTGCGCGACGGCGACGACCCGTTTGCTGTATGTGAAGAGCTGATTGACTTGGCGAACAACGCGGGCGGGCCCGATAACATCACGGCGGTTGTCGTCATCAGACATTAGACGTTCGCCATTGAACATTGCACTTTTCGCTTGGACGATAGCGATGCCCGCGACCTATTACGACATTCTCGAAATCCACAGCGACGCGACGACGGACGAGATCAAGCAAGCATATCGTCGTCTCGCTAAGCGCGTGCATCCGGACACGAGCGCGTCCGACGATGCGACCAAATTGTTTCGGGATTTGCAGCAAGCCTACGAGACGCTCGTTGACGCGAAGCAGCGCAGGTTGTATGACGCGCGCCTCGCCGCCGAACGCGCCCCACACGAGCGACTCGTCCCCTTCACGCTGCAACTGCTGGCCAGTCATACACAATTGCCGCTGCTCGCCGAGCAGCAGATGCTGTACGTGCTCGCCGAAATCAAGGCGAACGAAAATTTTACGCCACTGCGCGCGCCGCTGAACATCTGCCTCGTGCTGGATCACAGCCTCTCGATGGAAGGCACGCGCATAGCGCAAGCCAAAGAGGCGGCGCTCTACTTGATTGATCGGCTCGACAAACAGGACATACTCTCCGTCGTCGCGTTCGGCGACCGCGCGCGGGTGATCGTGTCCGCGCAGTCCGACGCCGATCGCTCGGTGGCAAAGACAAGCGTGCGCACCATTCAACCGTGCGGCGGCACTGAACTGCTGCAAGGCATCAGCGCAGGTCTGGACGAGGTGCGCCGCGCACGCCGATTCGAGTCGCTCGATCATCTGATTTTGATTACCGATGGGCAGACGTATGGCGACGAGACTGGCTGCCTCGAAGCGGCCGACGCGGCCGCGCGCGAGAAGATCGGACTGACGCTGCTCGGACTCGGCGCGGATTGGAACGACGAACTGCTCGACGAGATGGCAGCGCGCAGCGGCGGCTACTCGACATTCATTGATTCGCCCGCGCGCTTGACCGCCGCGTTCCACGAGCGCTTCGCCGAACTGACGAACGTGATGGCGCGCGACGTGCAGTTGAACTTTCGTCTGCACGAGAGCGTGCTGCTCAAGGATGTGTTCCGACTCACGCCCGACATCGCGCGCGTGCGCGTGAGCGAGAACTGTCTGCCACTCGGCGCGCTTGAAGCACGGCGCACCTTGCGCGTGCTGATAGCATTGAGCGTGAACGCAGCGCGTGCAGGTACGCTGCGCGCACTGCGCGCGGAGGCGAGCGGTGAACTGCTGAACGGCTCGCAATCCCGGCAAAGTATTGACGCCGAATTGGCAGTGACGTTGAGCGCCGATATTGTCACGACCGCGAGCGTGCCGCGCGAGATTGAAGACGCGCTCGCACGCATTGCCGTTTTCAAGGTGCAGGAGAAAGCGCAGGCAGACTTGGCGCGCGGCGATCACGCGCGCGCGACAACGCGCATGCAGAATCTCGCCACGCATCTGCTCAATTTCGGCGAAGTGGAATTGGCGCGTGCCGCGCTGCTCGAAGCGGGCGAGCTGAATCGCACCGGTCAGATGAGCGCGGAAGGTCGCAAGCGCATTCGCTACGGCACGCGCGGGTTATCGCACTCGCTCGCGAGCGACCGCAAGTTGCCATGATTCGCTGCAACGCTTGCGGCGCTGCGCATCCCGCTAACACGCTCTTCTGCGACGAGTGCGGCAATCGCTTGTCGCAGGAGCACAAGGTCACGAAGACTTCGTTTGCCGTTCAACCGCCAGCTGAGGATGCGCCGTTCACCATTCATGTGAGCACGCCGAATGCCGACCAGCAATTTGAAATCCTGCTCGACAAGTCCGCGCTCATTGGCCGCAAAGATGACAGCGCAGGCGCAGCGCCGGACATTGATCTCGAAGGGCTGAACGGCAAGCGCGAGGGCGTGTCGCGTCGGCATGCGCGGCTCGTGCGGCAAGGTCGGCAAGTGCTGATCGAAGACTTGAACAGTCTGAACGGCACCTTTGTGCGCGGCGCGCGCTTGCCCGCGCACACGCCGCATGTCGTTCAGTCGGACGATGAATTGCAGTTTGGGAAGCTGGTGCTAAAGATAGAATTTGAGAGCGAGGCTAGAGATTGAAAACTGGAGCACTACTTTGGCTTACTCTGTGATCTTGCATTTGCCAAATGAAGACCCGCTGCTCGCCGAGATGGATGAACTGCCGAAAGCGGGCGATACGAGCGTGACCGTGAGCAACATCCGCAAACGCGATGGCAGCCGCGTCGGCTACATGGACGCGGACGCGGAACGCTTCATCTTCCCTTGGCATCGCATCACGTTCATCGAAGTCATGCCCAGCGAAGCCGAGCGCGCGAAGGTGATGAAGTTCTTTAGGGAGTAGCCAGTCGTCAGTAGCCAGTCGTCAGAAATCGGATGGCTGACGTCTGGCTATTGACAACTGAATACTGATGACTTGGAGGAAACCATGACAACAAACGAACTGCTCATGCTGATGGCCGGCATTGCGATCTCGTGCGGCGTGTTCGCGCTGCTGCTCGTGATCTACCCGCGAATTCGGGCGGGCAGTAGCAATGTTGTGGTCGCTTCGCTGGAAGCGGCATTGCAGCCGTTTATCTTCGAAGCCATCATGGCGGCGTATCGTCTGAGCGAGAAGACGGTAGATCAAGGTTACGAGCGATTGAAAGGGGCGGACAAGAAGGCGCTCGCCGACAGCGTTTACAAATTGCTGCCCGACCGCATCGGCGATCACGACATCACCTTCGTCAAGTCGCTCGTCACGCGGGAGCGTTTCGAGGTGTTGGTGCAGAACGCCTTCGATCAATTCGATCAATTCTACGTCGTGCATCACGCGCACTTCGACGACGAGTTCCAAGACTTCATCGGGCAGAACAAGCCCGCCGCACCACCCACCACCATCGTCGTGCCGCCCGCGCCAATGTGAGACGAACGATTTTGACTTGCGCCCGTGCAAACCTTAAAATGGTTTTGTCGGATGCACTGAAGTTTCGTCAGCCTCGTTGCCTCGTAACGTCGGAGCGCCGCGAGGCTGTTTTATTGAAGGATCGTGATGAGCATGCTGTCTGACATCAGGTTTGAAAAAACTGAAGTTGATTATCTGACGCGTGAGGGTACGCTTTACCGCGCGCTCGACGAGAACGGCACGCTCGAATGTTTTTCGTGCGGACATCGCTGCGTCGTCAAGTCGGGTCGTCGCGGCATCTGCAAAGTGCGCTACAACGAGAATGGTAAATTATTGGTGCCGTGGGGCTACGTCGGCGCGCTGCAATGCGACCCGACGGAAAAGAAACCGTTCTTCCACATCTACCCCGGCTCGGACACGCTCACCTTCGGGATGCTTGGCTGCGATTATCACTGCGCGTTTTGCCAAAATTGGGAAACTTCGCAGGTGCTGCGCGACCCGAATGCAGAGGGCGGCCCTATGCGCGTGTCGCCTGAGCTGTTGATCGCATATGCGAAGCAGCAGGGCGCGCGACTGGTCGCGTCGTCATACAACGAGCCGTTGATCACGTCGGAGTGGGCAGTCGAGATTTTCAAGCAGGCGAACCGCGCGGGCTTCCCTTGCGCGTACATCTCGAACGGAAATCTCACACCGGAGGTGCTTGCATACATTCGGCCGTACCTCGTTGGCTACAAGATTGATCTCAAAGCGATGCGCGACAAACCGTATCGGCAACTGGGCGGCGTGCTGCAAGTCGTGCTGGACGGCATCAAAGCGGTTCACGATGCAGGCTTGTGGTTGGAGATTGTGACGCTCACGATTCCGGGTGTAAACGACTCGAACGAGGAACTGAGCGATGCGGCGAGCTACATCGCGTCCATATCGCCGAATATTCCGTGGCACGTCACGGCATTCCATAAAGATTACAAGCTGACCGATCCCGACAACACGGACGTGGAGACGCTGCTGCGCGCGGTGGAGATAGGCAAAGCGGCGGGACTGAATTACGTGTATGCGGGCAACCTGCCCGGCCGTGTCGGTCTGCACGAGCACACCTTTTGCCCGAAATGCAATTCGCTGTTGATTGGCCGCTACGGCTACGTCATACTCGAATACCATTTGACTGATGAAGGTAACTGTCCGAGGTGCGGCGAGCAGATTCCGGGCATCTGGGGCAAGCACAGCGAGGTGCGGCTCGGCGGCGCGGGCGACATCTTCCGACGTGTGCCGCGAGCGGTGACGCGCTGGCGCTCCGATGTGGTTGAGCAATAAAAAGCCGTGTCAGGTTTTGGAAACCTGTCACGGCTTTTGCTATGAGGCGCCCACCGCCTAGACTGGCTCTGCCAGCAACTGCTGAATGATGGCTTCGACCTTCTCGTAGTCCCCTTCCCCGATGTGCACGTAGCGGATGTAACCCTGTTTATCAATCACGTAGAACGTGGGCCAGTATTGATTGCGGAACGTGCGCCAGTTTTGGAAATCATTGTCGAGCGCGACACGATACGGAATGCCGAAGCGCTTGATCGCCTGCTCGACGTTTGCCTGCTGCTTCTCGTAATCGAACTCCGGCGAGTGCACGCCAATGATGGTCATGCCTTGGTCGCTATACTTCTTGTGCCAACCCTTCAACGAAGGGATCACGTGCTCGCAGTTGATTCAGCCGAACGTCCAGAAATCCACCAGCACCACTTGTCCGCGCAGTTCACTCAGCGTCGTCGGCGTCCCATTCAGCCATACGTCGCTGTGCAGTTCGGGCGCGCGCCGCAACTTCGCTGTGCTCGTCGCCGTGTTCACGTCGCCTCCTTCGTTCGCCGTTGTGAGTGCGCCGCAGCCGACCAACGCCAGCACGCTCACGAGCCATGTGATGAATGCGATTCGTCTCATACTCACCTCTTCATATTCAATTGTATGAACGGACAGGCTGACGGTCAACGAATTTTCGGGAGACTGATACGAACGGGCGAGGAATCGAGTCAATCGTTAGGGGCGTGCTAACCGCTTACGATTTGATGCTGTTCTACAAAAAATGGCGAGATGCACAAAGCATCTCGCCACATCGTCACTCGTCGCTCGCCGCCGCTCGTGAGCGAGACTTGGATTGTCGCGGATTGAGCACGCGCCCTTTGCGGCGCACGGGCGTATGGGGACCTTCGGGCTCTGTGCCGGCTTCGACGGGAAGCGGCGCAGGCTGCTGCTTCCACACAAAGCGGCGCAGCACGAACAGTATGGCTGTAAGCGCGAGCAGCGTCCCTGAAATGATTTGCGCGACGGGCACATTGTAACCGCTCACGTTTGCCACCCACGCGTCGGGCCGCTGGAACTCCGTGAAGAGACGGATTGCGGCATAAACCATCAGATAGAGATTGGCGATCTCGCCTTCGAGCAGTCGGCCGCGGAAGCGATTGTTGACGTACAGTAGAAACAGCACGCCGAGCAAACACAGCAGCGACTCGTAAAGGAATGTCGGGTGAAATAGTTGCAATGGCGACAAGTTGGCGAATTGCGGCAGACGATGATCGGCGTCAATCGGAATGCCCCATGCAGCATTGATCGGGTAGCCGTATAACTCTTGATTGAAGTAGTTGCCCCAGCGACCAATGGCTTGACCGAGCAGCAGGCCGACCGCGCCGATGTCGAGCCAGCGCGGGACGGGCAAGTGATGCCAGCGCAGATAGGCAATCAAGCCTAGCATGCCGCCGAGAATGCCGCCGTAGATGCCCAAGCCGCCTTCCCAGATGGCAAGCACGCGCGGGAACAGAAACGAGAAGCCAAACAGGTTGACCGTGATCCACGGATTGTCGAGATAGAATTGAAAGTTGACGGTGCTGTTGGCGGGCGACGAGACGACGTGATACAAGCGCGCGCCAATTAATCCGATAATCAACGCGACGAACAGCGCATCCCAGACGTGATTCGGATTTTCGCCGCGCCGCTCCGCCAGCTTCGACGCCAGCCACGCACCCGCCAGCGCGCCGAGCACGATGATCACGCCATACCAGCGCACGTTGATGAACCCAAACAAGTCCTTGAACATGAAGGGATCAGGAAGTGGTAACATTAAGCCTCTCCGTACATCTATAACCTACAGGCGATCGGGTAGTAGTTGAACGGCTGCCGCAACTCAGTGGTCTTACAAGCACTGATTCGGCAAGCGTGTCGGATTATACCATCAATCCGATTTTGGCGATAACTTTGACCGAGCGCACCTCTCATGCTATCATTTTATGTTGTAGCATTGCAGTTCGCAATGCGTGAGGAGATGAACAACAACCTATGAAAATGAATTCGCGCATGTTGCGCAACGTGCTGCTGTGGGCGATTGTCGGCGTGTTGGCCGTGCTGTTGCTGTTCAACGTATTCCAGCCGGGTGATAACCGCTCGAACGCCGTGCCGCTTAGCAAAGTGGTAGATGACATTAAGGCGGGCAATGTCCGCGAGGTCATCGTGCAGGACAACAACCTGCGCGTGCAACTGCGCAACGGGACCGAAGAGACATCGCGCAAGGAAGATCAGGTGAGCTTCACAGCCTCGATGAAGAATTTCGACGTGACGCCCGATCAACTCGCGCGCATTGACAAAATTACGAATGAGCGGCCAAGCCAATTCAACAACTGGGTGGCCATCCTCTCTTCGTTCCTACCTTTGGTGATCTTCGGCGGCTTGCTGCTGTTCATGCTGCGGCAAGCGCAGAGCGGCAACAATCAGGCGCTGTCGTTTGGCCGCTCGCGCGCGCGCTTGCAGACGGGCGACAAGCCGACGGTGACGTTCGCGGACGTGGCAGGCGTGGACGAAGCGAAGCAGGAATTACAAGAGGTCGTCGAGTTTCTGAAGGAGCCTGCCAAGTTTGCGAACCTCGGCGCGCGTATCCCACGCGGGGTGCTGATGGTGGGTCCGCCGGGCACCGGCAAGACGTTGATGGCGCGCGCGGTGGCGGGCGAAGCCGGCGTGCCGTTCTTCTCCATCTCAGGCTCCGAATTCGTGGAGATGTTCGTCGGCGTCGGCGCGAGCCGCGTGCGCGATTTGTTCGATCAAGCCAAACGCAACGCGCCGTGTATCGTGTTCGTGGACGAGATTGATGCCGTCGGTCGCCATCGCGGCGCAGGACTCGGCGGTTCGCACGACGAGCGCGAGCAGACGCTGAATCAAATTCTCGTCGAGATGGACGGCTTCGATACGGATACGAACGTGATCGTCATCGCCGCGACCAATCGCCCTGACATTCTCGATCCCGCGCTGCTGCGGCCCGGCCGCTTTGATCGGCGCGTGATTCTGGATCGGCCTGACTCGGTGGGACGGCGACAGATACTTGACGTGCACGTGCGCGGCAAGCCCATCGCTCCCGATGTTGACTTGACGACGATCGCCAAGTCAACGCCCGGCTTCACGGGCGCGGACATCGAGAACGCCATCAACGAAGCGGCGATCCTCGCGGCGCGTCACAATCGCAAAGCGATCATCCAGCAGGATTTCCAAGAAGCCGTCGAGAAAGTCGTCGCGGGTCCGGAGCGCAAGAGCCGCATCATCAACGACAAAGAGCGGCGCGTGATCGCGCACCACGAAGCGGGTCATGCGATTGTGAGCAGGATGCTGCCCAATGCCGACACCGTGCAAAAAGTTTCGATTGTCGCGCGCGGCATGGCGCTCGGCTACACGCTCACGCTGCCGGAGAACGAAAATTTTTTGCAGCGCAAAGCCAAGTTCGAGTCCGACCTGAGCGTGATGCTCGCGGGTCGCGCCGCCGAAGAGTTGGTGTTCGAAGACGTGACGACCAGCGCGAGCGACGATATTGATCGCGCGACCAACCTCGCGCGCGCGATGGTGACACAGTGGGGCATGAGCGAGAAACTCGGTCCGCAGACGTTTGGCGACAAGGAAGAGTTGGTCTTTCTCGGGCGAGAGATTTCTGAACAACGCAACTACGGCGAAGAAGTCGCGCGCATGATTGACCAAGAGGTGCGGCGCTTCATTGACGAAGCGTATGATCGCTCCACGAACGTGCTGATCAAGTACCGCGAAAAATTGAGCGAGCTTGCGGCGAAGTTGATGGAAAAAGAAACGCTTGACCGGAAAGAATTTGAAGCCATCTTCGCGTAACTCCGTGCATCGCACGATCAAGTTTGACGAGGGGAAACTATTGTGTTTCCCCTCGTCTTTTGTGCGACTGAGACAAGCATGACAAATTTTTACTCATCCTATCATGAGCGTCGTGGCATCCTGCCCGTCTCGTGGAACGAGTTCCACGCGCTGTGCAAGGGACTCGGCATTGCTGTATCGAAGTTCAAGCCTGACATTATTCTCGGCATCGCGCGCGGCGGACTATATCCTGCCACCCTGCTCTCCAACTTGTTGGGCACCGAGTTCTATCCGATACGCTTGACGCGGCGCATGAACGATGTGAAGCAGCACGACGAGCCCGTGTGGCGCACGCTGCCGCCTGATGCGGTGCGCAATGCAAAGTTGCTGATCGTGGACGAGATGTGTGGCTCAGGGCAAACATTGTTGATGGCGAAAGACCAAACGCTGCGCATGGGCGCACGTGATGTGCGATGCGCATCGTTGTTCGCGCACGAGTCGGGCCGCGACGTGCCCGACTACATCGGACTGGTCACAGACGAACTCATTCTCAATCCGTGGGATCGTGAGACGCTGAAGGACGGCGAGTACGTTTTTCATCCGGAGTATGTGTATGCGCTGGAGCAGCAAGGCATCGTCGCAGTGCCATCGCTGCTGCTCGGTATCGAGCCGATCATGCCGACGAAGCAGCCTATGTGAATCGGTACCATCGCGCGGCGTGGTGCTTGCGCCGAAGCAAGTTTCATTCAGTCTCATGTATCGGAAGAGTGGTTTGCGCCTGCGCAAAGTTGTTGCACTTCGCTCATTTGTGCTAAACTGGTTTGCAATCGTCTAGCGCCGACTCGCCGCGACGACGTGTTCCGATTAACGTTTGCTCCTCTCGTATAGAACTATGCCTCAAGATAAAATCGTCATTCATGGTGCGCGTGAGCACAACCTGAAAAACATCTCGCTGGAGATTCCACGCGACAAGTTGGTCGTGATCACGGGATTGTCCGGGTCGGGCAAGTCTTCGCTCGCGTTCGACACGCTCTACGCCGAAGGACAGCGCCGCTACGTCGAGTCGCTGTCGGCGTATGCGCGCCAGTTCTTGGGCCAGATGGAGAAGCCCGACGTTGACAAGATCGAGGGGCTCTCGCCAGCCATTTCGATTGACCAGAAAGGCGTCAGCCATAATCCGCGCTCGACCGTTGGCACCGTCACCGAGATTTACGACTATCTGCGTCTGCTGTTCGCGCGCATTGGCGTGCCACACTGCCCGAATCCGCAGTGCACGAACTACGGCGGCGTGATCCAGACGCAGACCGTCGAGCAGATCGTGGACACGGTGCAAGGTTGGACGGAAGGCACGCGCATCATGATTCTCGCGCCGCTCATCAAAGCGCGCAAGGGCCATCACCAAAAAGTCTTCGAGGACATCCGCAAGGCAGGCTTCGTGCGCGCGCGCGTCAACGGCGAGATTCGCGACGTGAACGAGGCCATCGAACTCGACCGTTATAAGATTCACAGCATCGAAGCCGTCGTGGACCGCTTGACGGTGCAGCAGTCCGAGGACGCACAGCGGCGCATGGCAGATTCGTTGGAGACTGCCCTCAAACTCGGCGAAGGCGTCGCCGTCGTCAGCGTGGTGAATGGCAATCAAGCGGAAGACCATCTTTTCTCCGAACAATATGCGTGCCCGTACTGCGGCACATCGCTGGGCGAGATTGAGCCGCGCTCATTCTCGTTCAACACGCCGCACGGCGCGTGCCCAGCCTGTCAAGGGCTCGGCGTGAAGATGGAGATTGACCCCGATCTCGTCATCCCCAACAAAGACCTTAGCCTTGCCACGGGTGCAATCAAGGCAAATGGTGCGGCAAAGAACGAGGACTCATACTTCCAGCGATTGCTGTCGGCGGTTGCGACACATTACAAGATTGATCTCAATGCGCCCGTCAAGACGCTCTCGGCGCAGCAGTTGGACACCATCTTGTACGGCAGCAAGGGTCAGATCGTCCCAATTGAATACAAGAATCGCTTCGGCATGAAGCGCTATTGGGAGACGGCATACGAAGGCGTGATCCCGAACTTGCAGCGCCGCCACGACGAGACCACCTCGGACTGGATGCGCTGGGAGATCGAGTCGTACATGTCGTCGCGGCCCTGTCCCGAATGCAAGGGCGCGCGCTTGAAGCCGGCCATGCTCGGCGTGACGGTTCAGGATAAGAACATCGTGAACGTGACGGGCATGAGCGTCGGCGAGGCGCTGCGCTGGACGGAGATGCTGCAAGGGAAGAAGAGCAGAGGACAGGGGACAGGGGACAGCCGACAGAAGAACAATGGTCAGAACGGAACCAATGCGCTATCCCCTTTGTCCGCGCGCGAGCAGAAGATTGGCTATCAAATCCTAAAAGAAATCGCGGCGCGATTGGGATTCCTCGTCGACGTGGGGCTGGATTATCTCACGCTGGATCGTTCGGCGGGCACACTGTCCGGCGGCGAGGCGCAGCGCATCCGCTTGGCCACTCAGATCGGATCGCAGTTGATGGGTGTGCTGTATATTCTCGACGAGCCTTCGATTGGCTTGCACCAGCGCGACAACACGAAGTTGCTGCGCACGCTGACGCGCATGCGCGACCTCGGCAACACACTGCTCGTCGTCGAACACGACGAAGAGACGATGCGCACGGCGGACTGGATCGTGGACTTGGGTCCCGGTGCGGGCGAGCACGGCGGACAAATCATCGCCAATGGGCCGCTCGACACGATTCTGAAAAATCCGAACTCGGTTACGGGCAAATACCTCAGCGGCAAGCTGCAAGTCAAGGTGCCGAAGGAGCGCCGCGAGGGCAACGGCTTCTTCGTCGAGATGCTCGGCGCGACCGAGAACAATCTTAAGAACATTGACGTGAAGCTCCCGCTCGGCATGTTTGTGTGCATCACAGGCGTGAGCGGCTCGGGCAAATCGTCGCTGATCGTCGAGGTGTTGTACAAACGGCTCGCACAAATATTCTGGAAGTCGCGCGAGAAGCCCGGCGCGCACCGCGAGATCATCGGCACGGAGCATCTCGACAAGGTGATTGACATCAACCAGTCGCCGATTGGCCGCACGCCGCGCAGCAACCCGGCCACGTACACAAATGCGTTCAACGATATTCGCGAGTTGTTCGCGCAGTTGCCCGAATCAAAGTTGCGCGGCTATAAAGCGGGGCGCTACTCGTTCAACGTCAAGGGCGGCCGCTGCGAAGCGTGTCAGGGCGACGGCACGATCAAGATCGAAATGAACTTCCTGCCCGACATCTACGTGCCGTGCGAGGTCTGCAAGGGCAAGCGCTATAACCGAGAGACGCTGCAAGTACACTTCAAAGCCAAAAGCATCGCCGACGTGCTCAACATGACGGTGGAAGAAGGCATCGAGTTCTTCGACGCAATCCCTGCACTCAAGCGCAAGCTCGACACGCTACACGACGTTGGACTTGGCTACATCCGCTTGGGCCAGCCTGCGCCGACACTGTCGGGCGGCGAGGCGCAGCGCGTGAAGTTGGCGAAGGAGTTGAGCAAACGCTCGACGGGCCAGACGCTGTACATTCTCGACGAGCCAACGACGGGCTTGCACTTCGACGACGTGAACCGCTTGCTCGGCGTGCTGCAACGACTGGTGGATGTGGGCAACACGGTGATTGTGATCGAACACAATCTCGACGTAATCAAGTCCGCCGACTGGCTCATTGACCTCGGTCCCGAGGGCGGCGACAAAGGCGGGCTGCTCGTCGCCGAAGGCACGCCCGAACAGGTGGCGCGCGTTAAAGAGAGTTACACGGGGCAGTTCCTGAAAAAGGCGTTAAAGCAACGGGCGCTCGAATGAGCGCCCAACTTCGTTTTGGAGGCTGATGAAGATGCCACGACGCTTCAACTGGAAAGTGTTTCTCATCTTGTGGCTTGGCTCGATTGTCGGCGTCATCGCGCTGCTTCCGTATGTCCTGACGCTTCAAGGCGCACTGCTCGCAAACTTACCGCTGCCACTCGAAGTCCTGCTGCCGTTACAGATCGCGCAGAATGCGATCTTGTTCGCAATCGCGATCGCATTGGGCATGTTCTTTGCCTATCGCTGTGGACTCGGCGCACCGCTGCTTGAAGCGCTCACGCGACACGAGCCGCCACCGTTGCGGCTCAAAGATTTCGTCGTGCCAGCCGTTGCACTGGGCATCATCTCAACACTACTGGTGGTCGCGCTGTCCTTCTTCGTCTTTCAGCCCGCGCTAATCGCCGAGTTGGGAGCGCGTGCCGACGTGCTCACGTCTCGCCAAGCGACCCCACCCGCTTGGCAAGGTTTCCTCGCGTCGTTTTATGGCGGCATTGACGAAGAGGTTCTGACGCGCTTGCTGTTGCTCTCGTTCTTCGCTTTTGTCGGCAAGTTCATCAGCCACACGACCGATGGTCGCCCGACGCTTGGCGTGCTGTGGGTTGCAAACTTGCTGTCAGCGCTGCTGTTTGGGGCAGGCCATCTGCCGACCGCATCGCTGCTTGTGCCGCTCACGCCGCTGGTCGTGACGAGCGTTGTGGTGAGCAACGCAATCGTCGGACTTGCCGCAGGCTACCTTTACTTCACGTTCGGACTCGAAGCGGCGATGTTGGCGCACTTCACAGCAGACTTAATCTTGCACGTCCTGTTCGCGCTGTAGCCACCTGTGCCGACGTGAATCGCGCTCCTCCCTGTGTTATAATTTTTTCGATGAGCGAAACCCACGTGCAGCAGCACGGCGACGTGCTGGAAGTGCAGCCGACGACACACGATGAGGTGCGGCGGCACGTCCAGATTCGCATGCCGACGCGCCACAACACCATCCTGCGCGACGTGATCGAGCGCGTCAATGCCGACGAAGAGTTGTACGCGCTGTGGACGGTCATCAATGTGAACGCGATGGATCGGCTCGGCATGAGCGATCACGGTCCCGTGCACGTGCAGATCGTCGCCAACATCGCGCTGAAGCTGATGCGTCTGCTTGAAGCACGCGACATCCAAGCGAACATCAGTACCAACTACGGCATGACACAGCATGACGCGGAAGTTGTCGTCGTGCTTGGTTCGCTGCTGCACGATCTCGGCATGACGATTCACCGCGCCGACCACGAAGCGATGAGCCTGTTCGTCGCGCGACCGATCATCGCGCGGATGCTCGACGGCTTGTATACTGTCGGGGCGCGCACCATCATGCTCTCCGAAATCTCGCACGCGATCATTTCGCATCGCAGCGACGGCAGGCCGCTCACGCTCGAAGCGGGCGTGGTGCGCGTCGCCGATGCGCTCGACATGACAAAAGGGCGCACCCGCATCCCGTTCGAGAAGGGCATGATCAACATTCACTCCCTCTCGGCGGCAGCAATTGAGAAAGTGGAGATCGGCGCAGGGCAAGAGAAACCTATTCACATCAAAGTGACGATGAGCAACTCGGCGGGCGTCTTCCAGCTCGACGAGTTGCTCAAAGAAAAGTTGCGCGGTTCAGGCTTGGAGCTTTTTGTGTCGGTCGAAGCCAGCATCGAAGGCGAATCCGAGAAAAAGTTGATGACGGTGTTTCGGTTGTGATTAGACCTCGCGGGTCTTCGAGACCCGCGAGGTCTGCTCAGTAGGTCATTCATTCATGAGCATGACGGTTTGGGAACGTCGCCGCTTGGCGCTGCACTACCGCTCGCGCGAGTTCGGCTTGCAGCTTTTGAAATTCACCAACCGCTATGGTTTGGCTGTCGCCGCGTTGGTGGTGTCGGCGCTGCTCGGCTGGTGGACTGCGAATAGCGTGTCCGATTACACGAAGGGCGGTTGGGAAACACACGTCGTCCAGCGCAGCCTCGGCATCAACATCCACTTCCATCATTGGTATTACGGCATCCCGCTCGGGCTGATCGCGCTGCTGCTCATTCCGCGTGCCGCCACGCTCTCGATTTTCTTGTTTGGACTCGGCGCATCGCTCTCGACCCACTCCTTCGTCAACGAAGGCGGCATCCCATCGCTCATCGAAGGCGGTGAGACGCTGCACGTCCCGTTTGAGCTGTATCTGCCGGCGGTCACGTTGTTCTGCGCGCTGTATGCGTTCTTCATCATTCGCCGCGAGGAGTGGTTGGTGCGCTCGCGCGAGCGCGAAGAGATGGCAATGACCTACGTCTCGCGCAACGAGCAAATCAAAGGCGCGCTTGCCAAACTCGACGAGTGGGCAAAGGAACACTTCACGAAAAAGAAGATGTACTTCGACCGCTGGACGAAAATCGAGTATGGCTACTATCGTGCGCTCGACCGCGAGCAGCGTGGAGAATTTCAATTGCATTACACGGCCGCTCCGTTCGACGACGTCAGTTATCTGCTGGTGATCACGTTGCAGCACGTTCCGATGATGGGGCGCAAAGGCAAACTCGACGAATGGCTCGAAGAGGTTCATCACGTGCTTAAGCCGTTCACGCGTCTCGTGTTGAGCGAAGACCGCTTCGTCGAGCAGCAGCTGCTTGAGAGTCTAGATGCCCCCAATGCGTAAGTTCGATCCCGACAAGGTTGCCCGCTACGAGAAAGCAAGCTGGGACGCCTATTACGACCGCAACTGGCT
The DNA here is from genome assembly GCA_038198935.1 of Anaerolineae bacterium. GTDB lineage: Bacteria > Chloroflexota > Anaerolineae > JACRMK01 > JACRMK01 > JBBPZQ01. The sequence goes on from JBBPZQ010000089.1 coordinate 17,678, forward strand.
GCGGGCGTTCTGGCTGCTGATGCAATTGAATCGCGAGCAGTTCAACATGTCGGTCTTCACTGCGTTCACGGCTGCGCTCGACACCGCGCGCGCTTCGATGGCGTTCGCGCCATTGGGGCGCGAGGACATAGCGAAGGCAAAACGTTTCATCGAAAAGTTTTACGCGAAGGCGAGACGTTCATTGAACTTGAAAGCGGATGCGCACACGCTAGCCGAACTCGAAATCACTTACTGGATCGTGCATCGCAGACTCGCCGTCGCCCGCGCGAAAAATCCGAACGACGGCGATATTGAACCGATGATTCGCGCGTTTCAAAACCTGCACGCCGCCCTCTTCGATTCGACGCCCGATGCGCAGCGCGCATCGGCCGAGTGGCGCGCGCGCGCCGCCGAGGCGGTTGACCTCATCACCAGCAAACGCTCGACCGATGTGGCTGGCGACTGGCGGCGCATCGAGGAGTACTTGCGGAAGGCGTACCGCAGTGTCACGCGTGAGTCATAACTCGCTTCGGGCTCCTTACACGTTACGCCTCACGCATTGTCGAGGACTCTATGTTGACGACTCTCATCTCGGCTGAAGACCTCAAAACATTGTTGACGACCGACATCAAGGACGACGTACTCATCTTTGACTGTCGGCATCGGCTCGACAACCCCGCTGCGGGTTACGAGCAGTACAAGCAAGGTCATATTCCCGGCGCGCTGTTCGCACATTTGGACGCTGACCTTGCTGCTCCCGTGATGACGTCAGAGAGCGGACACAGCGGACGACATCCGCTGCCCGACGCCGACACGTGGATGCGGCGGCTTGGCGATTGGGGCGTGACGCCCGACAAGCAAGTGATTGCCTACGATGATTCGGGGGGCTCGATTGCTGCGCGCATGTGGTGGATGGTGCGCGCGGTGGGCCACGAAGCCGCCGCCGTGCTGAACGGCGGCTTGCAGGCGTGGCTCAATGCGGGCGGCAAGTTAGAGAAAGGCGAGCGCAAGTCGAAGCCAGCGCAGTTCCCCTACCCCGGCCGTTTTCGTTCCGAGTGGATCGTCGGCGTGGACGACGTGAAATCAACCATCAACAATCAAGATTCAAAGATGGTTTTGGTTGATGCGCGCTCCGCCAATCGCTTTCGCGGTGAAGGCGAGACGCTCGATCCAAAAGCAGGGCACATTTCGGGCGCGGTGTCCATGCCCTATCAAGAAAATCTCAACCCCGACGGCACATTCCGCTCGCACGACGAACTGCACGCGCGCTTTGCGCCACTCGTCGAGGCGGCGGGCAACAACGAGATTGTATCCTACTGTGGTTCAGGCGTGACCGCGTGTCACAACTTGCTCGCCATGGAAATCGCAGGACTGCCAACCGCCAGACTGTTTCCCGGTTCGTGGAGCGCGTGGAGCCGCACACCCGACCTGCCCATTGCGACGGGCGAGGCGTAATTTTTTCGCGCATGGTCGAAACACTTTATGATTGAAACTCAAGACGGGACTTTCACCGCAGAGGGATTTTAATATCCTCTGGGCAGTCGGAGCTTAAGCAGTTTGATGAGAGTGGGTTGTAATGTCAATGCCAGCAAGCAACGGAATGACGTATCACATCACGACATGGGGCTGCCAGATGAACCTGTCAGACTCGCAGCGGGTCGCGATGGCATTGGAGAAACTCGGTCTCACCGCGAGCGCGGACGAGAAATCCGCCGACGTGATCGTGCTGAATACGTGCGTCGTGCGCCAGCAAGCCGAGGACGCGGCAGTGGGGCATCTGACGGCGATCCGTCCGATGAAGCTGCGGCATCCCGAAAAAGTTTTCGCGCTGATGGGCTGCATGGTGGGCGTGAAGGATCCCGCGCCGCTGCGCGCGCGCTTCCCCTACGTAGATGTGTTCCTGCCGCCGAGCGAACCCGCGCCGTTGATCGAGTACCTCAATTCGCGCGCCAACGATCTGGGTCTCGACCTCAGCGCGCAAGACGTCGCCGAGCGTTACGCGATTCAAGATGAGTTTCGTCTCCCGACGACCGACGCGGGCAAAGTGACGGCGCACGTGCCGATCATCTACGGCTGCAATCACGTCTGCACCTTTTGCATCATCCCTTATCGGCGCGGACAAGAGCGCAGCCGCTCGATTGGCCAACTCGCGCAGGAAGTGCGCGCGTTGGTCGCACAGGGCGTGAAAGAAGTGACGCTGCTGGGCCAGATCGTGGATCGCTACGGCTACGACGTGAAAGACGGACCCCGTCTGCCCGACCTGCTGTGCGTGCTAAATGACGTGGACGGTTTGGAGCGCGTTCGCTTCCTCACCTCGCATCCCAATTACATGAGCGACGAATTGCTCGATGCCGTAGTGACCCTGCCGAAGGTGATGCCACACATCGAAGTGCCCGTGCAGGCGGGCGACGACGACGTGCTGCGCGAGATGCGGCGCGGCTACACCGTGGACGATTATCGCGCGCTCATCACGAAGATTCGCACAAGACTGCCGTACGGTTCGATTGCAACCGACATCATCGTCGGCTTCCCCGACGAGAGCGAGCAGCAGTTCATGGGCACGTATGATTTGCTCGCCGAGCTGAAATTGGACGTGGCGCACCTCGCCATGTATTCGCCGCGACCGCACACCGCGTCCGCGCGGCGCATGGACGACAACGTGCCGCACGAGGAGAAGCTGCGCCGCCTCAAGGCGCTCGACGCACTGCAAGAGAACATCTCGCGTGACATCCATACGCGCTACGTCGGCACGGTGCAGCCCGTGCTCGTCGAAAACTTGCACAAAGACAAGTGGCGCGGTCGCACGCCGACGAACAAACTCGTCTTCTTCGAAGACGCGCAAGAACGCACGGGTCAGATCGTCCACGTGCGCATCATGGGCGGCGGCGCGTGGTCTATGCAGGGCGAGAGCACGCACGCTCAACGAACACATGGACGGATCGAGAGCGCGAGACAGCGCGAGATTATTCCGTTGGTTGCGTGAGTCTGCGCGAAACTTGCACTTGCTAACGCGCCTCGCAATCAAGTAGAATACGCGCACGATCATCGGAGGCGATGATTCTGTGTGTGAAGTTGTGTCAATCTTTAACTTAGAGGAGGGTTGCGATGGCTGAACGAAAGACGCGCGGTTCGAGTAAGATGGGTGACGTGTCGCCCGAACATCTGATGAGCGCGGTCGGTGCGGCGCGCGAGAACTTCATCATCGAGCGCTGGTGGAAGTATGGCACGCCGGCGTTCTTTGACCTGATTACCGGCACGATCAACGTTCGCAATGTTGCCGACGCCGGCAAGCTCATGCAAGACTTGGTGAGCCGACAAGGCAAAGCGATGCAGGTTAGCTTCGAGGTATTTCCCTACGGCATCATTAACCCCGATGGCGTGCGCATCAACGTGCGACTCGAACCTGCGATTGCGCGCTGAGTCAATGTCTGAACGCTGATCAGCCTCGACGGAGTTTTCTGTCGAGGCTGATTTTTTTGAAAGTACACGACCATGCGAATGTCCGGCCCGCTTGGGAACCAATATCGCGTCGTGCAAATCCATCCGACGCTGCGCTGCAACCTGCGTTGCCTGCATTGCTACTCGTCGTCTGCGCCCGAACTGCGCGATCACTTATCTGTCGAGTCGCTGCAAAACGCCATCGTCGAGTTGTGGCGTGAAGGCTTCAACGTCGTGAGCGTGTCGGGCGGCGAGCCGCTGCTCTTCGGCGAACTGCCCGATGTGCTGCGCGCGGCGCGGCTGCTCGGCATGACGACCACGGTGACGACCAACGGCATGTTGCTCACGCCGAGCAAGGTCGAGTGGCTGCAGGAGTCTGCCAACCTCGTCGCGATCAGTTTGGACGGCATCCCCGAATCGCACAACCTGATGCGCGTCCATCCGCGCGCGTTCGAGTTGATGAGCGAGAAGGTAGCACTGCTGCGCGAGGCGAAGATTCCATTTGGTTTCATTTTCACTCTGACGCTCTACAACTTGAACGAACTCGCTTGGGTCGCCAAGTTTGCCGTCGAGCACGGTGCGGCACTGCTGCAAGTGCATCCGCTCGAAGAGGCTGGCCGCGCCTCGGCAGAGTTAGAGGGCAGCGCGCCCGACGAACTCGAACTCGCGCACGCTTTCGTCGAGGTCGCGCGCTTGCAGCAGATGTATCGCGACCACTTGACCATTCAATTCGACGCAGCCGATCGCCAACTCTTGCAGTCGCAGCCTGAGCGCGCCTTTGCGGGGGATCCCCCGCATCTTGACCTGCAGCAATTGCTGGACACGCCGCTCGCCGATCTGGTCTCGCCGCTCGTGCTCGAAGGCGATGGAACGCTCGTGCCGATGCAGTATGGCTTCGCGCACGCGTACAGCATCGGCAACATTCAGCATGGCTCCCTAAGCGAACAGGCGACGCTGTGGAAACAGACGAAGTATCAGGCGTTCCTCGACTTGTGCCAAAGCGTGTACACAGACATCATGTCCAGCGATTCACCGTATCCATTCGTCAACTGGTACGCGGCGGTCTGTAACGCGAGCCGCGAGCCGATGCGCTACGCGCGTGAGACCGCGCTCGATAGCTGATTCGCGAGTCGGTCACCAATTGCGCGCGTGATGACGCATCACATCACTGTTGGCGTGATGCCTTGTCGAGCGCGCTGCAATTGCCAGTACATCACCGCGCTGCCGATCGCGCCGGCAATAAGACCAGCAATACCGCCGAAAAGCACGAAAGCTTCTACTGCTTTATGTCCTCTTCCAGCCAAGACCGCAAAGACGAGAGCCCAGCTTACGAGGGAAGCTATACCCCAGCCGAATACCACGATCAACAACGCCCCTCGTTGCAACGTCGGGTACTTCAGCCGCAATGTCAGCCCGCTGATAAGCCCACCCAGCATGCCGCTGACTACATTAACGACGATCCAGGCAATGGTGTCGAAAGCTCCTTTAGACGTTGAGGCGATGATCGCGCCCCCGAACCCGACGCCGATGGCATAAGCGATGCCCCAGCCGATGGCGATTATCCATATCTGCGCTCTTTGGATAGCCGAGTCTCGTCGCCGCAAAACCAGCCCGATGGCGCCGCCTCCCATCACGCCGATCATAGCCCACTTCAGCAAATGAGTAACAGGAGAACTGGAAGCCTCGTTACTTATCCACTTCAAAATACGATCCAAATCTATCCCCGTAGACACACCATAATAACTTATTAAGCCACTAGCCGAGACGATGACGTACACCAAGTAGGCGAGACCCCAGCCAAGGGTGGTGAGTACCGTCGGCTGCCACACGCCTGCGGCATTAAGCCCTAGCCATTTTGCTCCCGTCGTCGGCGCACTTCCGGCGGGAACCGACTGCCGTGCAACTCGCTGTGCCTTCGCTTGCTGCTCGTCTTGTCGCGCTTGTTGCGCTGTCTGGCCGGCAGCGCGCTCGGCGGCGACTTGTTGTGCCGCACGGCTTTCAAAATTTGCTCGTGCCGTTCTTTCTGACGATGGCTGCTCGATTGACTGTAGCACTTGCGCTGCCACACTCGCGACACGACGGCTGTCGTCCTCCGCGAGTTGCTTCAGAGCCTCCTGTGCTGCGAGCGCCAGTCCTGCGTTCTTGGCGGGTAACAAGCGCTCCAATTCGCGCACGGCGCCTTCGCGCACGCCGGAGAATGGACTCTCGATCGCTTGCTGCAATTCTGGCGGCAAGGCGACAGGCTTCACGACCAGATGCGGATTGTGCGCGATGACGATCTCGCCCTGCTGCTTGAACGACCACTTGCCCGGCGTTTGCTTCGGCGTGACGCTCACCACTTTGTCATAGACATAATCGTACAACTCGTCGAGCGTGATGCTGCCGTCGGCATCGGTGTCCGCTTCGCCCGTGCGTAGTCCGTTTAGCAGGTAGTGGGTGAAGACCGAGTTCTGCGCTTCGCCGATCACCTGATCGCCTTCCCACGCATACTGTGTGGCGTCAGTCGCGGTCAGCACGACGCGACCATAGCCGATGCCCTCGAAGGCAGCCTTGATGCCGACGCTCTCGCCAGTCACGCCTTTGCTGCCCTGCGCGAACGATCCGCTGTGACAGCAATCGAGAATCAGCACTCGCCGACGCGAGCGGCTGCGATCCATCTCGCCCGTGACATAGGCGGCCCCAATCGCTGTTGCGCGCAGGCGATTGTGCTTCGTGTCGTTCACCGCGAGATACAGTTGGCCTTGATCGTCGCGCACGCCATGACCCGTGAAATACAACAGCAGTAGATCGTCGGGCTTCTTGTCCGCGAAGAACGATTCGATCTCCAGGCGCACCTCGGCGGCGGACGAATTGACGAGCGGCATCACGTCGTCAAAGCCGCCGACCTGTGGATGCTTGAGCACCTCGACCAAGCCGTTCACGTCGGCTTGCGGCATGGCGAGTTGCGCGAGCGCGCGATCCTGATAGTCGCTGTTGCCGATGATGAGCGCGAATTTGTTTGGCATATTTATCGTTGCCACGAATTACACGAAATCACACGAATTGTTCGCTCATCCCTAAACTATTTGCAAACCGCTCCCGCTGGATTTGCAATCCAGCGTCAAGGGCGGCGACTTGCAAATCCGCCTCGAGCCATGCGCAATTAGATTCAGGATGAGCCGAATTGTATTATGGATTTGATTCGTGTGAATTCGTGTAATTCGTGGCAATGTTCTAAGACAATAAAACAGAACACAGCCAAAGTCAGTCCAACTTTGGCTGCACAACTCACGCTTGCTTCGTCTGCAACGCGCCCGTCAACGTCTCGACCAATTGCTTGAGGTCGGCTTGCGACATGGTGCTGGGCGCATATTCAAGTTCCACTGAGCGGTCGCCGATTTGGGTTTTGATTTTGATCTTACGGTTCTCGCCGCGCATCAGCCAACCACTCAACACTTCGAGCAGCTTCGGCACGGCACCCGGCAGAATCGCCACCGCGAGCGCGCCGAGCGAAATCGGGTCGAACACTTTCGCGCCCGCTGGCGCTGCGCCCGTATGCAGCAGCTTCGCCGACTCGACTTCGGGCACCTCGCTCAACTCATCGCGCAGTTGGCGTGTCATTTCGTCCAGTTCGTCGGCGTCCACATCCTCGTCGGCCTCGAGTTGTAAGGTGAGCAACTGTGCTTGAGCGTCGGCTGACATCGTGCGACTCCTTCGTGGCAAGTTTTGCGTGATTGTATGTTGCGGTCACGAGGTTGTCAAGCGCCGTGCGAAAAATGGAGGGGCGAGCCGACGGCTCGCCCCCAATACCCTCAATGCGCGAAAGCGCGACCCAACACTAACGCATGACGAGCGGCAGCAACGTCTGGAAGAAACACGACGCAAGCCCCGCACGAATCTGCTCGCGCATTACCTCCGCCTTCGTCGCGTTGAACGTCTGGTCGGCGAGCGTGTTCTTGCCGCTGAACCACGACATATCCTCGACGCCGTGCAGGAACGTGCCGAACGCAAACTGCCGCAGCGTCATCGTCGCGCCGCTGCAAAACGGAATTTGCACCAGCCCCGTCACCGAGATGTATTCGCGCACGTCGGTGCAGGTGCCTTGACAGAAGGTGTAACCGCCCGCTTTGTAGTTCAGCCGCATCTTGCTTTTGTACGTTTGCGTCATGATCGTCGTCATGCCGAGCGGATGCTCTTGGCTGATGATCTGATCAATCGCAGGCTTCCAGATGCCCGTGAAGTCGCCGCCCGTCTCGAGCGCCTGCTCCTTGCCCGCCATCAGGTAGTAGAAATCCTCGCGGGTCTGTCCGGAGAGCAGGCTGCCGTTCGCCACACCCTCGTACAACTTGCCCGCATCGGCGAGCGTCAACATATTGTTCCCGCCGCAGCCGATGATCTCACCCATCTGGCTGTTGGCCATGCCGATGGACTGCATCAGGTTGTTGAAGTTCAGCACGCCGAACGTGTCGCTGATCTCGCGCGTGCGCGCGTTGTCGGAGACGCGCATCATCGCCTTGAGCGCCGTCGTCAGCGGTTCGGTGCCGCTGATTGTCGGCGGATTGGGACACGAGCCTGCGCCGTTCGTGTAATGCACGATAGGGTCGGTCAGGTTGCTCGTGCCTGCCTTCACGCGCCGCATCGCGTACAAATGCTCGACGACTTTGATCGAACTGGCCGGCTGATAGGCGAAATTCTTTTCGAGCGCGGCGAGCGTGGGTCCGCCCACTTCTTTCAGATACAAGCCGACGGCGACCGTGTTGCCGTCCGCTTGGCCACCGATGCCGACGCGCAGCATGTGGCCCACGCGCGCGGTGATCGGATCGGCGTTGTCGAGCATCGCCACCGTGAAGCAGTCGGCGCCGCATTCGTTGATGTCAATGATGCGTCCCGCGAACTGATTGATGTAATTACCCAACTGGCTCGCGCTGACGCCGTACAGGTGCCACCAGTTCGGTGGCTGCGTGGGCCACGACTCCATGATGACGCTGTACTTACCGGTCGTTGGATCGCGGTCGAGGTCGGTGACGCGCGCGGAGTTGGACGTGACCAGCGTGGAAATCTCCGCAGGCGTTTTGTCGAAGTAATACCACGTCTGTCGAAAATCTGCGCCTGTGTTGGCGATCATCACGACGGCGTACTTACGCACGCCACTCTCGAGATATGCGGTCAACTGCACGGGCCGCGAGTTGAATGCGGCGAGTTGTGTACCAACTCCTGCTTGCGATTGTCCGACAAAGACGTGCCAGTTCTTCACATCCGCGCCTGTATTGTCAATCCACACTGCCGCATAGCGCACGTTACCCGGACTGATTTCATACGCTTTGAAGGAGATGAAGCGAATGGTCGCGCCCGCGATCAAACTGGCGATATCGGAATCGTTTAGGTCGTATGCCCAATCCCACGTTTTCGCATAGACGCCCGTATTGGCGACAAATGCGGCAGCAAACGTGTGCGGCACGGTCGTCGTCTCGACGTTGAGATCAACGATGCGTAGGTTGAGTGTGCTGACGAGATTGGCGATCTCCGTGGCAGTCTGACCGTAATACCAATACCAGCCCGTCGGCGTGGACGATTCGCGGTCGTCTTCGCCCGCGACGGCGTCAGGCGCAGCGGGTGCCGCATTCGAGATCGGCACCAGGTTCGGCGAGAGCAGCGTGAGCGCGAACATGATAAGCGACAACGCGATCAGAAGCGAGACTTTGCGAGACATAAGCACTTCCTTTCGTGCAAACGGAACGCGCGAACGCTCAACGGCGAGGACACATGCGCGGGGTGGACAAACGATGCGAATGTTAGCACCTGCATCGGCGAGTGTCAAAGCGCGCGCGTGCAGCAGTGATGCTGCGTGCGGCTCGGCACACCAGACGACGATCACTGCTCAGTCGCAAGGCGAGTGGCTGCGACTTGCGCTATACTGCACACGCAATTGTCAACCGCGGAGGGAGTGAGATGCCCGCCTTAAATTTTGTGACCGTTATCATCGTCATCGTCGTCATCTTGGCTGTTGCCGCGCTCGGCGGCGTCCTGACGGGCGATGCGTTGAAGACATGGTTTCCGCAACTGGCGAAGCCGCGCATTCAGTTGCCGCTGTGGGGATTTTATGTGGTCGGCGGCATCGTGTATCTGATGGATGCGATCATCTTGTATCGGCTGATCGAGTTCGTATCGCCAAAGGATGCGCGCATCGTCATCCTCACCGCGCTGTTGGTGGTGATGCTATACAACGAATTGTGGAACTACGCCTTCTTTGGGCTGCGCAGCACGCTGGCCGGCTTCATCGGGTTACTGGGCTTTCTCGCGCCGCTCATCATTCTGCACGTCACGTTATTCGTGTACGATCCGCCGTCCGCATTCGTGCTGCTGCCGTATTCGATTTATGTCGTCGTGTATGACATTCCTTGGACGTATGCGCTGTGGAAGCTGAACACACTGCAATCGTAACGGACGTTTCTTGGACGTTCAACACAACACAAACGTTGGGGCGAGCCGTTGGCTCGCCCTTACTAACAGCCTATCCGAATAACGGCTATATAATCATGTGTTTTCGCCAGAATTAGATAAGGCTCAAAAGTGCAATGTGCTTAGGAACTCACAAGACCAAACCCGCTCTCAGCGTGAGCGCGGGTTTCTAATTGCACTTAATCTCCCCTAATCTCCTGCGCTTTATTTCTTCTCCGCGCTGAGCAGATTCAACTCGCCTCTCACTGTCTCCAAGATCTCTTCGGCTTTCAATTGACGCAACGTATACACGTCGCCGCCGAGCGAGCGCGAGAGGCCAGCCGCAAGTCCGCGATCAAACGCTTCGTGCTCGGTGTTGATGACGACGGAGCGAATGCCGCTCTCTTTGATGAGGCGTGCGATGCGGTGCGCTTCTTCTTGTGGCGGCAGGTCGGTCATCGAAACGTTGCCCGCGCCGTCGGTGAGGATGATCATCAGCGGCATCACTTCGGGATGGCGGCGCAGCTCGCGCATCATCACCTCGTGCGCCATCAGCAAGCCAGCCGAGAGCGGCGTCTTGCCCCCGACGGGAATCGTCTTCAATGCTTCCTGCGCCAACTCGACGGAGTTGGTCGGCGGCAGAATGAGATGCGCGGATTCTTTTTGAAACGTGACCAGCCCGACGTGATCGCGCTTTTGATACGCATCGTTCAGCAGCGACAGCACCGCGCCTTTCGTGGCGATCATGCGCTCGGCGGCCGCCATACTCCACGACGCGTCCACGACGAACAGCACGAGATTCGCCGCGCGGCGCACGCGCACTTTCTTCTGCAAATCGCTCATCTCAATCGCGACGGCCATCTCGCTTTCGCGATCAACCTGATGCGGCGCTGCCGCGCGGAAGGTCGCGTCGAACGCGATATCGGTTGAACCGTCGGCAGGACGCGCAGAAATGTAGCGCCCGCGCTTGCGCGAGGTCTTGGTGTACGAGCGCTTGCCCGACTGCGGGCGCGTCATACGGTCAAGCGAAGTCTGAAGTTTTTTGGGTTTGAACGCCGAGCCGACCGCAACTTGCTTATCGCGGCGCTGGCCCGGCGTCGGGGGTTGCGCGGTATCGGGCGTGTCTTGGAACGTCGGCTCGCCAGATTCGTCGGCGGCTTCTAGCGGCGATTCGCTAGCCTCGGGGTCGTTTTTTTTTCCTGTGATGCCTGGCTCTCGCCTTTTTCTTCGGACTTGGCTGCGTCTTCGGCGGCTTCCTGGCGAGCCTGTTCTAACTTGCGCTCCAATTGCTGGAACTGCAATTCGGTATCTTGGAACGGGCGGCGCTTCAAGCGATGCGGCAGCGCGAGTTCGGCGGCGGCGAGAATGTCCACCGCGCGGATGCGGTCGCGCCCCTCGAACGCCGCGTGCGCCATCGCGGCTTTCAGTATCACGATGTCTGCGCGGTGGCCGTCCACTTCCATTTGCGAGGTCAGCTCGGCGATGGTGTACAAGTCCTGCTCGGTATATTTCACATTCGGCACAAGGTCGCGCGCGCGCGCAATCTCACGCGACAACTCGCGCTCTTTCACTTCCCAATTTTCCTGGAAGCCGACCGGGTCTTTCTCGAACTCGATGCGGCGCTGCAAGATTTGCGTGCGCTGCGTCGGATCGCTGATGCCGTGAATCTCCGTGCACAGCCCGAAGCGGTCGAGCAACTGTGGGCGCAGTTCGCCTTCCTCCGGGTTCATCGTGCCGACAAGCACGAACATGGCTGGATGTGAAAACGAGATGCCTTCGCGCTCGACGTAGTTCACGCCCATCGCCGCCGCGTCAAGCAGCAGGTCCACCACATGGTCGTCGAGCAGGTTCACTTCGTCCACGTACAAGATGCCGCGATTGGCCCCCGCGAGCACACCGGGCTCGAAGTGCTTCTCGCCTTTCTTGATGGCTTGCTCGATGTCGAGTGTGCCGACCACGCGGTCTTCGGTCGCGCTCACGGGCAAATCAATCATCGAGACTTTGCGCTTGACGGGTACGAGGTCTTCGCCGCGCTGCACGCGCGAGATACATTCGTCGCACAGGTTATTTGGTTGATGTGGGTTGCAGCCGTAGTGGCAGCCCTGCACCACATCAATCAGCGGCAGCAGTTCGGCCAGTGCGCGCGCAGCGGTGGACTTTGCCGTGCCGCGCTCGCCGCGCACGAGCACGCCGCCAATCTGCGTATTAATGGCGTTGAGAATCAATGCCATTTTCATTTTCTCTTGACCGACAATGGATGTAAATGGAAAGATGGGCAAAGGCATCGCGACTAAGACCTCAAATTATTCTCTTTATGCAGAATTTGATTGTATGGTGATTCACGAGGAGTGTCAAAAGAGTTGCAAATTGCAACTGCAAGTGCGATGGCTATTCAACTGCCCACTTGCTCAGCAACTTCAAATCGTGCTCGCCTTTTTCTTCCAACTCCGGTGTCTCGATGATCTTCGGTACGTTCCTCAGTCGGCTGTCGTGCATGATCAGTCGGAAGGTCTCCTTACCGAGCTTGCCTTTGCCGACACGCTCGTGACGGTCACGGCGCGAGCCGAGCGCGAACTTCGCGTCGTTGAGGTGAAAACACTTCAACTGGTCGAATCCGACAATCTTCTTGAATTCGTTCATCGTCTGTTTGTACGTTAGTTCGGTGCGAATGTCGTAGCCCGCCGCGAACAGATGGCACGTATCGAGACAAACACCAAGTCGCTCATTTTGTTTCACCCTGTCGAGCACATCGCGCAGATGCTCGAAGCGATAACCCAGATTTGTCCCCTGGCCCGCCGTGTGCTCGATGAGCGTCTTCACCTTGTAGCCGCGCAATTCGTCGTGAATCGTGTCCAGTGATGCGGCGAGTAGTCGCAAGCCTTCTGCGTCGCCCGTGCCCATGTGACTGCCCATGTGCGTCACGAGAAATGGAATGCCGTAGCGCTCGCAGCGTTCGAGTTCAATCCGAAATGCGTTGCGCGATTTGGCGAGCAAGTCCGCATTCGGCGACGCAAGATTAATGAGATACGAGTCGTGCGCGGTCACGACTCTCACACCTGCCGACTTGCCGACCTCGACGAACCGCGCCACGTCGTCGTCGCTAATCGGCTTGCACGCCCACTGGTTCGGACTCTTCGTGAAGATTTGCATCGCGGTGCAGTGCCACTTTGCCGCGTAGGTGTACGCATTGTGCGCGCCACCGATGCACGGCACATGCGCACCGAGCAAGTGATTGCTATTCATGTGTGTACCTGTCTTGGAATGATGAGGTGAACCTTGGCAATGAGACGACTGTCAAATTCTTCAAGGCGTTCAGGTCCGAGTTCGCGCAAATGTGCGAGCGCGCGCTGTGCATCTACAATCAAGCGCGCCACATCCACGCCCATACAGAGCGGCTGGAACGCGCGCAGCCAGCGGCAGCCAGAATCAAGCTTCGAGATTGCGCCACGGTAGTTATGGCGGTCGAGCAAGTGATGATAGCCCACGCCGATTTGCAAGATGCCTTTATAAAGCGAGCGTACGTCATCCTTCTCCGCAATCCACAATTCTTCGAGCGTCTCGTGCTGCGCAAAGAACTCGCCGCGATTGAATTGCTCCAGTCCGCGAATGAATTGCTCTGAGGGCGCGTTGTTGCAGCGCGAGCACTCGGAGGCATCGTGGAAGGTGGGATACTTACGTTTCATTTTCCGCTCAAGACCTCATCACAACTCGAACTCCATGCGCTCGTGCGCTACGTGAAAGCCGCGCGCTTCAATCTCGCGGCGCTGCGGCGAGTCGGGGTCAATCGCAGGATTCGTATGGTTCAAATGCGTGAAGTAAACTTTCCCGGCGCAATCACTCAGCAGCGTCAGCGAGCCAGCGATTAAAGGATGTGGTACTTGCGACATGTCGCGTCCGGGCAATTCGTCGCCTGAGTAGAAGCAGCCGTCGAGCAGCGCGATGTCACACGATGCGACGACTTCACGCACGTCGAGTTCCCAATCGCCCCAGCGGTCAATGTCGGGAATGTAGATTGCGCGCTTTGTGTTCCCGACGATTTCAACTCCGAGCGTGTCCGACCATTCGTTGCGGTGCGTGACGAGGAAGGGTTTGATGGTGAGTTGGTTTGTGAGTTGGACGGTTTGTTGGTCGTTGATGACTTGAAGGGATAGATTCCTGTCGCGGATCAGTTGCGACCACGGGCCATTCTGCATCAGGAACGCGATCATGCACTCACTTGCATACGTCGGCATCGCGCGCGTTGCTAACACCTCTTTGCCGAACTGAATCAAGCCTGTGTAGTGCCCGATGTGCGCGTGCGTGATGATTACGCCGTCCACCGGGTTTCGCAATGTCCGTTGCCAAGTCACGAGCGACGCGAGGTAATCGAGTTGCGGGCGAATGTCCGGTGTCGCGTCCACAAGAAAGACTTGCTGTGCCTCGTCGTCAATCAATGCGAGGCAGGCGACCCAGCGCGCGAACGATGCGTCACGGCGTGCGCGCTCACAATAGGGCTGTTTGCAGCCGAGATGCGGCACGCCGCCGTCCTGTGCTGTGCCGAGCACAACCAGTCTCACCATAATACGCCGATTATAACACAGCGGATTCCGCGCGTTTTGACGAATGTGCGCGATTTGGTTACAATGTTGTGTGTAGCAATACCGAAATTCGGGGGCGACCCCGATATTTTTTTGGCTCACGCCAGACGGCAGACGATAGACGGCAGACCGCCAGCCATCGTCCACCGTCCACCCTCAGAAATGTTCGATAGTCTTTCCGACAAACTTCAAAACGTCTTCAAGCGCATCCAATCCAAAGGCATCGTGCGCCCAGAGGATGTGGAACTCGCGCTGCGCGAAGTGCGCATGGCGCTGCTTGAAGCCGACGTGAACTATCAAGTCGTCAAACAGTTCATTGCGAATATCCGCGCGCGAGCGGTCGGCGTGGAGGTACTCGAAAGCCTCACTCCCGCGCAGCAAGTCATCAAGATCGTCAACGAAGAACTGATTAAGTTGTTGGGCGAGCCAGCACCACTCGATTTGGATGGACCTCCACCGCACGTCGTCATGCTCGTCGGCTTGCAAGGCACGGGCAAGACGACGATGGCATCCAAGTTGGGTTTGTATCTACGCAAAAACGGCCAGCGGCCGCTGCTTGTCGCTGCCGACACGCGCCGCCCCGCCGCTATCAACCAGTTGCAGACGCTTGGCAAGCAACTCGACATTCCGGTGTTCAGCGAAGGCGACAAGGTGTCGCCGCCCGACATCTGCGCGCACGCATTGGCGCACGCGAAAGACAAGGCATACTCAGTTGTCATTCTGGACACGGCGGGTCGGCTGCACATTGACGACGAGTTGATGAAGGAACTCGAACAGGTCAAGGCACGAACCAAGCCGCAAGAAGTGCTGCTCACCGTGGATGCGATGACGGGCCAAGACGCGGTGCGCTCTGCCGATGAGTTCAATAAGCGCACGCCGCTCACGGGACTCATCTTGACCAAAGTGGACGGCGATTCGCGCGGTGGCGCGGCGCTCTCCATCCGCGAAGTCACGCACGTCCCGATCAAATTCATGGGCATCGGCGAGAAGCCCGATGCGCTCGAACCGTTCTACCCTGACCGTCTCGCCTCGCGCATTCTCGGCATGGGTGACGTGCTCACGCTGATCGAGAAGGCGCAAGAGACGATGGACGCGGAAGCGGCACAGGAAGCCGGCGCGAAGATGCTCGAAGGTACGTTCGATCTCGACGACTTCCTCAAGCAGATGAAGCAAGTCAAAAAGATGGGTTCGCTCACGAACATCATCGGCATGATTCCGGGTATGGGCAAGCTTAAGAACGAGATTGACGAGGACGAACTCAACGCGCAGATGAAGTACACCGAAGCGATCATCTCTTCGATGACGATGGCTGAGCGGCGCGATCCGAAATTGCTGAACGGCAGTCGCCGCCGCCGCATTGCCAGCGGCAGCGGCACGACGGTGCAGGACGTGAACGAGCTGATGAAGCAGTTCCGCGAGATGCAAAAAATGATGGCGCAACTAAAGACGCCGCGCGGGATGAGCAACTTCATGAATATGTTTCGGTGAGGAGCGATTGGCGAATTGCGATTTCAATCTTCATTTTAAGAGGGGTCGTTCTGTGGATCGCAATTCCCACCCGCAATTGGAGGCACACATGACAGCGCAAGGCGTACCGGCTGGCGCGAAGTTCCAATCCAATCACACCAGCGATGTGGAACCGGTTCAGCAAGTCAGAGGCGGTCATCGGCGCGTGCTGGGCGATGGCGACCACATGATGCTGGTCGAGTGGCGCTTCGAGCCCGGCGCGACGGTGCCGGAGCACGCGCACCCACACGAGCAGAGTGGCTACGTCATCAGCGGCACGATGCTGTTTAAGATTGAAGGCGACGAGCGCGAAGTGCCGATGGGCACGGGTTACCTGATTCCGAGTGGCGTGCCGCACAGTGCGCGCTTCGAGGAGTTCACGGTGCTGGTGGATGTGTTCTCGCCGCCGCGCGAAGATTACCGCGAGTCATCTGCCGATGCGCCATCGTACATGCTGGGCACGATGCCGTTGGCAAGCGCAGCCGAGCGCGACAACCCAGCGGCGCGCTCCGCAGCAGTGCGCCAGCGCACGGGCAAAATTGATACGGTGATTACAGCAGCAAATTCGGAACCCGCCACGAAGAACACCAAATTGAAGCGCACATCGGCAAAGATCAAGCCTCCGACGACGCCACGCAAATCGTCGGCGCGCACAAGCAAACGCACCTCGACACGAGGCAAGAGCAAGAGGAGATAGCATGGCAGTCAAGATTCGCCTGCGCCGCATGGGCGCAAAGAAGCAGCCGACCTACCGCGTGGTCGTAGCCGACGTGAAGAAAGCGCGCAACGGCGCGTTCATCGAGAACATCGGACATTATAATCCGCGCACCGATCCGCCGACCATCGTCATTGACGAGGCGCGCGCGCTGCACTGGTTGAGGAACGGTGCGCAGCCAAGCGAATCGGTCGCGAGCCTGCTCAAGCGCACCAAGACCATGGAAAAGTTTGAGCAGATGAAGAAGGGTGTGACGATGGAGCAGCCGACGGAAGCGCCTGCCACGGAGACAACACCACAAGCTGAGTGACGAGTGACGAGTGACGAGTGACGAGTGACGAGCGAAAATGTGTCCAGTGCCAAGTATCATGTGCCATGTGTCATGTATCACGCCTCATTCACTTGATACTTGACACGTGATACCTGACACGTCGTCACGCGTCACTCACGAAGGGAATCATGCGCGAACTCATCGAATACATCGCAAAGTCGCTGTCCGATAACCCTGAGCAGGTGCGCGTGCGCGAAATGGGCAGTGGGCACAACCTCACACTGCAGCTGCACGTCCCCGAAGAAGACATGGGACGCATCATCGGGCGCGGCGGACGGATTGCCAACGCGATGCGCGTGCTGCTAAAAGTCGCAGCCATCCGTCAGGGCAAGCGCGTCACGCTCGAAATCAAATAAGCGGCGGCTCGGAGCGAGGAGACGGGTAGGCGCGGGCGGGAGCGGTGAACGAGGAAACGGGCAAACGAGCAATCGCTAGCGCCCCTTCCCCGTTCTTCACTCGACGTTCTCCGCCTACCCGTTTACGTTTTTCAGATTTGAAGACACCAGAACGGCTTCTGATTGGCCGCGTTGTCGGCGTGTTCGGTCTGCGCGGCGAACTGAAAGTGCACATCGAGAGCGACTTCCCCGAACGCTTCGAGACGCTGCGGCGCGTTTTCGTCGGCGGCGAGGAGCATACGGCCGAAGCTGCGCGCCTGCACCAAGGTATGGCGCTGTTGAAGTTGCATGGCGTGGACGATGCGACTGCGGCTTCACAGTTCGGCCGCTGTGCTGTCGAAGTCGCGCTCGAAGATGCGGTGCCACTCGACGAAGGCAAATATTTCATTTATCAAATTGAAGGTTTGCAAGTCGAAACGACTGACGGCGAGGCGCTTGGCACCCTCGGCGAAGTGTTGCAGACAGGCGGCAACGATGTGTACATCGTGAATACGCCGGCAGGCGGCGAGCTGCTGCTGCCAGCTATCAAGCAGGTCGTGAAGCAGATTGATCTTGAGAACGGCAAGCTGGTCGTGCAGTTGCTCGACGGGCTGCGATAGAGGTTCGACGGCGGACATAGCATGTTGGAATTATCGCTCGTGTTGAACCATATTTTTACTCCATGCCTTGGTTGTAATCCCCCGGCTGCCAGACAGTCAAACCAGCGACGCGGCACTCGCGAATGAGAGCTGATGCCTCGGTGCCGATGGCGCGTTACGACTTCCGGTCTGCGACTTCAAAGCTATCCTACTTGACCGTTGGGCGAACTTCGTGATATGCTGGCACACCAGTGGAGGCCATTTCGTTGGACGAGTCGCGCTACTGGCTGGCATTTACATTGGTGCAAGGCATCGGTCCCGTCAAGACGCGCGCACTCGTCGAGCACTTTGGCTCACTGGGCGCCGCATGGACCGCCAGCGCCAGTTCGTTGCAGCAAGCGGGGCTTGACAAACGCGCGCTCAAGAATGTCGTCGAGGCGCGCGCGCAGTTGGATCTTGAACGCGAATGGGCGCGCGTGCAGAAGTCCGGCGCACAACTGCTGACGTGGAACGACGACGAGTATCCCGTCCGCCTCAAAGAAATCGAGGATGCGCCGCCGGCGTTGTACGTGCGCGGCGAATTGAGCAGTGCGGATGCGTTTGCGGTTGCGATGGTCGGCACGCGCTTGGCGACTGCCTATGGCAAAGAAGTGGCGCGCACACTGGCGGGCGAGCTCGCTCGCAATCACGTCACGATTGTCAGTGGACTGGCGCGCGGCATTGACCTAATCGCCCATCAATCTGCGCTCGAAGCGGGCGGGCGTACGCTTGCGGTGCTTGGCAGCGGCGTGGACATCATCTATCCGCCCGAAGCGCGCGCGCTGAGTGAAGAGATCATGCAGCACGGCGCGCTCATCAGCGAGTATCCACTCGGCACGCAGCCCGAAGCCAACAACTTCCCGCCGCGCAACCGCATCATCAGTGGCATGAGTCTTGGCGTGATCGTCGTGGAAGCCGGACTCGAATCCGGCGCGCTGATCACGGCGGCGTTTGCGCTCGATCAGGCACGCGATGTGTTCGCGGTGCCCGGCAATATTTTCAACAAGAGCAGTCAAGGCACGAATCGCTTGATCGCGCGCGGCGAAGCCAAACTGATCACGCGGGTCGAGGACGTGCTCGAAGAGTTGCAGTTGGAGCAAGTAGCGCAGCAGCAAGCGACGCGCGCGGTACTGCCCGAAGACGAAACCGAGCGCGTGTTGTGGAGCGCGCTCTCGCACGAGCCAACACACGTTGACGACCTGCGCCGCAATCTCGATTTGCCCGTTTCGATGATCTCCTCCACACTCATCGTGATGGAATTGAAGGGATTGGCGCGGCACGTCGGCGGAATGAATTACATCAAAGTTGGATAGATTGATGGTTCGTTAGTTTGTTAAACCATAACCAACAAACATGTGAACATGCAGAACTTGTACGCAGTCATTCTCGCCGGCGGCAGCGGCACGCGGCTCTGGCCGCGCAGCCGCAGCAGCCGCCCAAAACAGTTTCTCGATTTAGTTGCCGATGAGACGATGATTCAGCAGACGGTTCGGCGCGTGCTGCCCATCATCCCGTCTGAGCGCATTTGTTTCATCGTCGGCGAGCAGCATGTCGCGGAGATTCAACGGCAACTGCCCGCCGTCCCGAAAGAAAATATCTTCGTCGAGCCCGCCGCGCGCGGCACGGGACCTTGTGTCGGGCTGGCTGCCGCGTATTTGCGGCAGCGCGATCCCGATGCAACGATGTGCAGTTTGCATGCCGATCATTTCATTCGCGACGCAGAGGGTTTCCGCGACGCGCTGCGCACGAGTTACGAAGCGGCGCAGCACGCGATGCTCGTGACGATAGGCGCAAAGCCGACCTATCCTGAAACGGGTTATGGCTACGTCGAGTGCGGCGACGAGGTGGCGCACGCGAACGGACGGAGCGTTTACCGCATCACGCGCTTCACCGAAAAACCGCAGCGCGCAGTCGCCGAGCAGATGATCGCGAGCGGACGCTGTCTGTGGAACACCGGCATGTTCACATGGCGCGTGGATGCGATCATGGCGGCGTTCGAGCGGTGGATGCCAGAGTTCCATCAGCAACTCGACGAGATCGCGTGCGCGTTCGATGACACTGACAGCCTTGCGCGCTTGTGGTCACGCGTGGCGAATCAGACGATTGATCGCGGCATCATGGAGCGCGCGGACAATGGCGCCGTCGTGCCGATTGACATCGGCTGGAGCGACATCGGCTCGTGGGCGACGCTGCACGGACTGCTGGCTGCCGACGAAAACGGCAACGTGGTCAGGGGTGACCATCTGGCGATTGACACGCACAAGTCTCTGATTCATGCTAACGGCAAGTTGATCGTGACGATTGGCGTGAGCGACATTATCGTCGTCGAGACTGATGACGCGATCCTTATCTGCGCGAAGGAACGTGCGCAGGAAGTCAAAGATGTCGTGGACATGTTGCGCACGTCGAAACGCACGCAACTGCTGTAGTTGTTCGTCATTAGTCGTTTGCAGTTTGGCGGCTAGCGACTAACGACTAACGACGATATGCTGGACTACCACCCCGAAACGCTGCTGCAACTCGAGTACGAGTACGCGCGCGAAACGATTGAGCAGGCCACGGACGATCGGCGCAAGGTCGTGGAGTTCAACGTCTTGATTACGGGCGGCTTGGAGTCGGGCGCGCTCGCCATCGCGCAGTTGGATGCGAACCGCACGCCGAGCGTTAGTCAACTGGACTCGGTGATTGGCCCCAGCGCGCACTTGCCGGGTATCGTGTTCGCGTCACTGTTCTGGCTGGTCGGCGTGGCAGGCATCTTCACGCTGCTGCATCTGATTCGCCTGCGGCAAGCGGCGCACGAAAGCATGCGCAGCATGAACCGCATCAAAGAATTTTATGTCGAACGCTACCCTGCCCTGAGCGATGCACTCGCGTGGCGCGCCCACACGATGCCGCCACTGAACCGCATCGGCTCGATCACATTTAATCATGCGGTGTTGGTGATGCTGCTCGACAGTATTGCCATCGGCGCGGGTGTGGTGTTGCTGGAACTGCACCCGCAGATTCCACTCACGACAATTGGATTGGGTGTTGGCGTGTTGGCATTCTTGTGGCAGGCGCTGATTTATTTTTGGATGTTGAGGGAGAAGGAAGTCGTAACTCGTGATGCGTAACGTTTGCGCATCACGTATTACGAATTAGTCGGTAGGAGTATCGCAAGGATCATGACGGAAGTTCTGACTCAGTACGAAGCATATTGCGTGAAATGCAAAACCAAAAGACCGATGCAAAATCCAACAGCGACGTTTACATCGGCAGGAACGCCGGGCACGAAAGGGACTTGTCCTGTTTGCGACACGAATTTGTTTCGCATGGGCGCGACGCCCGCACATGCGGGACTGCCAAAACCAGAAGTGCAGCCGCGCGCTAACGCAGCGCGCGGCACAGTGCCAGTACGTGCTTCGCGTTCTGGCAAGCGCGCGAGTAAGGCGAAAAAGGGCAAAGCGGTTCGCGAATACAAACGTTCAGGCAAGTTAGTGATCGTCGAGTCGCCGTCGAAGGCGAAGACGATTGGCAAATATCTCGGACGCGATTACCACGTCAAGGCATCGGTCGGGCACGTGCGTGATTTGCTGAAATCGCAGTTGAGCGTAGATGTTGACAACCAGTTCACGCCGAAGTATCGCGTGCCGAACAACAAGAAAGACGTCGTCAAAGATTTGACCGAGGCGGCGGCAAGGGCAGCAGAAGTGTATCTGGCTACCGACCCCGACCGCGAGGGCGAAGCGATTGCGTGGCATCTGATCGAAGCCGCGCAGATTCCCGAAGAGCGTGCGCATCGCGTCGCGTTCGACGAGATCACCAAAGGCGCAATCGCTGAGGCGTTCGCGCACCCGCGCGATATTGACATGAAGTTGGTCAACGCCCAGCAAGCGCGCCGCATCTTGGATCGGCTCGTCGGTTATCAGATCAGCCCGCTGCTGTGGGAGAGAGTGCGCGGCGGCTTGAGTGCGGGGCGCGTGCAGTCGGCGGCGGTGCGGCTCGTGGTCGAGCGCGAGCGCGAGATTCAGGCATTCGTGTCGGTCGAATACTGGTCGCTCGAAGCCGAGTTGGCGAAACTAGGAACGCGCAAAAAAAACCCGCGTCCGTTCTTCGTGGCGAAGTTGGCGAAGATTGCCGGCAAAGATGCCGACTTGAAAAACGAAGCCGACACGCAAGCGATTGTCAAAGACCTCAAAGGCGCAGCCTACGTCGTGCTGAAAGTGAAAAAGAGCGAGCGCAAGCGCAATGCCGCCGCGCCGTTCACGACGAGCACGCTCCAGCAAGAAGCATCGCGCAAACTAGGCTTCGGCACCAAGAAGACGATGGCGGTCGCCCAGCAACTCTACGAAGGCATTGACGTCGAAGGCGAAGGCACGGTTGGTCTGATCACGTACATGCGAACCGACTCGACCAACGTAGCCAAGGTCGCGCAGGATGAAGCGCGCGCGCTCATCGCCGAGAAGTACGGCGCAGAATATGTGCCGCCCACGCCGCCCTTCTACAAAACGAAAAACAAGACGGCGCAAGAAGCGCACGAAGCGATTCGGCCAACCTCAGCACGACGCGAACCGTCACGCATGAAGTCGCAACTGTCGAAGGATCAATTCCGCTTGTACGACCTGATCTGGAAACGCTTCATCGCCAGCCAAATGGAAGCGGCGATTCTCGACGTGACGTCCGTTGATGTCGGCGCGAATCGCGAATGGAAAGTCGGCGATGCGCAAACCGTGCATCTCAATGGACAGTACGAGAACCCGCCGTATCTGTTTCGCGCGAGCGGCTCCGTCGTGAAGTTTAACGGCTTCCTCGCCGTGTATGAGGAAGGGCGCGACGAGAGGAGCGAGGAAGATTTGGTCGGCAAAGTTTTGCCGCCATTGAGTGATGGCGAAGTGGTGGACTTGTTGCGCCTCGTACCAGAGCAGCACTTCACCGAACCGCCGCCGCGTTTCTCGGAAGCGACGTTAATCAAGGTGCTCGAAGAGAACGGCATCGGGCGGCCCAGCACGTACGCGCCGACGATTCAGACGATCATCACGCGCGGTTATGTCGAGGCGATTGACAAACGACTGCATCCAACCGAAGTCGCATACGTCGTGAACGACTTGCTCGTGGAGCACTTCCCCGAAGTGGTTGATCTAGGCTTCACGGCGCAGCTGGAGGGCGAACTCGATCAGATTGCCGAAGGCGAAAAGGAGTGGGTGCCCGTGCTGGAAGATTTCTACGGGCCGTTCGCCAAATCGCTGAAAAAAGCAGAGCGCATGATGCCGAACGTCTCGCTGGAGCCGCAGCCGACGGGTGAGTTGTGCCCGGACTGCGGACGACCGCTCGTCATCAAACGCGGGCGTTTCGGCAAGTTCATCTCGTGCAGCGGCTTCCCCGATTGCCGCTTCACCAAACCACTGCTGAAAAAAATCGGCGTGCTCTGCCCGAAGGACAGCGGGGAGATCGTCGAGCGCAAGACGCGGCGCGGACGATTCTTCTACGGCTGCGCGAATTATCCAAACTGCGACTTTGCATCGTGGAACCGGCCCGTGCGTGCACGCTGTCCGAAGGACAACGGCTTGATGGTCGTCGCGGGCAAAGACAAAGTGAAGTGCATCGTGTGTGAAACCGTTTACGCTGACACACCTGAACAGGAAGCGGAGCCGCAGGCGCAGGCGGCGTGAATCGTGAACCGTCATGCGGAGAAGTTCATCCGGCACGACGGATCACGGATTAGGAGCGAAATGGAACAACAACTAAGCAGTTACATGAATCACCTCAGCGGAGAGAAGAATGCGTCGCCGTACACGCTGCGCAATTATCGGCGCGAGATCGGCGAGTTCCTCGATTTCTGCAAAGGCAAGCAGATCAGCGAGTGGGAACGGGTCAACGCAGAGACGATCAACGCGTACGTCGCGTGGCTCAACGACGAGGAATACGCGAAGGCGAGCGTGGCGCGGCGGCTGTCGGAACTGCGCTCGTTCTGCCGCTACTTGATGCGCGAGAAAGTTTTGTTGGCGAATCCGTTCGACGCCGTCTCCGCGCCAAAATTGCCGAAGCGACTGCCCCGCTTTCTCAACACCGACGAGGTGAAGGGCTTGCTCGCCGCACCTGAGCCGTCCGATCCGCAAGGGATGCGCGACCGCGCCATCATCGAATTGTTGTATGCCGCGGGTATGCGCGTGTCTGAGCTGGTCAATCTGAACTTGGCCGACATGGACAGCACGCGCGCACAAATCAAAGTATTGGGCAAAGCGAACAAAGAGCGCGTGGTGTTGATCGGCAAGCCGGCGATGCGCGCCGTGATGTCGTACATCCGCGAGGGTCGCCCGAAACTTTTTGGCAAAAAGACGAGCAACGCACTGTTTCTCAATCGCTTCGGCACGCGCCTCACCGTGCGCAGTGTGCAGATGACGCTCGAAAAATATGCGCTGAAGGCCGGCATCCAAGGCGAAGTCACACCGCACGTGCTTCGCCACACGTTTGCCACGCACTTGCTGGATGGCGGCGCGGACTTGCGCTCGGTGCAAGAACTGCTCGGACACGAATCGCTTTCGACGACGCAAATCTACACACACGCCGCACAGACGCGCGCGAAAGAAATACCCTTAGCCGCAGCCGTCGCGCTGAAGAAGACCGGCAAAGACGGCGGTCGCCGCGCCGATGATGGGCGCGTGTGAAAAATGATAGAGACCGCGCGGTCTCCTCATCTTCATCCTCTCGGAGTCATGGATGACCTCCTCTCGAATTGAGCGTGTGCGCCGCATGCTCGACGAGCGGCACCTCGACGCGCTGCTCGTCCTGCAATCGGAAGCGACGCCATCTCCGAACGTGCGCTACTTGTCTGGCTTCAGCGGCTCAGCCGCATGGCTGCTGATCACGCCCGCTCAGCAATTCATTGGCAGCGACTCGCGCTATTGGGAACAGATTCGCAAACAGGCTCCCGATTTTGAACTGACAATGTACAAGGGGCAGGCGGGCCAGACCGACGCCCTGAAGGCGAAGGTGCAGCAGTTGGGATTGAAGCGCATCGGCGTCGAAGGCGATCATCTCACGCACACAAAATTCGAGGAGTGGTCGAATGCCTTCGACGGCGCAGAACTGATTTCGACGACCGACCTCGTCGCGGGTATGCGCGCGAGCAAAGACGCCGCCGAGCTGGACGCGCTGCGCCATGCGCTCGCCATCACCGATCAGGCATACGAGCATATCGTGCGCTGGATCGAGCCGGGCATGACCGAAAAAGAAGTCGCGTGGGAACTCGAAGCGTTCATGCGTACGCACGGCGCCGATGGGCTTGCATTCGATGTGGACGTTGCATCGGGACCGAACACGGCTGAACCGCATCACGTTCCGGAAGCGAGAGCGATTCAAGAGGGTGAGCCCATCTGGATTGACATGGGTGCGAAAGTAAACGGCTATCACGCCGACCTGACGCGCTCGTTCGTGCTCGGTGAACCCGATGAGCAATTCAAGAACATTTACGCGGTCGTGCTGCGCGCGAATCTGGCGGCGCTGAACGCGCTCAAGGCGGGCATCGTCGGCAAGGACTTGCACGAGGTCGCGCACGCGGTTATCCGCGACGCGGGCTACGGCGAAAACTTCGGACACGGGCTGGGCCACGGCGTTGGGTTAGCCATTCACGAGAAGCCGAGCGCGGGCGCGCAGTCCGACGACGTGCTGCCCGCGGGTGCCATCGTCACGATTGAACCCGGCATTTACATTGCGGGTTGGGGTGGCGTGCGCATCGAAGACGTGGCGCGCGTGACGGAAGACGGCGCGGAGATTTTGACGAAAGCCAGCAAGTGGCAGGTTACGAGTGGCAAGTGACAAAGCGAGTTGCGCATGAGACGACAACAGAATTGTCAATTTGCACTTGTCACGTGTGACGGCGTTGTGCTACACTATGCGCGCCCCGCGCGTGGTTGGCGGGATTTTAGACAGGAGGCAAGCTTCCAATGCTGAACGATTTGCGAAATCGTCCGCTACTCCTTGCACTGATTGCCTTCATCATAGGCACACTGTTCGGTTGGCTCGCGCTCGGCTGGGGCGTGTTCCCCGTCGAGTACGTGAACGGCGATCCGCACGGCATGAGCCAAAACTACAAAGAGCAGTACGTCGCTGCGGTGGCCGATTCGTTAGCTGTGAATCAAGACAAGGCGCTAGCGCAACAGCGGCTGCAATCGTTCGGCACTGACGAACTGGCCACGCTGCTTGCAAAAATGAGAGCCGACGCGCAGCAGAACCGCAAAGATCAGCAAGCCGTCAGTTTGCAGCGGTTGGCGGATGCGTTGAACGTGAAGGTCGCCGCAGGCACAGCCGCGCCCGGCACGACGCCCGCACCGAGCACTCCTCCTACAAACACCAACGCGTCGCTCGGATTGATTCTCGGCCTGCTCGGACTCGTGCTCATCATCGCGGGCGCGGCGGGCATCATTTACTTCTTGATGTCGCGGCGGCGCGGCGACGAAGTGAGTGAGCCTATTCCGTTGCGCGCGCGTGACCGCGTGAAACCCCCACCACCAAGCGCGGCAGGCGACACGATGACCGCGCCGACGATGATGCCCGTGCTGGAAGCCGAAGAAGGCGAAGCCCCGCTCGGTCACTTCCTCACGACCTACAAACTCGGCGACGATGGCTACGACACCTCTTTCAGCATCGAAACGCCGACTGGAGAATTTCTCGGCGAATGCGGGGTCGGCATCTCGGACGTGGTGGGTGAAGGTCCGCAAAAGGTGACGGCGTTCGAGGTCTGGCTCTTTGACAAGAACGAGATCAAGACCGTGACTAAAGTGTTGATGAGCGATCACGCGTACAATAACGATCAGATTCGTAAGAAGTTGGCGGCGCGCGGCGACGCGGTCTTAGCGCAGAAGGGGCGCGAACTTGTGTTGGAGACCGAAGCGTTGAGCGTGCTGGCGAGCGTATCCGACCTCGCGTATGGCAGCGGCGGCTCGCCACAAAGTTTCTTCAGCAAACTCACGATTGAACTCGCGCCGACGATCAAGGACAAAGTGCCTGCGTGAATTTTTGCAACACCCCTTAACCCGCATTCAATCCCATGAATGCGGGTTTTATTTTTCGGCTCAAGCAAGTACGCCCAGATTGATTCTCGTGCGTTGTGTGCGTGAGCCGATCGAGCGCATATGAATCCTCTTCGACCCTTCTTCATTTCCCTATCACAGAGCAGCGTCGCGCGCAGACTCGTCATGGGCTTTCCGTTGTCGCGCCGCGTCGCGCGCCGTTTTGTTGCCGGCGAGACATTAGATGAAGTGGTCGCCGTCATCCAGCGACTCAATCAGCGCGGCCTGCTCGCAACGTTCGACTTGCTCGGCGAGAACGTCACCAGCGCAGACGCCGCACGCGCTGCCGCGAATGATTACATTCGCATCCTCGACGCCATTGAGCAACTTCAATTGCAATCGAACGTCTCGCTCAAACTGACGCAAATGGGCATTGACCTAGACGAGGCTATCTGCCTCGACAACGTGCGTCACGTCCTCACGCACGCGCAACAGTACGGCAACTTCGTGCGCATTGACATGGAGGGTTCGGTATACGTGCAGCGGACGCTCAATGCATACTTCAAGTTGCGCGCCGAAGGCTTTGCGAATGTCGGCGTTGTGATTCAATCGTACCTGTATCGCTCGGCGGACGACATTCGCACGCTCGCGGCCTGCGGCGCGCGTGTGCGTGTTGTGAAAGGCGCATACAGCGAACCGCCGGAGCTTGCTTTTCCTAAGAAAGCGGATGCTGATGCGAATTTTCGTATGCTAGTACAAGCGCTGTGGATGCCCGACGCGATGGACAAAGGGGCTATTGCCGCACTAGCCACTCACGACGAAAATATCATCGCATGGGCGAAAGACGAAGCAGCACGGCGCGGCATCCGCAAAGACCAGTTCGAGTTTCAAATGTTGTACGGCATCCGCCGCGAACGGCAAACGCAATTGGCGAGCGAAGGCTATCGCTTTCGCGTTTATGTCCCCTATGGCACGCAATGGTATCCGTACTTCATGCGCCGCCTCGCCGAACGACCCGCGAACATCATCTTCGTCCTGCGCAATTTGTTTGAAGCGTAATCACTTCGACTGGCGAGTTCAATATGCGTGTACTGCGTTCGTTGCTGCGCGTCGGCGCGTGCGCCCTCGTGGGCGTCATCGCATTGGCAGCCACTATTTCGGTTGAAGCCGCCAACGGTTATTACAATGGATTGAAATTGCCATACGCGGCGGGGTTAGGGCGTGTCGTGGTGCGCTCGACGGGGCACGGTCCAGGCCGTCACGCGGTTGACTTCGGCATGTTCTACGAAGACGTGCTCGCGATGTACTCAGGTCGCGTCGTCGCCGTTGCGGTGGATGCTCTCACGGGCGGCAAGTTCATCATCGTTGATCATGGCGACAACTACTGCGCGCTGTATTTGCACCTCGATAAGTTTTACGTGCTGGTGGGCAAGAGCGTACAGCAAGGCGAGAAAATCGCGCTGTCCGGCAACACGGGTCAATCCACGGGCCCACATCTGCACGCCGCCGTTTATCGCAAAAGTGGCGGTGCATGTGGCGCGGCTGGCGCGGGCAATGAAGTGATGATGCTCTTCGACGAGCATCCGCGCGCCGAACTGCAAGCGGGCGATTGGGTGACGTCGGCAAACGGCAGACCGATTGCGCCGTATTATCCGAGTCTGGACAGCGTGGCCAGCCACTCGCTGCTCGTAAAATGGAACGACTACGCGGACAACGAAAAAGGTTTTAAGGTTGAGCGACGCGACAATAAGAATGGCTGGACAGAGATTGCCACGCTCGGCGAGAATGCCATCAGTTATCTGAGCGATGGACTTGCGCCGACCACACAGTATTGTTTTCGTGTGCGCTCGTTCAACGAGGCGGGCGCATCAGCATACTCGAATCCCGTGTGCGCGGCGACCAAAGCAGATGAGCCAAGTCAACTAGTCGTTGCGTCAGCGCACAACCCCATCGCGCCGAGCGCGCCATTGGTAACAACCATCGCCGCTTCCCTGAGCGCCGATGAGACGACCAGTACACCTGCAGGTGCAGCGCTCGTGTACAATGCCTTTGTCAGTCTGCGTTTGCTGCTGGAGCAAGCGGGCATCGCGAGCGTGACGGATGGCGACGACTGAGCAAACCCTTATAGGTCCGCAGTTACACCGTTAATGAGGCGATGCATCCATCGCCTCTTCGTTTGTCTAGAAACGACTTGCCCATTGCATTTTCTTATGCTATCCTCGCGCGCATGAACAACAATCTCTTCTCACTCGAAAATAAGGTCGCCATCGTCACGGGCGCATCGAAAGGCATCGGCGAGGCGATTGCGCGCGGCTTGGCACAAGCGGGCGCGAAAGTCGTCGTGAGCAGCCGCAAGCAGGACGCGGTGGACGATGTGGCAAAGAGCATCGCAGCCGACGGTGGTGCCGCGCTCGGCGTCGCCGCACACATGGGCGAGCCTGAGCAGATTCAGCAATTAGTGGATCGCACGGTGATGGAGTTCGGCGGCGTGGACATTCTCGTCAATAATGCCGCGATCAATCCGGTGTTCGGCTCGACGATTGACGCCGACCCCGGCGTGATGCAGAAGATGCTTGACGTGAACGTGAAAGGCTACTTCCTCGCCATCCAGAAGTGCGTGCCCTCGATGCGTGCGCGCGGCGGCGGCTCGATCATCAACGTCGCCAGCGTCGCGGGTTTGAACCCGGGCGCGTTCATGGGTATGTACTCCATCACCAAAGCCGCCGTGATTATGATGACGCGCGTGCTGGCGAAGGAACTCGGTCAAGACAAGATTCGCGTCAACGCCATCGCGCCCGGCGTCATCAAGACCAAGTTCAGCACGATGCTATGGGACACGCCGGAGATTTACGAGCGTGTCACCAACGAAGCCGCGCTCAAGCGCATCGCCATGCCCGACGAATTGATCGGCACCGCGCTCTACCTCGCGTCCGATGCATCGTCCTTCACGACCGGTGCGACGATTGTGGTGGATGGAGGGGCGAGTTGAGGTTTATTTGATGAGAAAATTTGCCGTTTGCAAAGACAACACCGATCACACTGCAAGCCTGATCGTCGGGAAAATCTATCAGGTCATGCCCGATGTGGAAGCAGCGAAACACGATCTGATTCGTGTTATTGATGAAGACGAGTCGGAAAATGACGGCTACCTTTACCCCAAAAGTATGTTCGTGGCCCTTGAACTGCCGGAGAATCGACAACAGTTAATCAATAGAGCCGGCGTAGCTCTTAACGCTGAGAGAGAGGTAGAGATCAGAGGCGATATAGTTGGGCGTGACAAGTCAAATCTTAACTCAGACAGCCAATCATTGAGTCAAGCCGTAATCCACATTCATTTACCTACAGTTCGAGACTCAATTGATAGCAATGCTACAAAATCAAAGAGCAGTGAAGCTCGCATGAGAAGTAGAAGCTCGTACCCACACAATGTATTTTGGGGAGAGTCAACCGATATACCAGTGCCGGCCGATTACGATGGTGATGGAAAGACTGAGTTGGTAGTCTATCGGCCAACCACATGCGATTGGTACATCTTGAATCACGATTCCTCAACATACAAGGTGCAGTGGGGCCAAAAAGACGACGAACCTGTGCCGGCAGATTATGACGGCGATGGTAAGACAGAAATTGCGGTTTGGAGACCCTCCGATGGAAACTGGTATTTCTGGCATCCGGAATTGTCAAAAGCCGTAGTTCAATGGGGACAGACAGGAGATGTCCCAGTGCCTGCTGACTACAACGGTGATGGAAAAGCCGAGATTGCGATTTGGAGACCAACAGAGGGAGCGTGGTATGTATTTAACGGTGATATTCCGTGGGGAAACGTCAAATAGAATTCTCCCATCAAATCTGCGCGGAATCGTTTTGCATTTGCTACTGACGGCATTATAATCACCCCAACATCACACAGAGCCAAGTAGTGCGCGCGCAGTTGCCTCCAGAGAGCAGACGGTCGGTGCGAGTCTGCGCACAGCGCGAGCCCGAAGACACTCTGACACATCGGGAAGAAATCTACGCTGAGTAGAAATTAGAACCCGACGGGCAATCCCGTTACCGATTGCATCAAGACTCGACAGAACAGCGTCGAGCGAATGAGGGTGGCACCACGACGAGACTCGTCCCTTGCGGACGGGTCTTTTTTTGTTTCAACACATTTCCGTAGAGACGGCTCGCCGAGCCGTCTCTACACAAGCAACTTTTTTCAGGAGGATCGTATGTTGAAGTCCATCATGTGCGGCGCAGTGCGCAAGGACAATGTCCGTCAGCAAGTTACGCTGGCGGGCTGGGTCAATCGCCAGCGCGATCACGGCGGCATCATCTTCATTGACCTGCGCGACCGTGACGGTATCGTGCAAGTCGTGTTCAACGAGCAGGAGAACAAAGAAGCCTTCGACGTGGCCGCGCGCTGTCGCGCCGAGTACGTCGTGCAAGTGCAAGGTGAGGTGCGTGCGCGTCCGACCGAGTTGGTCAACTCAAATATTGCGACAGGCGAAGTCGAGGTCGTCGCACGCGAAGTTAAGATTCTGAATGAGTCGAAGCCACTGCCTGTGCCCGTCGCGCCCGACCAGCCGCCTGCCGACGAGAACTTGCGCCTTAAGTATCGCTATCTCGACCTGCGCCAGCCGCGCATGCAACGCAACCTCGTCTTGCGCCACGAGATCGTGCGCTACATTCGCAACTTCCTCAGCGAGCGCGGCTTCATCGAAATTGAAACCCCGCTGCTCATCAAGACCACGCCCGAAGGTGCGCGCGATTACGTCGTGCCGAGCCGCGTGCATCCCGGCAAGTTCTACGCGCTGCCGCAGTCGCCGCAGCAGTTGAAACAATTGCTGATGGTCGCGGGCATGGAACGCTACTTCCAGATCGCGCGCTGTTTGCGCGACGAGGACACGCGCGGCGACCGACAGCCCGAATTCACGCAACTCGACATGGAGATGTCGTTCGTCGAGCGCGAAGATGTGATGGCACTGATCGAAGAGTTGATGACAACGCTGATCGAGACGCTCACGCCTGAAAAGAAATTGCTTGCGAAGCCTTGGCCCCGTCTCACCTACGCCGAAGCGATGGCGCGGTTCGGCGACGACAAGTTCGATATGCGTTTCGGCATGGAACTTCGAGACGTGAGTGAACTGGCAAAAGGCGCGGGCTTCAAAGTGTTCGACGATGCTGAGCAAGTCAAAGCCATCGTCGTGCCGAACTGCGCGACGTACAGCCGCAAGCAGCTAGACGACTTGACCGAGCGTGCGAAGGCGCACGGCGCGAACGGTCTGGCGTGGGCTGCCGTTGGCGAGAATGAAACACGCTCATCGTTTGGCAAGTTTGTCGGCGACGAGCGGCTGCGCGCGATTCTCAATCAACTCGGCGCGACGGCGGGCGACCTCGCGCTGTTCATCGCGGACATGCCTTCTGTTGTTACCGCCACGCTCGGACGCGTGCGCGTCGAGTTGGCGGATCGTCTTGGACTGCGCGACGACAGCGTGCTCGCGTTCGCGTGGGTGATTGACTTTCCGCTATTCCAATGGAACCAAGAAGAGAGCCGCTGGGATCCGAGCCATCACCTGTTCACGTCGCCGCTGCCCGAAGACATGCCGCTGCTGTGGAGCGAGCCGGGCAAAGCGCGCGGCGCACAGTACGATATGGTGTGCAACAACTACGAAGTCGGCGGCGGCTCGATTCGCATCCACGACCGCAAGCTGCAAGAAAAAGTTTTCGAGTTGATCGGCTTGCCCTACGATGTGGCACAAGAACGATTTGGCCACATGCTCGAAGCGTTCGAGTTTGGCACGCCGCCGCACGGCGGCATCGCGCCCGGCATTGATCGTCTGACGATGGTGCTGGCCGGCGAGCCGAACATCCGCGAGGTGATGGCGTTCCCGAAATCACAATCCGCTGTGGACTTGATGCTCGGCGCGCCATCTGAAATCACGCAGACACAGTTGAAGGAGTTGCACCTGAAGATCGCCGAGTGAGGCTGTCGCGGCGGGGTTACCTCGCCGCGCAGCTGCTTGTGAAATGAATTTCAGAGCGCAGACTTTTTAAGGTTGCGGCGTTTGCACGCCATCAAGTCGTGTGCTACTATCTTGTTGCGGCGCCCTACTGTGTACGTGATGCAACTCAGGTGTTTTGAGCCAACACTTTTGAGAAGGGAACCAACTAGCGCAGCGGGATGTTCCTGACGAACAGAACGCTGGCACGGTGCCCACCTTGTAGGCAATTGCAGGGGTTCAAACCCTTCAGCACACGGCACAGCGGGGCTAGCAATTCAATCAGAGCCAGTGAGTAATCTCACTGGCTTTACTTTTTGATGTGCATCATCGGCCTTCAAAGCGCAACAATCCGCGCGTGGTATAATGGCTCGTATGCCCTACTCGGAAACCATCTTGCTCACGGGCCACATCGTGGACTCGCAAGTGCTGTCCAAAGTGATGGACGCCGT
Organism: Anaerolineae bacterium; assembly: GCA_038198935.1. Taxonomy (GTDB): domain Bacteria; phylum Chloroflexota; class Anaerolineae; order JACRMK01; family JACRMK01; genus JBBPZQ01. Next base: position 51,076 of record JBBPZQ010000089.1, read on the forward strand.
GATGGATCACGGCGGCAACTTTGAGGTCGAAGAGATTCGCATTGGACGGCACAAGGACGAAACAAGTTACGCGCGACTGAAGGTATTCGCCGAAGACGCCGCGCAGCTGAAAGACATCATCGCAACGTTGCAGCCACTCGGTGCAGAACTCGTGTCGAGCGCGAACGCGCAGACGCAGCCCGCGCCGCGCGATGGCTTGCTGCCTGAAGATTTCTATTCGACGACGAATTTGAAAACGCAAGTGCGACTCGGCGGTGAATGGGTGGACGTGCACCCGATTGAAATGGACGTTGTCATCGTCGTGGATCAAATTGCGCGTCGTGCGCGCTGCGTCGCCATGAATGACGTGAAGGCCGGCGATCACGTCGTCGTCGGTCACGAAGGCATTCGTGTCTTCCCGCTCGAACGCTCGCGCGAGCGCGAAATTTTTTCGTTCATGGGCAGCGAGGTTTCATCGGAGCGGCCCAAGCGTCTGGTGATCGCGCAGATCGCGCGTGAGATGGAGCGCATCCGTGCGCGGCGCGGCAAGATTTTGTTTGTCGCAGGTCCCGCCATCGTGCACAGCGGCGCAGCGCAGAGCATGGCGTCGCTCGTACGTGCCGGCTACATTTCGACGCTGTTCGGCGGCAACGCTATCGCGACGCACGACATTGAGTTTGCATTGTTCGGCACGTCGCTCGGCGTTGATCTAGCGACAGGTCTGCCCGTCGAGGGCGGACACAAGAACCACATGCGTGCGATCAACACCATGCGCCAGATTGGCACGATTGAGCGCGCGGTCGAGAGCGGCGTGCTCAAGAGCGGCGTGATGTATGAGTGCGTGACGCGCCGCGTGCCGTACGTACTGACCGGCTCGATCCGCGACGACGGACCGATGCCGGGTGTCATCACCGATATGTACGAAGCGCAGACGAAGATGCGCGATGGCGTGCAAGGCGCGGAGATGTGCCTGATGGTCGCGACGATGCTGCACTCGATAGCGACGGGCAATTTTTTGCCCGCTCATGTCAAAGTCGTCGCGGTGGACATCAATCCGGCGGTCGTGACCAAGTTGGCGGATCGCGGTTCGTTCCAAGCGGTCGGTCTGGTCACCGACGCGGAATTGTTTTTGAGCGAACTGGTGGAGGAGTTGGACTTGTAACGCGTGCGGCGTAATCCGAAATTTACGCATCACGCAATACGCAGTGAGGCATGAGCTCTCTTTATGATGTATGACGTCATCGTGATCGGCACGGGACCAGCGGGTGCAAGCGCGGCGCGCCAACTGGCGAAACAAAACTTGAATGTGCTGATATTGGAAAAATTCAAACTGCCGCGCTACAAACCGTGCGGCGGCGGTCTGACGGCGAAGGTCATGCCGATGCTCGACTTCGACATCACGCCGGCGTTGGAAGACCAAGCGCGCGCGGTTGTGTTCTCGTATGACAGCGGCCCCGAAGTCCATCAACAACTGCCGCGCGTGGCGGTGTGGCTCGTGATGCGCGACAAGTTCGATTACCTGTTGACGCAGCGTGCCGTCGAAGCGGGCGCGCAGTTGCGCGATCAAGTTACTGTCGAGAACGTCGAGCAAGACGGCGACGGCGTCAGTGTGCAAACGAAGAGTGAAACATTTCGCGCGCGCTACCTCGTCGCCGCCGACGGCGCGAATGGCATCACGGCAAAATCGGTTGGGCTGATGGCGAAACGGCACGATGGCGTCGCGCTCGAAGGCGAGATACAAGTCTCGTCCGCCGCGCTGGAAAAGTGGCGTGGCAAAGTGCTATTCGATTTCGGTTGCGTGCCTTGGGGGTACGCGTGGATATTCCCAAAGGCTGAACATCTGTCCATTGGCGTGGGCACGTGGTATGCGACCAAACACATCAAGTTGCGCGACTACCTCGCGCGCTTCGTCGAGCGCCAGCCCGATCTGCGCGAGCATGGGCAGATGCAGATCAAGGGACAGCGTGTGCCGCTCGGCGGGCGGTTCGATCAGTTTCATCGCGGACGTGTCGCGTTGATTGGCGACGCCGCCGCAACCGCCGATCCGTTTTTCGGCGAAGGCATTTCGTTTGCAATACACAGCGGGCTTGTCATCGCGCAGGAGATTGGCAGCGCGATACAAAATGGTAGTACCGACCTGTCGCATTACACGCAGCGCATCAACCACGACGTGAACGCGGACTTTCGCTACGCACGACTCGCGACGCACATCTTCTATCGCTGGCCCCGTTGGTCGTTCAAGGTGTTTATTCAGAGCGGCGGACTTTTGAACAATGCGCTCTCCATCGTCGAAGGTCAGTCGGGCTATCGCCAACTGGTTTGGAAGACCTTCACGCGCACGCCGCAGTTTGCGTGGAACACGATCCGCATGCGCGGAGCCATATAAACTATGCTTAGGGCCGGCGACGTGATTGAAAACCCCGTGATGGGTCAGCGCATTTTATTCTGCAAGTTGGCGCCCGACACGCAGGGTGCATTCGTCGAAGTCGAATACTTCAATCAGCCATTCACGGGCAAGGGCGCAGCACCGGCTCATTTTCACCCGACGATGACGGAGCGGTTCGAGATACTCAATGGCATGGCGCGCTATCGCCAAGGCAAAGACGAGCGCGATGCGAAACCTGGCGATGTGCTCACATTCCCACCCGGCGTGCCACACCTCCACCCATGGAGCGTGAGCGCCGACGAGTTGCACGTGCGGCAGACGACGATTCCAGACAAGCCGGACATCGCCGCGCTGGAGGCGTCGGGCGCACCACTCGTCACTCTGTTCGGCCTGGCGCGCGACGGCAAAGTGAACAAGGACGGCTTACCGAATTTTTTACAACTGGCTGTCCTCGTGCGCTCGCTGATGCCATACGCTTATCTCGATGGCATGCCAATTCCCGTGCAGGAGGTTGTGTTCGGCTCACTCGCGGCGGTCGGCCGGCTCGTCGGCTATCGCGCGAGTTATCCGCAGTACAACGGAGTGTAATTTATCTATTGATCGTTCAGGAGGAATCCGATGAATGCACCAATGGCTCAAGGCGCGTCCGTCTCCACTGACATGCGCGACGATCGCGTGCTGATGTTTACGCGTGTCGTCGCGGTAGGAGTTGTTGCCATTCTCCTACTGGCTGTACTGGCCCTGTACTTGTTTCCGGACTTCACCGATCAGAACTTCGCATGGACGATCAAGCCGCGCATGATGGCGATGGCGATTGGCGCAGGTTACCTGATGGGCGCATATTACTTCGCGCGTGTGTTGACCGTGCGCCGCTGGCATCACGTCGCGGCCGGCTTTCTCGCCATCACCGCCTTCACGATTGGCATGGCGGCTGCAACGATCGTGCATTGGGATCGCTTTCATCCAGGCGACTGGCACTTCTACCTGTGGGCAGTGACTTACGCGATCACGCCGTTACTCGTCCCGTTCATCTGGTGGCGCAATCAACGCTACGATCCGGGTGTGCCCGAAGCCAACGATCTTGAAGTGCCGCGCATCTTGCGCATGGTGGCGGGTCTGGCGGGCGTTGGTGGGCTGATCGCGGGCGTGCTGATCTTCGTGCAGCCTCAGCTCGCTAAGAGTATTTGGCCCTGGTCACTGACCGACCTAACCGCGCGCATCCTCGCGGGCTGGCTGATGCTGCCCGCCATCGGCGGTTTGTATTTGTCACGCGAATCGCGCTGGAGCGCGTGGCGCGTCTTGTTCGAGACGGTCACGGTCGGCGCGCTGTTCTTCATGATCGCGCTGTTCTTCTCGTGGAGCGATCTTTCGCAGACCAATCTCTTAACGTGGGTCGTGTTGCTCGGCCTCGTCGGCACAATAGTGGCTCTTCCAGTGGCGATTATGTTCTTCGAGCGGCGACGGCACAGCATGGGAACGAGCACGTCAGGCTAGCGGCGAGGCGTACATGCAAATCGAAATGATCACGACGGGACCCATTCAAGAGAACTGCTACGTCGTGATGGACGAAGCGACTCACGATGCGATCATCGTGGATCCGGGCGAAGACGCGCCGCGCATCGTCGCCACGATTGAGCACATGGGCGCACAGCCGCACGCCATCGTCAATACCCACTGTCATTTCGATCACGTCGGCGCAGTGAGCGCCTTGCAGAAAAAATACGAAATCCCGTTTTACATTCACCCCGCCGACCAAGAGATGTTGGAGAACGCATCGCTCGCAGCCTCGCGCTTTGGCATGACGATTGAGCAGCCGCAAGTGGACAAGTTCATCGCAGAGGGCGAGACGGTCAAAGTCGGCGGCGCGGAGTTGAGCGTGCGCTTCACGCCCGGCCACTGTCCTGGCCACATTATCCTTGTCGGCGACGGCTTCGCGCTGGTCGGCGATGTGCTGTTCGCGGGCGGCGTGGGTCGCACCGATTTTCCGGGCACGAGTTGGGACGTGCTGTCGCAGTCCATCAAGCACCAGTTGCTCACGTTGCCAGATGATACCGTCGTCTTTCCGGGTCACGGAGCCAGCACGACCATTGGGCGCGAGCGACGCACGAATTCATTTCTTCAAGACCTGTGATGATGGCGAACGGTGAACCCCGTGAAGGCTTACCGTTCACCGTTCACGGTTCACTGTTCACAGGCGCCGATGGCAAGTCCCTTGCTGCGCACACTCGAAAATTTTCTTCGTCAACATCACATACGCGATCAAGTGCTGATCGTCGGTGTGTCGGGCGGCGCGGATTCACTCGCGCTGCTGCACAGCCTCTGCGAGTTGCGCAACTCATATCATCTGCAACTGCACGTCGCACACCTCAATCACCAATTGCGCGGCGACGACTCGAAGCAGGACGCGCGCTTCGTCGAGCAACTCGCGAGCGATTGGCAACTGCCCGCGACAGTGGAGTCGCACGACGTGGCCGAGTTGGCACGCGCGAAAAAACTCTCGACCGAAGAAGCCGCGCGGCTGGTGCGCTACGGATTTCTCGAACAAGTGGCGGAGCGTGAAGGCGCGCGCGCAGTCGCCGTCGCACACCATGCGGACGATCAAGTCGAAACGATCTTGATGCACTTCATTCGCGGCGCGGGGCTGGCCGGGTTGCGCGGCATGTTAGCCAACACACACTATCCGTTTCGGCCGCCGCTGCGCCTGCTGCGTCCGTTGCTCGGCGTAACGCGCGCCGAGATCGAGACGTACTGTGCCGCGCATCAACTCGCCCCACGCGAGGACGCGTCGAACGCCGACACGAAATATTTCCGCAACCGCTTGCGCCACGAACTGCTGCCTATGCTGGAGCAATACAACCCGAATCTGCGTGCAGTGCTGGTGCAAAACGCGCGCATCGTGAGCGATGATTACGATTATCTCATGCAGCGCTCGCGCGGCGCATACGAGCGCACGAGCATTGATCGCACTCAAGATGGCGTGGCCTTTTCATTGAGTGGTTGGCGCAGCTTGCAGCCGAGTCTCAAGCGCGCGCTGATTCGATTGGCGGTGACGCGGCTGCATCCCGCGTTGCGCAACTTGGATGCGCGACACATCGAGAACGCCTTGCGCGTCGCCGATTCAGCACGCGTTGGCGCACGCGCGACCTTGCCCGAAGGTTTGTGGCTGTTCCGCGACTTCGACGCGATTGTGATCGGCGAGAAATTCACGGCGCCTGACCTGCCGAGAGCATCCGCACATCCTGTTCGTCTGACGATTCCTGGCCAGGTGCGCGTGGACAAACGTTGGCGGCTCGACGCGCACACGCTGTCCCGCGAACACTTACCGGCCAATGCGCTGCAAGGTATAGATCCGCTCGAAGCGTTCTTCGATGCGAGCAAGTTGCCCGACGAATTGAACGTGCGCGCGCGCAAGCCGCTCGATCACTTTGCGCCGCTCGGATTGCACGGTAAGCATAAGCCGCTGCGCCGTTTCATGATTGACGCTAAGATTCCCGAAGCGTGGCGCTCACGCACGCCGCTCGTCGTCGCGGGCGACGACGTGATTTGGATTGTGGGCTGGCGCATCGCAGACACGGTGAAGGTCACGGCAGAAACCGAGCGCGTGCTGCACTTGAAGTTCGTGCGCGCTGATGAATGATGGAGAGCAACGGTGCGCATTGATGCCGACGTGGCGGAAGTGTTGGTGAGCCGTGAGCAGATCGCGGAACGCACGCGCGAGTTGGGCGCGCAGATTGCGAAAGACTACGAGGGATTAAACCCTGTGCTGGTGTGCGTGCTCAAGGGCGCAATGCTGTTCCTCGCCGACTTGATGCGCAACACGGACATGCACTTTGAAGTGGACTTCATGGCGATCTCGAGTTACGGCAGCAAACGCACCGAGTCCACGGGCATCGTGCGTATCTTGATGGACTTAGCCACCAACATTCAAGGACGCCATGTGCTGATTGTCGAAGACATCGTGGACACGGGCCGCACGCTGACGTACATCATGCAGAACTTGCAGACGCGCCAGCCCGCATCGGTCAAAGTCTGCACGCTGCTCGACAAGCCGACGCGCCGCCAACTGTACGTGCCGCTCGCGTATGTCGGCTTCGAGATTCCCGACAAATTCGTGATCGGCTACGGACTCGACTTCGACGAGCATTACCGCAACTTGCCCTATGTCGGCGTGCTGAACGCCGACAAGTATACGTGACAAGTGGTGAGTGATCCTATCAACTCTCAAGACTTTCCACGTTCCACTTTTCATGCTCCCATGTTGGTCCTGCTCGCGATTCTTCTCGCGTTCCTCGCGCAGAACCTGCTCACGCCATTGCCATATGACTTCGCGGCTGTGTGCGTCGCGCTCACGCTGCTCGCGTTCTTCTCCTTCTCGCAAACGCAAAATGAGTTTGTAATTCGCCGCGAGGGGATGCTCAATGCGCTGCTCATGCTGATCGGCATCGTCATTGCCTGGCAGTTGCTGCCCGCGCCGCTGGCTGCGCTGTGCATCTTCGCGCTCGCGGGCGTCGTGTTCACGCACGCGGTCAATAGCACGGCGGTTGACGCTCCACCCGCTCCAACGCGCGCGCCGTCGCAGCGGTTTCAGGTTGCCGTCTTCGCGCTGATCCTCATCGCGTCAACGGTCTTGTATGTTTATGACAACGAGCACATACAGCCGGGCTTGCACGGCGACGAAGCGGAGTCGGGCGTCGAGGCGCGCAACATCAACGCGGGTAAATACAACACGCTAATCGGCGTCGGTTGGTACGATCAAGCGCTGCCGTCGTTTCTCGCACAGGCGATTGGCTTGCGCGCGTTCGGGAACACAGTCGGCGGACTGCGCACCACCTCTGCGCTCGTGAGTTTGCTTACGCTGCCACTCGTGTTCGTGCTGGCGCGCAAATTGTTTAACACGCGCGTTGCATTCATCACGCTGGCGCTGATGGCGTTCGCGCATTGGTTTATCGCCTACGCGCGCATCGGCATCAACTACAATCAGACGACGCTGCTTGAAGTGCTCGCGGTGCTCACGTTTTGGGAAGGCTGGCAGTCGGAGCGGAAACGTTGGTTCGTGGTGAGTGGCTTGGCGACTGGCGCGGGGTTGTATCTCTACTTCGCATCACGCCTCGTGCCGATCTTGCTCGTTGCGTTCGCGGGCTACGTGCTGCTCATGCAGTGGACGGCTGACCGCAGACGACAGACGGCGAACAACGAACTGCCGTCCGCCGTCCGCCATACGCCGTCACTGCGCGTTCAGCAGCTCGCGCTCTGGTGCGTCACGCTGCTACTCGTTTTCGCGCCGATGGCTTTGTTCTTCCTCGATCACGCGAAGGAGTTCAACTCGCGCGCGTCGTTCGTGTTCCTGTTCAGCGACTCGCAAATCTACACGCGCGATCAAAAGTTGCAAATGTACACGGGCACGACCGACATTTCGACGGCGCTCGCGGTACAAGTCAATCGCTATGCGACGCTGCTCAACGTCGGCGGCGACCGCAGCGGGCAGTACGGCAATCAACTCGCGCTCGTCGAATATTACACGGCTACGTTCTTCGTGCTCGGTCTGCTGTATGCGCTGCTGCACGCCCAGCAGCCGCGCTTCATGCTGCTGCTGATGTGGGTCGCGCTCACGCTGCTCATCGGCGGCGTGCTCACCATCGAGTCGCCGTTCTCGCCGCGCATTATCGGATTGATGCCAGTGCCGTTCATGCTCGCCTCCGTCGCGCTGGATCGCACGTGGTCAGTCCTGAGCGCGCCGCACGACGCACACCCATCGCGCCTACGGCGTTTCGCAGCACGCCTTGTGCTGCCTCTCACCGCCGCGATTCTGCTCGGCACCATCATTTACTCGAACTACGACAGTTATTTCGACCACTACCTGCATTCGCTGGACGGCTGGGCACAGCGCGAGCCCGCAACCGCAGTGGCGAAGTATGCGGCGCAACTGGGACCCGATCAGACGATGTACATGTTGAGCGCGCCGGAGTTGTTCATCTGGCACGGAACGATTCGCTTCATCGCGCCGAACCTGCGCGGCTTCGACATGCCCGATCCCGAAAGCGACTTGCCCGTGCGCGATCCGAACACGAAGTGGTCGGCATTCGTCATGCTGCCCAATCACACGCAGTGGCTCGGCAAGCTGCGGCAGTTGTACCCGCACGGCACCCTGCGCGAGTGGCGGCGGCCGTGGGGCGAGTTGTGGTTCGTGATTTACGAAGCGCCGGCGGAGGATGTGCTGGCGCGCAGATGATGAGTTTGTTGGTTGGTTAGTATGCAAGTTTGTTGGTCAACCATGAACCAACTAACCAACCAACAAACTTTTCCCTCACTTCAACTTCTTCACCGCTTTCTCGATGCGATCCAGCGCGTCCTCAATAGCCTCGACCGACTGCGCGTATGCGAAGCGAATGTGGCCCACCCCTTGCTCGCCAAAGCCATCACCGCGCAAGCAGCCGACGTGCGCTTCGTCGAGCAGATAGCGCGCAAGGTCGGAAGAACTTTTGCCCGTCTCGGCGACATTCGGAAACGCATAGAATGCGCCGTGCGGCATCGAGCAGTGAAAGCCTTTGATGCTGTTCAAGCCGTTCACGATCACATCGCGCCGCTGTTTGAACGCCGCGACCATTTGTGCCGCGTCATCTTGCGGACCGCGCAGCGCCTCCACGCCAGCCACTTGCGTGAACGTCGCCACACACGACGTTGCATTCGTCTGCAACTGCGCGACTGCCTGTGCAAGCCAGTCGGGCAAGACACCGTAGCCGAGTCGCCAGCCCGTCATCGCATACGTCTTCGAGAAGCCGTCGAGGATACAGGTGCGCCCCGCCATGTCGGGCAACGATGCAATGCTGACGTGCGGGCCTTCGTAAAGAATGCGCTCGTAGATTTCATCCGACAGCACGAGGATGTCGCGCTCGCGTGCGGCGTCGGCGATCAACTCCAACTCATCGCGCGTGAACACGACGCCCGTCGGGTTGTGCGGCGTGTTGAGGATGATGAGTTTGGTGCGCGGCGACAGCAATGCCTTGAACTCGTCGGGATCGAAATGCCAGTCGTTCTCGTGGCGCAGTCGCATCGGCTTGCGCACCGCGCCGAGAAAGTCAATCATCGAGGCATAGATCGGAAAGCCCGGATCCGGATAGATCACTTCATCGCCGGGTTCGAGCAGCGCCGTCATCAGAAAATACATGATTGGTTTCGCGCCGGGCACGACGACCACATTCTCCGGCGCGACCGCGATGCCGCGCGTGCGCGAGACTTGATCGGCGATGGCTTGGCGCAATTCGGGAATGCCCGCCGACGGCGAGTAGTGCGTGAAGCCAGATTGCAGCGCCTTCACGCCCGCATTCACGACGTTGGACGGCGTGTCGAAGTCCGGCTCACCGATCTCCATGTGAATGACGTTGTGCCCTTTCAATTCCAGATCACGTGCGCGCACCAACACGTCGAACGCGCCCTCGGTGCCGAGCCGTGACATACGGTCTGCAAGTTTCATGGAGAACTCCTTGGACAATTGACGGCAGACGACAGACAGTGGACGGCAGTCACATTCGGCTGCCGAGCACCGTCTGCGCTCTGTCGCCGCGTATTATCTATAATAATTGAGACAGCGCCAACAGAGCAAACCCGATCAGGTTGGCCCACATACCCCAACCGATACCGATCGGCTCGTGATAGATTTGCGCGAGCGCTGGTGTCATATACAGAAACTGCGCCGTTGGAATGATGGCGCCGATCAGAAACAGGCACAACATGAGCACGCGCACGATGCGTGAAGGGGCGCGGCGCAGTAACGGTGTCAGTACGATAAGCGCGAGCACAATGGCGACCATGTTGAGTTGTGTTTGGAATTCGTGACTCTCGAGCACGTTGAAGACTGACGGGGTGACCAGGATAAACAGTGCCACAGTGCGGAGGAGCCAACGCACCCCCGCCCAACCTGCCCCGTTGCGGAAAAGCACCGCAATAGGTGAGGAGTATGCTCCCTCCCCTGCGACGTGCTTTTCGTCGCGGGAGAGGGCTGGGGTGGGGGTTGCAGCCCACACGACAAGAGCGATACTCAGCACGAGCAGCGGCACATAAAAACTTTCGCGCCAGACGAACAACTCGTCGGCGCGATATTGCGGCATAAACTTTGGGAACTCGACCAGATCAACTTCGGCGACGGCTAGACCGGCATCCCTGTGCGCTACCCACGGTCCCCAATAACTCATGAGTGCAAGGATGAAACCAAACAGATTTGCGATTTGTGATTTGCGAGAGACAGTCTCAGAAATCGCCACGCGCCACGCGTCATTCGCCACTCGTCACTCCGCACTCACGCGCTCCATCTCGTTCACCACCTCAGTGAGATCGTCGCGTTCGTTCAACTGGTACAAAATCGTCGTGACGCGCTGCTGCTCGCGCGTGATGCGGTAAGTGCGCGTCACGTTCGGCGACTGAACGCGATGACTCGGCTCGACGAGGCGCGTCACGGTGAAGCGCACTTGGCCACTGCGGTCAATCACGATCGCATACGCGAGCGATTGACCGCGCAGCTTGTGCGCCTGAATCACCGCGGCATCGTCGCTGACCAGCGCGACTGCCATCACCTCGTAACCCAGCGCGGTCAACGCGTCTCGCTGCTTTGCTGAATTCATTGTGAAATCACCGTGATTGCCGAAGGGTCTCGGATAATCATCTCTGGCGCGTTTTGATATTCCTGCACCTTGCCTGTCACGCGCAAAGTCTTGCCCTGATACAATTTGTCGGGCACCGATGGGAATTTGGGCCAGTCATCGGGAAAAATGACGACCTTAAAATCGGTTTTCTGATTCACTCCCATGATAAGCCAGATCACGCGCCCGCTGTTGTACGTGCTTTGCACCGTTCCTTCGAGCGTCACGGTCTGATTGTAATAGGTCGCCGCATCTTTCGCGTTCACAACTTTGTTCGGCGGGAGCGTTGCGCCGCTCACTGGAAACGCATCTTTGGTCGCAGCCGCAAAGTCTTTTTCAAACGCGCTCGCAATCAGTTTGATTGCCTCCGCGTCGTCGAAGATTATGCCGAGTTCGCGGTTGTTGTCGAGCGAGTTGGTGGAGTTGTTCTCCGATCCGACGAACGCCTTCTTGCCGTCAATCAAAAACATCTTCGCGTGTATGTATGGCGACCGGAGATAGCGCACTTGCGCGCCGGACTTGCGTAGATCGTCGCGCTGCTTCTCGTTCGCATCCTGACTGAGCGGGTCGTTGGGCGAGGACACGAGCCGCACCTGCACGCCGCGCTTGATGGCGGACAGCAAGTGTGTGCCGATCTCGGCATCCTGCATTTCTGCTTGTTCAGTATCGAGACTCACCTTCGCTTCCTCAATCAGCGCGACCAGCTTTGCGCGCGCATTGACGGGACTCCATACGAGCCGTGCGTTGCTCAGGTCGGGCTTCGTGTGACCCCAGTCTGCCTCGAACACGCGCACGATCTCAGCGACATCCGCAGGATTCGTGTCCACGATACCATACTCGCGGTTGGCGGTGAACGACGATGTGGTGAAATTATTGGACATGATATACGCGATCTGGTCGTCAATGACCATGCTCTTCTCATGCGTATATTTGTACACGCTGTTATCAGTCCACTGCCACTTCACGCCGGTGCCATTGAGCGCATTGAACACATTGCGATTCGAGTCGCCGCCGCCAAACGGATTCTGCTCCATCAGCACACGCACCTCGACGCTGCGCGATGCGGCGCGGCGCAGCGCATCCACCAGCGTTGGCTCGGTGAACAAATACATCGTAAGTTTGATCGAACGCTGCGCGCCATCTATCGCGCGACTAATCAACTGCACACCGGCATCGGGCATCACATACGCCTTGAGGCAGGGCGGACAGTTGAGGGCGGCGGGCGCAGTCGCGGGTGCAGTCGTTGGCGCGATAGTCGGTGCGAAGGTCGCCGTCGGCGCGGCGGCCGGTGAACAAGCGGCGAGAATGTACAACAGGATAACTGACGTGAGTGCGGACAGTTTTTTCATTGTCGTCATCTCCACACAACTATAGCGGCGCAGTACACGCGTCATTACATCCGACCTTCGTACACATCCAGCAACGCGCGCGCGCCGCGCGACCACGGGAACTGCCGCGCGCGTGCATGGCCGCGTTCGATCAGATTTTGGCGCAACGCAGAATCGCTCAGCAAAGTGCGCAGCGCATCGGCGAGTGCATCGGTCGCGTCGGGGTCAGCCATGAGCGCGGCATCGCCCACGATTTCGGGCAAGCATGGCCGAGTCGAGCACACCACCGGCGTGCCACACGCCATCGCTTCGATGCACGGGATGCCGAAGCCTTCGTAATGCGACGGCATACAATACATCGCTGCGAGTGAGTAGAGCGTCGGCAAGTCGTCGTCATCCACGAAGCCGAGCAAGCGCACGTTGGGGATCGCGCGCGCCGCTTCGATGATCGGCGCGTCGAGCCAGCCGCGCTTGCCCGCAATGACTAACTCCACATCGGACATCTGCATGCGCCCGAAGGCGTGCATCAAGCCGACAAAATTCTTGCGCGGCTCCAGCGTGCCGACGCCAAGTATGAACGGGCGATGCAGATGATACTTCGCGCGCATACGCTCACGCTGCGCTTCGTCAGTAATCGGCGTGAAGCGTGCGTCCACACCGGCATACACAACCGAGATTTTTTCGGCCGGCAGACGCAGCCACTCGACCAAATCATCTTTGGTTGCGCGCGAGTCGGCGATGATGTGCGTCGCGTTGCGCGCGGCGCGCGGAACGGATTGTAGCAGAAAACTTCGGAGCGCGAGTACTGCGCCCTGCGGATAGTGCAGAAACGTTAAGTCGTGGATGGTGACGATGCGGCGCTGCGCGCCCGACGGCGGCAGCGTGAAGTTCGGCGCATGAAACACGTCGAGCGCACCCGCGAATCGTTCGACCGGCAAAGGCACACGCGCGCGCTGCCAGAGAATGTTCAGCGCGCGCTCGCTGAACGGCATTCGTCGCCAGTGAAAATTGTTCGCGAGTGGTGCGAGCGGCGCTGCATCGCTCGCGTGCAGCAGCACATACTCGTTCTGCGGATCGAGCAGCGCCACGTCCGCGAGCAACCCGCGCGTGATGCGCCCAATGCCGCCGCTTTGTTTCAGCGCGACGGTGTAGTCAACGCCGATCTTCATGTACCGCGTGCCAATGTGTCAAATGTAAAGCGCCCCGCAAGGTGACATTTTGACAGCTGACATCAGACCCTATTCTCGGAACGTCCACAGCCGATTGGCGCTGAAGTTCCAGAACATGACGATACCCATCGCCGCGAGTTTGGCAATGAGCCAGACGCTTTCGCCGAGTCCGCCCGTCATCAAGTTGACGATCGCCTCGTTGATACCCAAGCCGACAATCGAGACGAGCGCAAATTTCGAGAGTGTGACGTAATGCTGCTCGCTGTGATCCTGATGATTGTACGTCCACACAATGTTCCACGTGTAGTTGTTGATCACGGCGGCGAGAAATGCAATGGCGACCGCAAGTGTGAGCGGAACGCTCATTCGAGTGTACAGGATAGACAACAAGCCCAGGTCAACTATCGCGCCCGTCACGCCCACCACAGCGAACTTCAAGAAGATTTTGAGTTCATCCAAATTGTTCAACATCATGTCGCGCAAATTCACCACAGCTCACCTCAACGTAGTAGATGACCGATCCTGCAATACTGCTAATGTGCCGAGCAGCATGGCGAATTGCATATTCATGCCATGTACCCATAAGTTGTCGAAAATGTTGTGCACGGTAATCGCAATAATTGCGCCGAACATTCCCATCGCAACCGCCTGCGACAGACCGTGAGTGCGCTGCACGGTGAGCCACGCGAAGCCGATGCTCGCGCACACGAACAGAGCGTAAAACGCCGCGCCGATGATGCCGGTTTCGGCGAGCAAGTTCAAATAAAAGTTATGCGCGTGACCGAGCGAAAGGGGCCACTCACGAAAACCGTATTGCGCATACGCCACGCCGTAGTTGCCGATGCCTACGCCGAGCCACGGATGATCCACGAACATATTCCACGCCGCATACCAATGTGCCATGCGATCCACCAGTGCAAAATTTTCGTTTGTGAGCACAACCGCGCGCGGATCGAACAAGTTTAAGCCTAAGAAGGTCGGCAGATCGGTGAGCCGTTCGCTGATAGCGGGTGGCAGAATATTGAGACTGCCCAACACCAGCACGCCAAGACTGACCAGCGCCAGCAAGCCAAACAAGATGAATGCACGGCGCGAACGAAATGCGACCATCACGACGAATGCGACGGCATAGCCAAGCCACGCACCGCGCGACAACGAAAAGAAAAACGCGGTGGCGATGAGCGGTAGGCACAGCAACGCAATGGTCAAAAGGAAATTCGAGGAGATTGTTGGAAATGATTGATTTGTTGTACGTTCATGCCGATCAGCAAATTTCCCTTTTTCAAACACGAACGCAATCAGCAAGGACGTGATCATCGTCAGCGCGTAATTCAGATACGCGGCGAACGGATTGGGCTGCTCGAACGTGCCATACGAGCGCATGATGATTTGATTGCCAAGCGGCACGAAGAACGGATCGGGACCGCTGCGCGTATAGGTTTGATACAAACCGATGCCAGACTCTAACGCAGCGGCGACGAACAACAGCACCAGCAGCCCCGCGACATGCTCGCGCTTGAGCGAGCGCGCCATGAACAGCGTAAGCGCGAGCACCTCGAACCACTTAATGAGTTCCTTCAGACTTTCGGGCAGCGAGTGCGTTACGGTGAGCGTCAGCGCGAATGCGAACAGCAGCGCGGCGCTAGCGAATACGATATTGGGAATGCCTACGCGAGAACTCTCGACTCGTGGCACTTCGCGTTGAGTGACTTTGCGCCCCAACCATGCCGCGAGCGTGAGCGCAAAAATCAATTCGGTTGGACCGAGATTGAAACCGCCAACCTGCACATTGAACGGCGAGCCGAACGGGATGGCAAGCACGAGCAGCAGCAGACCCGCGAGCGGCTGCGCGAGCACAAGCAAAAAGATCAGCGCGCCGAGCGTCATACCGGCTGCGGCGGCGAGCGGCAGCATCGCCTGCGCGAAGCCGAACGCGGCTAATCCACCCAGCAACAAAATACCACGCAAGACATCTTGCGTGGCGCGCGAACTTGTCACGGCTCGAACGGAGTTCATCGTACGCGCATCATAAAAGCAGAGAGGAGTCTTGTCAAATGGTTAGATGTCCTAATGAACCGAAAGTTCGAGATTGGCGACTAGAGATGAGAGACTGGCAACCCAAGCAGCAGTCGCAACCCGCAAATCGCAAGTCGCATTAAATTGACCCGTTCGTATTTTGGCGCGCCTTAACGCTGATGCTACAATAGCGAAGATATGAGTATGACGTTACGCTCGTGGCTCATGCGCTTGAGCGTCCTCGCGCTGCTCCTCGTCGCTCTCGGTCTCCGATTGTACGACCTGAACTGGGACGACAATCATCACATTCATCCCGACGAGCGGTTCATTACGATGACGGCGCTAGATACGTACGTGCCCGATCAATTATCGGACGCCTTCGATCCGCACCGCTCTGCGCTGAATCCGTATTGGAACGTGCGCGAGCAGTCGCCGCGCCACTTCGCTTATGGTGCCTTTCCTTTGTATCTCGTACGCTTATCCGCAACCGCAATCAGCACCCTCGCAGATGCGACGGGCGCGCTGCACGAGTGGCGCACGGCAAACGATTATGACCACATCAACCTCATTGGGCGATTACTCTCGGCCATTTTCGACACGCTCAGCATTGCACTCATCTTTCTGTTAGGGCGTCGCGTCTATAACGAAAAAGTCGGTCTGCTCGCCGCCGCGCTTGCGACGCTTACGGTGCAGCAAATTCAGTTATCGCACTTCTACGCGTTCGATACGGTGACGGTGACGCTGATCGTCGCCGCGCTCTACTTTGGCGTGCGCGTTGTGCAAGATGGCGAGTGGTCGGATTCGCTATGGCTTGGCGCGATGGTCGCGCTGGCTGTCGCATCCAAATTCTCCGCACTGCCGCTGGTGTTGGTCATCGTCGTCGCACATGCGCTCCGTCCGATCTTCTCGCTCAATGGCACACGCGCGCGCCCCGCGTACGCGCTCGGCGCAGTGGCAAATCCGCCGCTGCACGTCACGCCCATCATCGCCGACGAGATCAACCGCGCGCTGCTCGGCATGATGCTCGGTCTGATCGGTGCGCTGCTGTTGTACGCCGTCGTCAGCCCATTCACGTTCCTCGATTTCCAAAACTTTTGGGCAAGCATCAGTTCTGAGAGCGAGATGGTACGCGGTATCGCCGACCTGCCATACACGCGCCAATACCGCAACACGGGACTGAGCTATTGGCTGGACAATTTCGTATTCTGGGCGACGGGTCCTGCGCTCGGCATCAGCGCGCTCGGCGGACTGGCGCTCGTATTCGTGCGCGTCGCACGTCGCTCTGCCAGCGCGGCCGAGTTCGTGCTGCTCACGTGGATGATCCTTTACGGCGCAATCACGCTTTCCTTCCAAGTAAAGTTCCTACGCTACCTGCTGCCCATCACGCCGCTGCTGACCGTCATGGCGGCGTATGCGCTCTGGCGAGTGGCGAGCAGTAACTGGAGACTGGAGATTAGACATGGGCGACTCCATGCTAGCTTTCAATCTTTAGTCGCCACTCTCAAATCTGTCCCCCTCGCACTTGTGCTCATCGCCACCGGACTCTATGCGTTCGCCTTCATGCACGTTTATACGCAGCCACTTACGCGTGTCGCGGCGTCGGAGTGGATCTATCGCAACATCCCGGCAGGCAAAGCGATCAGCGATGAGTCGTGGGACGACTCGCTGCCATTCGCCCGATTGATTGACGGACATGCGCACAGTTTTGGCGAGTATAAAGAAGTGCAAATGAACTTGCACGAGCCGGACGACGCGCAGAAGTTATCGAACATCAAGACGTGGCTGCGCCAAGCCGATTACGTCATCCTGTCGTCCAACCGCATGTACGGTTGGCTGTCGCGTCTCGCCGAGCGATTCCCGATGACGAAGCGCTACTACGATTTGTTGTTCGCGGAGCAACTCGGCTTCAAGCAAGTCGTCGAGTTCACGTCGTATCCGCAAGTGGGTCCCATTGCTTTCAACGACGATCATTCAGACGAATCGTTCACCGTCTATGATCATCCGAAGGTATTGATCTATCAGAAAGTGCGCGACCTGAGCGACGTCGAGTTCAACGCCTTGTTCGCTGACACGCGACCCGCGCAGAGTCCGAGCGTGCCGACGACAGCGACGACGCGTGACAAGTCGCTGCTGCTCGATCGGCCCGTGGACCAACTACCCGTCGTGGACGACCGCGCGTGGAATGCGCTTGCGAACGATTCGCAGTGGCTCGGCATCGCGTGGTGGTGGCTGGTCGTCGAGTTGCTCGGCGTCGTCGCGCTGCCGCTCACACTCGCGCTGTTTCACAAGTTCAGTGATCGCGGCTACATCTTCGCCAAGTCGCTCGGCTTACTGATCGTCGCGTACGTCGCGTGGCTGCTGGCCAGCTTGCATCTCGTCATCCAAAGCGCGCTCGCCATTTGGATCATCACATTCATCGCGCTCGCCATCAGCATCGTCGCACTCGTCCTGCGGCGCACAGCCGTCATGCAATTCTTTCGTGAGCATAGCGCCATCATTCTGATCGAAGAAGGACTGTTCACGCTGGCATTCGGCGCATTCGTCGGCGTCCGCATGTTGAATCCCGACCTGTGGCAGCCATGGAACGGCGGCGAGAAGACGATGGAGTTTGCGTTTCTAAACGCCATCCTCAAGTCGCCATATTTTCCACCCTACGATCCGTTCTTCGCGGGTGGTTACATCAACTATTACTATTACGGTATCTATCTTGTGGGCGTGCTCATCAAACTGACGGGCATTGCGTCCGAAGTCGCGTTCAATCTCGCGGTGCCGACATTGTTCGCGCTCACGTCAGTGAATGCGTTCAGCCTCGCGTTCAATTTGTCTAATCGTCGTCATCCAACGTCCAACACTCAACATTCAACATCCAACATCCATTCGCGAGTTTCCAATCACGCATTTATACGCGCCGTCATCACTGGACTTCTCGCCGCGCTCTTTATTACCATCATCGGAAACCTCGACGGCTTTGTGCAGATCGCCGAAGGCATCGGCAAAGCGGCCAACTCCGATTTCCATTCGAGCATCATCGGCGTGGACGGGTTGGTGAACATGCTGCTCGGCGCGCCTGCGGTACTGCTGCAAGGCAAGTCGCTGCCGCCCTTCGACTACTGGCGCAGCTCACGCGTCATCCCATTCACGATCAATGAGTTCCCGCTGTGGAGTTTCTTGTTCGCCGATCTGCATCCACATATGATCGGCATCCCGTTCACGCTGCTCGCGCTCGCGCTGACAGCACACATCATCGTGCCGCGCGCAGCATCAGATCAATCGGGCGCTGATTTGGACGGCAGCGGCGAGCTCGCGACGCCGTTGGGCGGTGCACCGCTGCATCTGCGGGGGATGGGATTGTATCTGAATAATCCTGACACGTCATTGCGACCCCTAATGTCTTCCGTCCTGCTCGGCTTCGTGCTGGCGCTCGTGCTCGGCGCAATCGCGGTCATCAATACGTGGGATGCGCCGACCTATCTGGGACTCGCGCTTGGCGCGTTGCTCTTGCGCCAATATTGGTCGAAGGGTGCACGCGCCAACTGGCTGCCGACACTCATCAGTGCCGCCGTGATCGGCGCGCTGAGCATTGCGCTGTATTTGCCCTTCTTCAGCAATTACAAAGCGCTCTTCGTCGGGCTGGGCGTCACCGATCAGCACACCGACCTGCAGCCATTCGTCATCATGTGGGGCTTGTTCTTGTTCGTCGCGCTCTCGTTCGTCTTCGGCGAGATCGCTCGGCGCACGCGCGGCAATTCGCCATCGCGTTTCGTGCAAGTTGTCGCACGTCACGCACTGCGGTTTCCACGTTTGCTCGAACTGGATGCACTGATTCGACCGAGCCTTGATGCGGCTCAACGGGGACACGAGAATGGCGTGGCGTGGGGCGTGAAACTTGCGCTGATTGCACTCACGCTGATAACGCTGGCCAGCATCGGCCTGCTCGCATTTGGGCTGACGACCATCGCCATGCTCATCTGGCCCTTCGCGTTCAGCGCAGTGCTGCTGACGCGGCGCAACATAGAGCCGCGCGTCGCGTTTTCGAGTTGGCTCGCCTTTTGGGTGTTCGCCATTCTGCTCGGCGTCGAGATCATATACCTGCAAGACTTTCTCGGCGGCGAATGGAAGCGCATGAACACGCTGTTCAAGTTCTACGTGCAAGTCTGGGTGCTGATGAGTTTGTTGGCTGCGCTCGCCCTGCCAGAGTTATGGGTGCGCGTTAATGCGCGCGCGGGCTTCTTCTCGTTCGTGTGGCAGAGCGCGCTCGTCGTGCTCGTCGCCGCCTCGCTCGTGTTCACGTTCGCCGGCATCACGGCGCGCATCAATGATCGCTTTCCGAGCGCGGCAATGCGCCCGCCCGTCGGCACGCTCGATGGACTGGCGTACATGTCGGTCGCGTCATACAACTGGCCCGACGAGCGACATCCGATCGAGATGCGTTACGATCTCGACGCAATCCATTGGCTGCAACAAAACGTGGTGGGCACGCCCGTCATCGCCGAAGCGAATGTCGGATACTATCGCGAAGGCGGCTTGCGTGTTTCGTCGTACACCGGTCTGCCAACCTTGGTCGGCATGCATCAAGGCGAGCAGCGCTATGCCGACGACGTGGGCGCACGCGACGGCTTGGCGCGCGACTTCTTCAATACGCGTGATTCTGCGCGCGCGATGGAATTGATTCGCGAGTTGCACATTCACTACATTTACATCGGCCAACTTGAACAAATCACGTACGATGCCGCGGGGCTTGCCAAGTTCGAGCAGATGCGGCAAGCCGGGGCGCTCGACGTGGCGTATCAGAATTTAAAGGTGATGATTTATCACGTGAAGGGCACGTGAGCGACGATGCACGATGCAGAATACATGAGCATTAACCTGCATCGCGCATGGTTCCGTGAATGATATTCGACATTCTCAAGTGGCTTCTCATCGTTGAACTGTTCGGACTGATCGGCTTGCCGATTGCGTTCCGACTGTTCGCACCGCTGCCATCGCGAGGCTATGCGTTTGCGAAGGCGCTCGCCCTGTTGCTCGTCGGCTACTTTTTCTGGCTGCTCGCCTCATTCAAGTTCTTGATGAACACGACGAGCGCGGTGGTGTTCGTGCTCGTCGTGCTGGCGGGCGTGTCCGCCTATTTGGCATGGCGAGATCGCGCTGCGCTGCGAGCATTCGTGCGCGACAATCGCGCGCTCATCATCGCCACCGAACTTGTATTCCTCGCGTTCTTCGCGCTGTGGGTCATCTATCGCCTCTACAATCCCGATCTGACCTCGACCGAAAAGCCGATGGATTATTTGTTTCTCAACTCCGCGCTGCGCTCGCCTGAAATCCCGCCGCGCGATCCGTGGCTTTCGGGCTACGCAATCAGTTATTACTACTTCGGGTATTTGTTGAATTCAATTCTCGTTCGCCTGTCGGCTGTGAGCGTAGGCACCGGCTTCAGCCTCGCGCTCGCCAGCATCATGGGACTGGCCGCGAGCAGTGCCTATTCAATTGTGTATGATTTGATTACACTCAACACGGCAGACGACGGACGGCAGACGACAATCCGCCGTCCGCCGTCCGCCGTCCGCCGTCGCGCTCTGCTGTTCGCACTGCTCGGTGCACTGTTTGTCGTTCTGATCGGCAACTTCGAAGGTGTGGTCGAAGTGCTGAACGCGCGTGGCGTTGGCTCGCCCGAATTTTACAGCGCACTGCAAATCCGTAATCTACCGCCGACGCACACCGCGAGCACATGGTATCCAGATGACAACTGGTGGTGGTGGCGCGCGTCGCGCGTGCTCGCCACGCCTCAGATGGAAGTGATTGACGAGTTTCCGTTCTTTAGTTTTGTGATCGCCGACTTGCACCCACACGTGATGGCGCTGCCGTTCGTGCTGATGGCAATCGGACTCGCGCTGGCTACACTGGTCAGTTCACAAACGAGCCAACTCAGCAACAAACTTGTTTGGATGTACCCGCTATTATTCGGCGCACTCGGCTTTCTGAACTCGTGGGACTTCCCAACATACACCGGTTTGGTCATGCTCGCCTACGCGCTCAATCGCTATCGCGCCGAGGGCTTGACGCAACAATTTGTCGCCGACGTGATTCAGTTCGCGCTGTTCGTGGGCGGGTTGGGTGTTGCATTCTATCTGCCGTTCTATCTCGCGTTCAGTTCACAGGCGAGTGGCATCCGCTTCGCCAACATCTTGTTCGAGCGTGGCACGTCGCTGATGCACACGCTTATCTTCTGGGGATTCTTTTATTTCATCGTCGCCTCATTCGCGGTGGCGCACGTGCGCGGCGTGATCGCCCTGCTCATACGGGATACGCGGTGGTGGATTTATGCAGCGGCGATGTTGCTCGTGTTGTTTCTGACCGCGCTGTTCCAATGGTGGACAGCCGTGCTGATGGCGCTGCTCGTCGGCGTGAGTGTGCCGCTGTTGGCACAGCATAGCGCGGGCCGCCATCTCGCAAGCACGCGCGAGCGCGTCATGGCAACCTTGCGGCCCAAGATTGGCTTAGGCGGCGCGAAGCCCGAAGCATATCTTGCGCCCGACCACGCGACCACGTTCGCGCTGCTGGCCAGCATTATCGCGTTCGCGCTCGTGTTCGTCGTCGAGTTCGCGTTCATCCGCGACTCGTTCGGCACGCGCATGAACACGGTCTTCAAGTTTTATTATCAAGCGTGGATTCTGCTCGCAATCGCATGCGCATATTTTGTATATGTCCTGATGACCCGCCACAGTTCACTCGTTGCGCGCAGCCTGTGGATCGCGATCTTTGCCGTGCTGTGCGCTGGCACGCTTGTCTATCCGGCTGCCGCGTTCGTCAGTCAGACGAGCAGTACCCAAGGCACGCTGACGCTCGACGGCGATGTACTGTACGCCAAATATCATCCCGATGATGCCGCCGCGATTGCGTGGCTGCAACTGCATACGACCGCTGACAGCGTGATCGTCGAAGGCATGGGCGGCGATTACTCGGACGCCGGCCGTGTGGCCGTGCACACGTCCATTCCGAACGTGATCGGCTGGGTGGGCCACGAGTTGCAGTGGCGCGGTAGCGGCGACGAAGCCGGCAAGCGCGAGCGCGACGTGAACACGCTCTACATGAGTCCCGATCCCGCCGAGGTGCAGCGGCTGTTGAAGCAATACAATGTCACGTATGTTTTCGTCGGCGACAGCGAGCGCACAAAGTACGCGAACATTCCGCTCATGCGCATGACGAGCGTCGTCACCAAAGTTTTCGAGCAGCAAGCCACAAGCATTTTTCGAGTGAAGTAAGTTCATGGCAAAACGTCCGTCGCAGCCACAAACGAAACGTCCAATGGCACGACCCGCCTCCGCTCAAACGGCAGCGGCACCTGTCAGCACACCCGCCGCTCCTGCCACGGCGTGGACTGCGCCTACCGTGCCGCGCAGCAGCGTCGTCGAATGGCTCACAGTCGAGCGAGTGCTGTGGGCCACACTGCTCGCGCTCGCGGCGGCGGTGCGCGTGCTCGATCTGGCGCGATTCTCCCTGACCGATGCGGAAGCGTCGCTCGCCAACGCGGCACTCGCGATCTTGCGCGGCGATCCAGAAGGCGCGCTGCATGTCAGCCCGTTCGCGGCCGGCGTGAACGCAATCCTGTTTACCCTCTTTGGCGCGAACGACGTAACCGCGCGCATCTTGTCGGTGAGCGCCGGCATCGCCATGGTCGCGCTCACCTTCCGAATGCGCAGCGCACTGGGCCGCTGGGGCGCATTGATTGCCGCGCTGCTGTTCGCGCTCTCAACAACATTCTTGTTCGAGTCACGCACAGCCAACGGCGAGACCGTCGCCATCGCGGGTGTGTACGCGGCGCTGGTCGGCATGTGGTCGTTGCTGCGCGAGGCGAACGCGCGCGCCATACTTTGGATTGCGGCAGGCATGGGCGTAGCACTCGCGGCGGGCGAACTGGCGTGGCTGTTCGTGTTGATCGTTGTTTCGTTCGCGGCAATACTTTACATTTTGCGCCGCACGCAGCAACTCGACATTGCCGAGTTCGAATCAGCCCTTAGCACCATCAAGCAGTCGCCTGTGCTCATGCGTCACGCGCTCATTTTGTTCGCGCTCGTGTTCGTCGCGGGTGCGACCGGCGCTCTGCTCAATCCGCTCGGCTTGCAGTCAGCCCTCAGTCTCGCGGGCGACGTGTTCACGCGCTGGCTCATGGCGACTAATCAACCCGCGTCGTATTATCTACAACTGCTCAGCGTCTATGAGTTGCTGCCACTCGCGTTCGGGCTTGGCGGATTGTTTTACTATCTCGCGCGCGGTGAACGCTTCGCACCGTTCTTGGCGTGGTGGCTCGGCCTGTCGCTGACGTGGTTTACACTTGCACCATTCAAGTCCGGCAGTGCGCTGCTGCTGATGCTCGTACCGCTCATCCTCGTCGCGGGCCGCGCCATCGCTGACGTGCTTGCGTCGCTCGCGCGCGGCTTCACGCTGGCGAACGATGGTGTGTTCATGGCGCTCGGCGTGCTCACGTGCGGCATCTTCGGCATCAACTTGTTTGAGTTCGCGCAGACGACGCAGCAAAGTCATCTACTCGTCGCGGGTATCGCGCTCGTGATGCTGCTGTTGATCGGCGCACTGGTCGGCGGACTCGCGCAGTGGATCAGCGCGGACGCGCTGGAACCTGACACGCTTGCGCTGCGTCCAGACGGTGAGCGCGCTGAGCAGCCAAGAGCGTGGCGCTTCAATCTGCCGCGCGCACTCACGATTCTGGGAACGATCACGCTCATCGGACTGACGGCGCTGTTCCTGCACTCGTCGTTCAATCTGAGTTTCAACACGGGCGACGATCCGCGCGAACTGATGTCCGATGCGCCGACAACGATGGAAGCGCGCGAACTAAAGCCGATGCTGGAAGCGTTATCCAGCCGTTGGGAAGGCGACCCGCACCGCGTTGCGATTGCCGCAGACGCGAACATTGGCCCCGCTCTGCGCTGGTACTTGCGCGACTTTGCGCGAGTGCACGAGTTTCGCGACACGCCAGCGACTCTCGGCGAGCCGATCGTCATCGTCGCAAGCACCGACAAGCAGCCCGCGCTCGACAACTACGCGATGCACAAGATGCGCTGGCGTTGGCTAAAGCCCGCGCAGCCGTTCGACACGCAAAGTTTTCTGCGCTGGCAATTGTATCGCGGCATCCATGACGTGCCCGCCTCGTTTGATATAATCGTGTACGCACAGATGCGTTAAGGCCACGGATGCATTCATTGATAGCATGTCCAAAGGATAGCGGTGGCAACTCTGACTCCATTCATTGCGCTTGACCACAGCCGCGAACGGGCGCTGCAACTCGCGCAGCAGTGCGCCGCCATGCTGCGCGAGCGATTCGGCGCACGGCGCGTCATCATCTTTGGGTCGCTGGTTGATCCAGCGATGTGGCACGAGCGATCCGATGTTGATCTGGCGGTCGAGGGATTGTCGGCGGAACAGTTCTGGAAGGCTTATGGTGCCTGTCACGACCTGCTCGCGTCGAACCAATTCGGTTTTGATCTGGTCGAACTCGAAAGCGCACCCGCGCGCTTGCGTGTTCGCATCTTGGGAGAGATTGAAATGCCTGACGATCCACGTCTCAGAGTGCGAGGCTTGATCGAGGATGAGTTCGCGACGATGGATGAGGTCGTCACAAATATTGAAACGGGAATTGAGCAACTTCCAAACTCATTAAATCCCAGTCAAATCGAGATGCGCGGACTCGCATCCTACGTCCATGATTTTTACTCAGGCGTTGAGTCTGTGCTCGAGCGCATTGCGGCAAACTTTGACCACCATGTGCCGACGGGCGAACACAGCCACTCCGGTCTGCTGGAGCAGTTGGCACATCCACGTGCTGGCGAGCGCGACGCCATGATAGACAACGCGCTCTGGACACAACTGCACGAACTCATGGAATTTCGTCATGTCTTTCGTCACGCCTATGCACGTGAAATGAATTGGAATAAGTTAAGTCTTAATATTGCGCTGCTGCGCCCCGCGTTGCATCAACTGCGCGCGCAAGTCACGACGTTTTTGGATTCGCAGGCAGGATAGCCACTATGCAAGACACTTTGCGACGTACTCGCACTTCGATTTTGGATGCGCCGCTCAGCGCGCTGCTCAATGTGAACGTTGAAGCGCTGCTATGGACGGGCGTCACTATGTTCACGCTCATCACGCGCTTCTGGGACCTCGGCTCGCGCGCGTACAATCACGATGAGTCGCTGCACACGCTCTACTCGTGGTACTTGTATCAAGGGCGCGGTTACATCCACGACCCCATGATGCATGGCCCCTTCCAATTCCACGTCAACTCCCTGCTCTTTTTCTTGTTCGGCGACACTGACTATTCCGGACGCATGTTGCCAGCCATCTTCGGGGTGCTCGCCGTCATCACGCCGCTGTTCATGCGCCGCTGGCTCGGCCGTGTGGGTGCATTGCTGTGCGCGGCAGCGATTGCCATCGCGCCCGACATCATGTATTACTCGCGCTTCGCTCGCAACGACATCTATCACGCGGTCTGGTCGCTGTTAGCCATCATCGGGCTGTTTGGTTTCATTGCCACGCGCAAGGGACGCTACTTCATTCTCGGCGCGGCGGCGATCTCGCTGATGTGGGCGACGAAGGAAGTGGTATTCATCTTCGGCTTCAGCGCATTCACGTTCTTACTGATCGTGTTCATGCTCGAATGGTTTGGCAAAGGTAACTTCGGACTGCTGGCTGCGCTGCGCACGCTCGACCTGACGACGATTCTCGTCGCGCTCTCGATTGCACTAGCGATCTTCGTCGTGCTGTACACCACGTTCTTCACCAACCCCAACGGTTTGGTTACGGGCGCAGTTGGCGCGATTCAATACTGGCTCGCGCAGCAGGACGTGAAGCGCGGCGACCAGCCGTGGTATTACTACCTTATTCTTGAGCCGCTGTACAACTTCATGCCGCTGCTCGCCGCCGTCATTGGCATCGGCTACTATGCGCTGCGCCGCAATCTGTTGAGCGCACTGTTCGGCGCGGCGACGCTGCTGCTCGTCGCTACGTCGTTCGCGTTGTGGGGCAGACCACCCGACACACAGAACTCGCCCATCAACGTCGTCGGACCGATTCTGTACGTCGTGTTTGGGTTGGCGTCGTTCGCGGCGGCGTTCTATCAGTTCACCAAAAACAACACCGTCGGCGCAGTAGCGTTTGCCGTGATCGCTCTTGGCTTTGGCGCGGCGGTGCTCATCTGGAACGACACATTCAATCTTAGCGGCACGCCAGCCTCACTGCTGTTCTTGCTGCTGCTCGTAGCGGCGATGCTCGCGCTCACGCTGACGGCGCTGCGTGGACGCGGCGACAACGTGCTGTTCACCGCGTTCCTGATCCACTGGCTCGTGACCAGTTTCATCGTATATTCATGGGCTGGCGAAAAGATGCCGTGGCTGTCGCTGCACATGTCGCTGCCCGCGATTGTGCTTGGCGCGAAGTTTGTCAACGACCTGTGGGCAAAGGTGGATTGGGCAAGCATCCGCCAGCGCAACGGCTTATGGTTCGCACTCCTGCTGCCGCTGATTGGCTACCTCGTGCTGCGCGTCATCACGACGCCGTGGCTTGATCCGAGTTTGTCGCTGCAAAAGATTGACGTGCGCGCGCAAGGACTGGCCTCGCTCGTGATCGGTGCGGCGCTTATCTACTTTGCGTATCGCTTGGCTAAATCGTTGACGCGAATTGAGATTGTGCAAGTCTCGTTCGCCACACTGCTCGTCATCCTCTCCGCGTTCACGCTGCGCTATGCATTTATGGGCGCGTTCGAGCATGGCGATATCGCGACCGAGATGCTCATCTACGCGCAAGGCACGCCCGACGTACCCGAAGTCGCGCGTCAGGTTGAGCAAATCTCCGAGATGGTGAGCGGCGGCAAAGATTTGCAGATCGTCGTCGAGAGTTCCGAGACGTGGCCCTTTGCATGGTATTTCCGCGATTTCAAGAACGTCGCCTACCCCGCGTCGCTCGACGCGCCGCCGAGCGCGCCCATTGTGATCGCGGGCTACGAGAATTACGACCGCTATAAGCCATGGATGACGAACTACATCGGCGTGAAGCGCAAACTCATCTGGTGGTTTGCCGAAGATTACAAAGGCATGACGTGGGAGCGCGTCGCCGACACACTTACTAATCCGACGCTGCGCGGCTCGCTGCTGAACTTCTTGTTCTATCGTAAGTTTGAGGTGTCGCTCGGCAATTGGCCCCTGCGCAAAGAGTTCACGTTCTACGTGCGCAAGGACTTGGCAAACTTGGTCTGGACGCCGACGCAATTGCCGCCCGCCGAAGTCGAGAAGACCGACAAGGAGTTGCAAGACAAGACGATTAGCGTCGCGGCGAAGGTCGTGATGGGCTCGACGGGTAAAGATAATGGCCAATTGGTTGCACCGAAAGGCTTGGCGGTTGCGAATGATGGCTCGCTGTTCGTCGCCGACACAAATAATCATCGCATCGAAAAATTCGATGCGAACGGCACGTTTGTGATGGCGATTGGCGCGCAGGGCACGGCGCAAGGTCAGTTCCAAGAGCCGTGGGATGTCGCAGTGGGTCAAGACGGCTCCATCTACGTTGCCGACACGTGGAATCATCGCATTCAGAAGTTTGACGCGAGCGGCAAGTTCGCAGCCGCGTGGGGTCAATTCATTGATGTCGGTGGCCAAGCCGCGCCTGACAAGCCGTTCGCGTTCTACGGTCCGCGCTCGCTCGCTGTTGACGCAGACGGCAACGTGTGGTTGGTGGACACGGGCAACAAGCGCGTCGTCAAATTTGATGCGAACGGCAAACCGCTCGGCGCTTTCGGCGGAGCGGGAACGGGCGCAGGTCAATTCGCCGAACCCGTCGGCATCGCGATCAGCGCGAAGTCGGGCGAGCTATTCATCGTGGACACCTGGAATCATCGCGTGCAGCGTTTCGACAAGAACTTCACGCCGCTCGCGCAGTTCTCCGTCAACGGTTGGGACTCGAACTCCGTCCTGAACAAACCGTACATCGCGCTCGACGCGAGCGACAATGTGTACGTGACGGATCCCGATAATCATCGTGTGTTCAAATTCAGCAACGAAGGCAAACTGCTCGCCGTGCTCGGCAAGCCGGGCACCGACCCATCCTCGTTCAATGAGCCGACGGGCATCGCGCTCGATGCATCGGGCAATGTGTACGTGAGCGACAGTTTCAACAATCGCGTGATGAAGTTTGATCCGATCACAAAGTAGGGGCGTGGCATGGCGCGCCCCTACAGGCATATGATGACCGAACCGCGCACGCTGAAGCGACTGCTGCTCGGCGCACTCGCGCTTTTGCTCGCGTGGCAGGCACAGGCTCAACTCAGCGGACCGATCAAGAGCGATGGCGTGATTCTGTATGGAATCGCCATCGCTTTGTTTCTATTCGCCTTCGCGCGCACAGCGGTCGCGCAATTCGCGCACGGCAGATGGGCCATCGTTGGGCGTTCGCCATTCATTGTTAGCACGCAACTGATCGTTTTACTTGCACTTGCGTTCGCGTGCATGCTCGTCAGCCTCGCGCAATTTTTCAGCAGTAGCACCGACGGCAGCCTCAGTGCTTGGCAGTTCCACATTGCGAGTGTGGTGCTCTTCGTCGCTGCATTCGTTTCATTCAGTCGTCAGTCGTCCGTCGTCAGTCATCAGTCGTCAGACCCTAGTACGCAAACTCCAGATGCCAGCGGCCAATCTCTCGACCCCCAACCTCCGATTTCGCCTGTCACGCATCCACCCGGTAACCCGCTCGCCCGATTCCTTCCCTTCCTGCTCGTCCTCGCGCTCGCCGTCTTCGCGCGGTTGTGGCAGATAGATCTATTCCCGTTCGGCACATGGTACGACGAAGCGGACAACGGCAACTACGCCGTTCGCATGTTGACCGACGCCAATTTTCGTCCCGTCTATGTCGAGTCCACGAACCTGCCCGCGCACTTTTTATATTTGATCGCGTTCTCGTTCAAACTGTTCGGCGTCAGCACCATTTCGATGCGCTTCGTCACAGCAGCGTTCGGCATTGTGACCGTCGTATTCGCGTACTTACTGTTTCGCCGCTGGTTCGGCGAGCCGATGGGTCTTGCCGCCGCCGCATTGTTCGCCGTACTGCGCTACGATCTCACGTTCTCGCGCATCGCGCTGCACGGCGTGACCACGCCAGCCTTTGAATTGATCGTCTTGTACTGCTTGGATCGCGCGCTCGACCGCAAGCGCCCGCTCGACTTCGCGCTGACGGGTGTCGCGCTGGGGCTTGGTCTTGCGTTCTACGCGCCGTTCAGATTGTTTCCATTCGCGCTTATCATATTCGTTGGCGCGCTCGTAGTGCTTGCTTTGACGGCAGACCGCAGACGGCAGACCGCTGTCCATCGAGTGCCGTCTGCCGTCGTTGCTCCGCAACATCTCGCCGTCCTCGCCGCAGGCGCATTCATCGCCATCGCGCCCGTGGCGGAGTTCGCTGTGCAACACAGCAATGCGTTCTTCGCGCGCACCAACGCCGTTTCGATTTTCGATCATCACGACGAACCCGATTTGCTCAAAGCATTGTGGAACAACACGCTGAAGCATTTCGAAATGTTCAACGTGCAGGGTGATCGCAACGGCCGACACAACCTGCCGAATGAACCGATGCTTGATCCGATCATGGGCGCGCTCGCGCTGCTCGGCTTCACGCACGCGCTGTGGCGCTGGCGCGATCCGCCGAATTTGCTGATGCTGCTCGTGTTCGGCGTGATGCTGCTCGGCGGCATCCTCACGGTGGACTTTGAAGCGCCGCAGTCGCTGCGCGCCATCGGCGTCATGCCGACGCTCATCTACTTTGCCGTGATTCCCTTAGCGGCAATGAGCCGCGAGTTTGTGCGTGTGTTCCGAAGCTCAACGTCTAACATCCAGCGTCCACCCTCCATCTTCGGACATTGGGCGTTGGATATTGGACTTGTGCTGCTGCTGGCGGCAATCTCGTTCAGCAACTTCAATACGTTTTTCAACAAGCAAAAGAATTCGCCAGAAGTGTGGGCGGCACACTCGGCGGCGGAGACGATCGCCGCAAACGAAATGGCACGGCTCGCACCGGATTACGATTTGATCGTGTCTTCGCTGTATTCCGCTCATCCGACCGTGCGCTTCATCGCACCCGACGTGACGAACTACCAACAGTGGACGGCCAACGAGCGCTTACCATTGATCCACGATGCGACGCCCACGAACAATTCCGCTGGGATGCGCGGCGCAGCGCTGCTGCTCGATCCGCTGTTGGCAGCGACCTACACGGAGGCGCGCCGTTTCTATCCGAGCGGAGGCTATCGTGAATTCAAACCGCCGATGGGCGGCGCGCCGGCCGTGTACGAAGCGCAACTCGCGCCCAGCACCTTGCGCAGCGTGCAAGGGTTGATCGCGCGCTACTATCGTGGCGACGCATTCGAGGGCACGCCGATCAAAGAAGAAGCCGTGCCGCAGCTCAATCTCGACTGGACGAAGACGCAACCGGTCACGGGCACGTTTACGGCCGAGTTTCGCGGCACGCTGTACGTCCCGACGTACGGCAATTACACATTCAATCTGCGCGGTGCGAGCGATGCGCAATTGTTCATTGACGAGAACCCGATCGGCAACACGCCGCTGCAACTGGCGAAGGGCAATCACGCCATGCGCGTGCGGGTGCGAGGCGGCGCGAAAAAACTTGAGTTGTCGTGGCAGGGCGCGAGTGCAGCGCAGCAACAACTGCTGCCGACGAGCGTGCTGTTCCATGCGCCCGTGACCAATAACGGATTGCTCGGCGCGTATTACTCGAACGCGAATTGGAGCGGCGCGCCGACATTCACGCAAGTGGATCCAGAGATCGCGCTCTACTTCCACAACATTCCGTTGCCGCGTCCGTACTCCATCGAATGGAAGGGTAGGCTGTACGCGCCGACCGCGGGCGTGTATCGGTTTGCGACCGAGTCACTTGACGACTCGCAACTGCTCATCAACACCCAGAGCATCATCACCAACGCGGGTCACAACACAACCGTCGAGGGCAGCGCGCAGCTCGCGAAAGGCTGGCACGACATTATCGTGCGCTTCGCCGACAAGACCTCGCACACGCATATTTATTTGTACTGGAGTCCGCCCGTCGGCGCGCGTGAAATCGTGCCTTCGCAATTTCTGCTTCCGCCGATGGGACAATATCCCTCGGCGGAAGAGATGGCCGCCGTTCAGCGTGCCCTGCCGCTGCCCGAAACGCCGAGCGACAACTCGCAGCCAAGCAATCGTCCGACGCCGCCAGCCGCCGGGGTGCTGACGCTTACGCCGCAGCGCGCCATCGGCGGACAAGGCACAGGTCCCGCGCAGTTCAATGAGCCGCGCGCGATTGCCGTCGGCGCGAACGGAAAAATTTTCGTCGCCGACACGGGCAACAAGCGCGTACAGATGTTGGATGCGAACGGTAGCTTCGTTGCGGCCATTGAAGGCGGCGAGGAGAAATTCGTCGAGCCATTCGATGTGGTCGTCGCCTCGACGGGCGAAGTGGTTGTGCTCGACTCTGATCAAGGTTGGTTGTATCGTTTCGATCAGAATGGAAATTCTTTGGGGCGTATCGGCGGACCGAGCGCGCGCTTCTATCATCCGCGCGGGCTCTCAATTGGTACGTTCAACAATTTGTACATCGCCGACACGGGCGGCTCGCGCATCGTGAAGTTATCTCTGGATGGCCAGCAGTTGCAAGTGTTCGGCGCGAAGGGCACGGGCAAGGGGCAATTCGTCGAGCCGAGCAGCGCGGCGGTGGACGGCGACGGCTATGTGTTTGCGACCGACGTGCCGAATCATCGCATCGAATCGTTCAACGCCGACGGCAAGTTCCTGCTCGACTTTGGGATTCCAAGCGCGGGCGCGTTCAACGGTCCCCATCTCGCGTTCGCGCCCGATCAATCGCTCTTGGCCAGCGCGCCAGAGCAGCACAAGCTTCAACGCTACTCGCGCGATGGCAAATTGCTCGCCGAGTGGGGGGGCTTGGGTGCAGCGTTGGGCCAACTGCGCCTGCCGACGGGTATCCGTGTCAGCGGCAACACCCTTTGGATCGCCGACACCGCCAATCATCGCATCCAGCAGTGGGAGATTCGGTAGAGACGTTTCACAGCAACGTCTCTACGATCTGATTTGATGACCTCGCTCCGCCTCTTCTTTTTCAGCCTCGCCATTGCAGCCGCGCTTGTCGGTTACGCCAGCAACAATTTGCTCGCTCTGATCGCGGCGGCGCTGTTGCTCGCACTGGTGTTCGTCGGCGTGAGCGAGACCACAAGCGAGGCGCGTACGCAATCGCTGCCGCTCTCATTCGGACTTCTCATCCGCGTCCTGCGCACGCACGCTGCGTTCGTGCTGGGCGCATCAGCGTTGCTGATGAGCGCGACGGCGACATGGATCAGCCTTCGCGACGAGTTCAGTGTCGTGGCGAACGTGCTTTGGCTGTGCGCGCTGCCACTTATGCTGATCGCCGCGCTGTCCCACGACGGAATCACACTGAGCGTGTGGCGTGCACACATCGCCTCATTGCGCCGTCGCACCGGTGCGCTCGAAGTGGTTGCGATCGGCGCCATCACGTTGATCGCGTTCGTTCTGCGCGCCTACGACCTGGCGCACTTCCCGCCCTCGATGCATGGCGACGAGGGCGAGATGGGCATGCTCGCACTGCGCGTGCTCGACGGCAAGGAACCGCTCGCGCTGTTCGGCACGTACTGGCTCGACCATCCGTCGCTGTTTCATTACGTGCAAGCCATCGCGCTGTCCTGGTTCGGCAGAGATGAAATCGGCTTGCGCATGTTGTCCGTCATGTTCGGCACGCTGTGTGTTCCGCTCACGTTCGCCATCGCGCGCATCGGTTGGGGGCGGCTCGCGGCGTTCAGCGCGGCGTGGCTGCTGACCGTCTCCGCGCTGCATATTCATTTCAGCCGTATTGGCCTGAACAATATCGAGTCGGTATGCTGCATGATTCTCGTCGTGCTGCTGCTCGCGCTGCTGTACGAGCGTGGCGCGCGACGGCTGGTCGTCGCCACGCAGGATGCGACGCATAGCAGTCACGCACACGCATTACTGCTGCCCGTGCTCGTCGGCTTGGTGATTGGCTTCAGTCAATATTTGTATTACGGCTCGCGGTTGATTCCCGTCGTCGCCGCGCCGCTGCTGTTTTATCTATGGCATGCGCGCGCC
The DNA here is from genome assembly GCA_038198935.1 of Anaerolineae bacterium. GTDB lineage: Bacteria > Chloroflexota > Anaerolineae > JACRMK01 > JACRMK01 > JBBPZQ01. The sequence continues at coordinate 84,760 of JBBPZQ010000089.1, forward strand.
ATCAACATGCGACAGGTCGCCGTGATGCTGCTGGCGCTAGTCGTCGCGTTCCTGCCGCTCGGCGTCTTTTACCTGAATCACCCGCCCGCCTTCACGAATCGCATGAGCGGCGTCAGCATCTTGCGTGAGCAGAACGTGAAGCAAACCTTGGGTCCCGAGGCGCAACTGCCGAATGACACACTGCGCTTACTGCAAGTGCAATTGGAGCGCAACCTCAACTTCTTCGTGCGCGGCGGCGACGCCTCATCGTTTTATCTGCAAGACGTCTCGGCATTCGACGCGCTCACCAGTTTGCTGTTCTGGCTGGGCTTGGGTGTCGCGCTCACGCGCGCGCGCCGCTATCACGAGTTTGCGCTGCTCGTGTGGTTCGCGCTTGGCGTGTTCCTCGCGGGCGTGATGACCAACGACGCGCCGAATGCGCCCCGCTTGATCGTGATGGTGCCGTCCGTCTATCTGCTCGCGACGCTGTTCGTCACGCGCGCAGCACGCTTCTTTCGTTTCAATCTCGGCGTGCGTCGGCGCTGGCTGCTCGCGCCCGCGCTGGTCGGCGCGGCGTTCGTGCTGCTGGTCAATGGGCAAATGTATTTTGACGATTATGCGCGCAAGTCGGCCAACCTCGCCCCCATCATGGTCGCGCGCGAAATGATGCAGCACCCACAGCAGGAAGTGTATTTGCTCGGCGAGCCGAACCTGTACGTCGAGCACGGCGTCATTCGTTTCGTCGCGCGCGGCGTGCGCGCCCACAATCTGAAGAGCAGCGCCGACCTGGCGGCGTCGAACGATGAGGGCATCTTGCTGATTGCATTGATCAATCACGTTGACGATCTACAAGCGATCGCAGCGCGCGTGCCGGGCGGCAGCTTCACGTCGGAGATTGATCCCTTGGGACGGCTGATCTACGTCGCGTATCGTGTGCCGCCGCGCAACGGCTATTGACGGTTCTCGACCAAAGGATTTCATGCTCCAGCGTTATCGCACGCAGATCGCCACGCTCATCGGCATCGCCATCGCCATCGCCGCCGCGTACTTCGCCATCAAAGATGTGAATCTGCAAGAACTGCGCGACGCGCTTACTTCAGCCAATTACATCGTCATCATTCCTGCGCTGCTCATCACCTATATCGGCTACCTCGCGCGCGCGTGGCGCTGGCAATTGATGATTGCGCCGCTGAAGCGCATCCCGTTCCGCGAGGTCTTTCCGATTCTGGTGATTGGCTTCGCGTGGAATTACGCGATCCCGCTGCGCATCGGCGAGTTAGTACGCGCGCACTTGCTCGGCCAGCGCGCCAACGTCAGCCGCACGGCGCTGCTCGCGACGATTGTCGTCGAGCGCGTGCTGGACGGCGTGGCGATCATGGCGCTGCTCGCGCTGGTGAGCCTGCTGCATCCCGACTTGCCCGCGTGGGTCGTGGACTTCTCGCGCATCGCGTTGCTGCTGTTCGGCGTCGCGCTTGCGGGCCTGCTCATGCTCATCGTGAGCGAGCCATTCACGCTGCGCTTGCTGACCGCGCTTACTTCACGGTTGCCGCACGCACTGGGCACACACGTGAACGCGCTCGCGCATTCGTTCGTGCTCGGTTACGCCGCGCTGTGTTCACCGGGACGATTGCTCTTGGTATTGATTGCGACGGTCACTGGTTGGGCAATCGAGATCGCGTCGTATGCGATTTTCTTTCCCGCGTTCGGTGTGCGCTTCGACGTGCCGACCTTCATCAGCGCGTCCTCGTTTTATGCCGTCGTGCTTAACCTCGGCACGCTCGTGCCATCGTCGCCCGGCTTCGTCGGCACGCTCGACGAGTTCGGCAAGACCGCGCTCGGCGTCTTTAACGTGGATGTAGCAACAGCCTTGAGTCTCACGGTTGTCGCGCACGCTGTGCAACTGATTGTGATCCTCTCACTCGGCGCGTGGGCGTTGTGGCACGAAGGAATAAGCGTGAAGTCGCTCGAACGAGTGACAGCCGAAGTTGAATAAAGTATAATTCGTGAGTAGTCAGTCGTCAGTCGCCAGTAGCCAGACCGTACATCTGACTGCTGACTGCTTGATACTGACTTCTGTCTTTTGGAGGCGAGGTTGAATCTTCACGAATATCAATCCAAGCGCATCTTCGGTCAGCACGGCATCCCGGTGCCGCAGGGCGAAGTCGCGCACGCGCCTGAAGAGGCGTATCAAGCTGCGCGCAATATCGGTGGCAAGGTCGTCGTGAAGGCGCAAGTGTTGACGGGCGGGCGCGGCAAGGCTGGCGGCGTGAAAGTGGCCAACACGCCCGCCGATGCCGAGACCCTCGCATCCCAAATTCTCGGCATGAACATCAAGGGACTGACGGTCAAGCAGGTGCTGGTGGATCCGGCCGCCGACATCAAGCACGAGATATATCTCGGTGTCGTGCTCGACCGCGCGAGCGAGCGACTGGTGATGATCGCGTCGGCAGCGGGCGGCATGGACATCGAAGAAGTCGCGCGCACCGCACCCGAAAAAATTCAGCGCGTCGTCGTGGACCCCGCACTAGGACTAGCAGACTTTCAGGCGCGCGCGATGGCGTTCGGCATCGGCTTGGATCGCCACCTCGTGCGCGACTTCACGCACATTGCACGGGCGCTCTATCACGTCGCCGTCACACACGACGCGACGCTGGTCGAGATCAATCCGCTGGCAGTCGTCGGCGACGGCAAGTTGATGGCGCTCGACGGCAAGATCGTGCTCGACGACAATGCGCTCTACCGTCATTCCGACTTGGCTGCACTGCGCGACCAATCGGCGGAAGATCAATCGGAATTGGAAGCGCGCAAACACGGACTCAGTTACGTTAAACTCGACGGCAAGATCGGCTGCATGGTGAATGGCGCGGGCTTGGCGATGGCGACGATGGACGTGATTCACTACTTCGGCGGCTCGCCCGCCAACTTCCTCGACATTGGCGGCGGCGCGCAAGCCGACAAAGTGGCTGCCGCGCTGCGTATCATCTTGTCCGATCCGAATGTGAACGCCGTGCTGTTCAACATCTTCGGCGGCATCACACGCTGCGACGAAGTGGCCAAGGGCATCGTCTCGGCGTTGGGACAGATCAACACCAAAGTGCCGATGGTCGTGCGACTGGTTGGCACGAACGAAGCCGAAGGGCGCGCCATCCTTGCCGACGCGCACATGGAGACCGCAGAAACTCTTTCAGAAGCAGCGCAGAAAGCGGTGGCGTTGAGTAAGTGAGTTGGTTAGTTGGTTGGTTTGTTAGTTTGTTAAACAACCATCCAACCAACTCTGTGGAGCCCCATGCCCAACAGGAATGACGACGCGATCCGCGATGAAGTGACGCAAGTGCTGCAGGGTTTGCTGCGCTGCAACACGACGAATCCGCCTGGCAATGAAGTCATCGCGATCAACTATCTCGCGGACATCTTGAAACGCGAAGGCATTGTCGCGACGGTTCTCGAATCCGCGCCGACGCGCGCGAATCTCGTGGCGACGTTGCGCGGCGACGGATCGCGGCGTCCGTTCCTGCTGATGGGCCATGTGGACGTAGTGCCCGCCGAAGCGGATCAGTGGGAGCATCCGCCGTTCGCCGCCGAGATGCACGACGGCTTTATTTACGGACGCGGCGCGCGCGACATGAAGAACACGGTTGCGATTGAACTGATGGTGTTCATGCTGCTCAAGCGCAACGGCGTGCCGCTCAAGCGCGACGTGGTCTTCATGGCGAACGCCGATGAGGAAGCGGGTGGCATCTACGGCTCGAAATGGATGATGCAGAACCATCCCGACCTGATCCGCGCAGAATATGCACTGAACGAAGGCGGCGGCAACGTGCTGCCGATCAATGGACGCAACTTCATCCTGTGCCAGACGGGCGAGAAGGGCAACTCACGCTTCATCGTGCGCACGCGCGGCACACCCGGCCACGCGAGCCAGCCGCACAAGGACAACGCCATTCTGCATCTGGCAGATGCTGTGACACAACTTGGCGATGCGCACTTGCCGATTCACGTCACGGCGACGGCGCGCGCGTTCGTCGAGGGTATTGCGCGCGAATTGGGTCCCAACGGTGACGTGTGGCTCGGCTTGCTCGACGAGAAAACTTTCTGGCAGACGCTCGACGCCTTGCCTCTGAGCGACGGCATCAAGCGGCAGCTGATCGCGACATTCACGAACACCGCTGTGCCGACGATTCTGAAAGCGGGCAGCAAGACGAACGTCATTCCCTCAGTCGCCGAAGCGCATGTGGACTCGCGCAAATTGCCCGGCTCGACGAACGCATCGTTCTTGAAAGAACTGCGCGCGGTGCTTCCAGCTTGGGCAGAGATAGAATTCACTGGCGACATGCCCGGCATCGAAGCAAAGCCCGACTCGCCGCTGTTCGAGAAGATCAAGGAAGTGATGACACGCTACGTGCCGAACGGCGCGGTCGTGCCGGCGTTGGTCGTCGGCGGCACCGACGCGCGCCATCAAACCAAACTCGGCACACAGGTGTACGGCTTCAGTCCCTCCAACGCCGCGCCGTCCGAAGGTGAGCGCGTGCACGCACACGACGAGCGCGTGCACGTGGACGACTTGCTGTTCGGCGTCAAAGCGATGTACGACATCGTGGCGGAGTTTTGCAGCGCTTGACGTTGAACCGCGAAGACGCAAAGAGCGCGAAGCAAACTTACAAGGTTTCACGTTCTTCGCGTCTTTGCGGTTGAGATAGTTATGGCCCCTATTAACTGGAACTCAGTTCGTGACGAAGTAACGTCCATCTTGCAACATTTGCTCCGCTTCGACACGACCAATCCGCCGGGCAACGAGACGCCGTGCTTGCAGTGGGTGGCCGAGTTGCTGCGCGCGAACGCCATCGAGTCGCAACTGCTCGAATCCGCGCCGACGCGCGGAAACCTCGTGGCGCGGCTGAAAGGCGATGGCAGCAAGCCGCCGTTCATCTTCATGGGTCACGTTGATGTCGTGCCTGTCGAGCGCGACAAGTGGACGCACGATCCGTTCGGCGGCGAGATCAGCGACGGGTTCGTGTATGGGCGCGGCGCGCTCGACATGAAGAACATTGACGCGATCCAGACGATGGTATTCCTGCTGCTCCAGCGCGAAGGCGTGCCGCTTGCGCGCGACATCATCTTTATGCTCAACGCCGACGAGGAGACGGGTGGCGCGTTCGGCGCGCGCTGGATGCAAGAGAATCACCCAGACTTGATTCAAGCCGAAGCCGGTATCACCGAACTCGGCGGCAATGCAGTCGAGTTCGGCGGCAAGAAATTCTTCATGGTGCAGACCGGCGAGAAAGGCGGCTCGGGCTTCATCCTGCGCGCGCGCGGCAGTGCGGGTCACGCTTCGCAACCGCACGCCGACAACGCCGTGCTCAAGTTAATACGTGCAATCCAGAAACTGGGCGCGGCGGAGCGACCTATCCACGTTTCGCCGACCATGCGCACGTTCGTCGAGACGATTGCGCGCGAACTAGGCGCAGACGGCGAGGTGCTGTATGGCTTGCTCGAAGACGAGACATTCGACGAGACGCTGAACGCATTGCCCGTTCCGGCCAGCATGAAGAAAATGCTGCACTCGCAGTTCCATAACTCGATGGCGCCGACGGTGCTGAACGCGGGGTCAAAGATCAATGTCATTCCAACCATTGCCGAATGTACGGTGGACTGCCGCATCGTGCCGGGCCAGACGCGCGACGACGTGCTGCGCGAAGTGCGCGCGGCGATTGGCGATAACTGTGAGATCGAGTTCCGCAGCGAGATTGTCTCGACGGGTGTCGAGCAGGCAAGCGCGCCAATGTCGGAGTTGTGGCGATTGATTGATAAGCACGTTCGTGCGCACGTCGGCGACGGTGTGACGGTTCCGTTCCTGATGACGGGCGGCACCGATTCGCGCTTTCAAGTGAAGCTCGGCACGCAGATGTTCGGTTTCACGCCCGCGCTCGCACCCATTCAGGAATACGATCGCATTCATGGCCACGACGAGCGCGTGGCGATCAGTGATCTCGAATTCGGCGTGCGCGTGTTATACGACATCGTGAAAGATTATTGTGCCGCATAGAAGTTGGATAGGTATCGTCATGTCGCGAAGCTCGTCCAACTTCCAACTTGCAACCTCCAACATCCAATCTGAAATCTAAAATTTGAAATGGTGTTTCATGAGCATCCTCGTCAACACAGACACACGCTTGATCGTGCAGGGCATCACGGGACGCGAAGGCGAATTTCACACGCGGCAGATGTTGGCGTATGGCACGAATGTCGTGGGCGGCACGTCACCCGGCAAAGGTGGCACACGCGCCGCCGATGATCGCGTGCCCGTGTTCAACACGGTGCGTGATGCGGTCGCCGCAACGGGTGCGAACGCGACCTGCATCTTCGTGCCGGCAGTCGGCGGCGCGGACGCAATCCTCGAAGCGGCGGACGCCGGTGTGCCTCTGATCGTCAGCATCACCGAAAACATTCCGGTGGCGGACATGATTCGCGCGAAGGCATATCTGGATCGCAAAGGCGCGCGACTGATTGGACCCAATTGTCCGGGTTTGACGACTATGGGCGAGTGCAAAGTTGGCATCATCCCGAACATCATCGGCAAAGCGGGACCCGTCGGACTCGTCTCGCGCAGCGGCACGCTGACGTATGAAGTCGTGCACGCGCTCACGCTGCGCGACATCGGGCAGACGACGGTGGTCGGCATCGGCGGCGATCCCATCATCGGCACGCGCTTCGTGGACGTGCTTAAGATGTTTCAAGCAGACGAACAAACGAAGTTGATCGTAATGATTGGCGAGATTGGCGGCAGCGACGAAGAGCGTGGCGCGCAGTTCATCAAAGAGCACGTGACGAAACCCGTCGTCGGTTTCATCGCCGGACAGACCGCGCCCGAAGGCAAGCGCATGGGTCACGCCGGCGCGATCATCAGCGGCGGCACGGGCAGTGCGAAAGACAAGATCGCCGCGCTAACGAGCGCGGGCGTGAAGGTCGCGCGCCATCCTGACGAAGTGGCAGAATTGGTGGCTGCGACGTTGTGAGCCCGCCCGCACGGACGATGATTGACACTTGGGGCAGCGACCCACTTTCGCTTCAGGGCGAATTACTGGAACGCTGCCTCGTTTTTTTTCGTCAGCGTAACGTCGAGACGTATCTGGTCGGCGGCAGCGTGCGCGATCAACTGCTCGGTCGCGTGCATGATGATCTGGATTTTGTCGTCGCGCACAACGCCCTGCACACCACGCGTGAACTGGCTAATCGCCTCGGCGGCGCGTTCTATCCGCTCGACAGCGAGCGCGATACCGGCCGAATCGTCATGCCCAATCGCGCCGTCGTGGACATCGCGTTGATGCGCGGCGCGACCATTGATGCCGACCTCGCCAGCCGCGACTTCACCATCAATGCGATGGCGCGGCGCATTACCGACCTCGACCGACTGATTGATCCGTTTCACGGCGCGGCCGATTTGGACGCGCGCTGCATGCGAGCTGTGAGCGATCAAGCCTTCGTGACGGATGCTGTGCGGATGATGCGCGCGATTCGCCAGTCCGCCGAGCTGGGCTTCGCGATTGCGCCTGAGACACTTCAGTTGATGCAGCGTGATCGCATGTTGCTCGCGCAAGTTTCGGGCGAGCGCGTGCGAGACGAATTGGTGAAGATGCTCAAGATGCCAATGGCTCCAAATTTTCTTGAGGCTTTACACCAGTTCGACTATCTCACGCTGGTCTTGCCGCACGCACAGTGGAACGAGCAGACGAAATTTGCGACCGACCAATTGGATGCGCTCAATGACAAGTTATACGGCGGCAGTTTCACGCCGCTCGCGCTCGATCTGATCGTTCAGAAAAGTTACTTGCAATTGCTCGGTGACTACGTGGGCGAGTTGCTGACCGACGGACGCACGCGGCTACTGGTGTTTCCACTTGCGGTGCTTTACTCCAATGAAGCCAACGCGCAAGCGGACTTACGTCGTCTGAAGTACGGTCGGCCTGAGATTGAATTTGCGCGCGCGCTGTTGCGACACCGCGAGGCGTTGGTGCGTGTGCCGCTGCCCGTCGCCGCACTCGACGCGCATCGCTTCTTCCGCGACAGCAGCAGCGTTGGACTCGGTTTGATCTACCTCGCGTTTAGTCAGGTCATCGCGCAAGCTGACCGGCACGATACGTTGCAGCGCATAGCGCAGTTGCTGGACTTCTACACTCGGCAACACGAGAGCGTCATCGCGCCGAAGCCGCTGCTCAACGGCGCGGAGATCGCCAAGCGATTTAACTTGCGCGGCGCGCCCATTGGCAATGCGCTGCGCGAATTGCTCGAAGCACAAGTGCGCGGCGATGTGCGCACGCGCGACGATGCACAACGATTCTTGAGCAGCATGCTTGATCGCCAATCTTCAGTCACAAGTCACTAATGTCTATCGAAGTGCAAGTCGCCGTCGCCAAAGTCAACAAATGGGCGATGCGTGAAAGCGGCGACACGTTCGAGATGGTCGAGCGTCCGCACGGCGGTCTGTCGCTGGTGCTCGTAGATGGCCAGTCGCACGGTGCGGGCGCAAAGACGATCAGCAATATTGTCGCGCGCAAAGCCGTCTCGCTGCTCGGCGAAGGCGTGCGAGACGGTGCGGCGGCGCGCGCGGCGCACGATTATTTGTACACCGCGCGCCACGGTAAAGTCTCCGCGACGCTGAACATGGTTTCGGTTGATCTGGTCACACACACGCTCGTCATCTCACGCAACACGCACTGCCCGGTGCTGGTCGTGCAGCAGGATAACGTGCGCGTGCTCGACGATCCATCCGAAGCGATTGGCATTCGGATGCGCACGCGTCCGAACATCTACGAGTTGCCAATAGCGCCGTGCCTCACCATCGTCGCGTTCACCGACGGCTTGCTCGACGCGGGTGTGCGCAAAGGGCAATCGTTCGCCATTCTATCACTGACGCGCGAGTTATGTTCGCAATCGCTAGACGCACAGCGCATCAGCGATGAGTTGCTCGACGCGGCGGTGCGGTTAGATCAAGGCAGACCCAACGACGACATCAGCGTGCTCGTGGTCGCCACGCGCGAGCACGTCCAGCATGATCCCACGCGGCGCATGAGCGTGAGGTTTCCGATTGAGTGAGGTTGGAGTGTTCGTTCGTTCGTGGGATGGCAGCCATCAACATTCAGGCAAGCAAGCAGGCGCAATATGAAAGTGGCTGTCGTCGGCGTGTGCGCGTCGGGCAAGAGCACGCTCGTGAGCGCACTGAAACAATTTGGCATCGAGGCTGTGGACGTGGCACAAGAGCATTCGCTCGTGCCGTATATGTGGCAGGTCATCACGCGCCCCGACGTGCTCATCTTTCTCGACGCCAACGTCGAGACCGTGCGCGCACGTTGGCCCTATCGCGGCGAGGTTAATTTCGTGGACGAGCAAGTGCGGCGGCTGGCGCACGCGCGCGAGCACGCCGACGTGATCATCCACGTTGACGAGTTGAACGAGCAGCAAGTGCTCGCGCGCACGCTGCACGAACTCGAAGAGATTGGCGAGCGCGACAGCGCGGCGAACTCGCGCAATGTTTGACACGCGCTGATGCGGTGGCTATCATCAACACAGGGATGTCCATGTCATTGAGGTTTGCGCATGATTTCTGATCAGGCGGTGCGGCAGCACATTCAGGCGGGCGGACTCATCGAAACCGAAAATGAGATGAGTCCCGAATACAAGCAGGAGTTGATTCGTATCCTCACCGTTTCGGGCGACACGGAATTGATCAGCGCACCGTCCTATTGGCGTGCGGCACAACATGCGCCGAGCACCAACGCGATGGTATCGGCGCTCGCCATCATTCAGGACGAGTTGAGTCACGCGCACATCGCCTATCACTTGCTCGAAGATTTGGGCGCGGACAAAGAGTGGCTGGTGTATGAGCGATTGCCGAAGCAATTCAAGCACCCGTATGCCTTCGACGTGCCGCTCGACAGTTGGTACGAGTTGGTGACGGCGAATGCGCTGTACGATCAGGCCGGCTACTGCTTGCTCGGCGACGTTTACCATCACACCTCATTCGCGCCGTGGAAGCGCGCGCTGGCGAAGGTGGACAAGGAAGAGAGTTTCCATCTGCGTCACGGACAGAACTGGATGCGGCGCATCGCACAGTCGGCAGAAGGACGCGAGCAGTTGCAGCAGTGCGTGGACTGGATGTTCTACCTGACGGTCGAGTGGTTCGGTCTGCCCGACACGCTGAAGATTCACTCAGGGCAACTCGCCTATCGCTTGAAGGGCTACACCAACGACCAACTGCGCCAGAACTGGATGCGCGTGGTCGTGCCATTCCTCGAAAGCATCGGCGTCAAGATGAAAGCGCATTACGACAAAGAGCAGGACACGTTCGTGCTCGACTATCATCTGCCGATACAATTCGATGAGGATGAGAAACGCTGGCTATTCGACGAGCCGATCACGTGGGATGAGGTGATGGTGCGCTGGCGCAAACGTGGTCCTGCCAACGAGCAATTGCTTGGCGAGGTGCAGCGCGGCTTCAAACACATGCAGACGATGCTCAATGGGAACGGAAAGCATTAGGGCAAATGGTCACCGAAGAACAAGTTCTGAATGCACTGCGCGATGTCGAAGACCCGGAGTTTCCGACCAGTATCGTGGACCTGGGGTTGGTGTGCGGCGTCGAAATCGAAGCGAGCAAGGTCAAAGTGCGCGTGACGTTTACGGCGATGGGCTGTCCCGCAATGGACTGGATTCAAGACGACATTAAAGCGCGACTGCTGCAAGAGCCAGAGATCACGCACGTTGAAACCGAAGTGACGTGGGATCCCGTGTGGTCGAAGAAGCGCATCAGCGAAAAAGGGCGTGACGATTTGCTATTCGTCGGAGTGGTCGCATGAGCAGCGCATCCGAGATTCTGCGTCCCCGCAAAAAGTTCGACGTGTTCGCGCGCAAAGTCGCGGGCGACCCGCTCGCGATGATCGGAACGATCTACGCGCCCGACCTCGAACTGGCGCGCGTCTATGCGTTCACAACGTACAACGAAGACCCATGGTACGAATTGAAGATTGCGCCACACGAGGCGTTCGTTACGGTCAGCCACGACGAAATCCTGCAAGTTGAAAGTTGAAAGTTGAAAGTGGAGGGTACATACTTTCCACTTTCAACTTTTCACTGTACTGCACCCCAAAAACTGGACACTGAGGAAACTGAAGTATCATAATCTCAGAAAGGGGTCCAGATGGGTAAACATCGTTCGTTCACAGCAGACTTCAAGGCGCAGGTCGTCTTGGAAGTGCTGAGCGGCAGCCACAG
>JBBPZQ010000090.1:0-19836 GCA_038198935.1 Anaerolineae bacterium
ATGCGGGCTTTGGAAAGTTTACGCCGTTTCAGGAGGCGACCGCCTGCCAAGCGTCGTTCTTCCATTTGTGCGCGTGTGAGTTTCGTTGGTTTCCATGTCATGCCACTATTGTAAAGCAACTTTAGCTAAAGGGAATAATACCTTGAAGTGCCTATGAAGTTCCTTTTACGGCCAACCTTTTTCGCCAAACACTTGCTACCAGTCACGTGTCACTTGCCACTCGTCACTTCACCACCTGCCCCCACACGGCGAGCAAGCGGCGGCGCGCGAAGCAGATGAACACGAGCGAGCATATTCGGCATATGAGTGTTAGGCGTTCGTGCCTTACGCATCAACGCGCTCTTCGTGACATGAACTTTCCAGTGTGTAGATAAACTCGGCGTTGCCATCGCTTTCCAAAACTCCGCCCGTGCTGGAATAAAGCCGTTTGGCTGCGATATTGTCATTGTCGGTTCCAACCCACATTTCGACGACAGCGTTCGCTTGGCAGAGTGTCTTGAGCAGGTTAATCATCTGCGTGGCGATACCTTGACGTAGATACTCCGCAGCAACGCCAATTTCATAGAGATAGACCATGGAAGCATCACGCGCCAGCATGGGCATTTGGTACGCGATCAAGAATCCGAGCGGCACACCATTGTCCGCCGCAACAATTAAATAGTTCTCGTCCTGGGCAAGCAATGCGCGCATGTGCTGAAGACTCGGTTTGTATCCCTCGCGCTCAGCTTCTGATTTCAGACTTATTGCAGCGGCAATTGCGAGTTGTTCATCACCGCTTCGGAGGCGACTAATTTCCATCGGTTAATGATGCTCCAATGCTCTGATTGTATTCCCAACATTCGTCATTCTTCACTTCACCACCTGCCCCCACATGCCGAGCAGGTAGCGGCGCATGAAGAAGATGAACACGAGTGCAGGCGCGATGAGGAAGAAGCCCGCCGCGTAGCGGAATCCGAGCGGTGCGCTCGCCTCCGCCACTTGGCCGAGCACGAGCGCGGGCAGTGTGCGATTGCGCAGCGTCAGGATCGTCGCGGCGAACACTTCATTCCACGACAGCACGAGCGTGAAGATGGCCGATGCCGCCAGCCCCGGCAGCGCGAGCGGCAGGGCCACTTTAATGAACGCCTGCGCGCGATTGCAGCCGAGCGTCTGCGCGGCCTCTTCCAACTCGCGCGACACGCCGACGAAGATGCTGGCGGTCACGAGAATCGTCGTCGGCAGCGCCATCGCCGTGTGCGCGAGCGCGACACCGATGAGCGTGTCGTACAGATGCCATTGAATGAAGTTGACCGCGAGCGGGATGGCGAGAATCACAATCGGGAACGCGCGCGTGGTCAAGATGATTAATTGGAACGAATCGCGGCCGGGGAAGATGAAACGCGCAAGCGCGTAGCCGGCCGGCGCGCCGATGAGCAGCGACAGCGTGAGCGTCAGCAATCCGACGATGACGCTGTTGAGCAGTCCTTCTTTCACGCCGCGCGCGTTGAGGAAGAACGCCATCGTGTCCACCGACATGCCAGACGGGACGAGGCTCTTCGGATATGCAAACAAGTCTGGTTGCGGGCTGAACGCGCTGATAGCGATCAGATAAATCGGGATCAGCATGAACAGCGTGATGGCGAGCGCGAGCGCATACAGCGCCGTGCGCGTCACCATCCAGCTGGTCGTGCGCTGATTGGCGCGCACGTTCGTTGCAGCCATCATCGGTTCGGCAATGGCGCTCATCGGCCCACCTCCGCTTCATTCACGCGCACGGTGCGCAGATAGATGACTGTCGTGATCAGCGAGAAACCGAGTATCAGCGCGGCGTATGCGGCGGCTGCGTTTGGATTCAATTCGCCGTAGCGGGCGTACGCTTCGCCCGCCAGTACGGGCAGCACGCGCCCCGCTAGTGCAATCGCCACGCCAAAGACCTGAAAGGCCGCAATCGTGCGCAAGATGAGTGCGACTTGCAGACTGGGCCGAATCATCGGCAGCATGACGTGCCAGATGCGCTGCCATTGACTCGCGCCGAAGACTTCCGCCGCTTCGAGGTAGTCGGGCGGAATCAACTGCAAGCCCGCGACGACGATGACCATCACAATCGAGGTCGCGCGCCACAACTCCGCGATCACGACCGCCATGAACAGCGTCTGCGGATGCTCGAACGAGAGGAAGGCGAATGGCGAGTTCTCCAATCCGAGCGTTTGCAGTACGGAGTTGAGGAAGCCGCGATCAGCGAAGATGGCCAGCCACACCAGACCTGCCGCAAGGTCGGAGACGCCGAGCGGAATCGTCCAGAAGTAGAGCAACAGACTGGAGCCTTTGAGCTTGGCTTGAATCAGCAAGCCCATGATGACGGCGAGCACGAATTGCAGCGGCACGGCGAAAACGATCAGCAGCAATGTGTTGCGCAGGGCGTCGGCGAAGTTGAGGTCTTTGACCATGCGCTCGAAGTAGTTGGTCGTGAAGCCACCGCTCGGCGACTGCACCGCGAGCAATAATGCCTGAAACATCGGCAGCGCAAAGAACACCGCGAGGAAGATACCCGCCGGTGCGAGCAGCAGATACGGCAGCCAGCGATCAATGCGCCGCGAGATCGAACGCGACCGTGCAACTGTTCTCGCCGTGACCGCCTCGGCGGAAATGTTGGAGGTGGCCATAGGTACTCGCTCTTGTTGTCACCCTGAGCGGAGCGAAGGGTCTCTGAGACGCTGCTCGAAAACCTTCGTGGTCAGGTACTCAATGCATAACGCATCGGTTGCATGAGCACATGATTTTCAAAGCAACGCTACAGAGATTCTTCGCTCCGCTCAGAATGACAATCATCACTCATTGAGAGATGGACGACGAAAGATCCACCGTTCGTCGGTCCTTTGCTCTCCGTCATCCGTCGTCATTTCACTTGGCACGGCTGCCCGCCGCTGTCCGGGTCTGGCGACCAGCACGGCGCTTTGGTCTCGTTGAGAATGCCTTGAACGACTTTGGCTTGATCGTTCAGCACCGTCTGGATGTCTTCGTTGCGCAACACGATGCGCTGGAACGTATCGGTGTATGCCTTGTTCCAGTCGCCACCTTTGGTGCCCAAGCCGACCGGCAGCAGCGCGGGGAAGGAATCCTTTCCAGCATACTTTGCCACCGCGTCCGATTCGAGCTTCACGCCGGGCGGCACGTCCGTCGCCGACGCGCCTGCCACCACCGGGAAGAACGACAACTTCTGCGCGAGCAACCCTTGCGTCTTCGGCTGCGTCAGGTAATCAATCAGTTGCTCGGCGGCTGCGCGATGCGGTGCGCCCTTCGGAATTGCCAGTCCGAGCACGACGGGCATGTAGGTGCGGCCCTTCGGACCAGCCGGCGCGGGGAACGCGACGTAATCGTTTGGACTCGTCGTCAGCGCATCCGCTAGACGCGCGACGTGATCCCACGCAATCCAGACTTCGCCGCCCTTGAGCGGATCCGACATCGAGTTGTAATTGGTGGATGCGGGATTGACGTACTGCCACAAGTTCTTGAAGTCCGTCCACGCCTTCACCGCGTCGGCGCTCTTGAAGTTCACGACCTCCGCGCCGGTGTACGATGGATAGAGGTAGCCTTGAAAGAAGCGATGATACAGCCCAGTGGGCCCCATCGGGAAGCCGACTAAGCGCTGACCATTCTGCGCCTTCGTCGTCGCCGCCGCCCATGCGATGAGTTGGTCATAGGTAAGCGCGTTCACGTCCGCGCCCTGCGGCAGATAAGGCAGCGCCTTCTTGTTGGCGACCATGATGTACGTCGCCTGCGCCCACGGAATGTAATACTGTTTGTCGGTTCCGAGCTTGCCGAGTTTGACGTACGCATCGGGTAATTGACGACTCGACAATTTGTTGAGCAGCGGCGTCAGGTCTTCAAGAACGCCAGCGTTTTGAAACGTGGCGAAGTCGCCGTGCTGGCCGCCAATCAGGTCAATCTGCATCTGGTTGGCTTTGGCTTGCGCGATGGGAGTGTCTGCGAACGGCCCAGCCTGCTGCGGCTGGAAGTCCACCTGCACAGGCGAATCTTTCAGCACCGTGCCGCGCATCAACTCGGCTTCGTTCACGGGGAAGAACTGCGACGAGTGAAAGAACACCGTACCGCTCGCGGCGGGCGCCGTCGTGGGGCCAGCAGCACTCGTGGCACCCGGTGCGCTCGTCGTGGCAGGCGCGGTTGTGGCGCTGCTGCCGCACGCCGCGAGTATCAGCGCCATCACGAGCAGCGAGCCTATCCATAACTTTTGTTTGTACATCTCTCCTCCTTCAGGATGAGTTGAACCTTTCACGCGATTATCGTTATTCAGAGCGAAAATGGTGGCGGATTGATCACCTCCTTGCGTGGCAGAACTTGGGTTGCCCAGCGTTCGCGGGCCAGCGCGCTTAAAGCTGGGACGCTGTAAACACACAAGCGCGTTTTCGATGTGGTTGGCGTGATGATAAGCAAAAACAATTTGGAAGTCAATGCGTTTTGACAGAAGCGGCGCGCGTCGTTAGCATCAGTCCACGTTCACACGACGGAGAAAAAAATGCCTGACGTATTGACGGACTTGCGCAACCGCATTGACTTACAAGCCGTCCCGTTCACCGAGCGCGGCTCGCGCATCATGCTCTTCTGTGACGATTCAACCTTCTCGATCAAACTCGCCGAACGCTGGACGGCGTGGGAACGCGAGTTCGGCCACTATCGCCGCCGCGTGCCGCTGCTTCGCGACTTCACGCTGCTGGACGGCGACGGTGCAGCGCTCGCGCTCACGCTCACGACGTATCCGCACAGTGTCGAGGCGCAGACCGCACTCGGCACGTTCCGTTGGATGTTTGCCGACGAGGAGACGTTGTGCTTGCAGCTGCCAGCCGCAACACGCATCGGCATTCGCTTTCGCGTGCTCGCCGCGCACGGACGCACCGATCGGCGCGGTGGCGAGTTCAAAGGCGACGCGACGCACGGCGACACGCATCGCAACGTCGCGTACACCACCAACGCGCACATCCTTGAAAATACGCTCACTGCCAGTGTGGATGGCTATCAAGCTGTGACGCTGATGTGCGCATCGCTAGAGACGTTGCGTGCAACGTCCCTACAATTGAATATCACGCCGCGTCTCGCTTTCAATCGCGCTGTGGCCGCGCCCGAGGATACGCTCGCGCAAGCCGAACGGCGCTGGCGAGCGTGGTTCGACGCCGCGCCAGACCTGACAGGTTTTGAAAACCTGTCAGGTCTCCCTTTGGCATCACGGCTTGCAGCGACATACAATTACGCGTGGTGGTGTCTCGGCGCGGGGTTGCTCAGTCCACGCTTCTATTTGACGCGCGAGAGTATGTGCCCCTCGAAAACGTATTACGTCGGCGCATGGCAGTGGGACGCATTCTTTCACGCGCTCGCGTATCGTCATGCGGACATGAAACTGGCGGAAGACCACCTACGCATCTGGCTCGATCACCAGCGCGCGGACGGCATGTTGCCGGATGCAGTGCATGACGACGGTGTGGTGTATGTGTTCGCGCTGCCCAAGACGGGCCAATTACAAGAGGTCACGAAGCCGCCGCTGATCGCATGGGCGGCACTCAAACTTTACGAAGTGTCGGGCCGCGTAGATTTCTTGCAAGAGGTATACGAACCGATCGCGCGCTGGACGGAGTGGTGGTTTGCAAACAACGACGACGATCACGATGGCATCGTGCAATACAATCATCCATACTGCGGCGCGGACGACAGCCCACTGTGGGATGAAGGCATGCCCGTCGAGTCGCCGGACATCAACACCTATCTCGTCATGCAAATGGATGCGCTCGCGCACATCGCGGAGTTGATTGGCGAAACGAACGACGCGCCGATGTGGCGACGACGTGCCGAGGAACTCACACAGAAGATGATCGAGCAGATGTGGGACGAGGACGCGGGCTTGTTCTGGGCGTTGAAGGACGAAAAGCCGTTGCGCGTGGAGACGCTCTTCAATCTGTATCCGCTGCTCACGGGACGATTGCCGCAGCCCATCGCCGAGCGATTGGTCGCGCATCTGCGCGCGCCCGACGAATTCTGGACGGCGTACCCACTGCCGACCGTGTCACTGCGCGATCCGCGCTTCGACGCGAATCAAATGTGGCGTGGCCCAACGTGGGTGAATGTAAACTATCTCTTCATTGAAGGTCTGATGCAGTGCGGCTATGCCGACTTCGCGCGTGAATTGCGCGACCGTCCGCTCGCCGTGGTGGCGTGCCACGACGACATCTTCGAATACTATAACCCACTCACGGGCGAGCGTCCGCCCAAAGCGGCGGGCATGTTCGGCTGGACGAGCGCCGTGTTCGTCGAGCTCGCAATCAAAGCGTCGCGCAGTGCGATCGTTTAGCCGCACCGCAAGATTTATTGTTCGGCGAGCAACTGCTGGTAGCGCCCCTGCCACATCGCTTCGCTGCGCTGGAACTTCGTGATGGTGATGTCCGAGAACTTCGGCGCGAGCTCGGCGAGCGCGATGGGTAACTCGCTCCACAACTGCCCGCGCAAAATCATCTCCAAGCGATTGGCGTACTTTTCCGTCCACGCCCAGTCCATGCGGAACTTGTCTGCCTTCACGAAATAGTCGCGCTTCTCCCACGCCTGCGCGGATTGATCCACGCCGTGCGCAATGCCGCGCAGTGAATAGACGATCAGCGCCGTCAAGTCTTTGGATTCGTCGTCGAGCTTTTTCTTGCTCATCAGATGGCGCAGCGCCTCGGCGACGGTGCGGCGCAGTTGATTGCGCTCGGTGCTGGGGTTGATGGTATTGATCAGTCGGCTCACGTTCATTCCTCGCAAACCAAAATGGCGGATGTACTGCCATCCGTGCGCCAATTATAGCACAGGAGATCGCGATGCGCACAAACGTTCTAAGGTGAGAATGACGAGGCCGGCGAGCCTGCACAATGCTTCGCGCACCTCTGCTACAATGAGCGCACCGTACTCAAGGAATTCATCATGCGTTCATTTGCGTATCTTATCGTGTGTCTCACACTTATCGTCGTGGCTGGCTGCTCGTCCGATACGCCAAGTACGACGGCGGTTCCGTTCGCGGCGCCAACGCTCGCGCCGACGGTTGCCAGTGTGACGGCAACGCCATCATCCATCGCGCCAACGCCAACGCAGACTCAACCTCAAATCCGAACTCCATTGCCAACCAACCAACCCATCATCCAACCAACCGCCGCGCCAACACGCACGCCGTCGCTTGGTACATGGCAGGCGAACGCGCCCCTCACAACTGCACACGCCGAGGTTGGGGCGGCTGAAGTGAACGGGATCATCTATGTCGTCGGTGGATTCGGGCCCACGGGCACGCGCGTCGCGACGGTGGATGCGTATGACGTCAATGGGAATACGTGGAAGACGGTAAAGCCAATGCCGATTGCGCTCGATCACCCGGCCGCCGCCGCGCATAATGGAAAGCTGTTCGTGTTCGGCGGCGCGTCTGATCGCGGCGACTCCAATCGCGTGTTCATGTACGATCCGCCAAAGGACGACTGGACAGAGCGCGCGCCGATGCCGACTGCGCGTGCCGCGCTCGCGGCGGCAACATTGGGCAACAAGATGTATGTCGTCGGCGGCGCAGGTGTAAACGCAAACGAAGCGTACGATCCGATTGCGAACACGTGGACGAAACTCGCGCCGCTGCCAAGCGTGCGCGACCACTTGGCGGCAGTGGCATTCAACGGCAAGCTATACGCCATTGGCGGACGGGTGAACGGCAATTCGGCGAACAACCTCGACGTGAACGAGGCATATGATCCGGCGACGGACAAGTGGACGACGCTCGCGCCAATGCCGACAGCACGCAGTGGCATCGCAGCCGCAGTGCTCGACAAGATTTATGTGTTCGGCGGCGAGAACCCGCAGAAGGTGTTGAACGAAAACGAAGCGTATGATGCCGCGACGAACGCGTGGAGCAAACTCGCGCCAATGCCGACGGCGCGGCACGGCATCGGCGCGGTACCGTTTGGCGGACTCATCTACGTGCTCGCGGGCGGCGCTCGGCCAGGTCTATCCAGCTCCACCCTCAACGAAGTGTTCAAGCCTTAAACGCCATTGCTTGTAAACCGACGGCTACAATTGAGAAACCCGCGACGCGGGTTTGCACTTGTCGCAGCCTTCGGCTTCGAGCCGATAGCTGCGAGGAGGAACCTTGTCATGAGCATCGCCAAAGCAGTCGAAGTCATCCTCGCACGACAACTGGCCAGTTATCTCGCGCTGCCGATTTTCATCGTGGACCCCGACGGAACACTGTTGTACTACAACGAAAAAGCCGAGGCGATTCTCGGCTATCGCTTCGACGAGACGGGCGCGATGGCTGCTTCCGAATGGGGCACCATCTTCACGCCATACGACGATCAGGGGCAGCCGATCACCGTCGAGCAGTTGCCGCTCATCATCGCGCTCACGAACCGCGAGCCTGCGCGCGGCACGTTCTGGATCAAGCGCCTCGACGGACAGCGGCGACACATCGAAGTGATGGCGATTCCTCTCATTGGGCAAGCCGATCGTTTTCTGGGAGCGATGGCAATGTTCTGGGAGGTGCAGGCATGACACGCGTGACGATGTGGGGCACACGCGGCTCGATTGCCGCGCCGGGGCCCGAGACGGCGCACTACGGCGGCAACACCAGTTGCGTGGAGGTGCGCGGCGACGACGGCACACTGTTGGTGCTGGACGCGGGCACGGGCATGAGACGCTTGGGCGCAAGTCTGCCGCGCGATCTGCGCCGCGTGGATGTGCTGCTCACACATTTGCACATGGATCATATACAGGGACTCGGGTTCTTCGCGCCGCTGCACAACCCGGAGATGGAAGTGCACATCTGGGGGCAGGCCAGCACGACGATGAATCTGTATGCGCGGCTCACGCGCTACATGTCGCCCCCGATTTTTCCTGTGCGCTTGCGTGACCTGCCACGCAAACCCATCGTGCACGAAGTGCCGTGCGAGCGCTGCACGATTGGCGAGTTCCGCATCACGACGCAGATGGTCTGCCATCCCGATCCGACCGTCGGCTATCGCATCGAAGCGCACGACGGCACGGTCACGTACTTGCCCGATCACGAACCGGCGCTCGGCGTCAAAGATTTTCCGATCAGCGCAGATTGGACATCGGGCTATGCGCTCGCCGCGCACACGGACTTATTGATTCACGACGCGCAGTACACGTTGAGCGAGTATAAAGATCGAGTTGGCTGGGGACACAGCGCACTGCCACACGCATTCGCGTTTGCAAAGTTGGCTGCGGTGAAACACTTTGTGCCATTCCATCACGATCCCGCACACAACGACGACGAGCTTAAGCGTCTCTTCGGAGAAGCCATTGAGGAAGCGCAACCGACATTTAAGGTGACACCTGCGAGGGAAGGTGCAGTGTTCGATCTCGCACAATCAACGTAGGGGGCGATGCATGCATCGCCCCCTACGCGCGTCACTGCGATTTGTGTGTCGCGCGCCACAGTGAGAAGGCGAGCAGTGCGGCGACCGCGAGCGGCATCAGCCACCACGCATCCACCCCGCCGCGCACGAGCAGCGCCGACAGCGCGAACGCGATGACCACGCCAACCGCTACCGTCCAATCGTCGCCCACGATGAAGTCGTACCAGAAGCCAAAGAATCGTTTGATGTAATTCATGTGCTCAGCTCACGATGCGGCAGCCGCCAACTCACGTTTGCGCTGCGAACCCAACACGCGTATCAGTGCGAGCGAGACGACGAGCACGAATGCGAGGATGGCGAGCAGCATCAATTCCCCGCCCGGCCACTCGACCCCCGTGCCTTCCGCGCCCCAGAAGGCACCGAACGTCGTGAGCATGATGCCGACGGCAAACTTCATCGTGTTCTCCGGCACGCGGCTCAACGGACGGTGCACGATCACGCCGATCACGCCGACCAATGCGAGTGCTACCGCCGCGCCAATCGTGGCGAGTGTGATGCCGCCGGGCGAGCCGCCAAACGCGAGCACGATGAACGCGACTTCAAGTCCTTCGAGGAAGACGCCCTTGAACGAGAGCGTGAACGCATACCAATCCATGCCCACGCGCACGACGGTGCCGGCCGCGCGCGCTTCTTCGATCTCTTGCCGATAGGCGAGTTCCTCGTCGTGCAGGGCTTTGTAGCCGCTCGCGCGCAGGATCGCTTTGCGCAGCCACTGCATGCCGAACGTCAGCAGCAGCAAACCGATGACGAGTCTCAGCACTTCAATCGGGATGATCGTCAGCGCGGGACCGAGCGCGCTGATGATGGCCGTCAGCGCAAGCAGCGCCACAAACACGCCGATGAGCGCCGAGCGCCAACCGCGCGTCACGCCGACGGCCAGCACAATCGTCAGCGCCTCGACCATCTCGACCGCCGACGCGAGAAACGCTGCAAGCACGAGAACGATGCCGCTCATATCTGAGACCTCATGGTTGATGCATCCATGATAGCGTGTTCAATTGCGATTTGCGAATGATGAGTGGCGATTTAGGGTTTTCCCACATTCAGTTTGGCTGACGAGTGAGCAGGTTGAGGGCCGCATCGAGGTTGGCTGCAAAGTAGCGACGCGCCGCCGCCAGATTGGTGGCGTAGCGTTTGCCGCGCGTCGCGCGGGTCGGTGAGCAAGTCGGCTTGCGCATTGAAACTGCCCAGATCGAAAAAGAAACCGTCGCCGTCGGTCGGCGTCCTTAACGTGAACGTCTCAACTGTATTATGATGCATCTCGACCTCCTTCGGACTACTGGGGTTTTGGTCAACGCCAGTTTACCCGCATGAGGTCATCATTTCATCGCTTGTCAAGCGACTTTGGAAAAGCCCTACGTGGTATAATCGCGCTCATGCCGCGCGCCCATCCAGAATTCCCCATTCCATCGGTCGGCGTATTGGTCGTGAAGGACGGCGCCGCGCTGTTGGTGAAGCGCGGCAATGAACCATCGCGCGGGCGCTGGACGATTCCCGGCGGCGTGATCGAAGTCGGCGAGACGATTCACGAGGCGGGGCGGCGTGAACTGCGCGAAGAGTGCGGCATCGAAATTGAAATCATTCGCCCGCTGCAAATCTTCGAGATCATCACGCGCGCTGACGATGGGCGCGTGCGCTTCCACTACATCATTCACGATTTGCTCGGCGGGTATGTGAGCGGCCACGTTGCGCCAGCCGCCGATGCGCTGGCCGCGCGCTGGTTCAACGCGGACGACCTCGCCGCGTTCGACGTGCTGCCCGATGTGGCAGCGTTAGTGCGCGAGGTGTTGGGCCGTGACAAGTGAAAAGCAATTGTTCTAGCCGTCGGTTTCTAACCGATGGCGTTCGCATCCGCCTGCTGGCTGCTGGCTGCTGGCTGCTCCTCTCCGCCTGCACTGCCTTCGCCCCACCCCTGCCAGTGCTCACACCCGCGCCGACGCCAACGCCGACGCGCACTCCGACACCCACGCTCACGCCGACGCCAACGCCCGTGCCTGTGCAGTATGCGATCATCGGCAGAGCGCGCGGCGATTATTGGAACGCGGTCGAGCGCGGCACGCTCCTCGCAGAGAAGCAACTCGGCTTGCCGCGCGGCAGCATCGTGTTTGCTTCGCCTGAACAGGAAGACGCGGCGGCGCAAATCTTGTTGATCGAAAAGTTTGTGGCGCAAGGCGCACGCGGCATCGCCATTGCGCCGAGCGACGTGCGCGCGCTCGCGCTCAGCATCAAGCAGGCGCGCGCGGCGGGTGTGTGGCTCATCACGTTCGACACGGACGCGCCGGGCAGTGAGCGACAATTTTTTATCGGCACGGGCCAGCGCACGATTGGGCGTGAGTCCGCCAACGCGCTGTTGAAATTGCTCGGAAATCAAACTGGAAAGATTGCGCTTGGCTCGACGCTGCTCGACAGCGCGGCGAGCGAGCGCATCGCCGCGTTCAAGGATGCGCTGAAGCCGAATGACAAACTCAGTGTGCTTGATGGCTCCAACGACGCGCGCGACCTGAGCAAAGCGCTGCAGATTGCGCGCGGCTTGATCGCCAACCAAAAAGATTTGATCGGCGCATTCGGTGTTTACGCGTACAACGGCCTCGCGTGGTGCCGCGTCATCAAAGAGACGCACAGCGCGAGCAAGGTCACGCTCGCCGGCTTCGACGTGAGCACGGAGAGCGTAGCGTGCTTGCAAGACGGCGCTCTCGACGCAATCACTGCGCCGCGTCCGTTCATGCTCGGCGAGCAGAGTGCGCTCGCGCTCGATAGTCTCGCGCACAAAGGCTTGATTGCGACGGTGACCGATTTGAAATTCGATTTGCGTGCGAATGCTTCAACGTGGGCGCTCGACGTGGGCGTGGATGTGATCTCGCGCGACGGCAAGGTCGGCATCAGCCTCGCCGATTATGCCGCGCGACTGGACGCGCAGCAGATAGCGCACGATTGGACGCCGTGAGGAAGCAAAGACCTCGCAGGTCTCGTGCATTTGACCTGCGCTATACTCAAAGCATGAATCAGCGCCACGTCACAAAATTCCTCGCCTACGTCGTCTTGCCGGCCGTCGTACTCGGCGTGCTGCCGTACTTGCTGCCGCCGCGCCGCAAGCATCTGCGACACACGCACGAACTCGCCTCGGCGGATGATCGCTTCGTGCACGTGGACGGCTTCAACATGCGCTACCAAACGAAAGGTGAGCGCGGCACGCCGATCATTCTCATTCACGGCTTCGCTAGTTCGAGCGTGACGTGGTATCGTAACCACGACGAGCTGGCGCGCGCGCATCGCGTCTATGCACCCGATCTGAAGGGTTGGGGCTTAACTGACAAGCCGAGCGACGGCGATTACTCGATGCTCGCGCAGGCACATCACCTGCGCTCATTCATGCGCGCGCTCGACATCGAAGACGCGCTGCTGGTGGGTCACTCGATGGGCGGCGCGATAGCCGTGCACATGGCGGTCGAGTATCCGGAAGTGGTGCGCGGCATCGTGCTGATAGATCCGGCCGGCGCGCGGCCGTTTCCGTATTTGTGGCTGGTCAGCCGCGTGATGGACGTGCCGCCGATCCGACGCTGGGCGAAGTGGTGCGCCGATTTGGTCGTCACGCATGAGCCCTTGATGAGCATGGGGATGCCGGGCGCGTATTACCATCCCGACAGCTTGACCGATGAGATGCGGCGCGCATTGCTTGCGCCGTATCGCACGCATGGCTTCGTGGACGCGCTGATCGCCTTCACGCGCGACGTGCGCTACACACGCTTGCACGAGCGCGCGACTCACGTCAACTGCCCCACGCTCATCCTCTGGGGCGAGCATGATGCGGTGCTGCCCGCCAGCGACGGCGAATATTTCCGCGAGCACATCCGCGATTCGCGCTTGGTCATCATCCCTGAAGCGGCGCACCTGCCGCACGAAGAAAAACCCGACGAGGTGAATCGGCTGATCCGAGGGTTCGCGGCTCGATTGGATGACGATGCGTGAATGAAAGCGCATCGTTTTGTATTCACGGCATTGATGACCGCATCCGCAGCAGGCGCTTAGAGATCGTGCCTTGTAGAGACGTAGCATTGCTACGTCTCTACGGCTGAATGTCCGGCTACGCGGACGTAGAGGTGGTCATCAATAACAGTTTCACATTCGTCTAAAGACACGCTCTGCAATCACTCACGCAGAACAAACCGCCACAACCGCTCGCGCGCCACTTGATCCGCGTTCTGGATGCCGATGCGCCCTGTGCGCTGCACGCGCTGGTCGCCCACTTGCGGCCTTCGCTCGATGAACAACTCGTCGCTGGTCACGATGTCCGCACCGTTCAGCGCGCGATCAATCGCCAACGCCTGACACAACTTCGCAGGTCCATTCGCCAGCGGCTCGCGTCGGCGCAGACGGCGCATCGTCTCGATGCCTTCGTCAGGGATGATGGCGCGAATCAACACGGCGGCGGGGAAATCCAATTGCTCCGTGACGACGTTCAACATCCAGTGCATGCCGTAAGTGAAATAGACGTAAGCGTGTCCGGCTTCGCCGAACATATGCTGATTGCGCGCGGTGCGCCCGTGCCACGCGTGACTGGCGGTGTCGTCCGCGCCGATGTATGCCTCGCACTCGGCGATGATTCCACTCAGCCGCTCGCCACGATACACGCGCACGAGCCGCTGATTGAGCAGTTGACGCGAGACGGTCAGCGTTGGGCGCGCGAAGAATTTACGTTGCAGTCGCATCAGCTCCTTTGTACATCGTGAAATCCATTTTGGAGAATTGTATTATGCAGATGCAGGTAGTCATTGAGGGAATTGCTGAGGAGGTGCATAGGATGAACGTCGGGTTGCTACTGCGCATCGTCGGAATGGTGATGATTGCGTACGGCGCACAGAAGTTGTTCGACTGGCAAGGCGGGCCAGGCTTCGCAGGGTTCAGAGGCATGATGCGCCACATGAACTTACAACGCGGCAAGTTTTGGGTGACCATCGCCGCGCTCAACGAGTTCGGCGGCTTGATGATGGCTGACCAGCCGCTGCGCAGTGCGCCGCCGCGCAGCGGATCGAGATGCTCCGATCCTTTCGGTTCGACGATCAGCGCGCCGAACAGACCATGATTTGTCCGATTGCGGTCGTCGCCGTGACTGTGCAAGTAGTGCGGGCCCTCCGGCTCGTCCTCGCTCACCATCCACTCGTAGCTGGCCGACGCACCCGCGCCGACAATCGAATCGGGATTGGTGGCGATAGCCGGCGCGCCCGATTTCTGCATGTGCAAACTCGAACCGTGCAGGTGCACGCTGGCCGGCTCGCCATCTTTCTGTTGATTGGTCAGCGTGATGCGCAGACACTCACCCTGATTGACGCGCAGGCTAAGCGGCTGAATCGCATCGCCCTGCAAGCCAATCGAAACGGCGGGCTCGGCCCTGTCTGCGCGCGCGTCGCGGCTCTGTGCTTCTTCCTGCCGCACCCGATTCAAATCTTCGGCGAGCACGTACATGCGCCCCTGTGGATCGTAATCGAGATAACGATTGAGCGTCATCTCGACGTTGATGGCCACGATGTCGAACGCACGCACCTTTGCATTCGCGGGACAGCGCGCGCCTGCATAGACGCTCTCTGTGTTGTCGCTGCCGAGCGGCAGTCCTTCGCTCGTTTCATGCGCGGTCGCCTGAGCGGTGGGACGCGGTGTCGGCGTGAGTTCATCAACTTGAGGGCTACGGGTGCAGTCGGAGACGAATGCGAACAGCGCGAGCGACGCCGCGAATGCAAAGCGCGGCGCGATTGGCTTTCGTCGCATCTCTCGGAGCGTAACCAGTAGCCAGCGAACCAACAGAAATTTGAGCAACGCAGACAGAATGTACGGATGCGGTCGAGCAGATTAATCGGTGGCGGGTACGCTATGCGAACATGACCCGCATGGACATCGGAGGTGATGGTGCCCGTCAAACGTGCGAAAAGCGATGAGGCGAGCAGCGCGGCGTGCGCGACGCGGCCAAGACATACCAGCACTTGTAATTTTCGGGGTGACTGTACGACCGCAGTTGGTGTGGCTGGGATTGCCTTTCGCCGTAGTGGGTGCCGTCGTCGGCGTGGCCGGTGCCATGTCACACGCGCCGAGTATCAACGGCAGCACGAGCGCCAGCCTGTGACCAAACTTTCGAGATTGCCCAGCCCCTGCATCAATCGCCCAAGACCAGTTTGAGATGGTGCTCGATTTCGCCGAGCGTGAACAGCCCTTCGACGCGATAGGCGACCTTGCCATCGGGCTTGATAATGAACAGCCACGGTTCGCTCGTAAGTCCGAAGGCTCTCATGCTGGGCGCGAGTTGAAAATTGTCGGCGGCAGGATTGGGCAAACCAGTATAGACTTCGACGTGGACAAAGTTCGCTTTGCTCCCGTACTGCTTCTGCAGCGCGCTGGTCAGTTCGTAGGACGGACCGCAGAAGCGCGTCTGACAAAAGGCCGGCGTGGCAAACAGCAACACGGTCGGTTTGCCATTGGTCAATGCCTGCTTCAAACTCAAGTAATAGAAAGCAGGGTTCGGCTCCATCGCGGATGTGAGTTTGGTCAGGTCGTTTTGCGCGCTCGCCGCCGTCGGCGTCTCTAGCGAGGGCGCCGCTTGACCGGGTTTCAGCGTTGGCGATTGCGCGACGACCGTGAAGCCGATCCGTCTGATGGACGCTTTGCCGTTCGGGAAGCGCGCTTGCACCTCGACCCCCCAATCCCCCGCGCGCGCGAACTCACGCTCATTCGCGAAGATGGCCGTGCGTCCATCGGCTGTCGCCAAGCGCACGGCGTCAGCTTCCGATTCCACGCGGGGAAGCGTCGGATTGATCAGATCGAAATAGTGGAAGTGAACGCTGGCATCGCTGATGGCTTGACCTTTGCTATCAAAAAGACCAACCGCAAAGCGATTGAGACCGACGATGAGTTCCGACGCGACCAGCACGACCTGCATCGTCTCAGTCGCTTGCGCTGGATCGAGGTGCGTGTGCGCTTGGCCGGGCACCTCGGTATGCACGGGCACCTGATTGCGCAGCGGCGCATCGAACGAAGGCGTCGGTGTGGAGGTTGCGCCGCACGCGGCGGTGACCAGCGCGAGAAGGCAAAGCCCCACAAACGCGCAAGCAAAATTAAAGGATCGGCGGCTGATGTGAAAACTGCTCATAAGCGGGCGACCATACGTAAAGTTGAAAATATCATACTACGCCACAACGCCATCCGCAAGGCATCCGCTAGACTCTCGTGACGAGCAACCCATGTAACGGATTGAGTATACGCCTTCTGGTATTTGGATGCCAGAGCAAAAGCTGCTCATTGTATCTTCATCGCGTTTGTTTGTCAGGCTCAACACTGCTGAGCGCGACCAGTGGTGTGTGATGGATCGGATGCTGCGCGACGATGATGGGCGTTTCGTATGCACGCTCCAGCAGTGACGACGTGAGCACGTCGGCGACTGCGCCGTGCGCGATCAGTTCGCCGTCGTGCAGCAGCGCAAGTTGATCGGCATACAGCGCAGCCAGATTCAAATCGTGCAGCGCGGCGATCACGATTGTGCCGCATTCACGCGCCATGCGCCGCGCAACCCTCAGCACCTCTGCTTGATGTTTCAGATCAAGCTGTGCCGTCGCTTCGTCGAGCAGCAACACGCGCGGTTCTTGTGCGAGCGCGCGCGCAACGAGCACGCGCTGCTGCTCGCCGCCCGACAGTTCGCCGATGCGCCGCTCTGCCAATGCAAGCGTATCGGTCTGCGTCATCGCCCAGCGCGCGACGCGCTCGTCGCGCTTGCTTTCGCGCGCGAGCAGCGACAGGTGCGGCGTGCGGCCCAGCAACACGACCTCCATCACACTGAACGCTTCGGGTAGGTGCGCGCCCTGCGGCGCGACCGCAATAATCTGGGCCCGCTCACGTGTGCCGATTTTCAACAGATCAATGGCGTCGAGACGAACCGAGCCGTTGCGCGCCGCGAGCGTGCCACTGATCACGCGCAGCAAGCTGGACTTGCCCGCGCCGTTCGCGCCAATCACGCCGAGCACTTCGCCGCCGCGCGCGCAAAGCGTGATGTCGCGCAGCGCGAGACGAGATCCGTATGCGGCGGAGAGGTGGCTGATGGCTAAGTGCATATGGCAGATGGCGGATGGCGGATGGCAGATAGCGGATGGCGAATGGCGGATGGCAATCGGCTATCAGCCATCGGCTATTGGCTATCAACTATCAGCCATCGGCTATCCGCTAGAAGAACGCCGCTTGCTTGGCGCGGCGCAGCAAATATAAAAAGAAGGGCGCGCCGGCGAATGCGGTCACGATGCCGAGCGGCAGTTCCTGCGGCGCGAGCAGCGTGCGCGCGACCAGATCAGCCAGCATCAAGAAGCCCGCGCCGCTCAGCGCCGACCACGGCAGCACGCGCCGCTGATCCGCACCGACGAGCAAGCGCGTCGCGTGCGGCACGATCAAACCCACGAAGCCAATCAAGCCGCTGAACGCGACGGCGGCAGCGGTGGTTGCTGTCGCCGCCGTGATCAGAATTAATTTCACGCGCTCGACATCTACGCCAAGTTGCCGCGCTTGCTCTTCGTCGAACAACAGCACGTTGAGCGGGCGCGCATGAACGAGCATGACGACGAAGCCGACGAGCACGATCGGCAGAATGATGAGCACCGAATCCCAACCCGCACCGCCATAACCGCCGAGCAAGAAACCGAGCACACGCGTCGCGCTGCTGTTAACTGACAGCATGATGAACGTCGAGAGCGACGACGCGAGCGAGCCGACCGCCACGCCCGCGAGGATGAGCGTTGTGGTGGGCGCGCTGCGTCCGACGCGGCCCAGTCCATAGACAAGCATGACCGTGAGTGCTGCGCCGCCGAAGGCCGCGAGTGGGATGACCGACGTGCCGAGCGCGCTGCGATTCCATTCGAATGCCAGCGCGCTCACCGCGCCGAGTCCCGCGCCCGCTGCCACGCCGATCAGGTACGGATCGGCGAGCGGATTGCGAAACAAACCTTGATAGGTCACACCCGACGTGGCAAGCGCCGACCCCGTGAGCGCGATCAAGATCACGCGCGGTAGGCGAATTTGCAAGATGATGCTCGCGTCCGCCGCCGACCAATCGGGTGCGAGTTGCGCGAACGGCAATTGCGCGAGCAGCAACTTGAGCACGGTGAGCGGTGGGATCGCCACGCTGCCGAATCCGACGCTCAACACGGCGATAGCGATCACGCTCAGCGGCGCGATAATGCGCCACGCGACGGTCATGCCGCGAAAGTTGAGACGAGCGTGACGGA
This sequence comes from Anaerolineae bacterium, assembly GCA_038198935.1. Lineage (GTDB taxonomy): Bacteria > Chloroflexota > Anaerolineae > JACRMK01 > JACRMK01 > JBBPZQ01. The sequence goes on from JBBPZQ010000090.1 coordinate 18,677, forward strand.
GTAATGTGCTGTGCGTCGCCAAAAAAAAATCCTCTTGCGAGTTGGCAAAAGGACGATGGCTGATCGCCCGCTGCCTTTCTCGCGAAGGTGCGTGACGGACAGCGCGGCAGGAAGTCTGGCTTATGCGGACGGCGGCTGGTGGACGATGGACGGCGGATAATTATTCCGCCGTCTGCCGTATACCAGCCGCCGTCCGCCTTCACAGTTGCGGGACAGCGTCGGCTTATACCGAACTTTCCCTGCGCGCGCCGAACGATGCTGATGTGAGTTGATTATAACAGTTCGCACGTGCGGCGAGAAACAGCAAAAACCGTAGGCAGCAATTCTCCATTTGCGCTAATACAGGCATTTCGTCGCCGTTGCAACCGACAGGCTTGCGACTACTTTCGTTACATCGCCCACTTGAGCAGAAGAATATGGCAGTCTCTGAGCCATTTTCGCTGCCAACAGCAACTACCGAACGCGATATACAGCCCTCCACCCACATCACTCTAATCGGATAAGTTCCAAATGGAGAATTGCTGAACCGTAGGGCAATCGCATATGGCATGAAGGCGGGCGTGAGTATGGGATAATGAAGTATCTTGTAACGGAGGAATGCCAGATCACCCAAAGCCCATCAGACGATCCACAAACACTTCGGGAGCCTCAAGGACCCGCGCCACGGCAACGCGCTGCAACACGAGTTGCTCGACAGCGTGGCGATAACGATTTGCGCAACCATCTGTGGTGCGGACGGTTGGACTGAAATCGCGCTGTGGGCTGAGGCCAGCGAAGCGTGGCCGCGCACCTTTCTGTCGTTACTGCATGGCATTCCGTCGCACGACATCCTTCGGCTTCGCTCAGGACAGGCTCTTCGGGCGCTTGTTTGCCCGCCTCGATCCCAAAGGTTTCGCCGCTGTTTGTAGGGTCAATGACATCTTGAAGATCCTGTCGGGTAGCAGGGCAGCCGTGCTGCCCGTATCCGCCCAGCCGCGCTGGGGTACTACCTGATGCACAACGAGTTTGTTAAACATGCACTAAGTGCAACCACCGAAGTTATGCAGGATACGCACCGATGACGGATCGGATGCGCTCTGGGCACAAGTTATAGCGAGCAAAGAACGCCTGAGCCGCGCGCACGAGCGCCTGGATGTTCTCGAACAGTGCACAATGGGTAA
>JBBPZQ010000091.1:0-30176 GCA_038198935.1 Anaerolineae bacterium
CATTCTCCGCAGTCAATGCGATTACAACCAACGCTTCGCTCATCCTTTCGCGTGGGAATGGTCGTGCCGTGATTTCAAGTACTGGCTCAATAATACGCCGTCTCTAATTCGTTGCAGAACTTCCGCTCCAGGTCACTAGCTACGTCGCGCCGTTGGTCAGAAGTTCAGGCACGCGCTCGTCCTCGTACTTTTCAATCAGCGTGCCGACCACCTCCATCAACGATGCGAGCGGATGTGTTTCGTCTTCGCCAACTTCATCAATCAAGTCATCGAGCAGGCTCACGAGTTGCTCATACTCTTGTTCGGTATGCGGCACGTATAAGACCTCGGACATAGTGGGCCACACCCGTAGCGCAGGTCGAAGTTCCGTCAGCATTGATTACTCCTTCCACATGCCTTTGTCGTATTCGGCATGAGTGAGCACGGCGCGCATGTACAGTTTGTGACGATTGTAATGCACAGCCGCAATCAGTCTTGCCTTGTTGCCGCCGATGTTGAACACCGTTAGTTTGCCAATCTGATCGGCACTCGCAAAGACTGTACGCAGTTCTAAAAACGTGCCGAAGTTCCGCGTCTTCATCACGCGATACCAATGTTCGAGCGCTGACTGCGATTCAGGATGTTGCGCCGCAAATTCATTCAGTCTCTTGCGCGTAATGACATGCACGGCGCTATTATTCACCTCACATCACGTTCACCCTCAGTCGCTTGAACATCACCTCGCGCGCGTGTTCTGCAAATACATCCTCAATCGGCGCGAGCGGCACATCCGCGTCGTATTTCACTTTGAGCGCCGTCATGATCAGCCAGTCCGCGATAAACGGATTCTTGGGCAGCAGCGGGCCGTGTGAGTAGGTCGCAATCGCGTTGCAGAAGAACGCGCCTTCGCTGCCGTCTTCGCCGTTGTTGCCATAGCCTTTGATGACGCGACCCAGCGGCTCGACGCTGCCAAGCCGCGTGCGCCCGCCGTGATTCTCGAAGCCGACAACATAGGGCAGCCGTCCCGCGAGCACTTGCAATTCTTCGGCGAGGCGCGGCGCGGTGATCTCGAAGGCGATGTTGCCGATGCAGCGCGGCACGTCGGGACCGGGATGGACGCTGACGAAATCGAAGATGCCGAGTCCCTCGATGCGCTGTCCCTGCATCGGTTCGTAGTAGTGGCCCAGCAATTGCGGCGAGCCACAGGTGAACACGCCGGGCGTGCCGCTCTCAATCTTGGCGCGCATGGCGGCTGCCTTCTCGCCGCGTAAGTCGCGCATCACGATCTCCTGCTGCCGATCTTGTGCGCCGCCGCCGACGAAAATATCAACGCTGCGAATCGCATCCGCGCCGACGCGCTGGTTGAGGCGGACAACTTGCGCGCTGATGCCACGCCACTCGCAGCGACGAGACAAGCAGATCACGTTGCCGCGATCACCGTAGGTGCTCATCAGCGATGGATAGAGCCAACCGATTTTGAGTTCGTAGCGGTTATTAGTCATACGCGCGCATTTTCATTCTGACGGGAGCGAGCAATCTCTTTGATGATACTGAAAGCGGATTGTTGCAAATGCACAAAGCGCCATACGAATTGGCAACGTTATTCGTGCATGGGCGCTCACCTTTTGTTGTGACGTCACAGCGATACTTCGATTCGCTCACAATGACACGCTGACCAGATCATCTGCATGAGCAACTGATTCACGCTGAGCGAGCGCGGCGGTAAGCACAGCCCTATATTTCGTCACAAGATTTGTTTGCCCAGCAAAATTTGCCGCACGTCGAGCATGGCGGTGTAGGTCGGCAGGATGTGCAGCGTTTCGTCGGCGCGAGTGCGCGTGATGCCTTCTTCAATCGCCTCGCGCAAATCCTCCTTCACGATCAAGGCACAATCTGTGTCGAGCGCAGACGCACTGTATTGGATGCGCAGTGCCATATCATAAGCGCGGTCGCCGCTGATGATGAGCGTCATGTTCGGCGCGATCAACCTTTCCGTGTCCACGTCCCAAATCCACGACACGTCGGTGCCGTCGGCAATGCGGTCATTCAGCACGATGAGCGCAGTATCGCATTTTCCCGCCGCGTGCTCATTCTGCACTACACGGATTGTCTCATTCGTGCCGGCCGGATTCTTCGAGAGCAGAATGCGGATATGCTTGCCACGCACGTCCAGGTCTTCGGCGCGACCGAATGCCGCATGGAAGTGCTGCACGGCATCGGCAATAGTCGCATCGTCCACGCCTGCAAGCTGTGCGGCGAGCACAGCGGCGAGCGTGTTGTATTTGTTATACAAGCCGATCAGCGCTTGGGGCCAAGCGTGGCTGTCGAGCGATGGAGTGCTGCGAGTGAAGCCGCAGTTCGCGCAATGATAATCGCCGAGATGCGAAAGATAGTAGCCGCGATACTCCAAGCGCGCGCCGCACTTTGGGCAATACACGGAGTCGGCGGCGTGGGGCATTTCGCTCGACAGCGACTCTGGCTCATTCATTCCGAAGTACAAAACTCGCTGCGGCAGCTGTTGTCCCATATACGAAAGCGTCGGGTCGTCAGCATTCGCGATCACATACACATCTTTCGGCAACTGTGCGATGGCGCTCATCCACTTGGCTGCCACGATGTCCACTTCACCATAGCGATCCAGTTGATCGCGGAACAAGTTGAGGCAGACGATGGCACGCGGTGTGACACGCTTGAGCAAATTCGGCAGCACGTTCTCATCCACTTCAAAGATGATGTAGTCCGCCGTGAGTTTGCCCGCGAGGTTGCAGCGATTGAGCAGCGACGACACCAGCCCGTTTTCTAGATTCGCGCCGCTGATGTTGTGAGCGATGCGAAAACCTTTTTGTTCGAGGATGGTACGCGTGAGCAGCGCGGTGGTCGTCTTGCCGTTCGTGCCCGCAATCAGGATGATACCGTGCTTCGCCTGACGAGACAGCAGCGGCAAAATATTCGGTTGGATGCGCAGCGCCATCTCGCCTGGCAGCACACTGCCCGCACCGAGATGCAGCCGCGCGATCAGCAGCGCGATCACTCGTGCGCTGATGACGGCGAGACGGAGGCGAATGCGGTCGAACAAATGGATGACGCGCGCTGGATCGGGAGGCAGGGTAGGAGAGGCGGTCGTAGATTGGACGGATGAGTTATACACGCTCGCTCGTTGTGAATCGAAGGTACAAGTTGATTATACAACGCGCGGAGCGCGCCACGCGAGGAAATTACGCGCGCTCGACGCCGAACAGCCGCCATTCGCCCGGCACGCCTTTAAGTGTGTGTGTGCCACGCTCGGCGAATTGAATGCCGGAGCCTGCGACCAAGTCCCTGACGGTGCTGGAGACGAGCACTTCGCTCGCGCCGGCCATTGCCATCACACGCGCGCCGATGTGGACGGCGATACCGCCGATGTCGTCGCCCATCAATTCGATTTCGCCCGTGTGCAGCCCGGCGCGAATCTCGATGCCAAGCGACTTCACCGTGTCGCTGATGGCGCACGCGCAGCGAACCGCGCGCGCGGGGCCATCGAACGTGGCGAGGAAACCATCGCCCGTCGTGTCAATCTCGCGCCCACGAAACCGATTGAGTTCGCGGCGCACAATGGCGTGATGACCGTCGAGCAGATCGCGCCAGTGGCGATCACCCATTTCAGCCGCGCGCTGCGTCGAGCCGACGATGTCGGTGAACATCACCGTCGCGAGCACGCGGTCGGGTTCGGGCAGTGCACGACTGCCCGTGACGAACTCCTGGACTTCGTTCACAATCGCATCTGCATCTCCGACAAATGATAGGTGGTCTGGGCCGGGCAATGGAACGAATTTTGCGTTTGGAATGCGCTCGGCGATGTAGCGACCTTCCTCGAATTTCACGGCTTGATCACCGATGCGCTGCAATACGAGTGTGGGGACGTGAACAGACGCGAGTGCGTGCCGTATGTCAATTTCGAGGTCCATCCGATTCAGCGCAAGCACTGCGCCGGGGCTTGCACTCAGGCGCCGAAACGTTGCAAACCAACGCCTGAACTGCTCGTCTTGGGCCACGCTCGGTGCAAGCGTACTCAGGTCTATATCATGCCCCCACGTCTGCCAAATCGTCTGCTCACGCTTGTCCAAATCTCGCAACGCTTGCTCACGCGTCAGACGCCATGGATAATCTTCTGCCCACACCCAACTTGCCATCGTGCCATACAACACCAATGCCGACGTCCGCTCCGGATACGTCGCAGCAAACAAGATTCCGAGGGGACCCCCTTGCGAAGCGCCGAATATGGCGGCGCGCTGAGAGCCGGCCGCATCCATGACCGCGCGCACATCGTCCATGCGCTGCTCCATCGGCGCGATGCCGTTCGCGCGATCCGACATGCCCATGCCGCGCTTATCGAAAATCATCAGACGCGAGAACGACGACAAGCGCTGTAAGAATCGCGCGTAGCGTGGCTCTTCCCAATTGTATTCCACATGCGAGACCTCGGCGGGGATGAGCACGAGATCAATCGGCCCGCTGCCGATCACCTGATACGCGATATGCACATCGCCGCTCTTGGCGTATTTCGTTTCGGGGATCATGGGATTCCTTTCAACTACGGGACAACGGACACGAAACGGACGATCGGATGTGTGTCAGCTTGTCCGTTATCCGTCCGTTGTCAGCTGTGGCCGCCACAAACTCGCGCACCGCCGCCAGCACATCCTCGCGCTCGACATCATCGCAGACGACGTGACCGCTGCGCGTGAGCGTGACCATCTGCTTGTCGCGCGTGGCGATGCGCTCGTGGATGAAGCGCATCTCGCGCAGCGGCGCGGTCAGGTCGAGTTGCGAGTAGACGAGTAGTGTCGGAACATTCACGCGCAACAGTTCACGCGCGACTTGCTCGAAGAACTCCAACATACTAAGGAGGCAGATGGTCGGCATGCGGTCGTAGCCGATGCTCGCGTCGCGCGCCGTTTCATCTTGCAGTTCGATGTCACTCATGCGCCAGTATGGGATGAAGCGTTGGAATGGACGGAACACGGTCAGCCGCCAATCGCGGATGTGCAGCGGCGTCGCCATCACAACCAGCGCGTCCAAGTCTTCGTGCGCGGCCAAATGCAGCGCGAGCGCGCCACCCATGGAGAGTCCGATCACGACGACTTGCTCACACTCGGCGCGCAGTTGGCGATAATCGTCGAGAACCGTCGCGTACCAATCGCGCCAGCGCGTGCCGTGCATGTCTTCGGGGCAGGTGCCGTGACCGGCAAGCCGAACGCCGTGCACCGTATGACCATCGCTCGCCAGTTGCTCGCCGAGCCAGCGCATCTCCCACGGCGAACCCGTGAATCCGTGAATCAGCAAACAGCCGATGCGATTGCCCTTGAACGAAAACGGCTCCGCGCCGCGCATGATCGGATAATTCATCAAAGGACTGAACTGCGAAGACGCAAAGGGCGCGAAGAATGGATTACCTATATTGCCCCTTTGTGTTCTTGCTGGTGCTTTTATCGTTTTGGTTTTCGTTTTACGCTTTTCTTTGCTGCCGCCTTGCGCGCGCTCTTGGCTGGCTTGTTCGCCGCCCCTTTATTCGTTACGCGCTTCGCGGCTTTGCGCTTTCGCGCCGCACCGACTGCCGGCTGCTGGCTGCTGACGACAGACAAGGGGTTACTGGTCTCTGCTTCCCAGCCGCGCTCCTCGACCGCTTGGAAAATGTCCGTGTCGCGCACGACGCCGATGATCTCGCCGCCTTCTTCGACGGGCAAGCGCCGAATGTTGCGCTCGATCATCAGGCGCGAGCACTCGTTGATGCTCGTCTCGGGCGCGACGCTGATGATCGGCGACGAGGTAATCTCGCGCACGCGCATTTGATCGGGATCGCGTTCGAGCGCGACGACCTTCGAGATGATGTCGCGCTGCGTGACAATGCCGAGCGCGCCGTCGCCGCTTGGCTTCACGAGCAGGCTCAACACATCCTGCGCTTCCATCAGCGCGAGCGCGTCCCCCACCGTCGCATCGTCGCCAATGTACACGGCTTCGCGGCCCATCACGTCGGCGGCGGTGTGCACGTGCGACTTGGTGATGTGGCGGATCGGCGCGAGCGCGGGTGGCTGCAAACGGTCGAGCGGACTGACGCGCCTGCCCTCAACCGCGCGAAACAAATCGGTGTCGCTCACGATGCCAATAGGCTTGTCTCCTTGCGTGACGGTCAATCGCCGCACACCCATCTCCACCATGCGTGCCGCGCACTGCGGCAGCGTGACGTGCGGCGCAATTGTGTAGATCGGCGCGGACATGATCTCGGCGACGCGCAGCTCGTCTGGCTTGCGGTTCTGCGCGACCACCTTGCCGATGATGTCGCGTTTGGTCACGATGCCATAGACTGACGTGCCGGCTTGCGGCAGGACGAGGATGCTGCTAATGCCGCGCTGCGCCATGCGTGCTAACGCCTCGGACACTTTTGCATCCGGCTCGATCATGGCGACGGGTTTGCTCATCACTTCGGCGATGGTCATGCGCCGAATGCGTGCCAGCGTGCCGATGGCGCGCAGTTTTGATTCGCCGAGCACGTCCGGTCCCCAGCCGCGTTCCTCGACCGCCATAAAGATGTCGGTCTCGCTTACCATGCCGATCAGTTGATTCGCATCGTCGCACACGGGCAGCCGCCGCACTTTCAAATCCATCATGCGCGCCGACGCTTCGCGCAATGATATTTCCGGCGTGATCGTCACGACGGGCGCGGTGCACACGTCGCCAACGCGCGTGTGCGTGGGATCGAGTCCCGCCGCGACAACTTTGCCGACGACGTCGCGCTGCGTGATGATGCCGTAGTCGTTGTTTTCCAACGTGACAATCAGCGCCGCGACATCTTCACTCGCCATGCGGCGCATCGCCTCGCGCACGCGCGCATCGGCTGCAATCGTCACGACTTTGTTGGACATCACGTCTTGAACGGTGTACATGGAACTCCCAGTGAAAAGTGACGAGCGCTGAGTGGAACACATCACTCATCGTTCGTCGCTCATCGCCGATCAGCCTACGTCTTCGGGCCCCTTGTCCTGATGGTCGCGGATGAATTTGCGCACGAGGGCGTCGTCGTAATCGCCGAGCGGCAAGTAGTAGCTCCATGCGACCAGCGTCAGCTTATTTGGAATTTTGCTGTACGGCATGATGATGAATTTGGCGTAGCCATACTTACTGAACGCCGCGCGATCTTTCAGCAGCGCTTCGAGTTTACTGGTGAGGTCAGGACACGCTTGCGGACAATTGTAAAGGAAGACGACGCCGCCGTGTTCCATGTCGTGAACCCACGTTTCTTCGGGCAAGCCGTTATCGTACTTGCCCCAACTAGCGGGGGTGTCGTAATGGGGACCGGACGTGGGCGGCGTCGAATTGTATTTGGCGTGCTGCGAGTTAACGGGCACATGCTGCGCACCCATTGAAGGCACCGACTGCTCGACGCCGAGCGGCACCGAGAGTGTCGCGAGGGAAGCCGGCGTCCCCGAACTCTCAGGGTTCGCTGCTGTGCCTCGAGTGAACACATTGAATCCGATCACCCCGATTATCAAGAGCAGCGTCACGCCGCCCGCGATCCATAGATTGCGATTCTGCCACCATTGCTGGGGCTGTTGTGGTCTGCGTCGCGCCGCGCGCGCGGCGCGACGTTCACTAGTTTTCGACATGCTGACTCCGAATAAAAAGTTTGATGACAGGTCGCAAGCGATGGCTCAGCGTCTGTCGTCTGTAGTCCGTCTGCCCTCGTTCAGGATCGCTTGTACGACCATATCGCCCACTGCGCTCGTGCTCAAGCCACTCGTCGCGTCCACCGACGGCACCCGCCGCGAGGCGAGCAAGTCCTGCACACAAGTTTCAATGCGCTGCGCCGCATTCGTTTCGCCCACGTGCTCGAGCAGCAGCGCCGCGCTCAGGATCGCGCCGATGGGACTGGCGATGCTTTTGCCCGCGATGTCGGGCGCGGAGCCATGCACCGGCTCGAAGTACGATGCGCGACCCGGATGCATGTTGCCCGACGCCGCGCTGCCCATGCCGCCCTGAATCATCGCGCCCAGATCGGTGAGGATGTCGCCAAACAGATTCGAGGTGACGATCACATCGAACATCTCCGGACTTTTTACCATGAACATGCAGGCGGCATCCACATACTGATGGTTCGTCTCCACGTCGGGATATTCGCGCGCGACTTCCGCGAAGGTGCGCGTCCACAAGTCCATCGCGGGGATAGCGTTCGCTTTGTCCACCATCGTGACGCGCGGGCGACGAACCCCCACCCCAACCCTCCCCCGCTCTGCAGGGGAGGGAGAACTCCCTTCCCCTGTCGGCGCACTCCCGACGGGGGAAGGGCTGGGGATGGGGGTGAGGGTGCGGGCTGCGCGTTTGCGCGCGGTCTCGAACGCATAGCGGATAATGCGCTCCGTGCCTTTGCGCGTGAAGATCATTTCTGCGATGGCAACCTCGTCGGGCGTGCCCTTCTTGAAGATGCCCTGCGCGCCCGCGTACGCATCCTCAGTGTTTTCGCGCAGGACGACCATATCAATGTCGGCGGGCGTTTTGCCTTTGAGCGGGCACAGATGCTGCGCATATAACTTTACGGGCCGGTAATTCACGTACAGGTCGAGCCCCTGCCGCAAACCAAAGATGACCGCGCGTTCGAGCAACCCCGTCTCGACGCGCGGATCGCCCAACCCTCCGAGCAACACCGAATCGAGCTGCGCGATCTCACCCAGCACCGACAGCGGAAACGTCTCTTTGGTTTTGAGATAATGTTCTGCGCCGAACGGATAGTCCACAAACGCTAACTTGAAGCCCTCGCGCTCGGCAACCACGCCGATAACCTTGATGGCTTCGCGCGTGACTTCGGGGCCAATCCCATCGCCTGCAATGACGCCGATATTGTATGTTTTCATAAATTCAAAACCCCAACGGCTTCAAGCCAATGACCTTCCATCCATCAATGTCGCCAATAGCTCCGCGACCCGCAGTGTGTCCTCACTAACGCGCCCGTGATCCTCGAACGTCCACCACGCCGACAGCACTGCCTGCGCGAAGCCGCAAGCGAGCAGCCGCTCGCGCTCCAGCTCCAACTCTTCGGCGAATTGGTCAATGCGCCGCGCGAGCACACATTCGGGCTTGTGCCATTGCAGCAGTTGCGGCATCGGATTGTACAGCCATGCGCCAACCTCGTAACCGCGCTCGCCGGCCACGCCTTGTGGGTCAATCGCCAGCCACGGCTCACGCTCGGCAGCCAAGATGTTGTCGTGATGCAAGTCGCCGTGCAGCAGCACACATTCGGTGCTGGATGCGATCAACTCCGAAAAAATGATCTCCGCCCGCTCGATCAGATGGGACGGAAATGGCCCCGTGCCGCCATCAAAGCGTTGACGCAATCGCTGCAAGCCGCGCGCCCAGTCTGCGATCGTTGGGAACGAATGCGTACTCGGCAATGGTCGCCACAGGCGGCGCATCACTTGCGCGGCGATGGAGGTCGCGCGCTCGTCGTCGTTCAGGTCGGGCGCGGGCGTGCCGGGTTTCAATCGCTCCAACAGCATGACGCCTTGCGCGCGATCCGCGTCGAGCAAGCGCACCATGCCGCGCCCATCGCACAGTTGCAACGCGTCCATCTCACACAACAACCACTCGTGCGGCACGCCAGCCTTCAGCACCACCTCGCTGCCATCGCTCTGGCGCGCGGGCGCGACGTAATTGTACGCCGAATTTGGGAACGGCGGCTGCATGGTCAGCGACCAGCGTCGCGCGCACTCGTCAAGCAGATCGGGCAAGTGGGCGATCCACTCGCGGCCCCGCTCGCCGTGTACTTCTACCTGCGAGCGTACGAATGGGTCAGGAATGAGGCTCAGCGCGCACTCCACAGCGCGCTGCCGTCGCGCAATTCCAACTGGGCTTGCCCGCGCGATTGCAAGTAGGCGAGGTATGCGGTCACGATAGATTGAAATAAGTAAAACTGCGAAACGTTGTTGTTCTGCACGCCGAGCATTTTGGCAACACGTCCCACAACCGTCGAAATGTCGGCGGCGGATTGCACTGCCTCGCGCACTGCATTGCACGCGCGCTCAATCGCGGCGAGGTTCGCTTCGGCAACCGCCGTGACATCCGACATCGGCTCGCCGTGTGCGCACACAACCTGCTCAACCTTCATCTGCTTTAACGCGCGGATGCTCTCGATCTGCTGCGCGATGTTCGCGCCAAACGGCACCTTATATTTTTCGAGCGTCGCCTCGCCAATCACCGCATCGCCGCAGAACAGCACGTCGTTGACCAGCACACCAATCTGCGCGCGCGAATGGCCCGGCAGCTTTTCGATCCGCAATGGGCAATCGGCAATCCGCAATTCGTCGCGCTCGATGACGTGGTCAATGGGGCTCGCCTTCGCCATCAGCCATTTGTTCTGCAACTCGCCAATCGGATACGCGCCGTTAAACAGATAGGTTGGCTCCAGCTCGGGATAGCGCATGATCGCTTCTTCAAACGGCGGCGCGTACACCATCACACCGCAGTTGCGCGCGAGGTAATCGTTGCCGCCAAAGTGGTCGGCGTGCGCGTGCGTGTTGATCACGGCGATGGGTTTTAGATTCGACGCCTCACACGCTTTGCGGATCGCCTTGCCGTAGTCTGCGTCCTGTCCGCTATCTATCAACAGCGCGCGCCCATCGCCCAACGCGACCACGCCGATGTTGATGACGTTCGGCAGGTAATAGGTGCGGTCGGCGAGTGCAGTGAGATTAGACATGGACTGGGTCGAACATCAAGTAGCAAGTAACACGTGTCACGAGACACATGTTACTTGCTACTTGGTGCATGACACGCGCATTGCGCGCTCACCGCCTGCGTCTGCGTGACTTGCGCGACGCGCTTGCCGTTCGCATCGTACAGGTCCGTTTGCACCACGATGGTGGTGCGGCCCACATGCAGCGGGCGACTGACGCCTTCAATGTAGCCGTCGCGCACGGCGCGGAAGAAATTTGTTTTTGATTCAATCGTGCTGGTCGCCGCGCCGCTCGGCAGATTGAGAAACGCGCAAATTGCGCCGAGCGCATCGCCAACACTCATCAGCGCACCGCCGTGCATAACGCCGCCCGCCGTACAGCGTTCGGGCGACCACGCGAGGCGACCACGCACTTCGTCCTTGCTCGCCGCCAGCAACTCGATGCCGAGATTGGCGGCGAAGGGCATGACGGTGATGAAAGCGTTCAGGTTGTCGTTCATTACGATCTAACGGCAGACGGTAGACGACGGACGGCGGTCTGCCGTCTGCCATCGCTTCTATGCCATCACCTGCTCGCGCAAGAATTCGCGCGGATCCGCCACTCGTCCCGCAAGCGCGCTGGCGGCGACCGTCGCCGGGCTGGCGAGATAGACTTGTCCCTTGCCACTGCGGCCCTTGAAATTGCGATTGGATGAATAGACCGCGACTTGTCCTTCTTGCGTCGTGCCGGGTCCCATCGCAATGCACGCACCACACGCCGACTGCGCGATGTGCCCGCCCGCTTCGATGATGTCGCGCAAGTAGCCGCGCCGTCCTGCTTCTTGCATCACATTCAGCGTGGCGGGTGCGACGATGAACTGCACGCCCTTGGCCACTTTGTGGCCGCGCACCACGTTGGCTGCGGCTGCCACATCTTCCAACTTGCCGCCCGTACACGAGCCGACCCACGCGATCTCAATCGGCACGTCGCCGATCTCGTCAATCGGTTTGCCGTTCGCGGGCGAATACGGCACAGCCACATACGGTTCGAGTTGCGAGATGTCGAACGTCAACGCCTGCTTGTACTCCGCATCGGGATCGGAGCGCAGCTGCCCGACGGGCCAGATGCCGCAGGTCGCGCCACCTTCGACCGTCATGTTCGAGATGGTCGAGCGATCATCGGCGCTCAGATGCTCGAGCGCCGAGCCGCCGAACTCGACGACGCAATTGGTGAAACCATTCATGCCGACTTGCGACAGGATGTAAAGAATCACGTCCTTCGCGTACACACCTTCGGGCAACTGTCCGTCGAGGTTGACGCGCATCGTCTGCGGGACGTCGAGCAGCAAGCGGCCCGACGCGAGGATTTCGGTCAAGTCGGTGTTGCCGATGCCGACCGCGAACGCGCCGAACGCGCCATGCGTGCTCGTATGCGAATCGGTGCCCGCGACGAGCGTGTCGGGTTGAATCAAACCGAGTTCGGGGAAGAGTACGTGACAAATACCCTCAGAGGTAAATGGCGCGGGCGGCAGAAACGCATGCTTGATGCCAAGTTCTTTGACGTAGCGCGACGACTTCTCGATCATATTCTGCGATTCCCAGTCGTCGCGGATGAGCGGAATCTGGATCGTGTGGTCGGCGACGAACAATATCTTGTCGGCGTCGAATGGCTGCGCGTCTCTGCCGTAAGCTTTCCAGAATTGCTCGACGGCGACGGGCAGCGTGAGTTCGTGTGTGATGACGCGATCCACGTTCGCATACAACAACATGCCAGGCTCGACGTAATCCACACCGGCCGCTTTCGCCAAAATCTTTTCGGCGGTGGTCATCGGGCGTGGCGGCGCGGACGGCTGCGGGATTTTCTGGCCGCTCTTGTTGAACGCGGTCAATCCGCCCGCGAGCAGGATCGCACGGTGCAGCGGCTGCATCGTGTGCAGGAACTCGTCGCTTTCCACGTCCACGCTGAGCGTCTCGCCCGTCTCAGCCTCGTTCGCGAGCGTGGTGTTGCGCGTGATCGGCAGACCGGTGTTGACCGCGTTGCGATAGAAGATGCGTGCGAACGATTTGGCGATCACGGTTTTGATGCCGGCCTTTGCCAACGCAATCGGCGCGACCTCGCGCGACGAGCCTGCGCCAAAGTTTTCGCCCGCGACGATGATGTCATACTTGTATGGCTCGAACTTCACGCCTGCTGGACTCTTGCTCGGATGCAAATCTTCCAGCGCGTGCGGACCGAGCGTGTCGAGATCGGTCGTCGTGCACCAGCGCGCGGGAATAATTTCGTCCGTGTTCACGTCGTCGCCGACGACGAACACTTTGCCGCTAATGAGTTTGCTCATGCCTTGTCTCCGCTCGAGTGCAATGTAAGGGCGCGGCATGGCCTAAAGACCACTTTGCCGCGCCCCTACATGTCGCCCTACAACTGACACTTCAATTATCATTCTTACCTACTGCGCCTCGCTCCCGTTTCGGCTCATGCGTTCACGTAGTCGCTCGCCGCCGTCTTTGAAGAGATCGGCGATGCCGCGAAATTCGAGAATCGCAATCGCCACGCCAATCACAACGCCAATGATAAATGAAAATCGCCGTGAGTTGTTCATGCTCCCTCCTTGTTGCTTGCCATGCTGCGCGGCTCGACGTGCACCAGCACGCGACCGACGTTGGGAATCTGCTGCCGCAAGTGCGTTTCGAGTCGCGTCGAAAGATCGTGCGCGGCGCGAATCGGCGACAGGTCGTCTACGAACACGTGCAGGCTGACGCTCAATTCGCCATCCAAGCTGCGCACGCTCACCTCGTGAAAGCCGTGCACGCCGACTGCGTGTGTTGCGATGCGCTCGACCTCGCGCTGAGTCGCCGCAAGCATCACGGCCGGCAATGCGCCGTCTGCCGATTCTTGGTCCACCGGTTCGATGTGGCTCGTCACGTCGGCGACGTTGGGCACGAGCAAGCGCACCTCATCTTCGAGATGACTGACCAGCGCGTGTGCCTCCTGCATCGTAAGGCTCTCGTCAACCTCGACGTGAAACTGGACGTAGTGTTGACCCTGAATGTTTTGTACTCGTACACTGTGTACTTCCAGTTCGTGCTGCGCCGCCAGTCCGCGCAGTGTGTCGAGCAGTCGCTCGTCGCTCGCCGCAATCGGATCAACGTGCACGAGCACGTCCCCGCGCGGCACGATGCTCTTCACGACATTCTCGACGGCGGTAGCGATGCGATGCGACTCGTCGAACGTGCTCGCGCGCTCGACGGCGATGTGCATGTCCACAAAATTGGCAGCGCCGACGCGCCGCACGCGCACCTGCGAGGCATGGAGCACACCGTCAACCGCTTTCGCACGCTGCTCAATTTTTTCGGCCAGGTCGCGCGGCGCGCTGTCGAGCAGCACATCACTCGCGCGCTTGCCCAAGCGCACGCTGACGACGATCACGATCAGTGCGACGCCGAGCGCAGCGACCGCATCAGAGCGAGTAAGCCAGTGCTGACCCGTCAGTTCGCCGAGCTTGACGAGCGCGAGTCCAACCAGCACCACCACGCTGCTCCAAATGTCGGTGCTGAAGTGCAGCGCGTCCGCTTCGAGTGCCTGACTGTCGTACTTGCGTGCCACACGACTGAGCGCACGCGAGCGCGAGAAGTCTATGATGATCGAAATGGCGACAATGGCAAATGCCCATGGACTGGCATCCACCGCAACCGACTTGAAGAACAGCCGCTGGATCGCCTCGTAGATAATCCAGCCGCATGTTACGATCAGCAGCGCGGCTTCGATCAATGCCGACAGGTTTTCAATCTTGCCGTGACCGTATGGGTGCGATGCGTCGGCGGGTTTGTCGGCGAAGCGCACCGCGAAGAATGTGACCGCCGCCGCGATCAAGTCGAGCGCAGAGTGCGCCGCTTCGGATAGAAGGCCGAGGCTGCCGCTCAGCACGCCGACGATCAGTTTGAACGCAGTGAGAAAAATCGCCGCAGCGATAGACGTTGCGGCGACGGTTGTCTTTTCGTTCGACATGTGCGTTCTGCGGACGACGACAGGCGACGGACGATGGACGACAGGCGGGAGGGACTCGCCGTCTGTCGTCCACCGTCCGTCGTATGCTATGCACTTCCATCCGGCCCAGTGACGCGCTTCGTGAGGCTGTGGATCGCCTCGAACACGTCAATCGGCATTGGGAAGATGATGGTCGAATTTTTCTCGACGGCGATCTCGGTCAGCGTCTGCAAATAGCGCAGCTGCATCGCACCTTCGGATGCGACCAACACGTGCGCAGCCTCGCCCAACTGCTTCGCCGCCTCAAACTCGCCAGAAGCGTGAATAATCTTCGCGCGCTTCTCGCGTTCGGCTTCGGCCTGCCGCGCCATCGCGCGCTGCATCGTCTGCGGCAATTCGACATCTTTGACTTCAACCGTCGAGACCTTAATGCCCCACGGCTCGGTCTGCTCGTCAATGATGCGCTGCAATTTCTGGTTGATCTCTTCACGGTTCGAGAGCAATTCGTCCAGACTGGATTGGCCGAGCACACTGCGCAGCGTCGTCTGCGAGATGAGCCACGTCGCGCGCCGAAAGTCTTCGACTTTCACCACCGCGTCGGATGGGTTGACGATGCGAAAATACAATACCGCATTGACTTTGACGGTGACGTTGTCTTTGGTGATCGCCTCCTGCGTTGGCACGTCGAGCGTGACCACGCGCAGATCAACTTTCATCATGCGATCGAGAATCGGAATGATGAAGAAGAGGCCGGGGCCTTTCGCCCCGATCAATCGTCCGAGCCGAAAGATGACGCCGCGCTCGTACTCCTGCACCACCTTGACGGCGGACACGAACAGGAACAGCGCGAAGATGGCGACGACGAACACGAAGGCAAGAATGGTTGGCATAGACACCTCTTATAGAAAAGGCTGAAGGCAGACGCCTGAATCGGAATCCGATTCAGGCCCTGTGCCGCACGCATTCGCGTGCTGATAGTGCCGCGCGCTGGTTCAGCGCGCGGCGAGGATGAAGAATGAGGTATTTTGAATCATCCTTCATCCTTCATCCTTTGTTTTTACTGATCCTTTCGCCAATCGCTCGTGAAGGTGTTGCTGCGCTCTTTGGGACCTTCTTTGATTTCAGAATCTTTCAGCGGCAGATCAGGACCCGGCACGATCAGCATTTCTTTAGTGTAGATAAATGACTTGCGATCAAAGCCCGACAACTCATACTGATGTTTCAAGACAACCGCTTCGGTCGGACATGCCTCTTCGCAGAAGCCGCAGAAGATGCAGCGGATCATGTTGATCTCATACACCTTCGCATAGCGTTCGCCCGGTGAGAAGCGTGCGTCGGATGAGTTTTCGGCGGCTTCGACGTAGATGGCTTGCGCCGGACACGCCGCCGCGCACAATGCGCAGCCGATACAGCGCTCCAATCCATTCTCGTGGCGCTGCAAGACATGCCGCCCGCGAAAGCGCGGCTTAAGCGGCGGCTTCTCCTCCGGATATTGGATCGTCGTCTTGGGCGCGAACATCTCCCGCAGCGTCACGCTCATGCCCTTGACGAGCGCGAACGCGCCGTTCAGTGTGTCTTTAATGATACCCATACAACCTCAGTGCTGAGCGATGAGCAACGAGCAATGAGGCTCATCACTCATCGCTCATCGCTGTTTGAACTAGACCAGTTCATCCATTTGTCTCGACGTTCAGCCGGGCCGGTACGCTGGCACTTTGTCTTCAGCGGTGACCAGTGTGATCGGCTCGACGTGCAACAGTCGCGCCGCATCGTTCGAGAGCGCGTTGTAGTGTTCCTTGTTCCAGCCGAGATTGGCTCGCACGACCTGGCCTGCGGTGTCCAACAAGAAGACACTCGGCACGGTGAACAAATCGTACTCGGTCGAGACTTTCCAATCGCTGTCGTCTAATACAGGAAAAGTAATCTTGATTTGCTCGATCAGTGCTTGCGTCTCGCTCGCATCGTCCTGTGAAATGCCGAGCACCTTCAGCGCAGGGCACTGCTGATGCAGTCGTTCGACGAACGGGAGCGCCATGCGGCTGGTCGCACAGCTCTGCTTGAAGAACGCGAGCAGCGTCGGGCTGTTGCGCGCGATTTCGGAAAGCCGATGCACCGCGCCGTTCTGATATTCATTGAGCGTGAAGTCGGGCACACTCTGGCCCATATCGGGAATTGGCATCGTTAGTCACACTCGCACGTCTCTTTGCCGCTTGCTTTGTCTAGTGCTTCGCGTCCTTCCTTAAACGAGAAGTACACCAAGCCCAGCGTGCCGAGGCTGTCCACATAACCGATGCCCGTGACTTGGTAGATCACGCTCGCCGCGAGCAGCACCAGCGACATGTACAGGCACACACGCGTGCAATTCGCGTCGGCGATGATCGGCTCTGATTCCAATTTACGTCCAATACTTAACTTGCTCTGCATCAGCAGCCACATCATCCCAATCGAGACCAGCGAAATGACGATGCCGCTCATGGTTGTCTCTGGCTTGTGCGCGGTGTAAATGTTTACAGCGGCTATCAGCGTCAGGCCCGCCGCCAGTGCATACAGACACCAACCCGTGATGCGCAGCGCGCTAGTCTCAAATGGCGCGCGCGACGTGTGCGGGTTGCGCTGAATGCGATAGATCATGTATGCGACGCCGATCGCAGAGATCACTTCGATGAAACTGTCCACGCCGAAGCCGAATAGCGTGAGCGATTCGTCGTGCGCGCCCCACAGCGTCGAGACGACGCCTTCCAGCAGCATGTAGCCGAGCGTGAACAGACTCAGCCACCACGCGCGCTGATACCAATTCGTTTGTGTGCGAGTGAGTGTTTGCATTCTCTCTGACAAGACCTCGCAGGTTTCCGAAACCCGCGAGGTCTGCTTCTCACATCGTCCCATCGCGCCGCATCTGCAGCGAGCGGCGGATGTGCTTCATGGGCAATTTCACCAGACTCTTGAACATCTGCCGCCGCGCGATCTTGGCGAGCGCCATATAGTCTTCGCGTCCCCAGAACGCGCCATCCGCGCTCGTCTGATGCGCAGCAAGGCTGCGGCGGAAGTCGGCGGCGGTCGTGCCTTCAAAGCGCGTGAACGCCGATCCGATTAAAGGCAGCGTGTGCGAATCGCTGCCGCCCGTTTCGGGCAGGTGGCCGACGTCGCGATTGAAGCGATACACTTTGCTCGCGACCACCTTGCCCGCGATGCTTGGATTGATGACCTCGATGCCGTCGAAGCAGATGCCCGTGCGCGTGTCGCGCATCACACGCATGATGCCGCGCCTGCCGACGCTGCGAATGAGTGGACTCAGCGGGTGCGGCAGCAAGCACCAGCCGCCTTGATCGCGGATGGCTTGAATCGTCCAATCGAGCGGCTTCATCATGCGCAGCGGTTGTTGGAGATCGTAGGCAAGCAGGTGTCCTTCGAGCGTAGTCACTTCCATGCCGACAATCACATCGAAGCGATAGTGATTCTGCCCGATCAGCTCGCGCGCCTCGAATGCGCCTTCGATCATGTCGTGGTCGGTGATGGCGATCAGGTCGAGGTCGGTCTGATGCTCCACATGATCGAGGATGTCGCGCACGGACGGCAGCCCGTCGCTCCACTCGCTGTGAATGTGCAGGTCGGCTTTGCCCATAAAGTAAATTATAGCACGAGCGGAGCGTTGAACACTGAACAGTGAACGAACATTGTCTCAGCGTGAGCGTCGGCGCGAGCGCGTGCGCCTGCCACCCACGATGCTTTCGCCGATGCGCCGATACCAGAAATCACGGCGGCGATACTTCGTCACGTCATAGACGACGTGCTTGACGAAGCGCACCACGTCGCGATATACAATCGCAATAAGCGACGCCGCCGCGCCGACGATCAGCGAGAGCGGAATGTCGAGCAGCGAAAGCGCCGACGCGAAGCACAACGCGAGAATCAAGATGTTGATGAGGCGTTGGTTCGTGCGATGGGGGCTGACGGGCATGAACAGCGTGAGCACGAGTGCGAGCACGCCTGCGCCAACGCCGAGAATGAGTCGTTCGAGTGACATATAAGAGCCTCCGTTGAGCAGACCTGGCGGGTCTTGGGTATCGCTGCGAGCATAGCACATTTGCGCGCAATTCGCTATGGGTAGTTGAAATTCTCGCTTCGTTCAGGTAATCTAAAGACACATTTGCTACAAACGGAAGGTCAGGCTCCGCATGTCGAAATCACTCCGCCGCACCGCATACCCCGGTAAGCTCATCATCGTCGAAGGCATTGATGGCTCCGGCAAGAGCACGCAGCTCGATCTGCTGCGCAAGTGGCTGATGAGCCAAAATTATCTCGTCGCGTTCAGCGAATGGAACTCATCGCCGATGGTCAACCGCATCACCAAGCGCGGCAAGAAGACGAAAGCGCTCTCGCCCATTTCATTCAGTCTCATTCACGCTGCCGATTTTTTGGATAGGCTGGAGCGACAGATTTTACCTGCGCTCGAAGCGGGCGCGATCGTGCTTGCCGACCGCTACGTCTTCACCGCATTCGCGCGCGACGTGGCGCGCGGCTGCGAGCCGCAGTGGGTGCGCGACGAATACTCGATGGCTGTGCATCCGACGCTGGCGATGTATTTTCGCGTGCCGCTCGACGAATCGCTCAATCGTATTCTGGTCGGTCGGCCCGAATTGAAATACTACGAAGCCGGTCTTGACCTTGGCTGGTCGAGTGACCCCTATGAATCGTTCCGATTGTTTCAGGGGCGCATCCTGCAAGAGTACGATAAGATTGTCGAAGAGTATGGGCTGGCGGTGATTGATGCGACGCAGCCGCTCGTGAAGCAGCAAGAGCAGGTGCGTGAGTTGGTGACGCCGCTGCTCGAGGGTTCGCTGAAGGTAAGCTTGCGCGCGTGGCGCGAGGCGCTCACGAAGGAATCGCTGCTCGGTCGCTACCTCGAAGAGATTGGCGCGAACGGCGGAACGGGAGAGCAGTCATGACGCAAGTGCGCTTCTACGGTTCGCCCTTGCCGCACTTCAGCGAGACGGAACTGCCGGGCAAGTTCATCGTGATCGAGGGCACCGATGGCGTGGGCCGCTCAACGCAGATCGCGCTCTTGCAGGAATGGCTCGAAGGACTTGGCTTCGCGGCGACCGCGACGGGCCTGCGCCGCTCCAATCTCGCAGGCAAAGGCATTGCTCGTGCGAAGCAGGGGCACACGGTCAGCGATTCCGTCATGCACTTGCTGTACGCGACGGACTTGGCCGACCGCTTGGAAACGCAAATCATTCCAGCCTTGCGCGCAGGCATGGTCGTGCTCACCGACCGCTACATCTATTCATTGATCGTGCGCGCGCAGGCACGCGGCACCGACCCGCAGTGGATTCGCAAAGTGGTCGGCTTCGCGCTCGTGCCCGACGCGATCTTCTATTTGCAAGCCGATTTGCCGCACCTCGTGCCGCGGGTGCTGGCGACGCGTGGCTTCGACTATTGGGAATCGGGTATGGACTTTTTGAAAGGGCGCAAGCTGTTCCGCAACTACGTGCGCTATCAAACGAGATTGCTCGCGCAGTTCGATGCCATTGCCGATGAGTTCGGCTTCCGCCGCATTGACGCGAACTGCTCGGTGGTTGATGTGTTCAGCGATTTGCGCCGCGAGGTGAGCGCGGTTGTCACGCCGATGAAGCGCGAGGGGGTGGAGGAAGAGTAGGCAGTGAACGGCGAACAGTGAGGGCTGAATGGTCATCAACGTAGGGGCGCAGTGTGCTGCGCCCTTTTTGCATCGTGCAATGCTCCACCAAAGCCGAGCACGAGTTGAAGCGGGAGGGCAGACGCCGATGGGTGCGCTTCCAGCTGCCGTGTGCCGTCCGATTTACAACGATGCTACTGCCTCCGCCAACTTCAGTCGAAACTCCGGCGCGATGATCGGCTGCCAGCGCGTCATGATGTTGGCGTGATGTTCGGCGAGGCACACTTGCAGCGCGCTGAGGTAGGCAGTCGCTTCTTGCAACGCGGCGGTGTCCGCAATGGTTTCGAGGCGACGCGTCTGCTGCGTGATGAAGTCCACGACCATCTGCCGCGCCACGTCCGCATCGTGCAACTCGCCGAGATGGTCTTGCAGCGCGACGAGCGTTTCGAGCAACTGTGGCACTGCGCCGTCGAGCACATCTTCAAAAAATTCGAGCGCGTAGCGCAAGCGTTTGCCCTCGATGCGCAACTCGTGCAGCGTTTCGAGCGGCGCACCTTGCACGCGGTCTTCGAAGCGGCGCACCGCGCTGTAGTGCTGCCACACGAGCGTGGGCAGCTCGTCCAGCACGCGCGTGGCATCAGGCGCGTCATCCGCTTTGACAAACGCATCCATGCGCGCGCGCCACTGCTGATAAGCGCGGCTATCGAGGTATTGCAGCGTCGCTTGGTGCGCCGCCACGCGCTGCGCGTACCAATCGGCCAGCAGCGCCTCGAGCGATCGCTGCCGCTCAGGCGGTAGTGCCTGTGCGTAATGACGCGCGTTCTCGATCAGTACGTCGAGGTCGCGCACATTGCCCAGATCGCGCGCGAGTTGGCGTAACGGTGTACTCAAACCTTTGAGCTGCTTGTGCGAATAGTACTCGCCCAGCAGACGGAACAGCGAACGCAAGCGGCGCGACGCCACGCGCGTGTCGTGAACCGCATCCACGTCCGTGCCCGCGCGCACAGCATCCTCGCCCTCGACTAACTTCTGCAATTGCTTCTTGACGATGCGTCTGCCCGCGCGCGTGATCGGCTCGTGCGAAGGTGGCGTATCGCTCGCATCATAGTTGTCGGTGGTCGGCTCGGTCATGTTCAGGTTGATTATAGCAGTCGCTTCCCGCTCTTCTGGGTGCTTCGCACAAATGATGCGCTTTCCAACTACTATCCCATTTGCGTCTGATTAAGAACTCAATATAATTGCCGCAATGTTCGATTGCGCGTCGTTCGTTCGAGCAGTGCCGAACGATCAACCTCTCTCGACCTCACCTCGCACGGCTGTATGCGATTCCTTTCGATCAGTCAGGAGGCTGCTCGTTATCTGATCACGTTTCACGTTTTTGATCGCACCATGATGGCTCATCGCTCTGCTCGCTCCGCGCCCGACTCGCTGGTCTGTGTCTTTCATTGAAAGACTTCATCCAGTTGGCGCAGACTTGCTAACGCGATCCGATCCACTTCATCCTTCGTCACGCTCAGCATGAGGCTGCTAACTCTGAGGATGAATACCCAGTTCATACAAAGGGGTACAAGTGTCTATGTTTGACCAAACCCATCGCCTCTCACTTGGGTTGTGCATCTGCGGCTTGTTGTTTCTCTTCACGCTCTCTTCTCCCATCTCGGCCCATCCTAGCGCATCGCAAATCGGCGGGGGCGGATTCAGCCCGCCGAGCGCAGGTCCCACCTACATCACCTATATCGTTCGCAGCGGCGACTCGCTCACGACAATTGCCACGCGCTATGGCGTGAGCGTGCAAACGCTCATGGCGTTGAACGGCATCCGCAACGCGAACGCGATTTACATTGGACAATCAATACTCGTTCCTGTTTATACGGCGCCGACCACTTACAGCACACCGCCCGCCGCCGTGCAGCCGCCGCGCGATGGGCCCAGTGAAAAACTCATTCCCGATAGCGAAGCGGTTTACAGTCCCGCTTACGCGGACTTCGACGTGAACACGGTTGTGCAGAAGCATGGCGGTCATCTCGCGTCGTACAGTGAAGTAGCAGAAGGCGAGCGCATGACGGGCGCGCAGATCATCCAGATTGTCTCCGAGCGCTTCAGCGTCGGACCGCGCGTGCTGCTCACGTTGCTGGAGATGCAGGGCGGCTGGCTCACGAACAACGCGCTGAGCGGCTCTGCGCTCAGTTATCCGATGCAGATTGACGACAAGCTTCACACTGGCTTGTACTATCAAGTGTGGTGGGCCGCCAACTTCCTCAACGCCGGCTACTACGGCAAACTGCTTTCACGCATTGACGCGATGGTGGCGACTGACGACACGCGCATTCGTTTCGCGCCCGACGTGAACCCGGGCACAGCGGCGGTACAGTACATGCTGACACGCGTGAACAATTATGAGCGTTGGACGAACCAGTTGGGCACGTTCAAGGCGACCTATCAAAAGTTGTGGGGCGATCCGATGCAGTTTGCCATCGAGCCGCTCGTACCACCTGACGCGAAGCAGCCGGTACTGCGGTTGCCGTGGCAAGATGGTCAGCGCTGGTACTTCACCGGCGGGCCGCACGGTGCGTGGGCCGATGGCAGCGCGTGGGCAGCGGTGGACTTCGCGCCGCCGGGCAATGGTGGCTGCGGCGTGTCGCCGTTTTGGGAGATCGCAGCCGCGGCGGGCAAGATTGCGCAAGCCGAGCATGGGCGAGTGATGCTCAACCTCGACGGCAGTGACTTTCAGGGTTCAGGTTGGACCTTGATGTACATGCACGTCGCCGCAAGCGGGCGTGCGCAGAAGGGCGATTACGTTTACACCGGCGACCACATCGGCCACGCCTCGTGCGAAGGCGGCTTCTCGACGGGACTGCACTTGCACATCGCGCGCATGTATAACGGTCAATGGATGAGTGTCGCGAGCCAGTCGCCGTTCGAGATGAGCGGTTGGGTCTTCAAGAACGCGCCGAAAGAATACGACGGCGCCATGGTGCGCGGCTACGAAGCCCACGAAGCGTTGAACGGACACAGCGACCGCTACAATGGCATCGTCGCCGACGCAGGCCCCGTGCTCGTATGGGTGCAAAACGCGCCGTAAGTTGATTGGGCGACGAGAATGCATAAGGGCGGCTTGCAAGCCGCCCTTATTTTTTTTCTCCACCACGAGACAACGGACACGCGCATGGATTTGGCGCGCGACAGACAAACGGACATGACTCCTCTAGTCCATTTGCCCGTCGTGCATTGGATCAAGGCGCGCGTCATCCATGCACGCATCCGTTGACAGCATTCACGCCGACGGCGCGGCACGCTTGCGCTTGGCGCGTGGCTTGCGTACGGGCGGTGCTTCTGCCTCACTCTCTTTCACTTCACTCTCCGTCGTCTCGCTCTCCGCACGCGCCGCCGCGTGCTGATAAAACTCCGTCCACAGCAGCGCCTTGAACGCGATGATGAGCGTCGAGACGAAGAATAATACAATGCTGGCCAGCCATGTGGCCAGACCAATCGGCGGCGCGACGGAACGGCCCCACGAGCAGCGCGAGCGTATCTGCCCAACCATTGGTGAGCAACCCGAACAGCGTCGCGATGGGTCCCTTCAGCACATCCAGTCCAAATGTCAGCGCGAACAGCAGCAGCGCGACCAACAGAAACGCCGCCAGCAGCCCCGCGCCCGCCGCTCCGCGTCCGATCATCTCGTCGGGCGCGCGCATCGCCGTGCTGATCAGCGTGACGGACAAATTACTCCAGCCGAGCACCGCCGCGAGCAAACCATACAACCACACCAGCGGCGTGCTGATCATCCAACGCAGCGTGCGCTCGAACACGGACCCAACGGTCATGCGCTCACCTCGATGTCACACGAGATTGTTAGAGTGCCCTGGCGGTCAAAGGCGTGCAGGCAAATTATAACGCCGAGCACCAAATGCTTCGGTGCTCGGCGTTGCACTGCTCAGACGCGATCGGTCACGCCAATCAACCTCACTGTTGCGTGCCCGATCTGATTATGAGCGGTAAGTAGAGCGACCGCAGCTCAGTCGCCGTGGACGCGCTGCCGAAGACCTCGACCTCCGTGACGCGCACGCGATCCGCTTGCGCTGCGTTGCCTGTCGTGCAATCGCTATTGTTGGACGGATCGCTGTCCTGATCGCCCTGGAACGCCGGCCCGCCCTGACACTGGTTGGTCAGCGCGATCAAGCGGACGTATTTCGCCGCTACTGGCGATGGCAGCGTGAACGTGCGCAGGATCAGATCGGGTGCGACGGGGCGCGGCGCCGCGCCGGGGAACGCATCGGCGGGGCTGGTGTAAGCGGGCGTGAAGGTGGTGCCGTCGCTCGAGACATCAATGCGGAAGCGGCGCAAAGCGGTGAAGCGATTTTGACCGGGTCCCAGCAGCGTTGAGACGTTGAGACGTGTGATATTTCGCGGGCTGCTGAATTGGATCGTGAGCGACTGTGGTGAGGTCATCTGACCCGAGCCCGACCAGTTGGTGTTCTCGCTATCGTCAATCGCGTTGAGCGTTTGGGTCGGACTGCTCGTCGCCGTCACGGTGGCGCCCTTGAATTTCGATGCCCAGTTCGTTGCGAGGCTGAACGTGACATCGCGGTTTTCGTTCGCTGCGAACGTCTCCGTGAAGCGCGAGAGACCGTAGCCGTTGGCTTGCACGAAGAACTCATACGTGCCCGGCACGAACTTCGCCGTGCGCGAAATGGGTGTGCTGGTGTCGGCAATGGGATACGAGCGCGCTTCATACTGCCCGACGTACACCTTCGCTGCAATCGGAGCGTTGTTCTCATCTACTGCGACGGCCCTGAAGGTCACGGTCGCAGATGGCTCGGCGGGCGATTCGAAGTTCGGCTTGGGATGCGTATCGTCGGTCGTGTTGCTCGCTGCGAAGCGGCCCAGTCCGCGATGCGCGAACGCGCGCCAAAGTTCTTGCTGATTCGCGCCGCCGAAGCGCAGCATGTCCGCCGCGAGGTACGCATCGCGCGCGTCCACCATGCTCACGGCCGGCTGCATCAGCAGGAACGCATCATAGACGATTTGAATCCAGCGACGATTGCCCGGACACTGCTCGGCGCCATACTTGCCGTCGGCGCAATCGCGCTGCAGCTGCGTGTTGCTGGCCGCATAGGTGCTATTGTATTTATCAATCAAGACTTGGCGGAGTTCGAAGTTGACCGCATTCCAGATTTCGCCGTCGGCGTGCACTTCGGGCCCCGTCACGTCGAAACCGATGTTGCTGTAGTTCAATGGATTGGCATCTAGCGAGTAGTCGCGGATGCCTTTCTGCTTGTTGCCCGTCACGTATGCGCCGACCGAGAATGGATTCTCGCCGCCGGTCGGCACGAAGCCATACGCCAGCAGATATTCGAGCGCGTTGAGGTCTGACCAAGATTCGCCCATCGAGCCTGCTTGCTGGCCCGTCAGGTTCGCATCCGGTCCACCGACCATGCGGTTCGAGATGGCGTGCGTATATTCGTGGCCGATGACGGACATATCGTAGTCACCGTCCACGCACGGCGCATAGAACGCCGCCGCAATTGGCTGCCACAAGTACATGTTCGAGATCGGCGAGATGCCGTCGTTGAGCGTGATCTGGTTGGCGTTGTCGCGACCCAAATAGCTGGGCGCGCCGCCCGACGTTGCGCCCGCCTGCGCGTCGCCAACCTGTGGATCGTTCTCGCGTCCATTCGGATACGGGCCGGGCGCGGTGTTGCCAAAGTTGTTGTCCTGTGAGTTGTAGTTTTGCTCCGTGAAGCCGAGGTAGTACGCAAAGTCGTGCATGCGGTTGTGCATCGCAAACAGGTTCACGATGGCGGCGTCAATGTCGTTGCGCTGCAGTGAACTGAAGACGGTTGGCGAGCAATTGCTTGTGTACCATTGGTTCGTCCATGCGAAGGCGTATTCGCGCGTGGACGTGACCGGGCGATACGGCTCCGACGGCGTGAGCGGACTGCCCCACGCTTCGGCGGCGTTCGCATTGTTGCCCTTGGTGGTGTTGGTCGGCGCGTTCGCGCGCGTGTCGTAGTCCCACGGCGCGCGCGCGGCCAGATTGCGCAGCGCGCGCTGGCAGCCCGGCACGGGAACGCCGTTCACGGAAGATTCCCAGCACCACAATTGGCGCGCATCCGTGTTGGAGTAATTGAGGTTAGGGTTGGCCGGAAATACTTTCCACTTGGGCGGGTACGGCGCGGGCTGTGACGACGCGGCGTCGTTCGTCGTGAACGTGCCCGCGTAGTTGTATGGTGGCACGGGCGGAGCGGTCGGCGTGGCATACGGACAGACTTGCACATTGTACACGCCAGGCGTCAAGACGACTGGCTCGTAGTGGATCGCTTCGGGGCTGGTCGCGGTGTCGGAGGTGGCCACATCTGTCGCGCCGAACTTGAGGTGCAGCACGATGTCGTTGCTGATTATGGCGGCGGAGGCAACCACGTCAATGGATTTGGTGCCCGTCGGCACGTTGAATGGATGCAGCGGCCCGCACGCC
Source organism: Anaerolineae bacterium (assembly GCA_038198935.1). Lineage (GTDB taxonomy): Bacteria > Chloroflexota > Anaerolineae > JACRMK01 > JACRMK01 > JBBPZQ01. The sequence goes on from JBBPZQ010000091.1 coordinate 26,753, forward strand.
TTCGGCAACGGATCGTCTTGATATGTTCCCTGAAAAGCCGAAGTACTGGATGCGCGATAGACTTTGTTTTGGCGGAACAGCACTTGCGCCGTCTGCGCGTCCACGAACATGCTGTACGCTTGCGCGTCGCCGCCCTTCACGTCGAGCACGATCACTTCGTAAGCGGGGCGCGCGCCCACACCAGCAATCGGGAATCCGACCAAACGCGCGCGCTGTGTCTGCGCGAAGCCGGTGACGGTCAGCGTCGTCCAGCTGTTGTCGCTGCCGACGCTGAGAATGTCGGTCAGTAGTGTTGGACGCCCGATGTTGGCGGACGCCGCGAGCCATGCTTGTTGCGCTGTGATGGTCGCGGCCGGAGGCGCTGCCATATCGCCCGTCGCTGACGAAGACACATAGGCGATGCGATCATCTGTCACGCCAACCGTGATCATGCCGTCTTGTGCGGCCGGCAGATCGCCGTAGTGCTGGCGGAAGAGCACGACGTGCGACTGGCTGTTGACCAGTCGCGAATCGTTGAGCACTTCCAGGTCGGATACCGCCTGATCGGATAAACGGAAGAGCACGCGGTTGGCGCGCACGAACGCGCGCGCAACGCTCACCGCATCGCCGCTCAAGCCGGTGGCCAAGTAATCGCCGTACTTGATCATGGACTGTGGCGTGCCAAACGCATTCCAGCGCACAGTCGCGCCGAGGCTGTCCGCCAGCGCGAGTTGTTGGGCGCTGGGTGAGAGGCGGCTGGTGCGTGTATCGAAATCGGGCAAGCCTTCATGAACGTCGAGCAGCCAGTTCGCGCCGCTCGGCGGCGATGGGTCGGCGCGCGACACGGACGCTGTGGACAGCGTGGCGACAGAACACACGAACAGCATTGCGCATAACAGAGCGGCGAACCTGGATCGTGACATGAAACTCCTCCGTGAGAATGGAATAGTTGGGACATCTACACCGATGCGACTGCCACGTTGCTGTTGTCTCGTCAACAATAACGAATACGTACACAGGTTGTTACGCGCACCAAGCTCGCACAGCACCGATACGCGAAGCGTCGCGATGGCCGCAAGCAATCACGCTCTGGACTGGGAAGAATACGAATATCCTAGCCAGTCGCTCGAAGCCGCAGCGTGAAGATTGGCTTCGATATATTTGCGAGCCGACAGTTGCTCAATAACTGTAACGATGCACGGCGCGAAGTGTGACGAGGGAAAAGTAGGGGCGGCTCGCGAGCCGCCCCTACCACCATCACCAAGCCCCGGTTCGATCACTACATCGTCACGTTGGCTTGTGTATAGCACTCGACCCAATCCACCACGCGCTGACCGAAGTCCACGCGATGACTGGGCCGCCCGCCGATGATGAACAGGTGACTGCCGCCGGGGTAGCGCACCATTTGTGTCGGCACTTTGCCTGCGGCTAGCAGTCCGACGAAAAACTCTTCGCCTTGTCCGATGGGGCAGCGGTCGTCCGACTCGCCGTGCAGGATGAGCGTCGGCGTCGTCACGTTCTCGACGAAGTGGATTAGCGAGAGCCGACGAAACAACTCGCGATTGCTCACCAACTCGCCCTGCATCTCCCACGGCGTGAACCACATGCCGATGTCCGACGTGCCGTAGAACGATTCGAGATTGGTGACGGGTGCGCCGACCACCGCCGCCTTGTAGCGCTCACAATGTGCGATCGTGTACGTGGTCATAAAGCCGCCATACGAATAGCCGGCGACGGCGAGCCGTTCGGGATCGGCAATGCCTTCGGCGATCAGCGCGTCGAGCGCCGCCAGTTGTTCGGGCAGATCGTGTTTGCCCCAGCGTCCGCGCAAATCATGCGCGAAGACTTTGCCATACGAGCCAGAGCCGGTCGGATTGAGCGCGAGCACGCTCCAGCCGCGCCCCGCGAGCACGTAGCGATAGAAGTAACCAGATGCGAAACCCGTGCCGTGATAGCTGTGCGGTCCGCCGTGAATGTCCATCAGCAGTGGCACCGGCCCGTCGGCATTCGGGCGCACAAGCCAGCCCTCGATTTGCCCGTTGGGCGTGTCGAACGTGCGGCGCTCGACGCGCGGCATTGCGATTTGTGACAACAGTTCGGCGTTGACGTGCGTGAGCCGCTGCTCGTTCGAACCGTTCCAATCGCACACGAACATGTCGGATGGATTGTCGAATTCGCTGGCGATGAACGCGATGCGCTCGGCGGATGGCGACATGCTCGCGCTGATGATCTGCCGCTCGCCGCGCACGACGGTCTGCACTCCTTTGCCAGCTACTTGCGCGCGCACGATAGGGACGCTGCCGCGCTCGCCCACCGTGAACGTGACGCTGCGATCATCGCTCGACCACACGGGCCGGGCGTGACAGCGGGCGGTGGCAATAGCACCGCGCCGCGATCGTATTCGAGCGTGAGCGCGCGCGTCACTGCCGTCGGCATTCATCACCCACACACGCACGAGCGGATCGCCGAGTCCGGGCATCTGCTGCTCTGCGCCATAGCACGCGGCCATAGCACGCGATGCGTGTACCGTCGTGCGACCACGTTGGCGAGGTCGCGCGCCCGATGTGCTCGCTGATGCGCTGTGTGTGATGGCCGTCCGCATCCATAACCCAAATGTCGCCGAGCGCGTAGTCGCTCAAGCCCGCGCGTGTGCGTCGGAACGCAATACGCTGTCCGTTGGGAGACCACGCGGCGGCGTTGTTGTCGCCGTCGCCCAGCGTGAGTTGCTGCAGCTCGCCGTCCAGAGCCGTGACAAACAACTGACGATTCGCGTCGAAGGTGTAGCCTTGTCCATCGTCTTTGTAAGACGCGCGTGTGACCAATTGCGGCCGCTGCTCCCAGCGCGCGCGCGCATCCACATCTTGCGGCGGCTCGTCTTTCGAGACGCGTGCGCTGAACACGAGGCGCGTGCTGTCGGGCGACCATACGGCAGGACCCGCGCCCTTGTCGAGCGACGTGAGTTTGTGCGGCTCGCCGCCGTTCGTCGGCATCAAATAGAGTTGCGGCGCATTATCTTCACGCTCAGACAGGAACGCAAGCCACGTGCCATCGGGCGACCAGCGTGGTGCGCTGTCGTTCTTCGCGCCGCGCGTGAACTGCATTGGCTCACCGCCCCTTGCGGACCCGATCCAGATGCTCGAACGATACTCATCCTGCTCTGCATCAATCCGCGTGAGCACATAGGCGATGCGTGTGCCGTCGGGCGATAACTGCACTTCACTCACGGTCTTGATAGCAAGCAGGTCTGACGCTTGAATGGGTCGAGGCATGTGATTGATTCCCTTTTCGTCTGAATACGGTCACACTATTCCCTTTAGCTAAAGTTGCTTTACAATAGTGGCATGACATGGAAACCAACGAAACTCACACGCGCACAAATGGAAGAACGACGCTTGGCAGGCGGTCGCCTCCTGAAACGGCGTAAACTTTCCAAAGCCCGCATCGC
>JBBPZQ010000092.1:0-16655 GCA_038198935.1 Anaerolineae bacterium
GATGCGGGCTTTGGAAAGTTTACGCCGTTTCAGGAGGCGACCGCCTGCCAAGCGTCGTTCTTCCATTTGTGCGCGTGTGAGTTTCGTTGGTTTCCATGTCATGCCACTATTGTAAAGCAACTTTAGCTAAAGGGAATAAATCTTGCCAGTCAAGCTCAGCCATGCAAACTGCCAGATGGCAATCTGCCGCCGCCAGCGCCATGGCTGAATGATCAAACGGTACAGCCATTCGAGCGAGAGTCGCTGCATCCAACGCGGCGCGCGCGGCACGGCACCGGCGATGAAGTCGAGCGTGCCGCCCACGCCCATCATCAACGGCACGTTCAGCCGCTGCGCGTTGCGCGCGATCCATTTGTCTTGTTGCGGCGCGCCATACGCGACGAACAGCGCGTCGGGCTGCGCGGCATGCACCCGCGCGATGATCACGTCTTCCTCATCGGGTGATGGCGAGCCGGCATAACAGCCCACCACGTTCAAGTTTGGATTGCGCGCGCACAGGACGTCGGCTGCGCGCTGCGCGATGCCCTCAGCCGCGCCCAGAAAAAAAAGTCTGTAGCCTTCGCGCGCGGCGACGACGGCAAACTTTGGCAATGTGTCCGAACCCGTGACGCGCTCGCGCAAGCGATGACCTTTGCGGCGCGCCGCCCACAACAAGAATACACCATCGGGAATGTTGAGGTCGCTATGTGCGAGCACGCGCCGAAACTCGTCGTCGCGCTGCGCCATCATGATGAACTCCGGGTTGAGCGTGCACACCTGATGCGGTGCGCGTGATGCAATGAATGACTCCATCAGCGCGAGCGTGTCGTCGAAGCTGACATCGTCAACACGAATACCAAGAAGATGAAGTTGCTTAGTTTGTTGGTTGGTTCGTTGGTTCATTGTTGACGTACCAACAAACTTTCCGCCGCCGCCACCACGCGCTCGACGCTGATGCCGTTCATGCACTCGCGCGCTTCACATTCGTCAGAGCGAATCTGAAATCGGACATACGAGCACGGACAGCCCGGTACTTCCGACTGCACTATTACGCACCGCCCGTGCTGTCCGCTATCACTTTCCACTTTCCACTTTCCCCTTTCCACTTCGCTCGGCGGCCACGGTCCCCACGCTTTCGCGTTGGTGGTGCCGAACAGCGCGACCAGCGGCGTGCCGACGGCGGCGGCGATGTGCATCACGCCGGAGTCTGCGCCGATAAACAGATCGCACTGCTGCAAGACGGCGGCGAGCTGCATGAGCGTCGTCTTGCCTGTCAGGTTCAATGCGGATGGCAACTGCCGCGCGAGTTCGTCACCGCCGTCGCTTGAGGTGCCGACGATGACGAGTTGTGCGTTGCATTTCTCGTGCAGTGCGCAGCCCAGTGCGCGCCAGCGGTCAAGGGACCAACGGCGCGCGAGCGAGTGTCCGCCGCTGCCCGGATGAAGAACCACAATAGTTGATTGTTGATCTTCGCCGTTCGCTGACTCAGCGAACGGCACAGTGCCACAGCGCGAATCGCGCTCTGGTGTGATTTTTGATTGCAGCAGTTGCGTTGCAACGTTTCTATCCGTTTCTGAAATTCTAATCTCCAGTCTCCAGTCACCCGTCTCCGCGCCGACTGCCTTGACCACTGCCATGCAGTGCTCGACTTCGTGGCGCGCGCCGAAGCCGTCGTCGTGCACGCGATGAGTGAGGAACCAGCCGCGCCCGTTGTCCAATCCCGCGCGCGTCTCCGCGCCGACGGCGAGCGTGAGCGCGGCCCACTTGAGCGCGCCCCAGCGCGTTGACAAGTGGTGCAGCAGCACGAGCGTATCGTAGCGCCGTGCGCGCAATTGACGCATGAAGCTTAGCGCATCGCGCAGCGCCGAAGGTGCGAGTGCGTCGCGCGCGCGATCATACTCAAACTTGTCGAAGACGATCGCCTCGTCCACGAGTAGCGAGTTTTGCAACACGACGGCGGAGCGCGGCGGCATGAGAATGTCAATTCGCGCGGCAGGGAATGTTTCGCGCAGAGCACGCAGGGCGGGCGTCGCCGTGAGCACATCACCGATGTCGGAGAGTTTGATGACGAGGATACGTTTCAATCTAAAGCATTCAAACCGCAAAGACGCGAAGGGCGCGAAGAGTTTTTCCCTTTGCGTTCTTCGCGTCTTCGCGGTTCAGAGTTCACTTATTCACCAATACTGCCATTGTTTCGCGCGCGCACTTCTGCCACGAGAAGTTGGCGACGTTGGCATGACCGCGCGCGATGAGCGACTGGCGCAATGCTTCGTCATCAAGCACGCGCCGCAGTGCATCGGCGATGGCGCGCGTGTCGAGCGGATCAACGAGCAGCGCACCGTCACTCGCTACCTCAGGGCACGATGATGTGTTGCTCGTGATGACCGGCACGCCCGCCGCTTGCGCTTCAAGAATCGGCATACCGAAGCCTTCGTAAAGACTGGGCAGCGCGAAGGCGGTGGCGTGTTGCAGCAGCACAAACTTCTCGTCGTCGCCGATGTGCCCCGTCACGATCACGCCCGCGCGCTTCGCCTGCTCGACAATTGCATCGGCGTTCCATCCGACTTTGCCCACGATGACCAGTCCAACCGTCGGACCATGCAGCGACGCAACCGCTTCGATCAGTCGCGCATAATTCTTGCGCGGCTGGAGCGTGCCAATCGAGATGATGTATCGCTGTGGTAAGTTGAAACGAGCGCGCAGAACCGCATCGCCAATCCTGTCTGGCGCGGGACGAACCTCCCTCTCCCGTTGCACAGGAGAGGGAGTGTCCACCCCATGATACACGACGGCGATGCGGCGTTCGTCCGCGCCATACAGTTTGACCAAATCATCTTTCGTCGCGTGCGAGACCGCGATGATGCGCGACGCATGTTTTACAGCGAAGCGCGTTGACCATTCGAGATACAATCGCTGCGCCCGCGTGTGCGCGTCGCGAAAGTAAAGATGGCCGAGATCGTGAATGGTGACGACGCTGCGGCATGGGTGCGCGATGGGCAGAACGTGCGCGGGCACGAACAGCACGTCTGGTGCCGCGCGCATCATCTCCGCGCTCAAGCCGACGTGTGTCCAAGCGCGCGGCGTGCGGATGACGCGCAACTCGACGCGCGGACTTGACCGCGAATCAAACAGCCCCGCTGGTGGGGGCTGTTGTAGATAGAGACGATATTGATCCGCCGTGTCTAGCGTAATCAAGTGTTGAATCACTTGCAGCGCGTAGGTCTCGGTGCCCGTGCGCTGGGCGCGCGCCGCGCGGCTCGCGTCTATGCCGATGAGCATAGGGAGATTGTAGCATAACTGCTGATGCGGGATACGTGTTACGTGTTGCGTGGTGCGTAACGGACTACGCACTGCGCAACACGTTCTCAGGAATTGCCCCCACCCGCAGCACGCACATCTCCTCGCCACTCACATCCACGACAGTGGATGGCACGCCACCCGCGCAGATGCCGCCGTCGAGGATGAGGTCGAGTTGATCGCCGAGCACGGCGGCGATGGATTGCGCGTCGAGCAGTTCGGGATGGCCCGATTTGTTCGCGCTGGTCGCGGCAAGCGGCGCGCCGAGCGCGCGAATCAAATCGCGCACGATGGGATGGTCGGGCACGCGCACGGCAACCGTATCGGTAGAGGTTACGGCTGCGGGAATGTGCGGCTGCTTCTTCAAGACGAGCGTGAGCGCGCCGGGCCAGAACTTCTGTATCAGCGAGCGCGCTTTCGGCGAGATGACGCGCGCGACTTGTAGCACATCGTCGGCGGAGGCGAGCAGCAGCGGAATCGCTTTCTCGTTCGGCCGCTCTTTGATGATGTAGATACGCTCGACCGCATCGTTCAGCAAGCCGTGCGCCGCGACACCGTACACCGTGTCGGTCGGAATCGCAATCACGCCGCCGCGCTGCAACACGGCGACGGCGCGCGCGATGGATTCGGGTGAGGAGGCGGGGAGGATGGGCGGCATCAAAACCCCCATCCCCATAACCCCCATCCCCGACCCTTCCCCCGTTCGCACAGAACGCGAACAGGGGAAGGGAGTAAGTCCCCTCCCCTGTGAAACGGGGGAGGGTTAGAGTGGGCGTTGCTCCGTTGCATCACTCAATGCCTCCAAAATTTTGTCCAACACTCCTTCGAAGTTCCGCTGCACTTCTTCATTCGTGAATCGCAGCACGCGATAATCCTTTTGTTCATTGAGCCATTGTGTGCGCTGCCCATCGTACTCGGCTTGTTCGGCATGTGAATCGCCATCAACTTCGATGACGAGTTTGGCTTGAGCACAATAGAAGTCAACGATGTATGTGCCGACCGCGTGCTGCTTGCGGAAGTGTGCGCCAGCCACTTGGCGATTGCGGATGTGCTGCCAGAGTTTGCGTTCGGCGGGTGTCATCTCACGGCGCAGTTCGCGTGCGCGCGCTTGCAGTTTGGGTGAGGCGCGCCAGTGGGGACGTTTCATGAACCCCCACCTGACCTCCACCTCCGCCCAAAACGCGGAGCAAGCCGCTTCGCAGGGGAGGAACAGACTGCGCTTATCGGCAGAGGTTTTTTCATTGTGGACGCCAATTCCCTCCCCTGCGTTAGCGGGGGAGGGTTAGGGTGGGGGTTCTTTTGCCTTCTCCTTCAACCGCTCCACCAGCGCCCGCACCTCCGCCACATCCTTGTGCCGTAACTGCTCATAGATGGCTAAAGTCTTTCGTGCCAATGGTAATGCGAGATGGGGTCGTCCAAGGGCGTCCCATGTGTGGGCAAGCCCAAGCTGTGCATCTGCTATTCGTTGAGTCAGTTCATTTTGATTTCCAACTGAGAGTTCTTGATTGAACCATCGTTGGGCATCAGACCAAAGATTGCTCTTTAATGCAACCCAGCCGAGATTACCAGCATATTCCGCGCGTTCTTCTACGAAATACTCAGAAGTTAATTCCAATGCTCGACTAAAGTGATTGTGAGCCAAACGATAATCACCCTTCTTCATGGCAATTACTCCCAAGTCATTGTAAGAAACTGCAAGCAAGTGCTCAATACCCAAATCGCGCCAGATTGCATGTGCATAATGAAAGTAATTTTCCGCTTCTTGTAGGTTACCCCGCTGATACTCAAGCAATCCATGCAGTCTCTTGATCGTAGCCTGATTATGTGGATCATCTGAGTAAGCGCAGGCTCCTTCACATCTACTGACCCAAATTACAGCTTCATCCGTAAGGCTTTGTTTCAATAATACTTCGGCAATCCACGACGCATACTTTAATATTCCTTTGTCATCTCCCAATGCATACGCGACATCGAATCCGCGCTTATTGACTTGAATGCATTCATCCCACCAGCCGTCATCTAATAAGAAGCCTCTGATGCGATCTATGATTGAAAAGATCAAATCAGCGGTGTCTCCATTAGAAACTCCCTCGCTTCTCCCCCGTAAGACAGATTTCTCGTATAGCCATTCAATAGCGCCATCCACGTTGAACAATTCCTCTCTAAGCCATGAGAATGTTTCATGGCTTTCGGCAAAATGTGACACAGTACTATCTACGTACCTGTGCCAATATTTGGCGTAACTCATTCCGAGTACGCGTTCAGTACTTGGGTCATTGCGTAAATCGTCTCGGATGAACGTGAGGGCGAGCGGATGAATCGAGTGACGGCCCGATTCAGCATCCACGTTTACAAATGCAAATGCAACTAGCCGTGCAAGAGCATTTTCAATTTCATGGCGCTGTATTCGTAGCATTTCGAGCAGAGCCACGAGTGTAGCGGAAGTACGGAAGAACGAAATAGCCCCAAGAGTTAACACTTCAGTGCGACTTAATTCTTGGCGAATCTTCCCGTAAATGAACTTTTGAAGGTCGGACTGAAAGCCGCCTTCAACGAGCATTTCGAGAGCACGATCAAACCCTAAGGCGCGCGCGCGAATCTGACCTAGCATCCAGATCAAAGCCAGAGGTGATCCCGCCGTTTCCTTAAACAACTCTCGCCAGCGTGTCTCACCCTCCCGTAGCAATACTGCTTTCAAGTGATGGTTATGCTTACACTCATAGATAATAATCTCGCGGGCGGCATCCCAGTCCAGCCCCTCTATGCGTAGCCAAAGAGCACCTTCACCACCACCTCGCCGACTGGTGACGATGGCTTTGCAGCCCTGCGGCAGGTCGCGCAGCAAGTCCGCCAGCGCCAGTTGCGATTCGTTGTCGAGCGTTTCGAGGTTGTCCCAGATGAGCAGCGCGCGGGTGCCACGCAGCGCGTCGAGCACGGCGCGACGCTTGCCGTCGCCCGTCAGTTGCGCGATGCCGACTTGCCCCAGCACGCGCGCCGTCTCGTTGATGAACTCGTCGCGCGTGCGTGCGGCGGGCGATTGCTCGCGGATGCCGCTCGGCTCTAAACGATTCGTCTTCGCGCTGACGAAGGCAAACGCATCGAACAGCCCTTGCGCTTTGGCGCGGTGCGCGCACTCGACGGCGAGCGCGGTCTTGCCGATGCCGCCGATGCCGTCCACAATCACGCCCCAGCCACGGTCGTCGGGGCTGAGCGCGCGCATCACCTCCGCGATTTCTTTTGTGCGTCCGAAGAACGGCGCGCGGCGCGGCAGGTTGTCGGGAATCTTGGGCGCGAGTAGGGGCGCGGTAACCGCGCCCCTACCGTGCGCCTCGCCATACTCCAGCAGCAATTTTTGCAAATTGTCGAGCAGCAACTTCTCGAACGCTTCAGTCGTGTCGAACGCTTGATAGAGCGTCGGGTAATCGCCTTTCACATCTTCGACGAGTTTGAAAAACTCGCGCACGCGCTTCAACTGGTCGGGGTCAACGTCGTAGGGCAGCGCGCGCGTGCAGCGATAAAGCATGATGCGCGGGCGTTTGAATTGTTTCGACAAGTTGTACGCCGTCGCGAACTCTTCGTCGGTGCCCGACAGAAATTCCTTGCCCGTCTGCGTATTGCTCGCGCCGGGCGGCGTGCCGAAGCGATGCCACAGGATACCGACGAACACATCCCACGAAGTCGGCTTGAGCTGGTCGAAGATGACCTGCTGCGGGCGGCCCGCTTCGGGCACGACCGCGCGCCAGTCCACCACTTCGAGCACAAGTCCGAGATTGTCAGCCAGCGGCTTGAGGTTCTCGACAACCGTGCTCAACTTCGCGCGCTCGCTCGCCACGTCTGACGGCGAGGCGGCGAAGATGCGCAGTTTGGTGTATCTGGGTGCAGTCATAAACATTTCCACCGACAGTGTCATTCTGAGCGCAGCGAAGAATCTCTTTGACGATAGTTGAGGAAGATTGTTGCGGATGCACACTCGACGCCGCGAACCATTGGTTGCATGAGCACATCGTTTCGATGGCACCGTCTCAGAGATGCTTCGCTCCGCTCAGCATGACACAATGTGTGGTTAGCTTTGAATGACGACAACTCGATCCAATCCCGCCAAATCCTTCTTCACGTCAATCGTCGCGTGCGGGAACGCGGCGCGCGCGAGTGCGCTGACGGCTTGCGCTTGCGTCGCGCCGATTTCGAGCATGATAGCACCATTCGGCGCGAGGTGCGAAGGGGCTTGCGCGAAGAACGCGCGAAACACAACGAGGCCGTCGTCGCCGTCGTCGAGCGCGAGGCGTGGCTCGTAGTCGGCGATGTCGGGCGCGAGGTCGCGCCACTCGTCGCGCGCGATGTACGGCAGGTTGGCGACGATCAGATCGGCGCGCGCGTCAACACCCGCGAGCAGATCGCTCTGCACGAACTGGATGTAATCGCCCACGCCAAGACGTTCGGCGTTCGCACGCGCGACGGCGAGCGCATCAGGTGAGAGATCGGTGGCGAGCATGGAGTACCCCCACCCCAACCCTCCCCCGCTGCGCAGGGGCGGGAACTTGGCACCCTCCCCTGTTTGCGCTTTTTGCAAACGGGGGAGGGCCGGGGTGGGGGTTAGGCTTGCTGCTATCGCAATTGCAAGCGCGCCGCTGCCCGTGCCGACGTCAATGATGGTGAAGCCACCCTCACCCCAGCCCTCTCCCTGAGAGGGAGAGGGAGTGCGTGCCTCCATTACGCCCCTCTCCCCAGTGGGGAGAGGGGCGACATTGGTGAAACGTCGGGGTGAGGGGCGATGCTGCTTTACCCACTCCACCGCGCACTCGACCAACAACTCCGTCTCCGGGCGTGGGATGAGCACCCGGCGATCCACAAGCAGATGGAGACCGTAGAATTCTTTGTGGCCGAGGATGTACGCAACGGGTTCGTGCTGCGCGCGGCGAGCAATGAAATCATCGAAGCGGTTTAGAGTTGCGTCGTCAAGCGAATCGTCGAGATGCGCGAGCAGGGCAGCGCGGGAAATACGACGCGCCTCGGCGAGTAACAACTCGGCGTCGAGGCGCGCGTCTTCGATGTGATGGGATTCGAGGAGTGATACAGCGGAACGGAGTGCGTCTTGGAGTGTCATGTGTCAGGTGTCATGTGTCACGTGACACTTAGCACATGACACTTGGCACTCGCTTACTCACTCATTGCTTCCAGTTGCTTCGTCTGCTCGGCGTCAACCAGCGCATCAATCAGTTCGTCGAGGTCGCCGTCGAGGATGGCTTGCAGGCGATGAGTGTCGAACTTGATGCGGTGGTCGGTCACGCGGTTCTGCGGAAAGTTGTAGGTGCGGATTTTTTCGCTGCGGTCGCCGCTGCCAATCTGCAAGCGGCGCGCTTGTCGCTCGGCGCTGTCGCGCTTCTGCTGCTCCATGTCGAACAGGCGCGCGCGCAAGACCGACAGCGCGCGCGCCTTGTTTTGTATCTGCGAACGCTCGTCTTGGCACGCGACGACCAAGCCCGACGGCATATGATACAGCCGCACGGCAGTCGAAGTCTTCTGCACGTTCTGGCCGCCCGCGCCGGACGAGCGATAAACTTCCATACGGATATCTTCGTCTTTGATTTCGATGTCCACGTCTTCGACTTCGGGCAGGATGGCGACAGTCGCCGTCGAAGTATGAATGCGGCCCGAGGACTCGGTCGCGGGCACGCGCTGCACACGATGCACACCGCTCTCGTACTTCAAGCGCGAATAGACGCCCTTGCCGCGAATGAGCGCGACGACTTCTTTGAAGCCGCCGATGCCGATGCTGTTCGCATCCACCAGTTCGACTTTCCAATCTTGATTCTCGGCGTAGCGCGCGTACATGCGGAATAAATCGGCCGCGAATAGCGCCGCCTCGTCGCCGCCCGCGCCCGCGCGAATTTCGAGATAGACGTTCTTCGCATCGCGTTTGTCTTTGGGCAGAATCAAACGGCGCAGTTCGTCGCTCAGAATGCGCTCGCGGTTTTCGAGCGATTCGATCTCCTCGCGCAAAAATTGTTGCATCTCCGCGTCGGCATCGCCGAACATCTCGCGCGCGTTTTTCAATTCCGCTTCGGTCTCGCGGTAGCGGTTATACTTCTGCACCAACTCTTCGAGGTCGGACGATTCTTGTCCATGGGCGCGCAACTTATTATGATCGGATGAAACGGCTGGATCAGAAAGCAATCTATTCAATTCATCATAGCGCGCGACCATGCGCTCAACTTTGTCGAGAATCAAAATGAAACTCCACATCATCGCAGAGGCGCAGAGAAGGCCGAGAACATTTAGAATCTCTGCACGCTCTGCGCCTGTTGGGTTCAATCACGAAGACTTCTGCACGAATCTTAACACAACGACACAGACGCTTCAAACCTTCGCACGGCGCAAGAGCAACTGCGGCACGCGCGTCACTTCGGGCACGCCGAGCACGAATGACGCGGCAACGTAACTTACGCCCGCGATGGCGAGTGCGCCTGCGGCGACGAGCCAGATCGTCAAGCCATGCGTGAGCATCAGGAATGCAAATAAGCACGCGCCCATGACACATGCGGCCAGCGACATCTTCGCGGCAGCGGGCACGAGCGTGCTGCCGTCCACGCCGCTCATGCGGCCGCGCAGCAGCACGAACAGCAGCGAGGCTTCAAGCGTCGTCGCAATTGTGTTCGCGAGCGCGAGCCCGCCGAACGACAGGGGCCCGATCAAGAGCAAACTGAGCGCGACGTTGAGCGCCATCGCCGCCGCGCCAATCGCGACGGGTGTGCGCGTGTCGTGCAGCGCGTAGAACGCGCGCGTGATGATTTCGAGTACGGAGTGCGACACAAGTCCGAGTGCGTAGAACTGCAAAGCGAACGCGGTCAACTCAGTCGAGGTCGCGTCGAACCTGCCGCGCTGCAACAGGACGGTGATGATCTGCTCGCGCGCGACCAGCAAGCCGACCATCGCCGGCAGAATCAGAAACAGCAAACTGCGCATTGCCGCCGAGAACGTCGCACGCAGTTGCGACAATTCGCCGCGTGCCACTTGCGCCGAGAAGGTTGGGAAGATCGCCGTCGCGATGGCTTGCGCGACGATTCCTTCGGGCAGCAGCATGATCGTCCACGCATAGTACAGCGCGGCGAGCGAACCTTCGGCCAGTCCGGACGCCAATCGTGCGTTCACAAAAAAGTTCAACTGCGTGATAGCCAGACCGAACACGCGCGGGCCCATCAAGCGCGCGACCTCGCGCACGTGCTCGTCACGCCACGCGAACACCGGCGACCAGTGAAAACGAAAGCGCAACAACGCGGGCACTTGCACGAGCAAGTGCCCCAATGCGCCGACGACGATGCCCGCCGTCAGTCCCATCACGCCGATGCGCGGCCCGAGAAAAATTGCGCCCGCAATGATGGCGAGGTTGTATGCAATCGGCGCGAGCGCGGGCATCAGGAAATGCTGATGCGCGTTGAGGATGCTCATCGCGATGCCGCTCACACCGAAGATCGTAGTCGAGATGAGCATGATGCGCAGCAGCGTCGTGGTCAGCGTCTGCTGTTCGGGCGAGAAGTCGGGCACGAGCAGATGTACGACGAGCCAGGGCGCGAACACGGCGACTACGACGGAGACAACCGCGAGGAACAGAAAGACGACGTTGATGATCGTGCTGGCTAAGCGCTGCGCGCCTAGTTCATCGTCGCGCGCAAGGAAACTGGCGAACGTCGGAATGAATGCCGAAGCGAGCGCGCCGCCGGCGATGAGCAGGTACAACGTATCGGGGATGACGAATGCTGCGCGGTATGCGTCGAGTTCGGGGCTGGTGCCGAATTGCTGCGCGATGATGATCTCACGCAGCAAGCCAAGCGCGCGGCTGACGACGAACGCGAGGGAAACAATCGTCGCTGCGCGCACGAATGCGGACATGATCGTGCTGTGTCCAGAGTCCCAAGTGCTGAGCAATGCACTCAAGGCTCAGGACTTTGCACTCAGGACTTCTTCTTTCGTCGTTCTTCGATGACGCGTTGATAGCGTTCACGCATCTGCGTGATGGAGAGGTGCTTGCCGCTCTCAAAATAGTCGCGCGCGACTTGGCCGATCGCATACGTGCCGGCGGCGGCGAAGCCTGCGGAAAGGATCCAGCCGGGGCCGGGCAGCAGCTTCGACGCTTCTTCACCGAGATAGCGCAGCGTCACACCGCCTGCGATGGTGGCGATCATTTCGCGCGCGGTGCGGGTGGTGATCTCTTCGCCATACAGCGCGGCGATGCGCAAAATGAGGCGCACTTGGCCAATCAGCAAGATCGGCACATCAATGCCGGGGATCGGTTCGAGCCCAGCCAGCGCGCTGAGCGTTGCCGCTTTGCGGATCATGCGCTCGGCGACGATGTGGCGGAAGTCGGGCAGCGCGCGCCCGAGCGCAACAGCCAATTCGGGCTTCTCGTCAATCAAGCGCGGGATGAGTCGCTCGGCGATGTTCATGCCGGACCGCGCCGAAATGGGAATGACGTTGCGTCCGATTTTCGACTCGACCATCGTGACGACTGTATCGGCTTCGTGCGGATTGATCGCATCCATTTTATTGAGTGCGATGACGAGCGGCTGCTTGCGCGCTTTCAACTCGTTGAACAAGTCAACGTCCACCTGCCGCACGCCCGTCGTCGCGTCCAACAGGAACAAGTTCACGTCCGCGTGTTGGATCGCTTCGCGCGCTACGTCCGCGCGCGTCGGCTGTGAAGGGTCGCCGAAGCCAGGCGTGTCCACTAACTCGAAGGGGCCCACTTTGCGCTCGATGTTCGTGCGCGTTGTGCCCGGTACTGCGGAGACTTTCGACACCGACTTGCCGATCAGATAATTGAGCAGTGTAGATTTGCCCGTGTTGACGGTGCCTACGATGGGAACGCGTGTTTGCAACTCGGCTTGCACTTCTTTGTTGAGTTTCTTCACGTCCATCGCGTCGAGGATGGAACGCATCTCTTTGATCGTCTTCGGGAGCTTGGTGACTTTAGTTATACTTGCCATAAGTTCATTATACAATGCAGCAGTGCGCAACAGGCAAATTTAAGATTGCGCGACGTGACAGGTTTCAGAAGCAGTCAGGTCTATTCACTCGCGCGCCGCTGCCGTGCTGCCTCAAACAAGATGATGCTGCCCGCGACAGCGGCGTTGAGCGATTCGGTGTCGCGCTGCATCGGGATGCGCACGTGCTGCGCCGCTAGTGCACGTCCTTCCGCGCTCGCGCCTTCGGCTTCGCCGCCGACGATCAATGCGGATGGCGTGCGCCAGTCGAATCGGTCGTAGTCGAGCGCGCCATCGGCGTCGGCGAGCAACACCGACATGGTTTGCACGCGCGGTGCAATCATGCGCCAGTCAGCAAGACGAACCGCCATACGAAAGTGCGCGCCCATCGCCGCACGCACGACTTTGGGACTGAACGGGTCCGCGCTGCCATCGCCGACGAACACCTCGTCCGCACCGGCTGCGGCTGCCGAGCGCAGCAGCGTGCCGACGTTGCCGGGGTCGCGCACGTTGTCGAGAATTAATATGAGGTCGAGCTTTGCGGATTCGATGTGCGGATACGGCACGACGGCCACTACTCCTTGCGGTGTTACCGTGTCGCTGATGGACGCGAGCACTTTGTCCGAGACGACTTCGGCGACGTTGGGCCAACGTTGCACCATTTGCTTCCCCTCATTGCTTTGCAAAAATTCGGGCGCATAAAAAAACAGAACGGGCATCACGCCCGCTCTGTCTGCTTCTTCGATCAGTCGCACGCCTTCGATCACATACTGCCGATGCTGCTCGCGCGCATTACGCCAGCGCAGCAGTTCGCGCGCGTGCTTGACCTTCGCGTTGGCTAAACTGGTGATCATGGCTGATAGCTGAGGGCTGATAGCATATCGCTGTTGTACGACACTATAGGCTATCAGCCATATGCCATCGGCTATTAGCCAGCCTTTGACAGTTCTGCCAATTTCGTGAACGCGCCCGCGTCGCGCACCGCCAAATCGGCAAGCACTTTGCGGTCGAGTTCGACGCCCGCGTTGATGAGACCCGCCATGAATTTGCTGTACGACAATCCGTTCTGTCGCGCGGCGGCGTTGATGCGCACGATCCACATACGGCGCATGTCGCGCTTACGATTGCGGTGGTCGCGATACGCATATGCCAATGCATGTAAGCGCGCTTCACTGGCGCGGCGGATCTGACGATGGCGCGCGCCGAACTGGCCCTTCGTCAGTTTCAAAATCTTGTTGTGGCGGCGGCGCGCTTTCGGTCCGCCTTTGACTCTTGCCATAACTTAACTCCTTGAGTGAGTACTGAGTGCTGAGCATGTCCACTCAGCACGGGTTACTTGAGAAATGGTGCGAGGCGGCTCACGCGGCGCACGGCACGCTTGGAGACTACTTCTTCAGTCTTATCGAACGAACGCTTGACGCGCTTGGACGTGCGGCGGCGCAGATGGCTCTTGCCGATGTGCGTGCGCACCAACTTGCCCGTGCCTGTGCGTTTGAAACGCTTCGCTGTCGCCTTGTGCGTCTTCAACTTAGGCATAACGATTTACTCCTGACACAAGAAGGCTCACGGCAATGCCGTGAGCCTTGGATTCATTACTGGATAATCCAAGTCCAACTCAACTATGGTTGCGGCGGTTTACTATTCGCCTTTGTCGGAGCGACCATCGCTCTGGCTGGAGCAGCGTTTGATTGTGCGGGTGCACGCTGCTGAGCTTTTGCCTTTGCCGCAGAAGTCGGGGGCGCAAGCACCAACTGCATACTGCGCCCTTCCATCTTGGGCGACTGCTCGACCACCGCATCCGTACCAAGTTCGTCCACGACGAACATCAACAACTTCCGGCCGACTTCGGGATGGGTGATGGAGCGTCCACGAAACAGCACACTCACTTTCACCTTGGATCCATCTTCGAGATACTTGCGCGCCTGCTTCACTTTGAAGCCGACGTGATACTCGTCGGTCGTCGGCAGGAAGCGCAGCTCTTTAAGTTTCTGGGCTTTGTGCGACTTGCGCGCCTCGCGCTCCTTCTTCGTTTTCTCGTATTGAAACTTGCCGAAATCAAGCAGGCGGCACACAGGCGGTTGCGCATTAGGTGCTACTTCGACCAAATCTACGTGCTTGGCGCGCGCCATGTCGAGCGCATCGCGCGTGGGGACAATGCCAAGTTGTGAGCCGTCGGTGTCAATCAAGCGCACTTCACGTACGCGAATGGCATCATTGACTCGCTGATTCTTGTTGCTAATACGTTCACCTTCCTAGCGTGAAAAGACCGGATTCAGCCCTACAGAGTGTGTATAGCCGATGAATGCTAATATAACATAACTGGCGCGAAATTCAAAATCGCGCCCAATATTGACGGGCCAGAATCGGCCACACACACGGTATGATTCCCTTGCCCGCTGGCGCGATTGACCGCTACAGCATCCCCGACTATAATTCCGCTCGACATTGAGCGGGAGTTTGATGACCGATGGAATATCTTGCCCTTACGCTTGGCGTGCTCACCCTTTTCGTTGCATGGCGCAGCAGCCGTCAGCTTAAAGCGTTGGCAGAGCGACTCGACGCGACGAACAATCGCTACTTCGCGCTGGTGAATCGCGTGCACGAACTGGACGACGAACTGCAAAGCAATCTGCTCGATCTGCGCGTGGAGATGAAGCGCCAAGCCGGTTTGCTGAAGTTTGAGCCGCAGATGACCATCGGCGAAATCTCCGCGCTGCATCCCCACGCCGCCGACGTGCTGGCCAGTTTTCATCTGGGTGGCTGCGCTTCGTGCGCGGTCAGTCCCGACCAAACGCTCACGTCTGCCGCGCAACAGCATAACATCAATCTGGACCTGCTGATGGGCAGCCTCAAACAATTGGAGCATGGCACGAGCAGCGCGCCAAAATTTCAGTCCGATCCAGATTTAAGAATCATCTCCCAATAAACCATGAAGGGCGGCTTGCGAGCCGCCCATTCGTTTTAGAGGCGCAGCGCGTCTCGCCCCGCATACCTTGCGCTGCCGCCCAACTCGTCTTCGATGCGCAGCAATTGATTGTATTTGGCGACGCGCTCGCTGCGTGCGGGCGCGCCCGTTTTGATTTGGCCCGCATTGGTCGCCACAACCAAATCCGCAATCGTCGTGTCCTCCGTCTCGCCGCTGCGATGCGAGATGACGGATGTCCAACCCGCGCGGCTCGCCATCTCAATCGCCGCCAGCGTTTCGGTGAGCGTGCCGATCTGATTCAACTTGATCAGGATCGAGTTGCACGCGTTCTCGTCAATCGCGTGCTGGAGGCGTTTGACATTCGTCACCAGCAAGTCGTCGCCGACGAGTTGCACGCGCTCGCCAATGCGCGCGTTCAATTCCTGCCAGCCTTGCCAATCGTCCTCCGCGAGTCCATCCTCAATCGAGACAATCGGATACTGCCGCACCCAATCCTCGTAGATGCCGATCACGTCCGCCGACGCCACTTTCTGTCCACGCTTGCGCAAATTGTATGCGCCATCCTCGAACAACTCGCTCGCGGCCGGGTCGAGCGCGAGCGCCACGTCTTCACCAGCGCGCAATCCGCATTGCGTGATCGCTTCGAGAATGCAGTCAATCGCTTCGCGATCATCTTTGAGCGCAGGTGCGAAACCGCCTTCGTCGCCGACGCTTGTCCTGTAGCCTTTGCCTTGCAGCACTTTGGCCAGCGCGTGATAGACTTCAACGCCCCAGCGCAGTGCCTCACGAAAACTGCTCGCGCCCAGCGGCATAACCATAAATTCTTGAAAGTCGGTGGACTGCCACTCGGTGTGCTTGCCGCCGTTCAAGATATTGAGCATCGGCACCGGCAAAGTGTGCGCCATCACGCCGCCGAGATAACGATACAGCGACTCGCCGACGTAATCGGCGGCTGCGTGCGCGACGGCCAAACTCACGCCGAGCGTCGCGTTCGCGCCGAGATGTGATTTGTTCTCGCTGCCGTCCAGCTCAAGCAGCGCGCCATCAATGCCCGCTTGGTCGAGCGCGTCCATGCCGACGATGTGCTCTGCGATTTCGCCGTTCACGTTCTCGACCGCTTTCAGCACGCCCTTGCCGTTGAAGCGTTTCTTGTCGCCGTCGCGCATCTCCAGCGCTTCGTGCGCACCTGTGCTCGCGCCCGATGGAACGATGGCGCGGCCGAAACTGCCGTCGTCGAGCGTGACCTCGACTTCAACCGTGGGATTGCCGCGTGAATCGAGCACTTCGCGCGCGAGCACGTCTTCGATGAGGGACATCGGATAACTCTAGAAGATTATGGCTCTACCGACTTTGACGGGAACGCGGCTCAAAAGCGACCAAGACGTGTAAACGAAAGCTGTCGAAGCTGCGATAGCCAAAAGCACGGCGATTGAGCAGTTTGATTTTCAAATTGACACCTTCAGCGAAACCATTGC
>JBBPZQ010000093.1:0-3568 GCA_038198935.1 Anaerolineae bacterium
ACAGCAATTCTCAATTTGGCGCAACGCCCGCCGCTCAAGCGGCGGGCTACAAGCCGACGCCCGTTGAAACGGGCTGAATGCAAGCCCCGTTCACGGGGCGTCGTACCGTAGCGCGGCGACTTCATCGCCGCGCGGTCAGCCGAGTGCAAGCCGTCCGTCAAAATGAGTATTGCTGCTTGGTAAAAAGAGCGCATACACTCAAAGCGCAATGACGGCACACCCTGCTTTTCTGTGCTCGCTTGATGCTTGCGCATGATGCGGTCGCCTTACTCATCGTGCGTGCTCAATTGGATGCTGGACGCCTGCATGGAATCAAGGTTAACCAACTTTTGCAAAGCGTTGTCTATTTGAAGCGAGTGAATTGCGGCAGATCGTGTATTTCATGTATTATGAATCAAATGGAGCAGGCTGCATCAGACATTTGGGAAAACATTGAGCGCGATACGTCCGGCACTCCGCAGCCACTCGTTTTTGATTCGGAAGGCGTTTGGATTTATTGCAGTCGAGCAGTCTGGCGCGAGCATATACTCAAATATCATCCAGAGATCGAACCCGTTAGGGACCTCATTATCGCGGCACTCATTTCTCCAGAACGCCGTGAGGTGGACGAGGAAGATACTCGCATCACACGTGTTTACGTCGCCGTCCTTGCTGATCGCGTGCCGTTCACGCACGCGATGTGGTTGCGAGTTATCGTGAAATACGTAACTCCGGCTGAACGCGATTACCAACGCACGGGTTTGTTGACTTCGGCATACTTCGTACGCAAGAGGGAGACAGCCGCATGATCGAATTCGTATTGCCTGATGGCATGAAACTACATTATGAGTATGACGCGACGCAGGATATGCTCTACATCCTCTTGCGGCAGCCGCTTGGCGCGTCATACTACGAGGATGTGCCGCGAATGCCCGGTGTGATGCTGCGCTATGATGGCGAGACTAACAAAGTCGTTGGGTTGACGGTTCACAATGTGCAAGTGAAATTGATGCAAAGATTAATTGCGGACTTGGGCGAGCACGTTTTGCCTCGTGCCGCATAGTGCCCACAGGAGACACACATGGATAAAATTACCTATGCCTCGCTCGGCAATCTGGGTGACGACTTCCACAGTACCTTCGACGCTGCCATCGGACACGTCCAAGAGGAACTCGGCGACACACATCCAATTTACATCAACGGCAAAGCGAAGAAGGGCAAGGACGGCACGTTTGACGATACATCGCCCGCAGACACGCGCATCGTGCTCGGAAAATTTCAGAAGGGTGATCGCGCCGACGCGCGTAAAGCTATCGCGGCAGCCAAGTCGGCGTTTCCGGCGTGGCGCGACGTGGGCTGGCAGCGGCGCGTCGAGTTGCTGCGCCGCGCTGCCGACATTATGATGCAGCGGCAGTATCAGTACGCCGCACTGATGAGCATGGAAGTCGGCAAGAACCGTTTTGAGTCCATCGCCGAAGTGTCCGAAACGGTTGACCTCATCTTGTATTACTGCTCACAGATGGAGGCGCACAATGGCTACGTGCAGCCAATGGCAGGCACGGGGCGCGAGCGCACGCAATCGGTGTTGAAACCGTTTGGCGTGTGGGCGGTTGTGTCGCCGTTCAACTTCCCAATGGCGCTGAGCACGGGCATGGCGACGGGTGCACTCGTCGGCGGCAACACCGTCGTGTATAAGCCGGCCAGCGACACGCCGTTCACGGGCTTGCGTATTTACGAAACATTCCGCGACGCGGGTTTGCCCGATGGCGTGTTTAATTTCATCACTGGACCCGGCAGCACGGTCGGCGAAGAGTTGGTCGAGAACGACGACGTGGACGGTTTCATCTTCACAGGCTCGAAAGAAGTGGGCATGAACATCATGCGCCGCTTCTCGAAAGGCTTTCCGAAACCGTGCATCACGGAAATGGGCGGCAAGAATCCAGCCATCGTGATGCCGTCGGCGAATCTCGACGACGCAACCGAAGGCGTGCTGCGCTCGGCGTTCGGCATGGGCGGGCAGAAGTGCTCGGCGTGCTCGCGCTTGTACGTGCATCGCGACATTCGCAAGCGGTTCATGCAGCTGCTCGTCGAAAAAACCAAAGCGCGTCAGGTCGGCGATCCATTGCTGCGTGAGACGTTCCTCGGTCCGCTCATCAACAAGGGTGCGCTGAAGACGTACGAGCGCGCCGTGAAGCGCGGCAAATCCGAAGGGCGGGTTGCGTACGGCGGCGACGTGTTGCAGGACGGCGAGTTCGCGCACGGCTACTATGTCGAACCCGCGATTGTAGATAAACTGCCGAAGGACTCGAAGCTGTTTCAGGAAGAATTCTTCGTGCCGATTCTGTCCGTCGCCGAGGTGAAGTCGCTCGACGAAGCGATTGCACTCTCGAACGACAGCGAGTACGGCTTGACGGCCGGCATCTTCACGCAGGACGAGCGCGAGATGCGCCAATTCTTCGAGACGATTGAAGCAGGCGTGACGTATTCCAATCGGCGTGGCGGCGCGACGACGGGCGCATGGCCCGGCGTGCAGTCGTTCGGCGGCTGGAAGGGCAGCGGGTCGAGCGGCAAGAGCGCGCTTGGCCCGTACTATGTTTCGCAGTTCATGCGCGAGCAGAGCCAGACGATGATCGCCGATGGCGCGCCGAGCGCAGTCGAGCACAAGTCAGAAGCAGTAGAATAACTCCGGCGCGTATCGTGTATGCGGAATCGCGGGGGCGCAGCATGCTGCGCCCCTTCCGGTGTATAATCGCTGACAACAGTTCGCCAGCCGCTTCAGGATTTTGCTATGCCTGACCTGAGTCGGCGCGTCGTGTACACCTTGCCCGACATGGAGTGCGTGCGCGTTCAGCGTGGTCTCGTCTATCACCGCGCAGGTGAACGCGCCCTGACGATGAACGTGTACGCGCCACCTGACGTGCGCGACGGTGCGCGATTACCCATCGTGCTTTTCGTGCACGGCGGCCCCATTCCCGCCGAAATGCAGCCGCCAACCGAGTGGGGCGTGTATCAGTCGTATGGCGAATTGATGGCGGCGTCAGGCATGGTTGGCGTGACGTTCAATCATCGCTTTCACGGTCGCGAAAATTTCGATGACTCACTGGACGACGTTCGCGCGGCGCTGACGTTCGTTCGTGCGCACGCCGACGAGTTCCATGCGGATGCGGATCACATGGCGGTCTGGGCTTTCTCCGGCGGCGGCATTCAGTTTGCGTGGCTGCTGCGGGAGCGTCGCTCATTCGTGCGCTGCATGATCGCGTACTACGCCGTGCTCGACCTGCGCTCCATGCTGCCGCCCGATTCGGATGATGCGATCCGACAGCGCGCGGAGCAGTTCTCGGCAACTGCACTGGTTCGCGCGCACGCAGGTGACCTGCCCCTGTTTGTCGCGCGTGCGGGCCAGGATCGCCCCGCGCTGAACGAAGGCATTGATCGCTTCGTGCAAGAGGCGCTAGTGACTTGGCGGATAAATTCTGCAACAAAATAGTTGCCTAAAATAATCGACTGTGCTACGGTTAGCCATCAAGTCCAGTCTGAACAGGCAGGTGAGCGATGCGCGGTCGAAAAGCCGATCCGTTTCGGCTGAAAC
>JBBPZQ010000094.1:0-34445 GCA_038198935.1 Anaerolineae bacterium
ATCACGCTGACGATCATCCAAGATGGTGTGCATGTGCGCCGATATCTGACGTCGCTGTCATCTCTCCAGCAACGGGTGCTGGACTTGCTCGGTCTCTCGCCGAGCCTGTATTCAAACCTGATCTTTGATTCCTCCTAACCACTCTAAAAATGAGCGAACCTTAAGTAAAGAATGAACCAGTCTCCAACTTACTCCTACGACAAAGACGCAGATGTTTTGTATATTACCTTTGCGTCAGGCGAAGCGGCAACCGCAGCCGTCGAGTTGAATGATAACATCTTGCTGCGTTTCAACCGCGCCGAACGTCGCGCAGTGGGCTTGACCTTAATGGATTTCTCCGTGCTGGTGCAGATGACGAACCTTGGTCCGCGCAGTTTTCCTCTAACAGGTTTGCAGGAATTGGAATCCGAATGGCAAGCGGAGGTTATCGAGATTATCACCAAACCACCGGTGAGCCATATCTTGAAAGTCTCCAGTTATTCGCCATCAATTATTGAGAGCGTGCCTATCACATCCGTCGAGAAGCCGCCGATTCCGATTGCCGCATAAGCAACATATTCCCATACCTGTCCACCTGCGCCCCATACCCCGGATGAATCACCGTCGTCGAGTCGAACTCTTCGACGATGGCGGGTCCCGCGACGACTGCGCCAGCGCGCAACTGATAGCGGTCGTATATCGGACAATCCACGAAGCCGCCGCTCTCCGCGAAATAAACTTGCCGTTTGCCTTTCTCCCCTGTCCCCTGTCCCCTGTCTCCTGTAACCTCGCGTAAGCGTGGCTTGCCAATCGCGCCGACTGCTGTCAGTCGCAAGTTGACGAACTCGGTCGGCTCGTCGGGCGCGGCGTAGCCATAGGCGCGTTCGTGTTCGGCGTGGAATTGTTCGAGGATGTGGGCGATGACTTGGGCTGACAACTCTCCCTCACCCCCAACCCCTCTCCCGCTGGGCGAGGGGAGCGGTATCGTCAACTCAAAACTCTGTCCGACGTAGCGCATGTCAACGCTGCGCGCGAAACTCATCGCGGAGGGTGCGATGCCTTCGCGCGTGAGCACCGCGCGCCCATCGGCTTCCATGCGCCGATAGTGTGCCTCGACTGCCGCCGCGTCCAGCGCATCCACACGCTGAATCGCGGTGGTCGAGTAGTCGTGCTTGAGGTCGGTGACGAGCAAGCCCAGCGCGGAGAAGATGCCGGGACTCATCGGGATGAGCGTCGTCGGCATCTCCATCTCCATCGCGAGCCGATTGGCGTGAACGGGGCCCGCGCCGCCGAACGCAATCAACACGAACTCGCGCGGGTCGTAGCCGCGCTGCACCGACACGAGCCGCAGCGCGTTCACCATCGCCGCGTTTGCAATCTCCACGATGCCATGCGCCGCCGTGACCATAGTCATGCCGAGCGGGTCGGCAACTTTTTCCTGGATGGCTGAGCGCGCGCGTTCGACAGCCAATTTGATTTCGCCGCCGAGAAAGTATTCGGGATTGAGCCGACCGAGCACGAGGTTCGCATCGGTCACGGTTGGCTCTGTGCCGCCTTTGCCATAACACACAGGGCCGGGGTCTGCGCCTGCGCTGCGCGGACCGACGCGCAATGCGCCGCCCGAATCCACCCACGCGATGCTGCCGCCGCCTGCGCCAATCTCCACGAGGTCAATCACGGGCGTGCGAATTGGATAGCCGCTGCCGCGCGCGCGTCCGCTGCCCGCCTGCGCCGTCGCGCCGACCTCGTACTCCTTCGTCACTTTCGGCTTGCCGTTTTCGATCAGACCCGCTTTCGCCGTCGTGCCGCCCATGTCGAACGAGATGACGTTGCGATGTCCTATCGTCTCGCCGAGATACGCGGCGGCAATCACGCCCGCCGCGGGGCCCGACTCGACCATGAAGACGGGCTTCTCGCGCGCTGCCGCGAACGTGAACACGCCGCCGCTGCTCTGCATCACGAGCAGTTCGGCGCGCAAGCCCATTTCGTGCAGGCGCGTCTCGATGTTCTGCAAGTAGCGCGAGACGACGGGTCGGATGCTCGCGTTGATGACGGTCGTGCTGGCGCGATAGTATTCGCGGATTTCGGGCGCGACCTCCGACGAGAGCGAGATGATGGTGTTGGGCAAGACCTCGCTCAAGATTTCGCCGATTTGTTTTTCGTGCATCGGATTGATGTATGAGTGCAGCGTGCACACGGCGATGGCTTCGATGGGCTCGTGGCGCAATCGCTCCGCGACTTCACGCACGGCACGCTCATCGAGTGGCGTGAGCACCTGCCCGCGATAATCCAATCGTTCGGGCACGCCGAAGCACCAGTAGCGCGGCACGAGCGGGCGCGGCTTCTCGAATTGCAAATCGTAGAGCGACGGACGAATCTGCCGCCGGATTTCGAGCATGTCGCGAAAGCCGTCGGTGGTGATGAACGCGGTGGGCGCGACCGTGCCTTCGATGATGGCGTTCGTTGCAACGGTCGTCGCGTGCACGACATAGCGCACATCGGAAGGCGTGACGTTGTTCGCGCGCAGGATGCGCTGCGTCGCTTCGAGGAAGCCGATGGATGGGTCGCGCGGCGTGGTCGAAACTTTGCCGATGCGCAGCTCGCCCGTCTCTTCGTTTAATAGTGTCGCATCGGTGAACGTGCCGCCGATGTCAATGCCGAGGCGGTAAGGCATAAGTCAGTCCTAAGTGATGAACGCCGAGTGCTGAGTGCTGAATTGTTGTTGACTCGCTCGAAATTGTTATTACAATGAAGACATGCAGTTTGAATGGGATGAGGAGAAAAATCTGGTGAACATTCGCAAGCACAAGATTGACTTTGCGGACGTTTCAGAAATGTTCTCCGCTCCCATGCTGATTGACCTTGACGACCGCGAACAGTACGGTGAAGACCGCTGGATTGGAATCGGACTGCTCCGAAACGTTATCGCGGTGGTCGTATTTACGGGACGCGAACAAGAAACGATTCGCATCATTTCCGCCAGAAAGGCTAATCGCCATGAGCGCAAACGATACAACGAAAGCATCAAAGACTGACTGGAACGCTTTGGAAACGATGACGGATGACGAGATTGATTACTCGGACATCCCGCCACTGGACGAGACATTCTTCCAGCGCGCCAGGCAATTTACCGTCAGCGATGCAGTCCAACTTGACACCGATGTTTTGCAGTGGTTCAAATCACAAAGCAAAGCATATCCTGCACTCATCAACACCATTTTGCGTAAGTACATGGAAGTGCAACAGCAATTTAATGATTAGCAGTCTGAAACGCGTCATAACTGATTACCTTCGCTGATTTATCTCTGCTGCGTCCACGCCATACACTTCTCTCGCTCGCTCCGCGCTCACTTTCCCCTCGCGCACGTCGCGCAACACGAGTTGCGGGTCGCGCTCGTACGGGTCGCCGTAACCGCCACCACCGCAACTGCGAAAACTGATGATGTCGCCTGCTTGGAGTTGCACCGTTGTCTTGGATGACAATTGAATCGCATCACCATCGGGATTGAGAATGTAACTCGCTTTCAGTCCAGACAATCCGCCAAACAAACCATGCGGACCCCAACGGTCGCGGTCAGACAAAATCGTGAACGAGACTTCGTGGTCGGGAAAGAGGTAATCGCGGCGCAAGCCCAAGCCGCCGCGAAACTTGCCCGCGCCTTCCGAGTCCTCGATCAGTTCATAGCGCGCGATGCGGAATGGATAATTGTTTTCGCTCTGCTCGATAGGCGCGTTCTCGGTGTTCTGTCCGTGCGCTTGCACCGCATCCGCGCCGTCCTTCGTCGCGCGCGCGCCGTAGCCGCCCGCAATTGCTTCGTAGTAGGCGTAGTACGGGCGGGGTGACCCCGCCCCTACCTCCTCGCGCGGGTTGATGCCGCCGAACGCGACCTGCGCCATCATCGCCTTCGTGCCCGCGGGCATGCGCTCCGGGATGGCTTGCGCGAATGCTTTGAAGATGATATCGCACAAGCGCGTCTGCGTTTCCCAACCGCCGACGACGGGCGCGGGCGGCGTGCAATTCACGACGGTGCCTGCGGGCGCGACCATGCGCACCGTGCGATAGAAACCAGAGTTCACAGGCACATCGGAATCAATCAGACACTTGAGCACGTAGGCGCACGCAGCGAACGTCATCGAGTAGGTCGAGTTGACGGGCGCGCGGCGCTGCGGGTCGCTGCCCGTGAAATCGAACAGCACGCCGTCGTCGTTGATGGTGACACTGGCGACGAGGCGCACGGGTTCGTCGGTGTAGCCGTCGTTATCCACGACACCTTCGGCGCTGAACACGCCATGCGGCAACGCGCGCAACTCGGCGCGTGAACGGCGCTCGGTGTAATCGAGCAGTGCATCCATGTACGCGCGCAGTGTGTCTGTGCCCGTGCGCGCCGCGAGGTCGCTCAAGCGGCGCACGCCCGTGTGGTTCGCGGCGATTTGCGCGCGGAAGTCGCCTGCCGTCTCGCGCTTCGAGCGAATCTGCGCGAGCACCAACTTGAAGATGTCGGGCACAATCTTGCCAGCCTGCACCAACTTGACGGGCGGGATGATGATGCCTTCTTGAAAGACCTCGCGGAACGCGCCGATGCTGCCGGGCGCGCCGCCGCCCACGTCAATGTGATGCGCGAGGTTGGCGACGTAGCCTAAGAGCTCTCCCTCTCCCCCGACCCCTCTCCCGCTAGGAGAGGGGAGGAACACGGGCGAGATGAGCGTGATGTCGTTGAGGTGCACGCCGCCGAGGTATGGGTCGTTGGCGAGAATGGCGTCGCCCGCGCGCAGTCGTTCGGCTCCGTAGTCGCGGATGAGGCGCGGCACAAACTCGGACAGCGAGCCGAGATGCACGGGCTGGCCCGACGCTTGCGCGATGGTGCGCAAGTCGCGGTCGAAGAAGGCGCACGAAAAGTCGCTGCGCGTCTTGATGTTGACCGAGTAGGCGCTGCGCTTCAACGCAATCGCCATCTCTTCAGTCGCTTCGAGCAGCGCGTTGCGGATGACTTCGAATCGAATCGGATCCATAAAAAGTTTCACCACAGAGGCACAGAGAGCACGGAGAAAAAAAGTCTGTGTCCTCTGTGTCTCTGTGGTTCAAGATGGAATCACTGGCAGCACGATATGTGATGGAAACTCGCTCGTGTGCAGAATCGTCTGGTGTGCGGTCTGCCACTGCGTGCCGAAGCCGATGTCGTCGGTGGTGTTGAGGCAGCGGTCAAAGCGCGGGAAGTTGGACGACGAAATCTCGACGCGCAGGCGATGACCCGCTTTGAAGACGTTGCTTGTCGGCGCGAGTTCGATGTGATACTCGGCGACGCTGTTCGGTTCGAGAAATTCAATCGCTTCCATACTCTTGCGATGCCGCGCGCGGATGATGCCTTCGGCGAGATGAATCGCTTTACCGTCGGGATACACATCAATCAATTTTGCCGTGAAGTCGGTGTCACGCGCGGATGACTCGGCGTACAGCACGACTTCGAGCGGACCCGTCACTTCCAAATCTTTTTCGAGTAACTCGCTCGTGTAGCACAATACGTCGTCGCGTCGTTCGAGCGGGCGTTGGTCGAGGGGACCGGGAAAGATTTGGTCGGCCGCGAACTTCATCAGCGTCCACGTCGAGTTGTTGCCGCCGAGCGTCGGCACGGGGTTGTCGGGGTCGTAGTCGTAATGGTCGGGTGGTTCGTTGGTGGGCGCGTCGGGCGAGAGTGTACCATCACCGTATAGCGTATTTGCATGACCATTGCTATTCAGATACCATCGCTGCCAATCGGTGCGCGCGAGCGGCCATTCATGCTCGAAGCGCCATGTGTTCGCGCCCATCACAAAAATTTTTATGGGCGGCTCGCTCATCACCCCCGTGTCGACGCCCTTCAACCAATAATCGAACCAGCGCAAGTCTTCGATCTTCAAATCCACGTAGCCTTGCGGACCAAAGTCGAGGTCGCCGAGTTTGGACGATTCGGGAATGTGATGCGTCCACGGGATGCAATAAATTTTTTGGTTGTCGCGCGCGCGCTGCGAGTAGCCGCGCTCCTTCATCCCGTTGAACATGCGGAACTCGGATGCGGTGTACGGGTCGTACCACGCGGCTTGCTGATAAATGGGCACGTCAATCTCGTGCAGCTTCTCTTCGGTGTTGATCGCGCGCCAGTAGTCGTCGTAGCATTGGTGCGCGAACCAATCGCGATAGAACTGAATCGGTCGCCCGATCACTTCTTCGTCGGCGGTGACGAGCGGCAGGTGGCGATAGAATTTCTGATTGCCGAAGATGTGCGTCGCGCCGAGTTGCGTGAACGAGACGGCGGTGGAGAAGGTGAGCGCGGCGGCGGCTGTCAGCGCCCACTGCACCGCGCCGCCGATGCGATGGCAGCCGCTGAAGTAATCGCCCATGATGACCTGCGGCGCGAGCGCGCTGAGGTACGGGCTGCGATACGGTGCGAGTTGCCATTGCACGATGCCGCCATACGAGCGCCCGCTCATGCCAATCTTGCCATCGCACCACGGCTGATTGGCGATCCATTCAAGCGAATCGTGTCCGTCGCGCCCGTCGTCGTGATAGGCGTAGAACGTGCCCTCGGACTCGAACTTGCCGCGATCATCCTGAATGACGCATGCATAGCCGCGCCGCGCCCACCAGCACGCCCACTCGATGTGCGGGCCGTGCAGCGTCTCGTACGGCGTCCGCAAAAAGATGACGGGCCACTTGCCGCCGCCTTTCGGCAGGAACACATCGCACGACAACTTCACGCCGTCGCGCATCGGGACTTTCAGATCGTAAAGGAAGCGGATGGAGTGGGTGGGTTGGGACGCATTAGTTGAATGGAGCATGTATTCCTTTGCGGAATGCCGTGAATTAAATTTCACGGCTGATGGCATGAAAGTCGGCTCAAGCCGACTACAATACCGCAGCCCGATTCATCGGGCTTTCATGTTTTCAGCCGTGAGATTTTATCTCACGGCTCACGGCGTTCTCTGGATGATCGGCCCATCGTCTTCCTCCGTCATGCGTTCGCAAAGCGCAACCATTGTGTTATCGCGATGGTGCTGCGCTTGGTTATTCGCATAAGCAATGAGCGTCGGCAGGGAACGCTCACCAAGGGACAACGCGCCGTATCCTTCCTGCCATTTGAAAACAGTAGCCGATGACAGCATGTGATTCACGGCGTGAGCGCTAGCGCCTTTCAGATGTCGCACGCAATCGCTGATGGACAACTTGGGTGGGATTGAAACGACTACGTGAAAATGATCTTCGACGTTGCCAGCCGCGTGAATGATCAAACCGAGTTCCTTCGCTTTGTTATAGAGCGTTCCGTAAATAACTTTCTCACGTTCGCGGTCAATCATTGGCTCATGTTTGAAGGTCGCCCAGACCAAGTGATAGTGTAAGCGCCAGTAAGCCATACGCCACCTCTCGGGTAAGAACGCCAGAGAATAAAATTCTCCGGCTGAATTCATGAAAGTCGGCTCAAGCCGACTACGATACCCAGCCCGATTCATCGGGCTTGCATGTCTTCAGCCGTGAGATTCTATCTCGCGGCATTCTCACGACTCCCCCCCATACACCTCCCTCGCTCGCTCCACGCTCACCTTGCCCTCGCGCACGTCGCGCCTCACCAACTCTGGATCGCGTTCGTGCGGATCGCCGTAGCCGCCTCCGCCGCAGGTGCGGTAACTGATCACATCGCCGGGTTGCAGTTCCAGTGTCACTTTGGAACCCAATCGTTGCGTGTCACCATCGGGATTGAGAATGTAATACGCGCGCTCGCCTGCGTGCCCGCCAAACAAACCCCAAGGTCCCTCGCGGTCGCGGTCGGCAAGAATCGTGAACGTCGGCGACGAATCGGGGAAGAGATAATCGCGGCGTATGCCCAACCCGCCGCGAAACTTGCCCGCGCCTCCGGAGTCGTTAATGAGTTCGTAGCGCGCGATGCGCACGGGATAACTCGCTTCGGTCTCTTCAATCGGCGCGTTCTCGGTGTTCTGCCCATGCGTCTGCACCGCATCGGGCCCATCGCTCGCCGCGCGCGCGCCGTAGCCGCCAGCGATCGTTTCGAGGAAACAATAATATTCGCCCGTGCGCGGATGCATGCCGCCAAAGCCCGCATGACAGATCATACCTTTCGTGCCCGCAATCATTTTGTCGGGCAGCACGGATGCGAGCGCCTTGAACAGAATGTCGGTCAAGCGCAATTGCGTCTCCCAGCCGCCGACGACGGGCGCGGGTGAAGTGCAGTTGACGACCGTGCCCTCTGGCGCAATCACGCGCACGCAGTTGTAGAAGCCCGCGTTAGTTGGCACGTCGGGGTCAATCAAACATTTCAACACATAGGCACAGCCCGAAAAAGTTTGCGCGTAGGTCGAGTTGACGGGCGCGCGCCGCTGCGGATCGCTGCCCGTCAGATCGAACAGGATACCATCGTCGTCAATAACGATCTTCGCAACAAGATGCACGCGCTGATCAGTGTAGCCGTCGTTGTCGAGATAGCCGTCCGCGCTAAACTCGCCTTTGGGCAATTGCGCTACGCCGCTGCGCGTGCGGAGTTCGGTATAGGCGATCAGTTCGTCAATGTACGCGTTCACCTCGTCGAAGCCCATTCGCTCGACCAATGCAGTCAGTCGCCGCGCGCCGGTGTTGTTCGCGGCGACCTGTGCGCGGAAGTCGCCGCCCGTCTCATGCTTGGAGCGAATCTGCGCGAGCACGAGACGAAACACGTCGGGCACGATCTTGCCCTGCGCGATCAACTTGACGGGTGGAATGATGATGCCTTCCTGAAACACTTCGCGGAATGCGCCGATGCTGGCGGGCGCGCCACCGCCGACGTCAACATGATGCGCGAGCGAGGCGACAAAGCCGAACAAATCGCCCTCACCCCGACCTTCTGGTTTGGGCGCGGCATCGCCGCGCGCAGCCGAAGGCTGCCCAAACCATTCGGTCACCCCTCTCCCAAAATGGGAGAGGGGCAGGGGAGAGGGCGCGTACACAGGCGTAATCAGCGTGATGTCGTTGAGGTGCACGCCGCCGCCGTAAGGATCGTTGGTGAGGATCGCGTCGCCGGGCGCGAGGTTCTCCAGTCCATACGAGCGCACGGCGCGCGGCACAAGTTCCGTGAACGAGCCAAGATGGTTCGGCTGCGCGAACGATTGCGCGACCGCGCGCAGGTTGCGATCAAAAAAGGCGCAGGAGAAATCTGCGCGGGTCTTGATGTTGGTTGAGTAGGCGCTACGGCGCAGCGCGATCGCCATCTCTTCGGTCGCCTCGAGCAGCGCGTTACGAATGACTTCAAACTTGATGGGGTCCATGTGAGCGCGCGTATCATAACAAAATCAACGTGCGATGTAAATGCGCCGGCGAAATTTTCTTTACATTCCATTGTGATTTTGGTATAACACTCACGCCTTTGTATGAGACGTACAAATTCGCATAAGACACATTGCTATGAAAATAACTAAAGTCGAAGTGATTCCGCTGCGCATCCCCGACCACAACATCAACATCGCCGACGGCATACAGGACGATGTCATTGTCCGCGTGCACACCGACGAAGGCATCACGGGTGTCGGCGAGGCGGACTCGTCGCCACTGGTCGTGAAAGCCATTGTCGAGGCTTGGCCGTCGTGGCCGCGCTGCCGCGGACTGCGCGACATCCTCATCGGCGAAGACCCTTTCAACGTCGAGCTGCTGCATCAAAAAATGCAGACGGGCACACTCTGGCTCGGGCGCAACGGCGTCGCACAACAAGCCATCGCCGCAGTCGACATTGCCCTGTGGGATATTGTGGGCAAGGCGCTGGGCAAGCCGATCCATGCGCTGCTTGGCGCGGCCTATCGTGACCGTGTGCGCGTCTATGCCAGCACGCTGTTCACCGAAGACCCCGCCGAGATGAGCGAGGTCGGCGCGAGATATGTTGAGCGCGGATTCACGGCGGTGAAGTTCGGTTGGGGACCGATGGGGCGCAGCCTCGCGGGCGACGTGAAGCTGGTCGAGACGGCGCGGCGCGCGGTCGGCGAAGATGTTGATTTGCTGATTGATGCGGGTTGTCCCTTCAAAGCGCGCGAAGCAATCCAGCGCGTGCATGCCTTCGCGCCTTATCATCCGTTCTGGTTCGAGGAGGCGTTGGAAGGCGACGACCTCGACGGCTATCGCCAACTGTCGCGCGCGACCCGCGGCGAGATGCGCATCGCGACGGGCGAACAAGATTGCACCGTCAATGCGTTCGAGGCGCTCATCACGCACGGCGAGGTGGACGTGATCCAACCCGACGTGTCGCGCGCGGGCGGCTTCACGGAGTGCCGCCGCATCATGTTGATGGCGCAACGCCATCACAAGTTGTGCGTGTTCCACGCGTGGAAGTCTGGCATTCTGGTCGCGGCGACATTGCACATGGCCGCCATCACGCCCGACATTCCATTTGCCGAATACACCGTGAGCGAATCGCCGCTGCGCCGTGAACTCGTAAACGTTGCAACCGAATTGAAGGACGGTATGGCGACAATCCCGCAAGCGCCCGGACTCGGCGTGGAGTTGAACGAAGAGATCGTCGAGAAGTATCGAATGGACAAGACGTGATCACAATCAAAGCAGCCGATGGTCAAACCGAATCCATCCGCGTTGTGGATGTGGACATCCATCTGCACGAGCAGCCGAAGTTGATGGCGAAGTATTGCGACCTGCCCTGGCGCAAATCGTTGGAGTTGATGGAGGAGGAGGTTGGGCGTTACAACGACATCCCCGGTTTCTCGACGGGCCCCCGCCTCGATCCACCGTTTCCCGGCGGCGCGGCGGCGCGCAAGGTGATGACGGCAATGCAAATGCGGGAGGAACTCGATGCGCTCGGCGTGGACATCGGCATCATTTTCCCCGATCATCTGCTGACGCTTGCGCTGCTGCCCAACCGCGATTATGCCGCCGCCGTGGCGCGCGCGTACAATGCCTGGCTGCTGGAAGAATGGCTGTGCGACAACAACAACCTGAAGGGCGCGCTGGTCGCCGCATCGCAAGACCCGGTGGATGCCGCGCGACAAATCGAGAGTTACGGCAAGGAACGAAACATCGTCGCCGTGTATTTGCCATGTGCGGGCGTGCGTCCGTTGTATGGCGACCGCTGGTACGATCCGCTCTACGATGCTGCCCAGCGCGCCGGCTTGCCTGTCGTGCTGCATAGCGTGGCGGTTGTGCATCCGGTCTTCCCGCTCAATCTGCACGAACTGGACACCGCCATTGCGCGCCACACGCTGGCGCATCCCTTCACGCTGATCGCCAATCTGGTCAGCCTAATCACGTCGGGCGTGCCGGTGCGATTCCCCAATTTGAAAATCTCTTTTGCGGAGGCGGGCATCGCGTGGGTGCCGTTCATCATGTGGCGGCTCGACCGCGAATACACCGAGCAACGGCGCCAGACTCCGGTGCTGCAAGACAAACCGAGCAGTTACATTCGCAAATTCTTCTTCGCCACGCAGCCGATCGAGGAACCCGACGATTCGCGCGATCTCGTCAAAGTGATGGAGACGTTCGGCGGCGAGGACAGCGTCATGTTCGCCAGCGATTGGCCACACCACGACTTCGATCATCCGCGCAAGGTGGCGCAGTTGCCGTTGTCGCCCGCTATCAAGAAAAAGATCATGGGCGAGAACGCGGCGCGGCTATTCAATCTGGATGGGCGGTGAGTGATGGCTGTCGAACACGTCGTTGCACAAGTGACAGACATTCCCGAAGGGCAGAGTCGCATCGTCAAAATTGGCGAGCGCGAAATCGGTATCTTCAATGTGCGCGGCCAATTTTATGCGCTGCCCAATATCTGCTTTCATCAGGGGGGCCCGCTGTGCGCCGGGCGCATCTCCGGCACGCTCACGGCGCGCGCTGAAAACAACTGGAAGTTCGAGTGGACGCACGAGGGCGAGATTGTGACCTGTCCGTGGCACGCGCTCGAATACAACATCACGACGGGGCAATGCCTCGCCTTCCCGAACCGCCGTGTCCGCAGTTATCCTGTGAGGGTTGCCGACGGGCAGATCACTGTAACGCTGTAGTCGCTCCTGGAGCTGCGTCGCGTGATTTGCCACGACGGGGCGCAAACGACTCAAATCGCTACGACGATTTCGTAAAGTACCGAGTATCTCCCCAAGGAGGAGAGCAGATGACAGAACAACTTCATGCAGAGCAAGGCAGATTGATTTCGCGCCGTGAATTTTTTCGGGGCGCCGCTGCGGTCGGTGGGGCCGCGGTGGCCAGCGTAATCATCGCAGCGTGTGGCGCGTCGCCGACGGCTGCGCCGGCGAGCAACACGCCGGCGGTCCCCGCAGCGACATCCACCGCGGCGGTTGTCAAGCCGAAGGTGGGCGGCAAGTTGACGTGGGGCATGGAAGTGCCGCCCGTCAACATGGTTCCGTTCGGCGGCATCTCCCAGGGACAAGTGCTGTCCAAAGAGTTGCTCTATGACTCGCTCGTCGAGTGGGACAAAGACTTGATCGTGCGCCCTGCGCTCGCCGAAAGCTGGACGACGCCCGACGACAAAACGTGGATATGGAAACTGCGCCAGGGCGTGAAGTTCCACGATGGCACAGAAGTCACAGCCGACGACGTGAAGTACTCCATAGAATTGCAGGCAAACCCGCCCCCGCCCGGCGTCAAGGTCGGGCAGTATCCGAAGATCGGCAGCGTGGACGTGATGGACAAGTACACGGTAAAATTCAACATGACCGGGCCCGATCCGACGGTGCTCGGCTATCTTGCGTGGGCGCGCTATAGCGCGATCATCCCGAAGGGCTTATACGACAAGAGCAACGTCCTCACGAACGCGAATGGCACGGGACCGATGAAGCTGGTCGAATTTGTCGAGAATGATCGCATCGTCAACACGCGCAACACGAACTTCTGGAAACCCGGCTTGCCATATCTCAACGAATTGACCTTCAAGGTCTTGCCCGACGAGAGCAGCCGCGTTGCGGCGCTGCGCTCTGGCGCGATTGATGGTTGCGTGGTCTCGCCCGACACGGCAAAGCAACTGAAGGGCGATCCGAACATCGTCGTCCTCAAGGGCCCCGTCTCGGCCCCGCGCGTCTTGCAGTTTACGATCAAGGGTGACGGCAAACCGTGGAACAAGAAGGAAGTGCGCCAGGCGATCAGCAAGGCCATCAATCGGCAAGAGATCATTGACAAGGTCTATGCGGGCGAAGCCGTGTTGACGGGGCCCGTGCCGCCGGGTTATGGCGATTGGTTCATCTCGCCGGACGAACTGGCGAAGGGCGTCTTCAAGTATGATCCTGACGGTGCGAAGAAGTTGTTGGCTGATGCGGGTTTCGCCAACGGCTTCGAGATCACGCTCTACGCGATCAGCGCGCCAAACGATTACACGCAGATTGCGGAAATCGTGAAGGAGCATCTCAAGAAGGTCGGCATCGAGGTCAAGGTCGCTTCGGAAGAGCTCGGCTCGATTGCCAAGCGAGTCGGCGACGGCACATTCGACTTTCTGGCGACGGGGCGCGGCATGCGTCCGGACGTGACGGGTCACATCGTGGACTTTGGGCGACCTGATGCAGGTGGCGCGAAGCCGTGGTTTGGCGACGGCAAGGGCTGGAAGAATCAAGAGGCCGCCGACCTTTTCGAGAAAGCATTGGTCAATCTCGACAGCGCATCCCGCCATCAGCAGACGCGGCGCATTCAGGACATCGTGCTCGACGAAGTGCCGCACGTCTATCTGGTGCAGCCGTTCGTCTTCAACGCGGTGCGCTCGTACGTCAAAGACCACTACGTCTCGTTCACGAACTTCAACGTAAGCCTGCGGACGGTGTGGCTAGACAAGTAAGTGCTGAGTGCAGAGCAATGAGCGATGAGTGATGAGCAATGAGTGCTAAGTGAAAGAACCTTACGACTCAGGGCTCGCCACTCGCCACTTGCCACTCGTTGCTCATTGCTTCTCTTACGACTGCTATGTACGATTTGCTCATTCGCCACGCGACGCTGATCGATCCCGCGCAACAGATTCATACGCGCAAAGATGTTGCGTTTGCCGACGGGCGCGTGGCGGCCGTTGCAGACGAGCTTGCAGCGACGGAAGGGCGTGAGGTCGTTGATGGCACGGGGCAGCTGCTCACACCCGGCTGGATTGACCTGCACGTGCATGTGTACGAGGGCGTGTCGCACCTCGGCATCGCCGTTGACCCGAACTGCATCGCCAAAGGCGTGACGACCGTCATTGACGCCGGCTCGGCGGGCGCGGACACGTTCGTCGGATTCCGTCGTTACATCATCGAGCGCAGCGTTACGCGCGTCTTCGCGCAGTTGAACATCTCGTCGCAGGGCATGTTGGCGATGGAAGTGGGCGAGTTGGAGGACATTCGCTGGGCCGATGTGAGCAAGGCGTTGAAAGTGATCGAGGCGCATCGTGACGTGATCCTCGCGGTCAAGGTGCGACTCTCACGCGGCGCGATTGTCAGCGAGGCGAGCGGCATTCGGCCGCTGCACCTTGCGCGCGAACTGGCAGACGCGGCGGGCGTGCCGATCATGGTGCATCCGCAAGATGCGTGGACGGAGCACACCGACGACATCGTAAAGGTGATGAAGGCGCGCGACATCATGACGCACTGCTTCAACCCCGCAAAGATTGGCGGCATTCTCGACGAGCATGGGCGCGTGCATGAGTCGGTGCTGGACGCGGCGGCGCGCGGCGTCAACTTCGACGTGGGGCACGGCGCGGGCAGTTTTTCGTGGCAGGTGGCGGAGGCCGCGCTCGCGCAAAATTTTGCTCCACAAACCATTTCAAGCGATTTGCATTTTTACAACGTCAATGCGCCCGTCTATGATCTGGCGACAACCGCTTCCAAGTTCTTGCATCTCGGCTTGTCGCTCGACGAGGTCATCACCAAAATCACCAGCGTGCCCGCCAGCGTGATTGCCCATGACGACCTCGGCACGTTGCGCGTCGGCGCACACGGCGACGCGACCTTGTGCCGCCTGGAGCGGGGCGAGTTTGCGTTGCAAGATTCGCTCGGCCAAACGCGCACGGGCGCGCAACAGCTGACGCCGACGACGGTGGTGAAGGGCGGACGGGTGTATCGTGGCGAAGCCAGCCGATGAAGATTACTGACCTCAAGTATTGGCTCGTTGAAGGCGACGCGTGGCGTTGACCTCGACGAAACAGTGGCGGAGGCGCATCCTTATAAACGCAAGCCGATCCGCAAAGAATCTTGGCGCAGCAGGTACACAAACAGCACGCAGCGCGCTCGCCAAACGGAAGGTCGCTACGGGTCAACGCGCGAAATCCGAAGGCAAAACGGGCAGGCGTGAATAACGGCATTATTCCTTTAGGTCGTTACCACACATCTCCACAGGAGGGAGAAACATGGATAACCAGAAGCAGAACAGCACGTTGGTCACACGCCGCGAGTTTCTGCGCGGCGCGGCAGCCGTCGGCGGAGCAGCCGTGGCGAGCGTGATGCTCGCGGCGTGCGGCGCACAGCCAACTACAGCGCCGGCCGGCAACACGCCGGGCGCGGTCATTCCCGGTCCGACGAGCGCGCCCGCCGTCATCAAGCCCAAATCTGGCGGCAAGCTGACGTGGGCGTTGAACAACGACCCCGTCAACCTCATCCCCTTCGGCGCGATCAGCACCTCGAACCAGTGGGGCAAAGAGTTCATGTACGACTCGCTGGTCGAGTGGG
This sequence comes from Anaerolineae bacterium, assembly GCA_038198935.1. Classification (GTDB taxonomy): domain Bacteria; phylum Chloroflexota; class Anaerolineae; order JACRMK01; family JACRMK01; genus JBBPZQ01. The sequence goes on from JBBPZQ010000094.1 coordinate 15,622, forward strand.
ACAAAGACTTGAACGTAAAGCCAGCACTTGCCGAGTCGTGGACGACGCCCGACGACAAGACGTGGGTATGGAATCTCCGGAAGGGTGTCAAGTTTCACGACGGCACAGAAGTCACTGCCGAAGATGTGAAGTACTCGATTGACTTGCAGCGCACCCCGCCGCCGCCGGGCATCGTTATTGCGCAGTACCCAGCAGCCACACTCGCCAGCGTGGACGTGGTGGATAAGTACACGGTGAAGTTCACCATGAAGAGCGCCGACCCGACCGTGCTCGGCTACCTGGCCTGGGCGCGCTACAGCGCGATCATTCCGAAGGGCGCCTACGACAAGATGAACCTCGTCACGACGGGTATCGGCACGGGCCCCTTCAAGCTGGTCGAGTACGTCGCCAACGATCGTGTGGTCTACACGCGCAACAAAGATTTCTGGAAGCCAGGTCTGCCCTATCTCGACGATCTCGTCCTGAAGGTACTGCCCGATGAGAACTCTGCAGTTGCCGCATTGCGCTCCGGCGCAATTGATGGCTGCCGCGTTACGGCGGATACGGCTCGCAATCTCAAGAACGACCCGAACATCGTCATTCTCAAAGGACTCTTCTCCGCGCCGCGCCAGTTGCAGTTCACGATCAAGGGCGATGGCAAGCCGTGGAACAAGAAACAGGTGCGGCAGGCGATGAGCAAGGCGATCAACCGCCAGGAGATCATTGACAAGGTGTACGCAGGTGAAGCCGTGCTGACAGGCCCCATTCCGCCCGGCTACGGCGACTGGTTCATCAAGGCGGAAGAGTTGGCGGCGAGTTTCTACAAATACGACGTTGACGGCGCGAAGAAGTTGATGGCCGACGCAGGTTTCGCCAACGGCTTTGAGATTACCCTCTATGCCATCAGCCAACCGGTCGAGTACACGCAGATTGCCGAAGTGGTCAAGGAACAATTGAAGAAGATCGGCATCGAGGTCAAGGTCGTCTCAGAAGAGATTGGCCCCTTCGCCAAGCGCAACGGCGACGGCACTTTCGACTTCTGCTCGACTGGGCGCGGCATGCGGCATGACCCGACGGGTTACATCAACGAGTACGGGCGGCCCACGACAGGCAGTGCTGCGATCTGGTTCAACAAGGGCGAGGGCTGGAAGAACGACGAGGCGATCAAGCTGTATGACCAATGCGTCGTGGAGTTGGACAGCGTCAAACGGCACCAGCAGGTGCGACGCATTCAGGAAATCGCGCTGGACGAATTTCCGCACATCACGACCGTCCAGCCGTACGGCTTCCATGCGATTCGCAAGACCGTGAAGGATATGTTTGTGGACTTCACCGACTTCCATCGCGGCTTGCGCACGGCATGGTTGGACCCGGCCGGCTAAAATCACTCGTATCAAGTGTCAGGTGCCATGTGTCAAGTCTGATTACACATGACACCTGACACTTTGGCACGTGACACTCCCTATGAGCAAATACATCCTCCGCCGACTGATCCTGATCATCCCAACCCTCTTGGTCATGTCGTTCATCATCTTTTGGATGGTGCGCGCGATGCCCGCCGACATCGTGGATGCGCTCGTCGGCGTAGATCCATCCATCACGCCCGAAGCGAAGGCGGCGCTGCGCCATTCGTTCGGACTCGACGATCCCATCCCCGTGCAGTACCTGCGCTGGGTGACCGAAGCCTTGCAGGGCGATCTCGGCAAATCGTTCCGCACGCGTGAGCCGATTACGAAGAGCCTCGTCGCGAGCTTACCTATCACACTGGAACTCGCGTTTCTCGCCATCGTCATGTCGGTGATCGTCGCCGTGCCGCTTGGCGTGCTGTCTGCCGTCAAGCGCAACAGCAACGTGGATTTCTGGGCGCGCGCAGGTGGGCTGATCGGTCTCGCCTTCCCGAACTTCTGGCTGGCGACGATGTTCCTGCTCATTACCTCGCTCGCCTTTCATTGGGTGCCACCCGTCATTTGGATTCCACCGGACAAAGATTTGGTGGGCAACCTGATCCAGATGTTTCTGCCCGCGCTCGCGCTCTCGGTGCAACTGATGGCAGTGGAGATGCGCATGGCGCGCGCTTCGATGCTGGAAGTGCTGCGGCAGGATTACATCCGCACCGCGCGCGCCAAAGGATTGCGTGAGGGCGTCGTCGTCTTCAAGCACGCTCTGAAGAACGCCTTCATCCCCGTCATCACTGTCATCGGCATTCAGATGGGCAGCCTGCTGGGCGGCTCGGTCATCATCGAGCAAATCTTCGGACTGCCGGGCGTCGGCTGGTTCCTGTTGTCGGGCATCTTCGGGCGCGATTACCCGGTCGTGCAAGTGACCGCGCTGTTTTTGGCGACGGTGTTTATCGTCGTCAATCTGTTAGTGGACATCACCTACGCGTATCTCGATCCGAGAATCAAGTATAGTTGAAAGTCCTGAGTACTGAGTGCTGGGTAAAAAACTCAGGACTCAGGACTCAGCACTCAGCACTCATATGGCTGAAGCCTCCCTCTCCCAACCTGCGTCGTTCGCGGAACGGCCGCGCATCAGTCTGCGGACACGGCTCGCGCGCTTGCCGCGCCAGAACCCGATCGGCATGATCGGCTTCGTCGTCATCCTGATCGTTGTCTTCGTCGCCATCTTCGCGCCCGTCATCGCGCCGTATACGCCGACCTCGCAAGCGGCCAAGCGTTTGCTCGAACCGAGCGCGCAGTATTGGCTCGGCACCGATGAATTGGGGCGCGATGTCTTCTCGCGCATTGTCTTTGGCTCGCGCATCTCGCTGCAAGTCGGCATCATCGCCGTCAGCCTTGCGCTGGCGCTCGGCGGAACGCTCGGTGTGCTCTCCGGCTACATCGGCGGTCCCTTCGATTGGCTTGTGATGCGCGTGGTGGACATCATGTTCGCGTTTCCTGGGCTCGTGCTCGCCATTGTGATCGCGGGCTTGCTCGGCCCCAGCATTCAAAATGCAATGCTCGCCATCGGCATCATCTACGCGCCCGTCTTCGCGCGCGTCACGCGCGGGGTGGTGCTGTCGGTTCGCAACGAAGTCTATCTCGAAGCCGCGCGCGTGGTGGGTGGCAAAGATTTGCACATCATTCGCCATTACATCCTTCCGAACATCATGCCGTCGGTCATCGTGCTGACGACGCTGCAAATGTCCACCGCGATCCTCACCGAAGCCGCGCTTAGTTTTCTTGGCCTCGGCACGCAGCCGCCCGACCCGTCGTGGGGCACGATGTTGAGCAATGGGCGCAAGTTCATGGAGTTCGCGCCGTGGGTCGCCGTCTTCCCCGGCCTCGCCATCGTCATCGCGGTGCTCGGCTTCAACTTTCTCGGTGATGGGTTAAGGGATGCGCTCGATCCGCGATTGAAGGAGTGAGCGGATGAAGGGGTGAAGAGGTGAAGGGGTATCAGTACAAAAAAATGTTTCATCATGTCATCATGTCATCTCGTCATCTTGTCACAGAATGCACAGGATTAGCCAATGAGCACCTTCAGAGCCGGCGTCGCGCGCTGCGACATCACCCCGCCCGTCGGAATCGCACACGGCAACTGGAGCGCGCAGGTGCATGAGCGCGCCGAAGGCGTCGACCTGCCGCTGAACTGCACCGCGCTCGCAGCAGCAGATGGCAATACAGAAGTGATCATCGCGGAATGGGAATTGCTCTATCCGCCGAGCGGTCCCTGGTTGGCCGCCGCGCGTGCGCGCATCAGCGAATTGACCGGCGTGCCTGCCGCTCACATTCACTTGTCGGCCACCCACACGCACGCGGGTCCGAATTTGTCTCGCCCGTGGTTTGCTAGCGGCGCAGAGATGATCGAGGCGTATGTCGCCAGCGTCACCGATAAACTGGCGGGCGCGTGCCGCGAGGCACATCGCGCGATGCAGCCCGCGCGCGTGGCGGGCGGCAAAGGCTCGTGCGCGGTCAACAGCAATCGGCGCAAGCCATGGCCCGACGGTAGAGGCGGGGTAACCCCGCCCCAACTCGCCAACCATCCTTTCACGTCGTCAAGCAGGGGCGAGGGCTCCTCGCCAATACTAATGGCGCCTCACCCCGATGGCTTCGCCGATCACGAAGTCGGCGTCATCCGCATTGACGACTTGCACGACAAGCCCATCGCAATCTTGGTCAACTATCAAGCGCACCCAACTATCATGGCGTTTGATAATCGTCTGATCTCACCCGATTATCCGGGCAGCGTGCGACGCATTGTGGAGAACATCGTCGGCGGCACATGCCTATTTTTGCAGGGCGCGGCGGGCAACCAGGACACGATCCGCGACGCGTCCTGCAAGCCGGAAGATGCGCGCTGGGTCGGCAAACAAATTGGCATCGAAGCGGCGCGCGTCGCAGAGTTGATCGAGACACAGCCAACGCGCGCTGAGATTGGCCGCATCGTCGAATCGTCATGGCCCATGGGCGTCATCGCACGCGTGCCCGACGGTGAACCCGACGGCACGGTGCGCTGCATCTCGCACCAGGTGGCCGTGCCACTCTGGCAGCGCGAGCCGCCGAGTGATGACGAAGTGGCGCACGTGAAAAATTTGGAACAGCAATTGGCGGCGCTGCGTGCGCAAGGCGCTGACGACGGCAAGGTGCGCGAAGCCAACATGAACGTGCGCCGCGCCGCGCTTGATCTGATGGTGAATCAGCGTCGCAGTCGCGGCACACATTTATCGATGGAGTTCCAGGCGATTCGTCTCGGCGGCTGCGCTCTGGTCGGCATTCCCGTCGAGCCGTTCGCCGAGATCGGCGTCGCCGTCAAGCAAGCATCGCCATTCGCCACAACTTTCTTTAGCGGTTACACCAACGGCGTCGAGAGTTACATGGCGATGCCGTATGCCTTCGAGGAAGGCGGCTACGAAGTGTGGATGTGTCCGTTTGCGCCGGAGGCGGCGAGCATTTCGGTCGAAGAGAGTTTGAAGTTGTTGCAGGAATTACATCAATAAAGTGTCACGTGCCAAGTGTCATTTGTCATGTAGGAGCTCAAACGTGACACATGACATATGACACACCTCGAAGGAGTCACATGCCTCTCAACAAACACCTGATGGGCGAGATGACTTGGCCCGAATTGAAGGCCGCCGTCGCGGAAGGACGCATTGCCGTGCTGCCCGCAGGCTGCATCGAGCAGCATGGTCCGCAGTTGCCGCTCGACACCGACATTATGCTTGCCGATGAAATCTCGCGACGTGCGGCAGCGCGCGTGCCCGACAAGGTGGTCGTTGTGCCGCCCATCGTGCACGGTCACTCGCCGCATCACATGGACTTCCCCGGCACGCTCACCGCCGACCCGCAGCACATGATCAACTATGTGCTCGACGTGACCATGAGCCTTGCCCATCACGGCTTCACAAAAATCCTGATCGTCAACGGGCACGGCAGCAACGCGCCCGTGCTCGACCTCGTCGCGCGGCAGACGATTCTGCGCACGCAGGGACGCGTGGCCTGCGCCTCGATCTTCTATATGCAGTCAAAGCCATACGAAGACCTCGCCAACGCATTGTTCCCCGAAGCACAGGGCAAGTGGGGACACGCCGACGAGATCGAAACGTCGCTCTATCTCGGTGTGCGCCCCGACCTCGTCCAACTCGACAAGGCGCACGACAATCTGATCACCGACACGATGATGCTCGGCACGGCGTTTTTGCCGTTGCGATTGATCTGGTCGTCGTTCTCGCGCGAAGGCATCTACGGCAACGTGCAGAACTCTAGCGTGGAGAAAGGGCAACAGCTGGTTGCCGCCGCCGTCGAAGGGCTGGCAGAAATTTTTGTGCAGTTCTACGAGAAGCAGATACCAACGCGCGTTGATCACCATTAACACAAAATATTGAACCGCGAAGGCGCGAAGGATGCTAAGAATTCTTCGCGTCCTTTGTGTCTTCGCGGTTTGCTTTTGGAGATATGCACAATGTCCATTTCCGACTTCACCATCCAACATGACGTCGAGCAGCGCATGAGCGACGGCACCATCCTGCGCGCCGATGTGTATTTGCCGGTAGGCGGCAGCCCATTCCCCGCGCTGGTCGAGCGCACACCCTACAACAAAGATAACTCGCCCGAAATGCAAGTCAAGTCGCCGCCATTCTTCGCCTCGCACGGCTACGCGGTTGTGGTGCAGGATGTGCGCGGTCGTTTCAAATCGGACGGTGAGTTCATTCCGTTTCACGACGACGGCTGGGGCGAGAATCGAGACGGTTACGACACCGTCGAGTGGATCGCCGCGCAAGCATGGTGCGATGGCAACGTCGGCACGATTGGCGGATCGTATGCAGGCGCGACACAATACCGCCTTGCGCCCACGCGCCCGCCGCACTTGCGCGCCATGTACGTGCGCGAATCGTCCGCCGATTACCGCGCTGAGTGGGTCTATCACGGCGGCGCATTCGAGTTGGCATTCATGCACGCGTGGACGTTCAACCTCGAATACAACAACCTCGCGCATCATCTGAGCGGCGCGGCATATACGCAGCGCAAAGCCGAGATGGAGCAAGCGTCGAAGGACCTGCTCCATTGGCAGTCGCAACTGCCGCTCTATCCGAATCCGCTGCTCGCAGGATTAAACGAGTGGTATGATGACTACCTGCTGCATCCCGACGACGGTCCCTTCTGGTCGCAATGGAACATCGCGCAGCACCATCACGAAGTCGAGACGCCGATGGTGCATCTGGGCGGCTGGTTCGACATTTTCGTCGCAGGCACGATCAAAAATTTTGTCGGCATGAAGGCGAACGCACGCACGCCCGAATCGCGCGCGGCGCAGCGGCTGCTGATTGGGCCCTGGATTCATGGACCCTGGAATATGCTCGTCAGCAAGCAAGGCGAGGTGGATTTCGGACCCGAATCCATTCGCGATTACAACCAAATTCGTCTGCCGTGGTTCGACCATTGGTTGAAGGGCGCGCACAACGGCGCGCTGGCGGAGCAGCCCGTACAATTGTTTGTGATGGGCGAGAATCGCTGGCGCGCGTTCGACAATTATCCGATCCCGCACACGCAGTACACGAACTGGTACCTGCGCGATCATGGCGCGCTCACTCTAGCGGAACCGACAGGCGCAGAGACTCCTGACGCTTACCGCTACGATCCCAATGACCCCGTGCCGACGCGCGGGGGCTGCACGCTCAACATTGACGGCGGCGCGTTCGATCAGCGCCCTGTCGAGGAACGCTGTCTCACGTACACGAGCGAGCCGCTCGCGCAAGACCTGACGATCATCGGCGACGTGAAGTGCATCTTGCACGCGATGTCGTCCGCGCCGGACACCGATTGGGTGGTGCGTCTCACCGATGTGCATCCCGACGGCTTCTCGCGCCTGCTGTGTGATGGCATTCTGCGCGCGCGCTACCGCGACTCGCAGACGCTGCCGACGCTGCTCACGCCCAATCAGGCTTATGAATTCGTGGTGGACTTGTGGGCGACGGCGAACACCTTCCAAGCGGGTCACCGCATCCGCGTCGCGCTCACATCCAGCAGCTTCCCGCGTTTTGATCGCAACCTCAACACGGGCGGCGTCTTTGCCCAAGAGGCGGTGGGGCAAGTTGCCTTGAACACAGTCTTCCACGACAGGTGGCGGCCATCGTCCATCAGATTGCCGGTGATTGGCTAGGGGTCTGACGGCTAGCGGTTGATTAAAGAATAACTTCCCGACTTGTGAAGTCGCTAACCCGCGCAATTGGTCTGATCTAGAACTCATTGTATGCGCCTCCGTGGACAACCCTATTGACTGTCAGGCAGCAGTGGCAACTTCAAAAAAGGGAGAATGTCATCTTTCCCTACATTATGAGACGGTCAGTGTTGTTGGCGACGTACTGACCGTCTCATCATTTGCTAAACTTTTCGCTATGGATTTGTATTGGTCAACGAGATGTTGAACAATTTGAATCAAGGGTAGCAGCCCAGCCATGCTGGGCGGAACGGGCAGCACGGCTGCCCTGCTACCCGAAGGGATGTTCAAGATGTGATTGACCACTACACTTTTCGCTATGGATCACGCACGTTTTGGGGCAAATTCTCAGCATGAAAGTTTAGCGATCAATGACAAGAGGCATAGAGTCTCCGATTTGAGTAACCAGACAACTCCATGCATGGTGGGTAGAAAACAAAAAACCCGATCCGTTTCGGATCGGGTTCGCATGGTGTATCCCTAACTGCGCTTTAGAGAGCGGGTGAAGGGATTTGAACCCTCGGTCTTCTCCTTGGCAAGGAGACGCTTTGCCACTAAGCTACACCCGCGACCAAAAAGTATGTTACAAGAAGTTTGCGTTAGCGTCAAATGGCAAACACTTTTGCTGCCTTGCGCAACGACACCACCAACTTGTCAATCTCATGGGGCTCGTTGTAAAGATAAAGCGATGCGCGCGCGGTTGCAGCCACGCACAGGTGCTCCGTCAATGGCTGTGCGCAATGATGACCCGCGCGAATCGCGATGCCATCCTGATCGAGCAGCGTCGAGAGGTCGTGTGGATGGATGCCCTCCAAATTGAACGTGAGTACGCCGCCGCGAATTTCTGGGTCCTGCGGCCCATACAATGTGAGGTCTTCCACTTCGGCGAGGCGGTCAATGCCGTAGCCCACCAATTCCTTCTCGTGCGCGCGAATCTTTTCCATACCCACCGCTGAGAGGTAATCCACCGCCGCGCCGAGTCCGATGCCTTCCGCAATGGCCGGCGTGCCCGCCTCAAACTTCCACGGCAAGTCATTCCACTTCGACTGTGTAAGCGATACGCTCTTGATCATGTCGCCGCCGCCCATGAACGGCGGCATCGCTTCGAGCAAAGCCTTCTTCCCGTACAGCGCGCCGCTGCCGGTCGGTCCGCACATCTTGTGACCGCTGAACGCCATGAAATCGCAATCTAAGTCCTGCACGTCAACGCTCATGTGCGGCACCGACTGCGCGCCATCCACAACGGCAATGGCGCCCACCGCGTGCGCGCGCTGCACCAACTGTTTCGTCGGGTTGATGGTGCCGACCACGTTCGACATCGCCGAGAACGCGAACACTTTGACTTGCTCGGTCAACTTCTCGTCTAGTTGCTCCAACATCAGCGTGCCATCAGGTGCAATCTCAATGTAGTCCAGCCGCGCGTGCTTCTCTTGCGCGAGCAACTGCCACGGCACGATGTTCGAGTGATGCTCCATGCCCGTGATCAGAATCGTGTCGCCTTGCTGGATGTTCGCGCGTCCCCACGCATACGCGACAAGATTCAGCGCCTCGGTCGTGTTGCGCACGAACACGATCTCGCGCCACGATGCCGCATTGATGAACTTGGCCAGACGCTTGCGCGCGCTCTCGTATGCCTCGGTCGCTTCCTCGCTCAAGACGTGGATGCCGCGATGCACGTTGGCGTTGTGCTGGCGATAGTAGTCGTCCATCACGCGAATGACCGACTCCGGCTTTTGCGAGGTCGCCGCGCTGTCGAGATAGACGAGCGGCACGCCGTGCACCGTGCGGCTGAGAATCGGAAAATCGGCGCGCAGCTGTGACGCGTTCAACGCGTGCGTACCGTTATGATTTGTTTCTGACGTGCTCATGTGTTGCTCCACACGATTGCAGCCTTCGGCCGGCTCAGAAAGCAATCGCCAATCATCCACCAATTTGGTGCATCTTGCGCTCGCGCGTGTGCACGCCAATCGCCAGTCCGTGCCCTGTCGGTTTTGCGGTGATCGCGCGGTTCAGCACTTCTTGAATGTCCGCGACCGTGCCGCCGCCGCGCAAAATCTGCTTCACGTCAATCTCATCGTCATGCAGCAGGCACAAATGGAACTTGCCATCCGCCGTCAGCCGCATACGATTGCACGTGCCGCAGTACGGCTCGCTCACCGGACTGATGAAGCCGATGATGCCTTTCGCGTTCGGCAGTTGATAGTTCACCGCTTCGTCGGACGGATTCGGATTCTCGACGAACTGGAGGCTGCCGAGCGCGTTTTCAATTTTCTGTTTCGTCTCGGTATTCGATACGTAACGGTCAATGGAGAACTGCGCTTCGGGGCCAGCGCCGAGCGGCATCAATTCGATGAAGCGCATTTGCCAATCGTTCTCGACGGTGAGTCGCGCCAGTTCGATCACGTCGTCGTCGTTGTAGCCGCGCGTGACAACTGCATTCATCTTCACCGGCGTGAGTCCGGCCGCTTCCGCCGCGCGCACACCGCGCCAAACCGCGTCCGGGTCGAGGAAACGCATCAGCTTTTTCGCGCGCTCCTCATGGAGCGAATCGAGGTGAATGTTGACGCGCTTCAAGCCCGCGTCCTTCAAAGGCTGCGCCAACTTCTCGAGCATTATGCCGTTGGTCGTCATGCCCAAATCATGCGCGCCGCTCACGCTCGCGATGCGCGACGTGATCTCGACCAAATCGGGTCGCAGTGTCGGCTCGCCGCCGGTCAAGCGAAACTTGCGGAAGCCAATGCCTGCCGCGGCGCGCACGACCTTCTCGATCTCCTCAGGCGTGAGCAGGTCTGAGCGGTTGACGAACGTCAGCCCGTGCAGCGGCATACAATACAGGCAGCGCAAATTGCAGCGGTCGGTTAGCGAGATGCGCAGGTAGTTGATGTCGCGCTGATAAGAATCAAAAGGCATGGGGAATTTTTGATTTTAGATTTTTGATCTGGACTATTCAATCAATAATCTAAAATTCCTCTAGCTCCAGCCTGACATAATGCCGGGGTCTTCCATGAAACTTGGGTCCCATTGTTCGGCCAGGACGTTGACGCGCACGCTCTTGCCGGCAACGGGTTCGGACAGCTGCTTGACTTGCTGCACGATCCAACCGGCGTATGGGCAGAACGGCGTGGTCATCATCATATCAATGATAGCGGGGTCGTCGTTCAAGTTGATGTCGCGAATCAGCCCTAGCTCGACGACATTCAAACCAATCTCAGGGTCGAAGACTTTGCGCAGCGCAGACTTGACATGACCTTCGGGGGTGTCGGGGTCTTGCGGCTGTGGGTGATCTTCGATATCAAATGGGTTCGTGCTCATGGCAAACTCCGTAATGCAAGATGCGTAATCCGTATTGGGTACGCATTACGAATTACTCCTCCAACTCCACGTACACATCTTCGCCTTCGACGCGCACTGGATAACTCTCGACGGGTGTAATGGCGGGGAAAGCGAGCACCGCGCCTGTACGCACGTCGAAGCGCGCGCCATGTCGCGGGCAAATGATTTCGTAGCCGTCGAGGTCGCCCTCGCCAAGCGGTCCGCCATCGTGCGTGCACACGTCCGCAATGGCGTAACACTCGCCGTTGACTTTGCACAGCGCAACGCGCGAATCATCCACCTCAAAAATCTTCGCGTGCCCTTCGGGTACTTCGTTTAGTGTTGTGACTTTGCTGTAATCAGACATATCCCGATTTCAGACTTCAGCTTTCAGATTTCCACTCGCATTCAAACTCTGAAAGTTGAAATTGCCTTCACTCCTCGTCGTCTTCGTTCTGCCATTCGGCCAAGCCATACGCCCCGACCTTCACCACTTTCAGTGAGAGCAGCGCACACTTCAAACGCGCGGGCGTCAGCGGGATGCCAATCATGTCGAGGATAAACTGTTTGTCAATGTGGCGCACCTCGTCCAGCGTTTTGCCTTTGATTTCGTCGGTGAGCATGTCCGCCGACGCCTGACTGATCGCGCAGCCCTGCCCGTTAAACTTCACGTCCTGCACTACGTTGTCCTTCACGAGCAGGTCAACGCGAATACGGTCGCCGCACAGCGGGTTGTCTTCCTCGTGCGAGATCGTTGCGTTGGGAATCTCGCCGCGATTGGCCGGATGCTTGTAATGTTCGAGAATAATCTCGCGATAGAAGTCGTCCATCTGTTCCTCGTAGCGACGTTGCATGCAACGTCGCTACTACTCATCAAACGCTCCCAACTTGGCTTGAATGGCGTCGCGCAATTTCTCACGCACGGTTTCGAGCGGGATGCGATCCATCAGCGGCTCGAAGAAGCCTTCGACAATCAGCCGCTGCGCGTAACGCTCATCCAATCCGCGCGAGCGCAAGTAAAACATTTGCTCGTCGTCCACTTGACCCACCGTCGCGCCGTGCGTGCAGCGCACGTCATTCGCTTCAATCTCCAGACCGGGAATCGAGTCGGCGCGCGCTTTGGGCGAGAGCACGAGGTTGCGATTGGCTTGATAGGCGTCGCTGCGCTGCGCGTTCTTGTGCACGTGAATCAAGCCTTGATAGATGGTGCGCGCTTTGTCTTGCAGCACACCTTTGAACAGCAGGTCGGTCGTAGTATGACCTGACCAATGCTCTTGCTGTGTGTGGTGATCAAGATGCTGATTCGAATCGGCGAAGTAGAAGCCGTGTACGTTCGCCTGACTGCCCGGCCCCATCATCCAGACTTCATGGTGCGTCTTCGTGACTTTGCTGCCGAGCGTGCCGATGATCCAGTGCAGCGTCGCGTCGCGTTCTAACATTGCCTTCTGCGCGCCGAGCGAGTACACATGCCGTCCCCAATCCTGTATGGTCACGAACGTGAGTGTCGCGCCATCCTTCAGGAACAACTCGACTGCGTGATCGCTCATCGCCTGCTCGCGCTGCGTCTCCGAGCCGTACGACTCGATGTATGTTACCTCAGAGCCTGCGTCCGCGATAATGAGCGTGTGGGGAAAAAGTCCCGCGTGCGCGCTCTGCTGCCAGATGCCCGCACGGAACGGCAGTTCGACCTTCACCCCCGCAGGCACGTACAAGAACGTGCCGCCCGACCAGAGCGCGGCGTGCAGCGCCTCGAACTTGCCGTAGGTTGGCGGCACGGCTTGTGTCATCAAGTAGTCGCGCAAGATGTTCGCGTGCTCACGCACTGCCGTTTCGAGATCGGTGAAGATGACGCCCTGCTCGCGCAAGTCGTCGCGCAGCCATGTGAACATGTTGCTCGCGTCGTACTGTGCGACGTAACCTGCCGCCTCCGCATCGCCGATGTCGAGCAAGTGCTTTAAGCCTTCAGGCAACTCGTCCAATGATTTGGCTTGTGGTGCGCGTTCGAGCACAGGCTGCAAGCGGTCGAGTTTGAGGGTGCTGATGTCGGTGCGCCGCCACAATTCGTCGCTGATGGTCGGCATCGGCGTTTTTTCGTAAATTGCCCACGCATCCTGCCGCGCCTTGCGCACCCACGCGGGCTCACTGCGGCTGTTCGAAAGTTGCTCGACGGTTGCCGCCGAGGCTAGCGTCGTCACGGTCGTCTGGGTCATGCTTCAACTATCTCCACTGGTCTTCGACTCCCATTGGTCACACACAAGAGTTTTGAATTGAGACACATTGACAATCTTTGTTTGCCTTAACATCCGCGCTTCTTCAAAATCATGGTCGCTCGTGATGAAGAAGTCCGCATCTACAGCCAAGGCACATGCCAGAAACTTTGCGTCGTTGGGGTCACGGGGAAATTCAATCTCCTCGCTAACCTCAATTCGTACAGTGCTGCGCTTCAACAAATCGAACCAGCGCTCTTGAACAGACGGCGGAAGATTGACTTTGGCCGACTCAACACATCGCGATATTCTTGCAAAATGTCAGCCGAAACAATCGATTCAAACTCCGCTTGACCAACAACAAACAATACTACCGTTTCTGGTTTGCCGTCTTTCCAAGCAGCCGATAGGAGAACACTCGTATCAATCAGGACTTTCATCGAGCACTGCGATACGCGGCAATCTCGGCGGCGATATCATCGTCAGTCATTGAAGTTGCTTGTGGCAGTGATTGTATAGTTGTGAATAGCGACTGCCACTCTTGCGACAGTGCGGGCCTATCCTCTTGAGCCATCATCACGATCTCAACCGTTTGCCCCGCGCGAAACGGCAAGTCCGATAAGACAACTCGATTCGGGTTTTCAATCACTACGTATTTCTTATATGCAATCATACCGCGCCACATAAAAACGGGAGACAGTTCGACAGAATGCCTGTCTGCCTGTCCCCCTGAATACTTGTCTTTCGAACTTGAGATTAGCCGACAGAGCCTTCCATTTGCAATTGAATCAACCGATTTAGTTCAACACTGTACTCCATCGGCAGCTCCTTGGCGACCGGCTCGATGAAGCCGTTGACGATCATGGACTGCGCGTCCACTTCGGACAAGCCGCGGCTCATCAGGTAGAACAGTTGCTCCTCACCGACCTTGCTCACCGTCGCCTCATGGCCGATGCTCACGTTGTCTTCGTCAATCTCCATGTACGGGTACGTGTCCGAGCGTGACTGCTCGTCGAGCAGCAGCGCATCACAGCGCACGGTGGACTTGCAGTACTCCGCGCCCTTATAGACTTTGATCAGACCGCGATAGCCAGCACGCCCGCCATCCTTACTGATGGACTTGCTGACGATGTTGCTGGTTGTGTAAGGCGCACCGTGCACCGCTTTGCCGCCCGCATCCTGATGCTGCCCCTTGCCCGCGAACGCGATGGACAGAATCTCTGCGTGCGCGCCCTTGCCAAGCATGTACACCGACGGATATTTCATCGTGATCTTCGAGCCGAGGTTCGCGTCCACCCACTCCATGGTCGCGTCTTCGTAGGCGACGCTGCGCTTCGTCACCAGATTGTACACGTTAGCGGACCAGTTCTGTATGGTTGTGTAGCGTGCGCGTGCACCCTTCTTCACGATGATCTCGACGACGGCGCTGTGCAGCGAATCGGTCGAGTAGGTCGGCGCGGTGCAGCCCTCGACATAGTGCACATATGCGCCTTCGTCCACGATGATGAGCGTGCGCTCGAACTGGCCCATGTTTTGCGCGTTGATGCGGAAGTACGCTTGCAGCGGCATGTCCACGTGCACGCCCGGCGGCACGTAAATGAACGAGCCGCCCGACCAGACTGCGGTGTTCAATGCCGCGAATTTGTTATCCGATGGTGGGATGATAGTGCCGAAGTATTGCTTTACGATGTCGGGGTGCAGCTTGAGAGCCGTGTCCATGTCGGTAAAAAGCACACCTTGCTTCGACAGCGACTCTTTGATCGAGTGATAGACCGACTCGGACTCGTACTGCGCGCCGACACCCGCGAGAAACTTCTGCTCCGCTTCGGGAATGCCGAGACGGTCAAAAGTGCGCTTCACGTCGGAGGGCACTTCGTTCCAATCTTTCGCGCTTTCCTTTGACGCCTTCAGAAAGTAGTAGATGTTCTGAAAGTCAATTGTGCTCAGGTCTGCGCCCCATGTCGGCATCGGCTTCTTTTCGAAGATGTCGAGCGAGCGCATGCGGAACTGCCGCATCCAATCAGGCTCACTCTTCATCCACGAGATTTCTTCGACAACTTCTTTGTTCAAACCCTTCTTGGCTTTGAACACATAACTCTCAGCATCGTTGAAGCCATACTTCTCAGTATAGGTTGAGCCTGACGACCCGAAATCCATTTGTGGCTTCTGCTCTGTGTTTGACATCTCAAACTCCGTTTGACTAATCAATAGCCAGTTTTCAGACGCCAGATTGAGAATTCTTCATCTGACTTCTGGTTGCTAACTACCAACTAGTGAACTTTCTTCCACGCCATATTTCTTCAGCAAACTCGCGTAGCCCGTGTTTTCAAGTTCGAGCGCGAGTTCGGGCCCACCGCTCTGAACGATGCGACCATCAACCAGCACGTGCACGAAGTCGGGCTTGATGTAATTGAGGATGCGTTGGTAGTGCGTGATGAGCAGCAGACCAAGACTTGGCCCGCGCAGCAGATTCACGCCTTCAGACACGACGCGGAGGGCGTCAATGTCCAGACCCGAGTCCGTTTCGTCCAGAATGGCAATCTCCGGTTCGAGCACCGCCATCTGTAAAATTTCCGCGCGCTTCTTCTCGCCGCCGGAGAAACCCTCGTTGAGATAGCGCGTGGCGAACGACTCGTCCACCTTCAACATCGCCATCTTCTCGCGCATCATACGACGAAACTTCGGAATGGACAATACTTCTTCGCGGCGCGACTCTGGCTGGTTCAGGTTGCCCTTCACCGAGCGATAGGCGAGGCGCAAGAAGTTCGCCATGCTGACACCCGGCACCGAGACCGGATACTGAAACGCCAAAAACAATCCCGCCCGCGCTCGCTCGTCGGGCGACATCTCCAAGACGCTTTGCCCCTTGAACAAAATATCGCCGTCGGTCACGACGTACTTCGGATGACCTGTGAGCGTGTACGCGAGCGTGCTCTTGCCCGAGCCATTGGGGCCCATGATGGCGTGCACTTGGCCCTGCGTTACGGTTAAATTCAGTCCCTTGAGAATCTCGCGCCCTTCGACGCTGACATGTAAGTCCTTAATTTCCAACTGCGATGGCATGAGGCAAAATCCTAAAGTTTGATAACTGCATAGACCATTATATCAGAATATCGGGACTAATCAAGTTTTTTATGATAGAATATAGAATAACTCGAAATAGCTTATTTCATGGGACAAACGGCGGCATTGACAGCCTATGAGGCAGGTGCTAAACTGCCCCTACTTCGCTGTACGTTACTTCACCTGAGCAGTGTGGGACGATGCTGTCTCTCGCGCAACCGCTTGCTGGAGACAATTCGCTTTCTGCCCTGCCCTTCTCTCCCAAGCCGTTCTGCGTTGCGCCGCTCTGTTGATTGAGAGTCCGTGCGAATTGAATACGCGACAGCCCGTCACTGATCGCCAATGAGGCGAGGACTGTGATCGGTTGTGGCAGACCCGATTCGCTCGACGACACCGAGTCACACATGGCGCTCGACCTTCGCATCGAAAACGGCACACTTGTCACGACGACAGGCACGTTCCGTGCAAACATCGGTATCGCAGGTGGGCGCATCGCGCACATCACGAGCAATGGCACGCTGCCACCGGCAGCCCGCACGATTGACGCGCGCGGTCTGCACGTCTTAGCAGGCATCATTGACCCACACGTGCACATGCGCGACCCCGGCCATACCGAGCGCGAGGATTGGTATTGGGGCACGCGCGCGGCAGCCGCCGGCGGCGTGACCTGTGTGCTGGAGCACCCGAACTCCGTCCCGCCCGTCACCAGTCTCGAAAACCTCGAATACAAAAAGGGTATCGCGCAGGCGAAAGCGTGTGTGGATTTCGCGCTGTACGGCGGCATCGGCTTCTTCGATCAGCCGAATGGCGAGCGCACGCCACCCGACTTTGAGGACACGCTCGACTTGTTGCACGCGGGCGTATGCGGGTTCAAAACATTTCTGTGGCCCTATCCTGACCGTCAAGACGAGTTCGACGGTATCACCACGCTCGGCGAAGAAGAGATGACGGTCGTGTTCGCGACCATCGCGCGCACGCGCAAGGTGTTGAACGTGCACGCCGAGCACAAGCCGACGGTGGACGAAGCGATGGCGCGTCTGTCTTACATGAAACCTCGCGGACCGATGCTGCACGAACCATCGCGGCCCATCGAAGCCGAGATGATCGCGGTTCGGCGCGCGATTGACGTCGCGATTGAGACGGGCGTGCGCCTCAACTTCCCGCATTGCAGCGGCGGCTCGGTCGTGCAAATCGTCGCCGATGCGCGCAAGCGCGGCTACACGAACATCACCGCCGAAACGTGTCCGCAATATTTATTCTTGACCAATGAGCGCATGCGCGTCGTCGGTCCGTATGGCAAGATCAATCCGCCGATTCGCAGCGCGGCTGAACAGACGTTATTGTGGGAGATGTTGAAGGCGGGTCAAGTCGAGACGATTGGCAGCGACCACGCGCCGCACTCACACGATGCGAAGGAAGCCACGTGGCACGACATCTTCGCCGCGCCGGCGGGCCATCCGGGTTTGGAGACCACACTGCCGCTCATGCTGACCGCCGTCCACAATGGCAAACTTACGTTGACTGATGTGACGCGACTGTGCTCGGAGCAAGTGGCGAAGTTGTACGGACTATATCCGCGCAAAGGCGTGCTGCAAGTCGGTTCCGATGCTGATCTCGTGCTGGTGGACTTAAGCAAACGCGGCCGCTTCGACGCGTCGCTCATGCAGACGAAGGGGCGCGAGACGGCGAAACTGTTCGAGGGTTTGCTGTATGTCGGCGCACCCGTGACGACGCTGGTGCGCGGGCACGTAGTGATGGAAGACGGCGAGGTGATGGGCGAAGGTGGTTATGGAGAGTTCGTGAGCGTCACATAGAAAAGACCGCGCGGTCTTGCGCTGCGCATGAATTAAAACCCGTCAGGTGTTCGAGACCTGACGGGTTTTGGTTTATTGTCCCATCACCACTCGCTCGGCGGGCAGCATCACCGCGGGTGGCGTGGATGGACTGGTCAATGCGACATCGCTCGGCACGTGGCCGCAATAGGGACAGATGTTCCACTTCAAGTGCAAGAGATGATGGCAGTTCTGACATTCTTTTTTCAGGCGTGTGTGGCAGTGCGGGCAGAGTTGGTATTCGAGCATGACTACATGATGGCAACTCGGGCACGCCTGCTTCTCCTCGATGTCTTGCAGTAGTGCCTCTTCCGCCAACTCGCGCTCGTAGGCTTCGGTCAAGGTTTCCTTCGGTCGTAGAATGTAATATAAGAACAGTCCCGGCAAATTGAACACGGCGACCATCAGCGTCGCGAGCAATTGAGCGAAGATGTCGCGCGAGCGCGAGCGGATGTCGCGGAACGTCCAGATCACCAAACTCGCCGTGAACGCGACGATATAGGCTCCCAAACACGCGATCACCAACTGAATCAACAATGGATAATTGATCTGCATCTGTGCACATTCCTCTTGCGGAGAATTCGGTTCATTATAACATGCGGGTTTTTGTTTGTCATCAAAACATCAGGTTCACAAAGGGCTTTTCCAAAGTCAGGTTGGGAGACGAGTGAGCAGGTTGAAAGCCGTATCGAAGTGGGCCGCATAGTAGCGACGAGCGGCGGCGAGATTGGTGAACCCTTGCTGTGAGATCAAGCCAATCACGAAGTTGTTGAAG
>JBBPZQ010000095.1:0-64687 GCA_038198935.1 Anaerolineae bacterium
GCATTTTCGGGGCCAACACAAATGGAGCGAGCAGGTGCCATTCGGCTTCGCTCAGATCAGTCTCGTAGGGTAGTCTTGGGGTTGTCATAACCTCATTCTACCCACGTCACGCCATTTTACCGATTTTCCAAACACGCTCTTAGGGGCCAGAGACTGAAATTCGTGGTGCGCACCAGTTCGGGATAGGACTGTGCGCGCACGAATCACAATCCCCACAACGCAAACGATGCCAGCGCGAGGGCGGTCACGGGCGCAAAGACGCGCACCACTGCGCGCAGCCGCCCCACACGCCATGCCTCGACCAACCAAAAGACGATCACCACCAAACCGCTCTGCGGTTTCATGCTGACCAGCAGCAGACCGAGCGCGGGCGACAGCGTGAATCCGAGGACTGGCAAGCACTCGACGTTGGCGTTCAGCAGGCTGAGCAACACCGGCGGCGACAACAAATACGCGATAATGGCGGGACGGCGCGCGCCCAAACGCTGCACGGTGAGCAGCGAGATGCAGACGCTCACGACGAACCACGCCGCGCGTCCCCATCGTTCGGGCAAGAGCGCAAACGGGATCAGCGGGATGAGGCTCCACGGCGGCGCGAAGAAAGTCGGTACGCTGAACGCGACTGCCCCAACACACGCGCCAGCGCCGCCGGGCGATAGGTACGATGCCAGTCATAATCGTCACGTAAATACACCGATGCAACGCATGCTATGACGTACACGACGAGCAGCAGCAGCGCCGCTCGCAGTATGTATGCGCGGTTCATCGTCACTCGCGCGAAGGAAAGATGCACGCTCCGGCTCCTGCGGACGGATTCGTCCATGTGATGGATTATAAATGTGAGCGTGCGCGACGCAAGCGTGCGGCATCGGCGCACATGACTTTTACATTACGGTTGAGACGCAGTTTGTGGAGCGCGATGTTGGAGCAGGTGTTACGAGAGAATTTGAGAAGCCTTACGATTGAATCCAACTAAACCTTAACGCCATTCAGTAGGGCAGCGAATTACAAAGCCATTGGCTTTGCGGACTTCGTTGGGGAAAACGCTTTTGGCCAGCACATCGCGTCCAATGTGTAGGTAGCCGTTGGCAGCGCGGCTAAGCGCATTGGAGTAACGGTCAGGTGGGAAAGCGACGATCACGCGTTTGCGCGGGAACAATCGTCGTAGGGACTGTACGGTTCCAACCAGATCACTATCAGCGGACACCAGCAACGCAACATCAAAGTTATCTTGGTGCGCATCGGTGATCATTTCGATCGAGATGTTCACATCGGTCATCTTCTCGTGATGCGTGACGTAAGCGTGTCCGCAGTTTCGGCAGACGACCGTATCCGACAAATAATGACCGTAGTAAATTTGCAGAGGCGTGAGCGTTTGCACCGCTTCCAGAAAGTCAGATTGGCGCTTGTGTTTGTCGGCGGGGCGCGTGACGATGCTGGTGAAATATTTGGTGTTGACCAACTGCTGGTTGTCCTTGAGCAGATGGCGCGCCATCGCCTGAATGTTCAACCAATAGAAGCGCTTCCAGTGTTTCGAGCGCAACCCGTAATAGAGATTGAAGCCGTCAATGTAGGCGATGATGCGTTCCATAGAGGTTTGCCTGCTATACCTGCTATAAAAAGAGACGACCCACCCTTGCGGGTGGGTGTCGGCCCAGAGATGCTATCTCTGGGGGGGTTGATTACATTCTATAGAATTTCCGTGGATTGTCAACAATGTTGACAAAGCCGTTTCTCATTTCAGAGTGAGTTCGATAAACGTGGCGGCGCGAGCGGAAGCGCAGTTTGCGGAAGCGCAGCTTGCGGAGAGCGCAAAGTTGGAGCAGGCGATCATGCGGCTGGAGTGATACACGCGTGCAGAAATATCTGAAGATGCTGGCGAAAGAACGGCGCATTCGCTACGTGTCACATGCGGTGCGGGCTATCGCTGTGCGGTAAGCTATGCGTCGAGTTTCACGCATTGAGCAGGCGGCACAGCCCTGCATTCAGTTGAGGGATGCGCCAGCCAGGAAAGCGGCGCGGATCAGCGGAAGCGTCTCGTGCATTACCTGATATGACAGCGGTTCTATCGGCAACTACATAGAGCCAGTAGCTCCGTCCAGCATAGCCACAGGCTAATCGCCAAATAAGGCCCGTACGGGATCACATCATGGGGTCGTCTGATTTTCAGCAACAGCAGACCGAACACGATCACGCCGGCCAGTAGGATGCCCCACAACAGCGCGCTGAGTACCGTTGGCCAGCCCAGCCACAGTCCGACAGCCGTGGCCAATTTGATGTCGCCACTGCCCATGTGTTTGCATACGAGCGCGGTGGCTAAAAACACAGTCAAACCGACCACCCCGCCGCTGAGGGTCTCAGGAATGCGCCCCATCAGCACGGCACGTCCGAGTGAGCCGATACACAGGCTGCCGATGGCCGCGTTCGGGATTCGTCGCTCGCGTAAGTCCGAGATGCAAATATACACGAGCACGGGGCCGATGAGCAGCGCCCAGCCCCATTCCGATGCTGGTAATCGCAGCGGAATGAGCGCGAAGCTACACAGGCTTGCAATCATTAGACTATATCGGTGTACACGGCCGAGCGCCTGACCGCAGCGGCGAGCGGTCAGGCGCTCGGCGTACCACGCACCAGCGAAGCCGACCAGTGCAAAGCAAACAATCAGCATGATCTTCTCATCAGGGCAATTGTTTGACACGCTCGACCACCGGCTCGATCATCCCAAGCTTATACCACGCAGCGCGCTCCCAGCGCTGGTCGGTTCCACCGCCGACGGCGTTGCCAATCAGCCAGGGTGAATAGACTAACCAATATGGCTCGCGCTTGTTGAGAGAACCGTATGCCGCAGCTATCCAGACCGCTTGCGTCCTCGTATCGGCAGACAGCGCGCCCCCTTCGGTGCCAATCATGGGCAACACTTCACCCAGTACGGCACGCGATATCCGCGCATAGCGGCGGTAACGAGCGTAGCCCGCCTCATCGCCCACGAAATCGCTGGGGCTGCCGCTCGTGTAGTTGTGAACCGATAACCAAGTGCGCCGCACAATATCCACACGACGGGAACGAGATAATCTTTCCAATACGAATCGCAGATAGTCCAGATCACTGACCTCGCCATTCGGACTCATTGCTGCGAGACCGGGAAAACCACCCGCCGTGACGACGACGTGAGCGGCATCGCGCCATAAGTCAGCGAACTGTTCCGGAGCACCTATGTGGCCATTAGCCCATTCCTCCTCGAGATTGGGTTCGTTGTAAATCTGGATGTAGCGTACGCCCAGCGCGCTATATGTTTCGACGACGCGGCGGAATCGCAACAGGTCCATGGCACTGATGCGCATCTCAATCCGCATGACCGGCATGATGCCATGTGCGAGCAGCGAGCGCACCAAGTATTCGTTCGCGTGCAGTTCGTAATCCGCTAATCCTTGAACAAACGTCACCCATTTGATGTGCATCGCGACGAGCTCAGGGATGAATGTATCCACGACCGCTTTGCTTTGCGCGGTGGTCGGAAACCAATGCAGACCGCGCCCATTGTCGCCGGCTGGTCGCGGAAAACTTCGCAGATCAACGACGAGTTCTCTGGATGGTGGCGCCGCTTGAGCAGCTTGCGTCGTCGTGCTCTGTGAGACGATCACGTTGAACCATTGAGTTGTATCAGGCGATACGAACTCGTTTGATGATGGGTGTTGGTCAACGGCGTTTGCCATGATGGGCAAAGATGGTGAGTTCAGCGATAACGACATCAGTCGGGTGTACATGAGCGACATCACCACACAGCCGCTGAGCAGAATGGCTCGCTGGGTCATGGGCGACGCAATCAACGCTGCGCATGACGGGACCACACGTGCAACGGCGACGAGCAGAGCCCACGTCACCATCACGAAACTCACTCCGATCATCACGGCGCTGAAGAATTCAGGCATGTCGTTCCGCTTCCAGAAACGCCTGCAGCATTGGATTCACATACGCATCGAATTCAGCTGGGGTCACGCTGGGCGAGAAGTGCGCGGAGCTCGGTAGATCAGCGAGTGCCTCGAAGCAGTGCACACGCGCTTTGCGGAGGGGCGTGCGCCAAATCGGTTTCAGCGGCCCGAAGCGCTCGAACAAGCGCGCCGTCGTCACATACACCGGCGGGATCAGTCGCATGACAAGTTCATACGCACTCTCGACGAAGATATGCCGCACGCTGTTCATACGCGACGGTGTGGACGTGAGGATGAGCAGCGTGGGAAAGCCCACGTGTAACCCGAGCAGCCATACGTGCTTGAAGTAGCTCAGATACGCGCGGGCTTTGCGCGCGAAGGTGTAGCCACTCTGCGAATGCGTGCGCAGTTTGTAGTGCGTGCGATCCACTTCGAGCCAGAAGCCGATCCGCTCGTCTCCGATGCGATACACGCCATACGCGTCGGGTCGCAGGCGATGCGCTTGACCTGCGCTGCGCCATTCAATCGCCGAACGCAGCTCGCCCTCCCAGACGTTGAGCGACTGCTTCGAGCGACGACCCCGTGTCTCGACGCGCGCGGCTTCGGCAAACGCCAGCATTCGCTCGGCGATCAGCAACTGATGGCGCAGCAGTCGCCAGGTATAGACAGGCTGCGTTTCGTCTTTCGGTGCTAACTCGTTCGCCGCCACGCGCACGCCATAGCGCCGACGATACCGCCGCGTGGCTTGGTTCTCTTTGAGCGCCATGAAGCGCAAGCCATCATCGCTCAACACATAGAGCGGCTGTGCGGTGATTTCGCTCGGCGGCTGCAATTCCACGATCAACTTGTAGCGTTTCAGGCGCGCTAACCACGAGCGCACCGTCTCGCCCTCGCGCGCGAAGTAGCGGCGCAGGTGCGAGGGCAGGACGGCGCCCTGTCCAGCCATCCACGTCAGTACGGCTTTCTCGTGCGGCTTCAGTCTCAGGTTGGCCAATGCCACGCGCTGCGCCGGACGCGATGCCGAGCGCTGCAGTCGGCTGAGCTCGACACCCAACACGGATTGCGCGGGTGGGTTCGCCGTATCAAAGCGCAGACGCGATGCCCATGCGGTTTCCGTCCACTGCGCGCATCCAAAGACATGCAGATAATCTGCTTCGGACATGCATGGCGCGCCTTGCAGAAAGCCGACACGCTGCGCGCCATGCCCGGCTTGCGTCCAAATGGGCGCGAGCGGTCCGGCGGCGATCAGTCGCTCGCGCTCGACGACGAATGAGGGCAGGATCGCACTCGCACCACGACGCTCGCCAATCGCCTGCAGCAGCACGCGGTATTCGGTCGCGCGCCGCGCAGTAGCCGCGATGATCACCAGTGCGGGGAAGTACAGCCAGTCGAACGGCAGCTGGCCCGAATCGCGCGCCTGATAGAACAACGCCAAGCGGCGGCGTTCCGCCTCGGGCGGCGATGCGCCGCGGTAATCCCACAGCACGAAAAACGGGAAGGCGCGCTCGCGCGAGACGAGCACGCCGTAAGCATCGGGTTGAACCTGCTGCTGGCGTGTTCCATACCAGCCTCTGAACTTGAACTGCTGCTTGAGCTGCCGCCGCCAACTCCACACGCGCAGGTGGACGTGCGCATACTGACGTTGGCTGGTCATCAATGGACACAGCAAGTACTCGCGCAGATCGAACACGAACGGCAGACGATTGAACATGTTGAGCATTGTCGTTTCGGTCAAACCGTAATGTTCGCTCACGTCGAAACACGTTCGGCCTTCGACGCGCGCCAGCTCGCGTAGTCCCGCGTTGGTCAACGCGTACACGTATTCGGATGGCAGCTCTGGCTCGCCGAGGTTGGCGCGCTGCACCCAGCTCGTCTCGATTAGCTCGTGCAAGTAGAGAGATAGCAGTTTGAGATTCGGCTCGTCGCACACTATGCTCAACTGCCGCGTGGTCAGCCACGGCTCGCGCGCCAAGCAGTGCAGCAACAGCGCGCGCCGAAACGATGATTTCACGCCACGCCGCGATTGCTCTGCATGCGCAGCTCGCCCGCGAATGGGTTCGCTTGTGTCTTTTGTGTTTCGTTCTGCAGACTGGATTTGACGTTCCACGACTGCACTTGCGCCTGCAGCACGGCGTCAATCGGCCGGCCGTACGTTTCGCGCGAGCCCCGCACGATGCGCTCTGCGCGCTCGGCGCCGTCGGGCTCGACCTCGGGCGGCAAGGTCTTCACGAACACCGGCGGCAGCTGCACGCCGCCCGCGACCAAACTCAGGAAGCAAGCGTGGTCGGGCAGGCTCACGATTTCTTCAGGTCGCAGCGCGTTGCTCATCTCGCCGCACAAGATTTCGGCGTCGGTGTAGTTGGTCTGGAACGCGCACAGCGTCGAGACGTTGGCGAGCAGTGCGTGAAACATCTTGGGGTCGAGCTCTTTGACCACGCCCAGCGACTGTGTGGCGAGAAAGAAGTTGGCGCCGTATTTGGCCAGCGTGGCCAGAAAGTCTGGATAGTCTACCGTTGGCAAACTCTGAAACTCATCCACAAAGATGCGCACGCGCGCGCGCTCACTGCGCTCGGCCGCGCTGACCTGCTCGCGGATCGCTTCGGCGATGGTGTCGAGCATCACCGCGCCGATCAGCTGCGAGTTGTCTTTGCCGATCATGCCTTCGGCGGTGTTGACGAGCACCAGCTTGCGCTCGCGCACCCACTCGGCCAAGTTGATGGTCGAGACCGCTTGCCCGAAGATGCCGCGCGCCTGCGTGGACTCGCGGAACTGCTCCATCTTGGTCAGCACCGGGATGACCACTTCTTGAAACAAGCGATGGTTCGCGCGCAGCGGCTTGAAGTCGTTCTGAAACCACCACTGCACGTACGGGTCCGACACGAGCGAGAGCAAGCGCGCGGTCGCGGTCTCGTCTTTGAAGATCAGCGGAATGTCCAGAATGCTGTACTGCTCGTGCTCCTTCTGCTGCGCGACCAGTGTGGCGTTGGCCATGCACATGGCCAGCGTCGGCACGCGGAAGTACATCTCCATGCGCGGGCCCCAATTGCGATCCCAAATGACGGCGAAGGTGTGAATCAGGTTCGAGACGGTCTTGTTGGGCTCGCGGCCTAAGCGCGCGTCGAGCGGGTTGTAGCCGACGGGGAACTCGCGGTCGGCCAGATTGACGTAGACCACGTCTTGCTCGCGTCCCTGCGGCACCAGTTGCAGCAAGTTGCGCGCGAGGTCGGCTGCGGGGTCAATCACGATCAGTCCGTTCTGCGCGTCCTGCATGAGCGCCTGCGCGATGCGCGCGATGAGTGTGGATTTGCCGCGCTGCGTTTTGGCCACCATGAGCGTGTTACGCAACGTCGCGTCGAGCGGCAGATGAATGGGCAGGCGTCGTCCCTGATGCTCGTAGTGGCCGATGTGCAAGCCCGCGCCGAGCAGCGGTGACGACGGCGCCAGGCGCATCGCATCGCTCACGGCCAGACTCTGGACGGCCTGTTCGGCGCGAGGCAAGTGCCACAAGGCGGCCAGTTCGTTCACGTTGAGGATCGGAAATGTCTGAGCCCACGGACGCATGAGGTGTCCCGCAATGCGCCACGTCGCCAACGGATCGTCGGTGATGTTCAAGGGCGTGAGCAGCGGCAGCGTGTGCGCCGTCAATTGATTGCCCGCTTCCAGATTGAGCTGCCGATACGCGCCGACCACCTGCTGCAAGCGATCGTCCAGTGACTCGCACTTCGGTCCGATGGCGCACAGCCGAATCCACGCACGATAAGCGGGCGGCGTGATCTTCTGCTGCACCAGCAGCGGGTTGGCTTTGAAACTGAAGCGCTCGTTGCCGAGCCACAAGCCGATGCAGGTCGGCAGTCCGAACACCAGCGTGAGCAGCATGCCGAGCCAATTGTGATTCAGAAAATGAATCAGCAACCAAAAGATCGTGATCGGCGCCGCGAGCCAGAAGGCAAGGGCCCACCCGTTCGGCGTGCCCGGTGCGCCGACGCTCGTCGCCGCCTCGACGGCGCGCAGACTGCCCTGCCAACGCTGCGCCCAACCGCGCGGGGCGGGCCGCAGCACGATCTGTGTCAGCACGCGCTCGCCGACGTCGAGCTTGCTCATCGCGCCGAGAATGCCGACGAGCGGGTCCGCTTCTTTGAAATCCTGATCGCGGAACGTGCGCAGCGGCAGATACTCCGATTGCGCCAGTCGCAACTCGGCGCTGACGATCTGCTCGTTTGCCTGGATGCGCGCGGGATCGTCTTCGTCCGATAGCGGCTCGAAGCGCGCCTGCGGGTACGCGCCTTCGAGGTGCGCGATCAACATGCGCAGCGTGCGCTCGTCGGCGCGCAACAGAATCTGCTTGCGCTCGTGCGTCGCGCTCAGTTCGAGCGAGAACGGCGCGCGCGCATGCAGCGCGGCGAGCAGATTGGCCACGGCCAGCGCATCGCGCTGGTTATCGCGCGGCGGGACGACGCGCACGAGTTGTAGTGGCTGGCCCGACACGTCCACCAAGTCCTCACAACCGAGCGCACGGACGAGAGATGAATTCATGTGCTTGCTCCTTATTCACGAGCAGCTGACGGCATCAATAGCTCCAGTTGAGTGGTGTCCAAGGCTTCGCGCTCCTTGAGCTCTTGGTAGCGACGCAGTAACCGCAGCAGCTCGCCGATGTTGGCGTTGCTGGCTGCATGCAATTGCTGAGCATTCATCTGCGCGATGGCGCGGATCGTGGGCGACGTCTCGAGCAGATAGCGTCGCCAGTCGAAGCCAACCTGATCAAGCATGCGCAGCTCGGCCTTCCAGGTCACCGACCCCATCTTCGCGAGTGGCATGTGTTTGCGCTTAACGTCGAGTGGCAGCCCATACACAACCCCGCGCTGCGTGGACCAGCTGGCCAGGCCGTGCGCTTCGATCAGACGGATCAGCTCGTTCAATGTCGCGATGCCGTTTTGCGTTAAGCCATTGGCCGCGCGGATCGGCAGCACTTCCGTGAGTGGAATCTCGCGGTCAGGGACAACACTCATCGCTCACTCCTTTTCCGTTGCTGCAGCTCCAGCACTTCTTGCGGTTTGGTCGTATATAAAGGATAGCGACTCTCGGGGATGATGACCTGCAGCGGGACTTTGAATTGGCCCGTCATCAAGATGGCTTGCCCTGCGGTCATCACGAGTAAGTCACGCACCTCGGCCCCGCTCAAGGCAAACAAATTTTGAAGATGCGCGACGGACGATGGCTTCTGTCTCATCAAGACCGTCATGGCCGCCGTCGAGACAATCGCGCGCGCATGCGCGTTGCTCAGAAAGTCCTCCGCGTACTGCGTCGCCATCGTCAGCCCAACAAACTTCTTGCGTCCGCGCCGCGCGATTGCTTCCAGGTCTTGCGCCGTCCACGGCTCGCGCATCAAGTGCCACGCTTCATCCACGACGATCATCGTCGGTTTGAGGTCGCGCAGGATGTTCGACCACAGGAACGATTGGATCTGTCGAATGCGCGCCACGCGCAAGCGTGCATCGGTGACCGTCTTCAATCCGAAGACGACCAGCGGGTTGTCCAGCTGCACGTTCGTCAGACAATCGAACGCTTCGCGCTGCATGCCGATGGCGTAGGTGTACGCCTTGGCGAGCAGACTGCGCGCGTCAGGATCATTGCCTTCGGTCTCCTGCACGATGGCGTACCAGTCCGACAGTTTCGGCGGCGTCTTGTTGCGCGACTTGGCAGGACTGCTCTGCACGATGCCTCTGCGCTTCAACGCCTCGACGTAGCCGCGCTCGGCGACATTGAACTCGGCTTGCGTCAGACCGCCGCAGGCGACGCTCAACCAGCCTATAAAGTCGCTGTAACTGTCGTGCAGTGTCTCGCGATTGGTGCAGTCCACGTCCATGACGTTCATCTGGGCCGGACTGGTCAGCGCCATGTCCATGTACGTGCCGCCCAGATCATCGCACAGCGGCTGGAACTCGCCTTCAAGGTCAATCACAAAACAGCGCACGCCTTGGATCAACGCCTGCTCGGTCTTCCACTTCAACAACATGGACTTGCCCGCCCCCTGAATGCCAAGCAGCAACTGGTTGTAATTCTCCTGCGCAAAATCATCCACGACCACGACCGTGTTGTTCGCGCGGTTGACGCCGTAGCAGATGCCTTTCGCGTCGGTGTACGAGCGGCCATCGAAGGGGAACATGCCCGCGAGCGCCTGCGCGTTCATGTTGCGCGGTTTGTTGAGAAACGGCTTGCCGTAGGGCAGCACGCTGTGCAGCGCCGGCTCCTGCAGTGCGCTCGCGCGAAACGCTTTAAGTCCGGCGTCTTTGAACAAGTCCTCGATGGCTTGCGAGTGCCGATCCAACTCCTCGCGGCTGCTCGCCATCAGCATGTATAGCAGCGTGAAGTTATAGAACGGCTCGCGGCGCACCTCGATCGCTTCGAGCATGTCGCCGACTTCGGCGGCCGTGGCTGTTTCGGCGTAGTCGGGAATCTGGCCGCGCTGCTGGCGCGACAACATGCCCGCTTGCAATTGCGTGTATTCATTGCGCAGCGGTTGATGAATCAAGCGCGCGTCGAGCGGCATGACGTGCATGACCAAGCGCACGTTGGCGGGATAGTCCAACAACTCGCGCCAGTAGGCGAACGACAGCGTGGGCGGATAATCTACCACATACCAGATGCGGCCCCATTCGGCGCCCGAGAAGAAAAAGTGATCGAGCTTGAAGAACGCGGCGCCCGGCGCGATGCGGTCGAGCCAGTGCATCGCGCCGGCTTGCAGCGGTTCGGCGGGCGGGGGCGGCTGTGATGGTTTATGGATTTTGAGCAAGGCTTTCATCATTCACCGCTCGTCGCAAATGGCAACAACGTCGTCGCAAAGAAATCGTCTGAGACCGCGGACTGCCGCGGCAAGCGCGGATGATAGAAGTTGGCCAGCTCGGCGGCGAGCTCGTGATCGTCGAGCCGCCACGCTTCGAGACCGATACGCTGCAATGCGAGCACCAAATGACTGGTGCGCCTGGACAATTCGCGCTGGCCTTTCTCGAATTCTGCGGGACTCAGTTCAGTCAGGCGGCCCGCCGCGCGCTTCGCTATCCACACGGGGTCTTCATACGCGACGGCGATCAGAAAATGTCTCAACTGCGCATTGGCGCGGCGCGCGAAGTTGCGCACCAGCAAGGCGTGATCGCGGGCGAGGTCGGCCCAGTGATAGCGTCCCGCCTGATGCTGCGTCTCGGCGCATTGCTCCAAATATGCCAGATAACTTTCGACGTGCTGCGGTTTGGTGGCGACGATGATCTGATAGGCAAAGCGCAGTTCCTTGAGCACTTCCTCGTATTGCAGCAACTTCGCCCCGCGCTCTTCGGGCAGCATCAGCGAGAGGTCAATCGGTCCCACGCCGACGACGGCGACGAGCGTGTTGTCTTTGAGTGCGAGCACGCCGTCGCGCACGAAGCGCGCCAGCACGTGCTCCTGCGATGGCGGATAGTTGTGGTCGGCGCGATACTCCTCGTCGCCGCCGTTGCGCTTCCAGGGAAAGAGCGGCATGCTGACGTTCACCTCAAGTGCTCAGCGGCGAGCGGCGCCGGCGCGACGCCGCCGTTGGCCAACAAACACTCCACGGCTGGGCGATCAATGCGCCAATAGCGGCCCACGCGGATGGCCAGCAATTCGCCGTCGCGACACCATTCGTACACCGTTTCGGCTCTCACGCGCAGCAGCTTGGCCACTTCGGCGACGGTGAAGAATGATGGCTGCTCGTCCATCGCGCTAGAGCGGTCGTCCACCGCGCAGCAGGGTAATCAGCAGCGCACTCGTGATGGCGACCAACCAGAAGCCCAGCAGCACGCCGACCCATGACCACGGCTCGATGGTCTGAACCAGCGCGGTCGTCGTGGCACGCGCAACGGGTTTGGCGGTGGGGGCGGACGTCGTCACCCGCGGTTCAACGGTCAGGCGCGGCTGCGCCGTGTGGCCCTTGTACACGTAGCCGTGCCTGCGGCGGCGGAAGCCCGCATGGCGCAGCAGCCACGCTTCGAGCCATTCGCCCTCCGGCTTGACGAACGCAAAGGCGAGCGCGCCGATCACGAGCAGGGCGGCGACAGGTACTTTGAGCATCGCGTCTATCGCCGAGAGCAGCGTCAGGCCCGCGATGGTCGTACCGAGCGTCAAGTAGCCCATCTGGCGCAGCGTCAAGCCGTGCATGAAGCGCATGCTGCCGACGTGTATCCCGCGTGGAATGCGAATGCGTGACATCGTTCCTCTCCTCAGTCCAGATGACGGGCCGACAACTTCCGCCAGGCGGTGAGCATGTCGCTGTTGGTGCGAATCTGCTGTTGACCTAACTGCTCGGACGTGCTGCGCACGAAGCGCGCGAGCGCATCGGCCTGGCCATCGGCGGATAGCGCGTTGCCGTTTGCGATGAGCTGCGCCACCAGTTGCTCGCCGTCCTTCGTTTGCGTGCGCAGGTAGTGATACAGCTCGCCGATGGCGGCGGCGTCCTCGCGCCAGGTGCTGCCCAACTGACGGGCCATGTAGGTGCCGATTTTGTAATCCGCGTAGGTCGGCGTGTCGCTGTAGCGCTGACGCGGCGCGCTGACGGTATTGCCCTGCGCGCTGATCGCTTCAGAGACTTGGCCCTGTACGAAATCGGGAATGTTGCGGTAGCCACTCGGCTCCACCATGTCGCGCATCGAACCGCCGCCTTCGAGCGTGTTGCGAACGCTGGTTGCGACCGGCGACCACGCCTGCTTGACCGCTTCGACGCCGTGCTGCTGCGACGTGACGAACAGGCCATGTGCGATGCTCTCGCGCTCGGTTGCATTGAGCAGTCCGCGCGGCGCGATGTCGCTCGCCATCTGCCGAAACAGGTTCAGCTGATCGCGCGTGCTCAGGTCGTCGGGCGCTGCTGCGGCGGGACGCGCTTGCGCATCGTGCCGCAGGCCCGACGAGCCCATGGCGCGCAGTCCCGCGCCGATGCCGCCGACGAAACGGTTGTTGGTGCCCTGAGCGAGCACCGAGCCAGCCGTTTCGAGCGCGCGGTTCCAGTTGAAGTTTCCTAAAGACGTATTGGTCGCCGCCCCACCCGAACCACCACCGCCCGCCGCCGCTGTCGCGCTCGGCGGGACCGCACCGCCGCCAGCCGCGCCCAAGCCGACAGCCGTCACCAGCACGCCGCCGAGCGAGACCAGACCCTTCACCGTGTTGGCGGCGCGCGTGAGCACTTCTTGAATGCCGCCGTACACGAACTTCACGACGGTGAAGTTGAGCGTGACCAGCAGCGAGAGCACGCCCGCCGCGACCAGAAATGTGCCGATGAAGCCGAGACTCAAGCCGCGGTTGGCCGCAGTCACGAGCAGTTCGGCCGTGAACTTGAACAAGAGCGCGTTGATGGGCTGGAGCAGGATCGTGAGCACGAAGCCCTTTAGCCAGAGCCTTGACAACCACTTCGTGAGCGGCAGCAGTTCGGCGAGCAGCGCCATCGGCGCGATGGCCACGAACACGAACAACAGCGCGTAGCGCGCAGTGAACTGCAAGACGAGCGCGACGAGAATCAGGAAGCCCGCGATGATGATCAGCGCGGTGGCTATTATGGAAAAAGCCGGCGCGACGAACGTGGCCAGCGCAGCGCCCAACAACACCTCCGTAAACTTGGAGACGAGCACCGGCTGGCCGCCCATGTTGAGAATGGCGCGCGTCAGTTCGATGGCGATGTTGTTCAGCCCGTCCATCCAATAGATAGAGGTCGCTGCAGCCAGCACGACCACGCCATATTGCAAGAGCAGTTGCCACCAGTCCTCGACCTCGAAGCCGGCCGCAACCGCCGTGTGGGTCATCAGCGTGAGCGCGAGCACGCCGAGCAGGATCGGCCAGAGCAGGAACGATAGATTGCGCACCTGCTCCCACGCCTGCTGGAACACGGTCGCGGGCACCAGTCCGCCGCCGAGGATGGGCGTGTTGCCGAACACGGCCAGACCGACGGCCACCTCCAGCGAGTCACGCATGGGCGCGATGTTGGCCTGCAGAATCGCCTTGAACGCATTCTCCAACGCGGCTTGCACGGTCGCGGCCGGGAATTGGATGATCTGCTGAAAGACCTGCACGAGCGTCTGCACCGTGCTCGGCGTCGGCGTGGGCGTCGCCTGTGGCGACGGACAATTCTGCGTGTTGCCGCCCGGCGGCGCACTCGTGCACTGCGCGAACGTCGGTGTCGCGTTCAGCAGAAACACCAGCGCCACAAGGCTAGCGAGCCGCTTGAAACGAGATAACATACGTGTAGTGTCCATACGCTTCTGGCAAGTCGGTGCGAAACGTTGCGGATTGGCCCCACGGCTGCCCGCTGGCGGCGACGTAGACGGTGAAGATGCCTGGACTCAAGATGAACTCGTAGTAGCCGCTCGCATTGGTCGCACCATTGATGCAGCCGCCGCTCCAGCAGACGCGCATCGGGATAGCGGCCAACGGGAGATAACCCGAATCGAAGACGTATCCCTGCACGCGCGCCGCGTTGTAATGCGACTGCTCCGGCGTGAGCTGCCGCGCGCCGACCACGCGATAACCACCGTTGCTGGCGCTGCCGTTGATGGTCGGCACGTTCGGATCGTCGCCACTTGTCTGATTCGTCGCTGCGCCGTTGAGCAGCGCATTGAGATCGAAACCCGGCGGCGGACCGAGCACCAGCACGTCACCTGTGCGCGGCGCGACAACCTGCGCGGGTGGCCCGTCTTCCGACAGGAAATCGGCCGGGTTGAGCCAACCTTCGCCGTAATACCACACGCCGTAATGCAAATGCACGCCCGTCGTGTTCCCTGTGTCGCCCACATAACCGAGCACGTCCCCACGCTTAACACACTGGCCAACTTTTACGACTGGCGGTCCTTGCATGTGCGCGTAGAACGCCATGAACGGTTTGCTGTCGATCACGACCAAGTAGCCGTAGCCGTAGTCCGTCCAGCCGGCCCAACTGATGCAGCCGTTCATGGTCGCGCGGATCGGCGTGCCCTTCGGCACGACGATATCGATGCCCTCGTGCATGCGGCCGAACTGCGCAAAGTAATCGGGGTCGTTAAAGCCGGCCGAGATGGGCCCGCGCGGCACGGGCCAGCCGTACGGCGCATTATTGCCCTGCACCTGCGTGCGCGTCACGTTCTCGGTTGGCTCGCCGAGCAGCCAACGCGTCGCCATCGGCTGCGCCCATGCCGGTAGGAAATCCACGGCGAGCACCCAGAGCGTGAGCAAGAGACACGCGAAGAGCGCCATCAGCGCCAGCGCACAACCGCCCGCGAACTTGAATGCAAACATTTCAGCGCGCCGTCTTCAGTGACTGGTCGGGAATCGCTTTGGACACCTGATCAATGATGATGTTGGTGACCGGGATGGTCGCCACCAGTCCGATGAAGGCGATGATCACCCCGGCCAAGCGGATCCACATGTGCGACAGTCCGCCGGGGCTGCCGACCGAGACCGCGATCTGGCCCGAGATCCAATTGCCCGCCATGCCGACGGCCAGAATCAGGCTGCCGACCAGAATCATCAGATCAATCAAGCCCTTGACCATGTTGACCAGCCCCGACTTGATATCCCCGCCGGGGCTTTGGGCGAACGCGGACGTTGGACTCGATAGGTAGGCGACGATCAGCGCGACGCCGATGATCACGATGCGCTGACCCAGCGGCGAGTACCAGCCGAGCGTGAGGTTGGCGAGCGCGCGTCTGAACAGTTTGCGAATCACTGTGCCTCCTTTAGCGCGTGAACCACTCAATCAAGCTGTTGGCCACGGGAATGGTGGCCAGCATGGCGATGAAGGCGGCGATGATGCTGAACAAGCGAATCCATGTCTGCGACAACCCCGATGGGCTGCCCGTGGCGATACTAATTTGAACCGACAGCCAGTGGCCCGCGATGCCGAGCGCGAGCACGAGTCCGCCGACGAAGATCAATCCGTCCACGATCGTCTTGGCGAGCGTCGGCAGACTCGCACGCAGACTGTCCGCACCGCCCTGCGCGAACGTTCGCAGCAGACTGGCGATCTGCGGCGCGGCGGCGACGATAACGAAGCCAATCACGATGCCGGCCAAGCGCAGCCACAACTGCGAGAGCGCGCGCGGCGCGCCCGCCGCCAGCGCGAGCTGTTGTCGCAGCCACGTCACGCCGAGACTGAGCGCGAGTACGAGTCCAGCCAGCCGTACGATCCAGTTCATAGCGTCGGTGGTAATGGCATTCATCACACCACTCGCAAGGCTTGCAGCATTCGCCACACGAGCGAGCCGGCGACTGCCGCGCGGCCGCCCGGATAGTTGGCGATGAACACGAGCGCGATACAACACGTGATGAATGCGCTCCAACTGGCCAGTGCGAGTCCACCCCAACGATTGACTGCATCGCTCACAGCGTACGACTTCGCGACCACTGGCGTGAACACGAACATGGCGACGAGCAGCAGCGCGGCGAACGCAAGCATGCGTGCGCTGAGCGGCGATAAACTCAGCCACGCGCCGAACAGCGCCGCCGCCGCGCCATACAGCACGAACGCGAGGCCGAGGCTGGCGGGCAGCGCGCCGAGTCCCGTACTCAATTGGAGCACCCCGCGGCGCTGGCCGAACCAGCCGGCCAGCGCCAGCGCCAAGACGATCATCAGATCCAGACAAGCCATCGCCACCTCCTCAGCGCCCGATCACCGACTGCGACTCGATGATCGGTACGGGAATGACCGACGCGCACAGCCTCGGCGGCAGCACACGCACATCAGGTGACTCGACGCTACGGCTGTCGAAGTAGTAGGTCGGGTTACGGTAGCGCCGCAGGTCGAGCGGGAACCAGCCGCGAAAGGCGTCGTGCCAGACGCGAATCTCCGGCACGGTGCAGTACGGCCCGTTGCCGTCGTCGCGCTCCTTGCCCGCGGGGCACTCCCAGCTGAAGTACTCCCACGCATCGGCCCACTCTGCGACCCAGTAGGTGTGCACGCTCACCTGATAAGCAGGAAGCGTGAAGGAGCCGTCGAGGGCGGGACCGTTCGCAGCGAGACCATACGACGCCGTCTCGTAAGTGTGCGCGACGGCCATGCCACTCGCGCTTGCGCCACTGCGCCCGACGTTCCAATCGCGCTCATTGAAATCCCATGCGGGCGGCATGCCCGTCAAGCGTTTCCAGCGCACGCCGATCCGATAGTTGTATGGCTTACCCGCTTCAGGGTTGGCCGGAATCGGCCAGCACGTCTCAGACCACGACTCGGGATAATTGCCGTTCTCGCCCGCGCCGGGCACCAGCCACAAGCGGTTCTCGACCGCGACGAGTCCGCGCGGCGCTGGCGAGCGATCCACTTCCATGCACGGCACATCGGCGGAGGCTGAGATGTTGTTGTAATACGACCCGCAGTTGATGTCCACGCCCGTCCCCGTGATGTTCACCGCACACGGCGGCTCGACGGGCGGCGTGGTCGGCGTGGGCGACGGCGTCGGCGCGGGTTGCGGCAGGCAGAAGCCTTCCAACACGAACCAGCGCGACGTCAAGTTGCCACTGCCGTCGAACACGCTATAGGTCCCGACGCGCACGCCGCCGTAGCCGGCCCCCTCCGCCGCCAGCTGCCAGTTCGACCACTCGGACGCATCCATGCCCGGAGGGCCTGCGGTGCCGTTGGCGTAGCACTGCGAGACGTACTTCCAATTCGTCGGTGTTGGCGAGGCGATCGGCGTGCTCGTGGCGCATCCACCGGCACCGCATGGCGTGGCTGTTCCGATCGGTGTACCGAGCAATGCCGTGCTGTTCGCTGCAGGGGTGCCGGTGGCGACTGGCGGCTGTGTGGGTTGGCCCGTGCCGTTGGGCGCGCGTGTCGGTTGCGACGTTCCATTCGGCGGCTGCGTTGGTTGTGCTGTGCCACTCGGCGGTTGTGTCGGCTGCGACGTGCTGCGCGGCGGCTGGGTGGGTTGTGTGGTGCTGCGCGGCGGCGGCGTGCTCTGCGCTGGCGGTGTATTGCGCGGAGCGGGTGTTGACTGGCACACCTTGGTGCAGGTCGTGCGGCCCGTCTTTGGATCGAAGGTGCAGATGGGCGGCGGCGGCGAGCATTGATCACTCGGGCTCGCCTGCACGCTCGGACTGAACGCCGTCCACGCGGCGGCAACACCGCAGAGTATCGTCAAGACAAATGCAAGGCGCACAATTCGCTTGGACCATTTCATCGCAGTTACCTCGTGCCGGCGATCTTCCAGCGTTTGTCGCCGGCGTCGTAGCGCAGCGTGTACAGCGTGCGCGTGTTGGACTGAATGGGCGTCTCGTTGAGCAAGCGCGGCGGCGTGTCGAGTCGCAATGTTTGCGATGTGCCTTCAGTGCTCACGCTCAGGCTGACCTTGAGACCGTCAGCCGAAAAGTTGGCGATCTGGCCGCGCTGATTCAGCACCTGAATCTGCACGAACTCGCGCTGCTGCGCGGACTGATCGAGAAAGGCGCGCAGACCGCTGGCCATGTTCTGGGTGTCGGGATCATCTGCGCGTCCATCCATGAAATACTTCGAGACCGCGCTCGCGTAATCGGCGTGCCAGCCCGTCGTGTAGAGCCAGGTGTATGCGTCCACGAAGTCCTGCCAGACCATCGCCGCCACGCGCGGATCATCCACCACGCCGAGTGAACCTGAGAGCATGCGCACGCGCCAATGCTCAGGACGCACCGCCGGTTGGCGCACGGCTGCAACGGTAGTCATGTCTGGCACAGCCACGGGCACCGTATTCCTCACAAGCCCGAAGGCGACGAGCACCGCGCCGAGCGCGAGCAGCGCGACAACGAACGCAGCCAACGTCACAAACGGGTGACGCGGCGGCTTGAACTGCTGCTGTTGAATCTGTTCGTCGAGTGGCGATCGCTTGAACATACACGCCTCACTGGCCAAGTTCTTCGATGCCGTGTTCGGGCCGCGCGGCCGCCGACGTTTGGAAGCGCACGCGCGCGATGCCGAAGATGCGCATAAAGTATGTCGGGATGTCCGCGACGGCGCTGACCCGTACCTGGTCGCCCCACACCGCAATGCCATCGAGGCGGATATCCTCAGTCGCATTGCGTGCGAGGAAGTCACTCGCGGCCTGTGCCGCGCGTCCACCGTCGAGGCGCACCTGGTTCGTCGCGCGGAACCAGTCTTCGTCAATCTGCTGCGCGCCGACGTGTGCCGCGGCCGAGGTCAGCGCGATGGCGCGCCG
Organism: Anaerolineae bacterium; assembly: GCA_038198935.1. Taxonomy (GTDB): domain Bacteria; phylum Chloroflexota; class Anaerolineae; order JACRMK01; family JACRMK01; genus JBBPZQ01. Next base: position 19,073 of record JBBPZQ010000095.1, read on the forward strand.
CTGTGCGCGGAACATCAGCCCGCCGTCAATCACCAAACCGAGCAAGGTGAGCGCGAGCGGCAGGGCGACCACGGTGAAGGCTAGGTACGCGCCACGTTCATCGCGGATGGCATCAAGAACTCGGCACAATCGCTTCACTTCGCTTCGCTCCACTTCAGCGCGCCGTCCAGCGCGACTTGTAGTAGTCCACCGCCATCGTCGTGGTCGCGTTGACCTGCACGCCACTCCCTGCAAAGAACAATCGTACGAGCGGAATGTCGTCCACACGCACCATGTAGCAGATGTGCGCGAGCACGGCGCTGCCGCGATCCCAGGTGCTGAGTGGGATCACGCTGATCTGTGCCGCACTCGGATCGAGGTAGTAGCCATCCAGTGTGAACGTCGCCGCCTGCACGCCCTGCTCGGGCCCGCGCTCGCGCGTGAGCGTTTCCACCGACGCGCGCGCTGCGTCGAAGCTGGCCGCGTCCACCGCGAGCGCTGTGTACAGCACGCGCCCGAAGAACATGATGCCGCTGACCATGATCAGGATGAGGGGCAGCACGACGGCCAGTTCGGCCAACGATTGTCCGCGCTCATCCTGGACGGCGCGCCAAAAACGTTTCATCATTCCCAATCCTCCGGCGGCCCCGGATAGAACTGCTCGTAGCGTTGAAATGAGCTGCTCTGCACCTGCAGCCGCCAGTTCACGAGCGGCACGGTCAGTTCGCCCGAGATCGTTCCGAACACACTACGCCACGATGGGAAGCGCCAGATGCGCAGATTGTCCTGATACGGTTGCGCGAGACTGCCCAGACCCGCGCGCAAGATGTCGCGCGCGCGCGCGTAGCCATCGGACTGCACAGCCGCCTCGCGCACGCCATCGGTGACGGCGGTCGCGGCGACGGTTTGGTTCCACCACCACCAGGCGAACCAGCCAACCAGGATCGCGACCAGCAGGAACACGGGCAGTCCGACCACCAGTTCGGCCATGGCCTGACCGCGCTCATCCGATAGAAGTCGTCTCATCAATACGCTCCATTGATTTGGCCGTTGATCTGCTGGAACTTGTCGCGGATGGTGGCGGCCAGCGCGACGACCGCCGCGAGCGCGATGGCGATGATGACCAGCATCACCACGTACTCGGCCATCGCTTGTCCCTCCTCGCGCACGAGCAGCTGCGTCCCGCGCTGCTTCCAATCGCGCAGCCACAACTGGGCGCGCACGAGTGTGTGATTGAAGGTGTCCAGCGCACGCTGAACGAATGCGGTTTGCATGAGACCATCTCCTTTTGAGAATATTCAACGCAAGGCGTTGATGATGTTGAGCACGCCCGGCGCGAGCAGGGCGATGAACATGGCCGGCAGCATGCACACGCCAACCGGAAGCAGCATCTTGATCGAGTTCTCGCGCGCACGGGCCAGCAGCAGCTGCTCCAGGCGTTCACGCGCGAGCGTGGCCATGACCACCAGCGCCTCGATCAAGCCCAACCCGGCCGCGCTCATGGCGATGCGGCCCACTAATCGTTCCAGTTCAGGCGTGTCCGGATTGCGGCGCACCATGTTCATCAGCCCCTGCTCGATGGGCGTGCCGAGGTTGTACTCGGCGATTACCTGCTGGACTTCAGCAATGAACCACCCCCCTTCGTCCGTCTGGCTGATGCGCGTCAGAGCCAGCGGTAAAGTCATTCCACTGGACAGCAATATGGCGATGCGGTCCAGCACGAATGCCATCTCGTGTGCCAGTTCGTCATTGCGCGAGCGAATGAGCGCGCTCAACTGGCGGTTCGGCAGAAAGTATCCCAGCGCGGCCAAGCCCAAGGAGAGCGGCAACACCAACGCAGCGCCGCCGAATACAAGGGCGAGCACGAGACCGAGCACAAAGCACACGAGTGCCATGACGATCTTCCACGCCATGAAGTCGGTGACAGTCTGGAATGGCTCAGGGCGGCCGGCCTGCAGCAGTTGACGCTGCACTTGAGATGCATTGCCCATGAACGGCATCAAGCTGCGAGTCAGGTCGGCCAACAATGGCGCGAACAAGCGCTGGAAAAACGGCTGATGCTGAAAGATGTGCAGTTGCGCGTCCGAGTCGCCCGCGATCGTTTGCGCGCTCGCGGACAGGTTCACTCCCTTGCGTCGGACCGGCAGCGACAGGTAGCTGAACCACGTCGTCAGCGACGACAGGATCATCCAGACGCCCACAGCGCCGAACAGGGCGAAGGCGAGGTTCACCGTCGAGAACATCAGGCAACTCCCCTGCGCTGCCGCGCCTGCTTGAAGCGCCGCAGCGTCAAACCACTCTTGGCCAGACGATTCATCCAGACATAGCCGACGAGCGTCAGCCCCACGATCAGCGCAATGGTCAATTGGCCGGGCACGAGCGTGTTGTAGTACGGATCGGCGTAGGCGGGCGACGACAGTTTGATGATCGCGAGCAGCACGAACGGCGCGACGGCGACGACGCGGCTCTCGAGGCGCATGCGGCTCTGCTCGCTGCGTGTGGTCTGTAGCAACCGCAACTGGTTGCGCAGCGCGCGGCTGTGGCGCTCGAGTACGTCGGTGATCGGTCCGCCCGCCTCGGCGTTGATGATTAGTACCTCGACCAGTTCGTCGAAGAATGGATTGTTGACATCACGCGCCACCGCGAGCAGCGCCTCTGCGGGCGATTGGTTTCCGCCCGCCAGTCGCCGACCCAATCTCACAAAGTACGGCCGCATGAGCGGCGGCCCGCTCTTGGCCACAATATCGAACGCCTGTTGCGGTGACGGATTGTGCGCGAATGCTTCGCGCAGGTCGTCCACCGTGAGCGCGAGGTCGGTTAAGAACTGCTCATACTGCCGATCGCGCCGCGCTTCGAGGTATTGCCAGTAGAGCAGCGGCGCGACGAGAAAGGCGATCAGGCTCATGCCCCAATAGCCCCACACCAGTTGCGCGCTCGCGGCGGCGATCACACCCCACAACAAGCAAGCGCGCACAAACTCCTCGGGCGTGAGTGGGATGTCCGCTTCGTGCAGTTTGCGTTCCAGCTGCAGCATGAAACCCTCGGGCCGCACACCTTCGACGTTGGCCGCGCTCTTGGCCAGATTCACATCCCAGCCACGACGCAGCAATACGAGCAACACCAGCGCGCAGCCCGTTGCGCCGACGAACGCAAGCACCACATTCGGAATGGAAAGGAACTCAAGCATGCGCCACCTCAGCGAAATCAACACCGTGCGCGCTCAGGCGTGTGCGCAGCGCCGGCGAAGGCCACTGCTTCGTCCATGTGAGCCCTTGTCCGTCATCCACGAACAGGGGTGCGCGCGCGATGACCGCGCGCTCGACGTTGCCCGGCACTTCGATAATTTCAGTCACGCGTCGCAGCGTGGAGTCTTCGAGGCGGCGAATGAAGACCACGACGTTGAAGGCGCGCGCGATCTCCTCGCGGATGATCTCCGTGTGCAGATCGGGAAAGCCTTGACGGTAGAGCGATTCCATGCGCCGCAGCGCTTCACCGGCCGAGTCGGCGTGCACGCTGGCCCAGGTACCCTCGTGTCCGGTGTTCATGGCCTGCACGATGTCGGCCGCCGCGCCGTCGCGCGCCTCGCCCATGATCAACCGCTGCGGGCGCATGCGCAGCGACTGCTTCACGAGATGGCGCTGCGTGATCTCGCCGGTGCGTTCGCTTGGCAGGCGCGTGGTCAGATAGACGACGTTCTTGAGCGGCAACTCCAACTCGCGCGTGTCCTCGATCGTGATGACGCGCTCGGTGGATGGCAGCAGTGTGCCCAATGCATTGAGGAAGTTCGTCTTGCCTGCGCCCGTCGCGCCAGCCACCAGAATGCTGACACGCGCGCGCACGAGCATCTGCATGAACCGGCCGGCTTGCGACGACAGGGTACCGAGCTGCATGAGGTCTTCGAAGCGGCGCGCGACGAGGCGTCGCTTGCGAATGGTGACGGCCGGACTGGGCTCGGCAATCGGATCCATGACCGCGTGCAAGCGCGCTTTGCTCTTTAGCCGCGCATCGAGCGTCGGGTTCACCGGGTCGAGGTGCTTGCCCTCGTGCGCAACCGCGCGGTTGACCAGTGAGACCACTGCTTCAGGATTCGTGAAGCGCAGTTCGCCGTGCTCGCGCACGCCCGCCGCGCCGACGCTGATCACGCAGTCGTGGCCAATCACGAAAATGTCCTCGATGCCGTCGTCGCGCATCAGTGGCTCCAGCGGGCCGAGTCCGAAGATGTCGTCGAGCATGCGCTCGATCAGCTCGTCGCCCAACTGCGGCAGTGACAGTGTCGGCGCGAGCCGATTATGTTCGGCAATCTCTTCGCGGGCGATCTGGCGCACGCGCTCGCGCGTTTCAGGTTTGCCCTCCATGAGGTCGGCCTGACTGATGTGCTGCTCGCGGTCGTGCAGCACGCGCTCGCGCACGCGCGCGAAGAGCGTCTCGTACAGATTGAACTGTGCGGCCGCGGCCAGCCGCTGTGTGTGCATCGCTTCGCCGATGCGGCTCTGACCGTCGCCGTTCGCGCGTGTGAGGTTGAAGCGTGTGCTCATATCGCTCTGCCGAGAAGTTTCTCCATAAGCGTCTGTCCAGTGCGCGCCAGCGTCGGGCGAATCCAGATTTCGTTCAGGTACGGATAGAAACCGTTGCTCATGCCGATCAAGGCGTCGCTCAGTGGGTTGCGCTTGCCCGCGAGCACAATCGGCTCGTGACGATTGATCGAGAGCGCTACGTCGGTGCCGCCGTCGGGAATCATGGCGAACTCCGGCAGCTGCAAGGCTTTGAGGATGTCCTTGCGCGTGATGCCGAGTTCTTCGTTATAGCGATTGAGTACCAACTTGAAGCGCGCTGGGTCAATCTGGCGCACCACTTTTTCGAGCGGCGGCAGTGCGTTCTTCAAATCCAGCACGGCCGGCACTTCGGGTGTCACGACGAGCAAGTTCTTGTCCGACTGTTCGAGCGCCGTGAGATGGACGTCGTTGTGATACGACTGCCCGAGGTCAAGCACGATGAAGTCGAAGCTCATGTGCTCGCGCAGCACGCGCAGCAGCGCCTCCATCAACAGTCCGCCCTGCTTGCCCGCGAGCGGCGCTTCGCCGGCGACGCTCATGGTCGGAATGCCGACGAGCACGAACAGGTTGCCGCGATAGCGGTTCAGGTGCTCCTCGACCAGCTTTGCCGTCAGTTGATTGCGGTAAGCCGCAAACGTTGTAGCCAGCGCGAAAATGTTCTTCGCTTTGTTCAGCCGCAGGTGGGTGTGCACGTTGCCCGCGTTCATGTCCGCGTCCACGATGATCGTCTTGCGGTTGGCCACGACGCCGAGCGCGCAGGCCAGATTGACAGCCAGGAAGGTTTTGCCGACGCCGCCTTTGGGTGACCAGACGCTCACCGTGGCGCGCTGCCAGCCACCCTTGTCAATGATTTGCGTCAGCCGTGGATCGAGACGCGGAATGTATTTGGGTGAGGCGCGCTCGGCCCATGCCTGCTTGAGCAGCGCCGGAATCATGCCGACCAACTTGCGGACCTGCGCGGCGTCGAGTGGCGTGTTGATATGGCCCTTCGCGCCGGCCTCGCTCACGCTTTGCGCCCAATCGCCCACGGTCGGCACCGCGCCAATCGTGATGATGGGTTTGGCCTCGAACAGCAGTAAACGTTGCACCAGTTCGACGCTATAGCCAGACAAACTCGGATCGAGCAGCACCACGTCCGCCTGCAGGCTGGTCGCGCTCGTGTACAGCGCCGCCGCATCGCGATAGCCGCCGTACAGGTCAATGCCACTGGGATTGCCCGGCGGCAACAACGCTTGCAATCGGGCCAGGTCGGCTTCGTTCGGCAGTCCCGCCACGAGCACGATGCGGCTGCTTGCGACTTCGCCGTTGTCGCTCTGCACGGTCGGTGCGATCAGGCTATCTACTTGATCCGATGGTGAGAATGTCTGGCTCATGGCTTCTTCGGTGCGTTCGTTCCCGTGATGGGCATGGTGGGCGTGATGCCGTTGGTGTGCGTGATGCCACCCGAGATGCTGAGTAAGTAATCCATGTTGTCGAGCGCGGGCTGTCCTGTCGCTTTGCGATTGTTAATGAATCCATTCAACACATCCGACCACATCACACCCGGCAGGGGTGTCACCTCGCCGGGCTCGACCTGCGACGACCAGAGCGTGATGTGCACGGTGCCGTTGTTCAATGCGAAGGCGACCATCTCCTGCGTCTCGCGCGGCACGAGCACGACGAGGCTTTCAATGGGACCCTGCAGGAACGGCGGCTCGCGGTTCGTGTTCGCTCCGCCGATGCTGGCAGTCGCGTAGTTCGGATTGGGAATCTGTTGAAAGTTCACGCGCGCGACGACCGAACGATGTAGCAGCGTGCGCGCGACGGGCAGCACGACTTTGTCTGGCGCGTCAGACGGACGTGGCGTGGGTGTCGCGGTGCGCTGGTTGGTGTTCGTGGACGGTTGCTCGGCGAAGTTGAGCGCGGTCGAGTTGCCGACGCCCCACACGAGGTTGACCAGATCGCCGGGCACGATCTCCTGCGGCGAGGTCTTGGGCGTGACGGGGATCACCATCGCGACCAGTCGTTCGTCGCGGAGCGCGAGCGCCAGTCGCTTGCTGCGCTGTGCCACATTGCCCGTGGCGATGCGCAGTTTCGTCAGCGGCTCGCCCGTGAATATATTCTCGACCGCTACGCCGCCGAGATACTGCGACAACTCCGATTCGAGAATGAAGCGCTGTGCGACGCGTGGGTTGATGATCTGCTCGTCAACGGTGACCGAGTCGAGTTTGATCTCGCCGCCCGGCGGAATATCTTTCAGCGCGACGGCGACGCGATACGGCGCGGGATTGGTGAGCGAACCCCAGACCAGAAAACCGAGGAAGGCTCCAATCACGAGCAGCAAGCCGATGGCCAGTGTGATCAAGCGCGACATGGCAAACCTCGTATGCAATCGAACGTCTCAATTCATCTCTCAACGTCGCGCGAGAGCATACAACACAACGAGCGTTTTGCCATCGGTAAATCGCGCCAACTTTTGCGGCGAATATTACCCAATCATAAAACAAAAATGGCGTGAGATACCCCTGCTATTTCTTGGGTATGTCACGCCAGAATGAAATTGATCTAGCGGTCTGTCAGTTTCTTAATTGTGGGTAGCAGCCGAGCCGTGCTGCTCGTTTTTGTGACGCCGAGCACGGTTCGGCTGCTACCACACACACATAATCACTCTCGACGACTAGATTTTTGGTATTTCATTGGCTTATAATCTCTTGCAGGGGAATGTCGTACTTCGTTCTGTTGAAGTCCAATCTGCCAAGCGCGTGCTAGCAGATGACTTGGAACGAGCCAGGGCGCAGTTGCGTTCAAAGGGCGTTGGCCTAGTCATCATTGATCAACGACCGCGAAAAATCGTTGAGGGTGCAATCGCAAATACGAACATCAAAATTATTCATAAGCTGGCAGATTCTAGAGAACAGCAAGAACTTACCGAGTCAATTGGCTTACAAAACGTGGATCTTAGTTCACTGGCTACAGGAGAGTGTTTTATCAAGATAGGGGCGCGCCCGTATCTCAATATCAGATGGGAAAATGGCTTGCAACGGCGTGACTTCCGTCACATGATTTTCGTTAGATTGATTCGTTCGCCCACTCCTGTCATAGCACTCACCGGCAAGATGGCGTGAAATACCCAACGAAACATTGGGTATTTCGCGCCATTTATGCTTGTGTTTGACCAGCGTGTTTGATACAATCGCGGCACGAACATACTACTCGTTAGCCAATCCACCGCAACATCTGAATAAAGGTTTGTTCCATGCGTGAAATCAAGATTGTCGTTGTTGACGACCACGAACTCGTGCGTCAGGGTGTCATTAGTGGATTAGCCAATGAACCCGGCCTGCGCGTCGTCGCAAGCACCGGTAACCCCGCAGAGATAGAATCGCTCATTCTCCAACACCAGCCATCACTGCTGCTCCTTGATATCATGATGGACAAATTCAACGCGCCCAAAACCGTGCGGTTGCTCAAGAAGAAATTCCCCAGCCTCAAAATCTTAATCATCTCTGCATTTTCTTACGAAGAGTATGTGGATAGCCTGCTGGAGGCTGAGGTAGATGGCTACTGGCTCAAAACCGATCCGATCAGTGACCTTATCGAAGCTATTAGAGATGTCATGAACGGTGAGGGCTGGCTCAGTCGGCGTGTGGGCACCATTGCCAATCGCCACCGGCAGATGCCTCGTTCCAGTGGCGATTTAACGGTGCGCGAGATCCAGGTACTCAGTCTGTGCGCCGCCGGTTTGACGAATGAGAATATTGCTCGACGATTGATGTTTTCACCGCGCACAGCAGACAGACACTTGGAACGAATCTACGACAAACTCGGCGTGAGGAATCGCGCCGAAGCGTTGAGCAAGGCTTACGCACGCGGGATTATCGAGCCTTCTGCCGCCGAGAAAAAGGCATGACGCAAAACAAGCATAGGTGGCTCTCTGCCCTCGCGCACGTCGTCATCTACTTTGCGCTTGTCGTGGTGGTGCACGAATTGACCGGACCGCGACATGGCTTGCTGGCGAGTTTCGGGCTGACTGACTGGACAGATCGCGTCGCCGATGCTTTCATCTACTTAGTTTCTATCCTGCTCATGACAGCCATCGTCTGTCGTGTGCTGAATCGAATTTCGCTAGCGGCAATGGGCTTGTCGCGCGGGAAGATATCAACAACACTAGGTGGACTGCTGTTAGGTGCCTCGCTCATGCTGTTGATTTTTGTCATCAGTCTTGCGATGGGATGGGTTAGTATCATTGGCTTCCTGTGGACGCAAAGTGCATTCGGCGATTGGGCGACTGCCTTGATTGCATTCGTCGCCTTGCAGATCGCCATCGCCGTCAACGAGGAAGTCATATTTCGCGGATACGTGCTGCAAAGATTAGCGGCGGGCTTCGGCTTCTTAGTCGCCGCATTTGTCTCGTCGTTTCTATTCGCGGTAGTGCACGTGTCCAACCCTAATGCTTCTATGTGGTCTGCTCTGCCTCTCATGTTGCCCGGCCTATTGTTAGCTGCTCAGTATCGCGCGACGAATTCACTATGGATGCCCATCGGCTTTCACTTCGCCTGGAACGTCGCAGAAGGAGTAGTAGGCTTCCCTTTGTCGGGTGTTAATGATTTCAACTTGATCAAGATTTCAATGCACGGACCCGAGCAGTTCGTGGGGAACGGTTTCGGGCCGGAAGGCGCTTTGCTCGGCATCATGGCCAGCCTACTGGGTTTAGTTATTGTGTATGTCTGGTCGCATACAAAGGCCCACAACGCAGAAGAATCTGATTTGGCACGGCCAACAGAAGGAGGTGCATTCACAAACTCTTGACCCACTCGCACAGGTATCACCATGAAGTACCCATAACATCTATAACGAAAGGAGGAAAATCTATGAGTCAACTTGCTACGATTGCGCAACGATTGGCGCAAGAGCCGAACTTCCGTGAGCAAGTCGCGAACGGAACGGCTACCGAAGCGATGGTGGAATTGAGCGCAGAAGAACGAAATGCGTTGTCCGCGTTGCGCTTGCCGCTCACGCAGACAACGAACCAATTGAAAGACCGCCTGCTCAGGATTCGCGGTCCAAACATGGGCTGGTAGGCATACATCATTCATAAGGTCAGGCAGGATTGATCTTGCCTGACCTTGTGAACCTAAACGAGGCGGATCAGAATTGAGGACAGATACGGACGCGCTGAAGGCGAAGGCACAGACCTGGACTGTAGACGTTTATGAAGTCATTCAAGCCAACCTGCAACAGACCAAACATTTTGCGTTGCCAGAGTTTGCGTCGTTGACAGAGCTAGTGCTCACCTCCACGCGCACGAAAAACCTTGAGCTGTCAGAGTCCTTACCTTGGTTGGCACTGCCGCTAGCCATCTCCGAATCGCTAACGAGTCCATCCAACGCAGCGATTCAGATCGGGGCGGGCATTGAATTGGCACGTATCTCGGCGGGTATCCTCGACCAATGCATCGACCAAGATACTGACGGCGCGTTGTGGGCGAAGGTTGGAATGTCTCAAGCCATCAACATCGCCACAGGCTTGACCGCGTTAGCGTTGATCACCGTCGGGCAGATTCAACAGCATGGCGTATCGCCGGAACGGGCATCGTTGATACGCACCGAGTTTGAACGAACGTGGTTCAGGATGTGTGAGGGGCAGCATCAAGAACTATCTATTGCGGGCCATGATGATGTTCCAGAGAGTGTATATTGGGACATTGCCAGTACGAAGTCGGGAGCGTTCTTTGAGCTAGCCTGCAAAGCGGCGGCACTCTTGTCGAATGATCTTTGCTCGGACGATTGCAATCGTTACGCTACATTTGGACACAACATCGGAATCATGATGCAGTTGATGAATGACTTGGAAGGGCTGTGGGAGCTCAAGGGCAAGAAAGATATTGGGCAGAGAATAACACTGCCGATTCTCTTCGCCCGTTCAAGGCTGAAAGGCGCAGAACGCGATCTTTTGAATTATCTGTTACAGACTTCAGCGGCGGATGCAAACGCCGCTACAGCCGTGCAAGAAATTGTTGAACGAGTTGGAGCAGTTGAATACGTCTTTCTGCAATTTCAGATTTATCGTCAGCGTGCGATTCAATCCTTGGATCGCTGTGGCAACACCGCAACCCTCTTGAAAGTACTTGATGGTCTTTTCCCTCCATTGTTTGAAGAATCCCATGCTTCGTCGTCCTAATACTTCTTCTCTTCGGTGGCTCTGGCAACCCAGCGCACCGAGAGTCGCGTTTCTGACCGTTGTATGCCTCTGTACGCTCCTCAGCCTCGCCGTCGGGCTATTCTACTATTTGTCCTTCCCTTACGTGGGGTTCGAGTTCTCGAATGCAATCGTGGGTCATATTGATCCGAACGGGCCAGCCGCGCGGGCAGGCATGCGTCTCGGCGATGAGATTGTTGCCATCAATGATAGACCGTTCGCAACACGCGAGGGTCCATATGTGTCACAACACGCCGAAAGCGCCAACTATACCATCAAACGAAATGGTCAAGAGCAAAATATCGTCGTGCATTTCAATCCTTCGATCCCTGATGATGCTTTCATCAAGACCATGCATTTCCTGTCTGGCTTTGGTTTATGGCTACTCGGCAGTCTGATTCTGTTCCTCCGTACAGATGACGAACGAGCCACACTGCTCATCATGTGTTGTTTTCTCGCTTCACTCACTATCGCCTTTCTAGCCTTCGCTGATCTCGGCGCCGATTGGGCCAGCCGTATCGTGGCGACGTTGCTGATGCTGGTCAGCCCGATGTTCGTGCACTATCACAGTGTTTTTCCTGAACGCAAGGCTCTGTTCGGCCATCGGCAACTCGTGCTCGCGCTCGTATATGCGGTGGGCTTACTCCTCTTTCTGATGCGCGTGCCATTCTCGGCGGCGAGCCTTGTCGAAGTAGGCGCTTATGGTTCGATCAGCGCGCTCATGCGTATCCTCATTGTCATTTGCATGTTCCTCGGTCTGGGTTTGATGATCCACACCCGTCAGACAACCGCCAACGACTTGATCAAACGACAGGCGAGTCTCATGTCATTGGGCACAGGATTATCGGTATTGGCCATGACGGTACTGGTCGTCCTGCCACAAATCTTTTCGGGCACATACCTATTACCCACTCATTTCGTGTTTTGGCTTTTGTTCCTGATTCCACTCTCCTATGCTTATGCCACCTATCGCCATGACTTGATGAACATAGACCCCAAGGTCAATCGCACCGTGGCCATTGCCATGCTCGCGTTTGTGTTGATTGGCATCTATTGGGTCGCCTGGGAAGTCATGTTTGAAATTGCGCCTCGTCTCTTTCTATTCATTGATTCAAAAACGGCGGGACTGGTTATCGTCCTATTGATTGGTTTCAGCATTGCGCCACTGCAAAGGTGGATTCAAAAGGCAGTGGACACAGCATTTTATGGTGGCTGGTACGATTACCGTTCGATCATTCAAGAAGTGGCCCGCAATCTCAACGGCGTCGCCAGTATGGACAAACTCACTGACCACTTGGTGATGGGCCTGGTCAACGGTCTGCACGTCAAGTCTGCTGCGCTGCTTGTCGCAACTGATGAGGATCAGAGCCTTCGAGTTCAAAAGGCCATTGGCTTCGAGTCTGCACGGATTCAACGAGATAGCGCCTTAGCAAAGTATTTGGCAACGCACCCAGAGCCGATTGAGCATCGGCAACTCGAGGCGGAGTTGAAAAGAGAAAGCACGGATGCGCAGAAGGAATTGGCTGCGTGGCGAGACGCGCAACTGTGGGTGCCGTTGGTCAAGGAGGGAGAACTTGAAGGCGTACTGGTGCTCGGTCTCAAGGAGGTCGAGGACTTCTTCAGCCAAGAAGATCGCCTGATTCTCAGCACGCTCGCGCACCAAGCTGCCATTGCGCTGCAAAATATAAATTTGCTAGAAACGCTACGGCAGCGGTTAAATGAGGTGCAGTTGCTCTCCCGCGAACTCATCTGCGCGCGTGATGAAGAGCAAGAGCGAATAGCGCGCGAGTTGCACGACACCGCGATCCAAGAGCTCGTCGGCATGAAATTACGCATCGAGCATACTGCGAATGATCCAGAGCAGCAGGCGACACTACTGGCCGGTTTGAGTGATGATATTGAGCAAGTCGCGGATACGCTCCGCAATGTGTACAAGCAATTACAACACCAGTTGGCATTAAAAGAATTCGGACTGGCGACCTCGGTCAGAAACTACGCCAGACGTTTCGAGGCGCAATACGAGATCCCTGTACGTCTTGAAACTGACCACCTCGACGGCGAGAGTTTGTCCTATGAAGCACAAAGCTGTTTGTATCGGGCCGTACAGGTTGCTTTGGTGAACGTGCATCGTCATAGCCATGCAACATATGTGGACGTCAGCTTATCGCAAACTGAAGACGAGGCGCTTCTCGAAGTGAAGGATAATGGGTGCGGATTCGAAGTACCGAATAACCTTGCGCGCCTCGCAGAAGGGGATCATTTTGGGCTATCGGGTTTAGAGCAGCGCGCAGAATTGCTTGGTGGCACGCTGGAGATTCAGTCTGCGCCAGGTCGGGGCACCACGCTGCGCGTGTATTTACCATTAATACCGATCGTGTCGCCGACGTTGATTGTGGAGCGAAGCCAGAAATGGAATCATGGCAAACCGATGTCCTGATTGTCGGCGCAGGTCCGGCCGGGGCAGCCACAGCAATTCGTCTTGCGCATAAGAATGTGCATGTCACGCTTGTGGACAAGAGCGAATTCCCGCGCGTGAAAGTATGCGGTGATGGACTGACACCACATTCCGTAGCAGTGTTACACGGACTGGGGATTGATCCGTCTTCATTACCCAGCGCACGGCGCTTCGGCGGGCTGATGCTCGTTGCACCCGATAATTCAACCAGCTATCTCGCGATGAGACGTGATGGAGTTCAATCTTGCGGTTTCGTCGTGCAGCGCCGTTACTTGGATCAGGCGTTGGTTGAACGTGCCATTTCAGTTGGCGCGAAATTTGTCTCAGGTCTGCACGTGACGAGTCCTATCATAGAAGGCGGCCAAGTTTGCGGCGCAAATGGTGAATTGAATGGGCGCAACGTCCAGATACGAGCGAAGTTGACCATTGCCGCCGATGGCTCGGTGGGCGGATTCAGTGCGCGCTTAAGAATGAAACGCCGACGTACCACCAGCGAAGTCGCGATGCGAACTTACTTCGCAAACGTCGAGACTCGATACGATGTTCTGCAAGTTTACTATTGCCGCCACTTGCTGCCTGCATATGGTTGGGTTTTCCCGTTAGGCGATGGAATAGCGAATGTGGGAGTTGGATTGGACGGTTGCGCTCTCGCCCATACCAATTTGTATTCAGTATTTCAAATGTTTGTGAAGGAGCATCCAATCCTGCGCGAGCAATTGCACCATGCTGAACAGATTGAAAAGCCACGAGGATTTCCATTAAGAAGTGCATTCAACTGGCGAGCGCCATTTGCGGCTGGAGTCTTGCTCGTCGGCGATGCTGCAGGGTTGGTGCATCCATTCACGGGCGAGGGTATTCGCTACGCGCTTGAGAGCGGGGAACTGGCAGCAACTCATGCGGTTGATGCGTTAGCCAACGGAGAGGTATCGACTGAGGTCTTGAGAGCGTACGGTCAAGAACTACAACGCCGATATAGAGCGATGCATCGGGTCGGCAACGGGGTACGATTTGCCTTTCACTCATCGCGGATAGCGCGCTTGATGTTAGCCCGCTGGGGAACGCCTGTCTCGAGGAACTTCGCGTGAGTCAATACCAAACGTTCGTGCAACTCATCCGCAATCGCAACTTTTCGCTGTTGTGCCTCGGCCAATTTCTGTCGCGGTTAGGTGACTGGGCGCTTGCGGTCGCGCTACCGATATCGGTCTTTCAAATTACAGGCTCGGCTGCGGCGTTGGGTGTGATGGTCATGATCGAGATCATCCCCTCCCTGCTTGTCGGGCCAATCGCCGGCGTGTTCGTCGATCGCTGGGATCGGCGCAAGGTGATGTTCGCAGCCGATATCCTACGTGGACTGATGGTCTTGTCTTTGCTCGTCGTGCGTTCAGCCGATCAGCTATGGATCGTCTATATAGTGGGATTCGCTAACGCGGGTCTGGGGACGTTCTTCATGCCCGCCCGCTTGGCATTGCTGCCTACTTTGCTTGAAGAGAGCGCCCTCCTCACGACCAACTCAGTATTCCAGAGCGGGTTGTTACTCGCGCGCCTGATCGGCCCCGCGCTAGGGGGCGTACTCGTCGTCAGCGTCGGCGCGAGCATTGCGTTTACGCTGGACGCCGCCTCTTTCTTCCTTTCTGCTGTGACAATTTTCGTTATGAGCGTGCCTGCAATAGTCAATACGCAGATCCCCACCGATGAGCGCCGCTTCTATGGGGAACTGCTTGACGGTCTCAAACTATTGCGACGCAATCGCGTGCTCTCGTCTGTCCTTTTGGTGTGGGCGATCCTGATGTTTAGCGCGGGCAGCATTGCCGCAATGCTTGTGGTGTTTGTGGAACAAGCATTGCGCGGAACGGCAAACGACTTTGGCGTCTTGCTTTCATTACAAGGCTTGGGTATGGGCATCGGCGCGATCTTGACCGCGAGTTTCCGCGCGAGAATGTCGACGCTGTCCATCTTCAAAGGTGGGCTGCTGCTCTTTGGGCCGCTGTTCCTCGTCGGCGCGAACGCGACGAGCGTGGCAGCCGCGGGATTCATCGTCTGCCTGATGGGTATGGCAATGTCCTCAGTCGCCATCGCCGATCAGACGATTTTTCAGCAGCAGGCACCTGACGCATATCGCGGGCGCATCATGGCGATCAATGAATCGGTCACCTCGTTTGCGGTGTTGATCGCAGCGGGACTATCTGGGGTAATTGCAGAATTGATTGGCGTGCGAGTGCTGTTCAACCTGGCAGCGCTGTTGGCGATTGGGGCGGCGGGAGTAGCGGTGCTCCTTCTGCCTGGAGTATCACGTGTCGTACACGGGAAGCCACTGGCGCTGAAAGGATGAATCGCACGACCGATGGGTATGCGTTAGAGACATTGCCATCCTTTCCCCTCATGTCCGCAGCGGAAAACCTCGGGGTGCAAGACCTCAGCCAGAATCTCCAACGATTCCACCAAGCGCGGGCCTGGCCGATTGAAGTATTGGTTGCCATCGGTTAGATGCACGCGCCCACTGCGCACTGCGCTCAAGTCTGACCAACCTGGCTTTTGCGTGAGCGCGGGCATCTCCTCGCGCGCACGCTCGATGTCCCAGCCACACGGCAGAACGACGATCACCTCGGGGTCTTTGTGTCGCAACGCCTCCCACGTCAGCCACGGCGCATGTTTACCAGATTCGCCAAACAAATTGACACCGCCTGCCAACTCGACCAGCTCGGGCATCCAGTTGCCCGCCGCCATCAATGGGTCAATCCACTCAATGCACGCGACGGTAGGGCGCAATGTTAGGGTGCGCGCGCGTTCCGCAATCGCCGTCGTGTGCTGCCCCATCTTTGCGACCAGTGCCTCACCGCGTTCGGGAACGTTCAACGCTTTTGCCACGCGCTGGATGTCGGCCAACACATCGGCGAGGGCGTTCGGCTCGAGTGAAACGATTTGTGGGCGCGAGTCCAGCCATTCGCAGACGGCCTGTTCCACATCGCGCAAGCTGACCGCGCAGACCTCACACTGCGACTGGGTAATGATGACATCAGGCTGCAACTGTTTCAGTCTATCCGCGTGAACGCGATATACTGACAGGGCATCTTGCAAAACCGCCTTGACCCGTTGGTCAACCTCGCGGCTGCTGCCATTCGTGTTGAACTTGGGCTCGGTACAGACAGGTAGTTGTTTGACCGATGGTGGAAAGTCGCATTCGTGCGAGCGCCCGACCAGGCGCTCTGCGCAGCCGAGCGCGCAGACGATTTCGGTGCTGCTGGCGATGAGCGAGACTACGCGTTGCATGAGCGTCACCCCCGACGATTCAAGTTTCAGTGCTTCCCGATTTCAAATATGGTTGCGCCGCAGACTTCTCCAGCACCAGCCGTCGCCTCCGATACGCACCGTACTCGCGCTCTTCGCGCTCCTTGAGCACCCGAAACGTTTCGCCGGGGAAGTCGGGCCCGTACACGTCTTTCGGGTCGAGGATGTAGCGCAGTTCGTCGCGCGTGAGGCGGCAGAGTTGGGTGTCGTAGGCGGCAAAATGTTTCACAGTCAGCTTTACTGATTGATTCCAATCATCACACTTTACAGAAGCAGACCAGACATTCACTATCACATAGGCATTCATTACTTGAACGTTTCAAAGCAAATCTACATCTCCTTCAAGAGCAACCGTTTCAAGCTCAACATTGCTATAGGCTTTGGGCAGCAATGCTTCGATGCCAACATGGACTTTATTATCCCTGACCCTTCCTACCGAAATAAACACAATCTGATCAACGAGCGCTTGCTGGTATACAGCTTCCACGATCAAAAGGCGAAGTATCTTTGAGAAAACTCGAACGTCGTCCCCGTACTGTCTGTATAAGGATTTGAAGTTGGTAACGAGAAACGATCTCAGAAGCGGATCTTGAGGTGGTGCTTCACCAAGTACGACACCACGCAGTGCAATTTCTACTAGATCGCGATGCTGATAGTTTCCCGTTGGCCCGCTATAACTTCCAAGCAACAGCATAGAAGACTGCCATTGTTGAGAGTGAGATTGATTCTGAACTGTTCTGCAAGTCAGCGCGAGCGTGTCGTTGCCCAGAGGGTCAATCGTTTCAGCCACATTCTCAATTTGCACTGGAAGGGAGTCTCGACCGAAAGTAAACTGTCGGATGTTTCTGCCAAACCGCTCCCCAAGCATTCCTACTAACGCTGATGTGACGTGTGGATCCTGACATGCGGTAGTCAGTGTGACCGTTGTCACCTGGTCACGAATAGTTTTGTTAATTCGCGTTGCTTGAAAAACTAGACGATCAAATTTGACCCAGGGAGTCAACTCGTCGGCTGCCAGTTCTGCGAGACTCGTTTTTACGTGTCGATTCAGATCTTTCGTGTCCTTATATTTGGCTAATACATGGAACTGGTACAGCTCTGTGATCCAACGATTCAGATGGCCGTCGCGCTCCGAATCTGGCACTTGGCCGTCTAAAAAAAGCAAAATCTCCTTTCGATGTTTCCTGGCTTCCTCATATTCCTCGTGTGTAGCCGAATATCCGGACGGGAGTTTAATGCCATACAAGCGGGATAGAATTCCGAGATAAACTTGGCTTCGACGCACCTCGGTCGTGTAAGATTGTCGACTATCGTCCGACCTGGCCCCAAAGGTTTCAAATACCACAGGCTGTGCGCCGAACTCCGAGACCGCGTTTGCTATCGCCTGGCGCACGTCGGCTAGATCATCCATTGTTGAACTAATAAACACGCGCTGGCGGTGTGCCCATCGCTTTAGTTGCTCCTCTGAAGGGGGCTGCACGGGTGTGACTCGGTCAATGATCAAGGTGCTCAGATCTTCAGGCATCGGTTATCGCGCCCCCTCGCGTGCTGGATATTGCTTAAGAAATTCGCTGATGGGCTCTGTCCAATCGTCAACAACCCATTGTCTTCCACTCAGATAGTTTGCTTGAGAGTTCATGACTTGTAGGAATTTGGCGAACTGGTCAGGGTCGAAGGATCCAAAGATGGCGCTGGCGAAGTCTTGCCTGATAATAAGTTCTATCACAGGATTCGTCTGTGATTTGCTGTAGCGCACAAAGTTTGGACTGCGACGTATCCCTTGTCGCCATAATGAATAGGCTACAATTAAGTCAAACTGACAGAGACTTTCAACGATTGTGTTTTTATCGTCGACATACAAATCGAAAAGCGACGGCTCATTAGTCATCTGACTGAGGGCCCCGTTAAAGTAATCTAGCGTGCTCTCGCCCGAGTGAGATTCGAATAACGGATGAGACAAAATGGGGGAATAACTCCTGCTGTAGTTTGCTCGAGCCTGGCAATCTAGAAGTGTTTTGATTGCATCGGTTCGTTTGCGTAATGTTGCGTAACTGCCGATTACGTAGAGCTGTGTGAGTGCGCCTTTAGTAGGCTCGGTCCACCACAAGTGCGATTCCCGATTTACGAGCCCCAATACTTTAAAGCGTCCCAAGTCGTAAATCCGCGTCAGTCGTTCTAAGCCTTCCTGATAGATGATAAGATTGTGAAAACGGAGCGCCTCCAGGCATATCCAACCGAGTTGAATAATGTTCGGTAGCAGTTGCTTATCTCGAATCTCGGTTACCTGCTCGCCGGTGTTGCCTTTCGTGCTCTGCCACTGCTTAATCGTATCGCTTGTCAACTTGTCCAACAAGAGAATTAGGTCAACGGTATCGTCGTCGCTAAACAACCGTTGCAAGTTGCTGTTCCACTCTTCTATTTCGTTCATAACCATTCCACCCCCTCAGCATTCTTAATGATTCGGTGATTCAAAATCCCATCGCATCCCACTTCTCCAGCACCAACCTCCGCGTCCGATACTCCCCGTACAGCCGCTCCTCCTTCTCCTTGAGCACCCGAAATGTCTCGCCGGGGAAGTCGGGGCCGTGGACTTCTTTCGGGTCCAGGATGTAGCGCAGTTCGTCGCGCGTGAGCCCGTACAGTTTGGCGTAGTAGGCGTCGAGTTCGGCGCGCAGATGGGCGCGGCGCTCTTCGTCCCACTTGAACGGCACGCCGTGGTAGCCCATGTCTTCGGCGAACAGTTGCAAATTCTAAGTCTACCTCTCAGGCTTGTGAGAGATCTGCATTTGCACCCGTGCGAATCCGATGAGACATTTCACCCTTCCAGCGCTTTACTCACCGCACGGTCTGGCTCACCATAAAACACCACATCCAGCTTCTCGACAATCTGTTCTGGCAAGCCACCGACTTGGTTCTTGTTCGCCAATGGCAATAATGCGCGCTGCGCGCCGTTCTCCATGGCGACTTGTAATGGTTCCATGGCCGAGTTGACACCTTTGATGTTGCCTTGAATCGTGAGGTCGCCCAGAATGATGGTGCCGGCTAACACACGACGATTGAAGAGCGCAGACATCATCGCCACGAAGAAGGCAACGCCACACGCGCAATCTACGCGACCGCCGCTCAAGTCAACCGCTTCGACTTGAATGTCTTTCTGCGCCAAGAGTGTTGTCAATCCCAGTTTGTCTTTGATGCTTTGTAGATATGTGAATGCGCGATTGAGCGACTCTTTCAGCGAGGGTTCCAAGCCGCTTGGCGTACGCAGTTTGCCTGTACCTGCGGTTATGGCCACTTCCAGACGGAACAAGCCGACGCGTGCTTCGTCATCCGCCATTGCCGTGTATACACTACCCGGCGGAAGTGGATCGGGTGAGATCGCGCCAGAGCCACCCTGTTCGGGCACGCTCACCACGCGCTCAGTTCCGTCTTCTTTGTCGATAAACGAGAAGCTGGTCTTGTAGAACTCGAACGAGCCGCGCTTCTTGAGTTGTTCCTTCACGCGGCGACGACCTTCCATCGCCAATTCCAGATACTCCAGCAGTTCGGCTTTCGTCCCACGGCCATCAGGATGCAACAACTTCAACAAGCCTCCCACCGTGCGCTTGATCGCGTTGGCATCGCGCCCCTCGACATGCGAACCGAAGCGATAATACTCCTCAACTGCATCGTAGCGATTGGCTTTACGCAACATACGCAAAGCTTCGGCCAGATAATCGGTGACAAAACCATACTGCACCGTGAGCAGATCAGTGGAAGTCTTGGGCACTTCCCAGCCGGGCAGATAGAAGTGGAAGCGATCGATTACCGCCAGGTCAAAGGCTTCGGGCAGCGGCTGGAACAAGTCCGTTGTACCGCTCTGAACGAGCACGTCCACAGGCTGATTGAGATTGCCGATAAACACAAGCGATGCGTCTGCTAATACTTGTGCGACTCCACGGCTAAAGCGACCATTCGCCATATAGTCTTTCATGATTTGAATGGTGTCGGAGTCTGTGACTTTCATGCCACCCACTTCGTCAAACGCCACCACATCCCAATGCCCCACCAAGCCAACCTGTCGGCGCGCGTTGTTATAGAACAAGTTCGCCGAACTCGCCTTGCCACCTGAAATGAGAATGCAATAGGGCGACATCTCGCTGTAGGCGTAGGACTTGCCCGTGCCGCGCGGACCGAGTTCGATGAAGTTGTAGTTCTTTTCGACAAAGGGAATCAGGCGCGTGAGCAAGAGCATTTTGAGACGATGCTCCATGCGTTCAGGCTCCATTCCCAATGTGCGAATCAGCACATCAATCCACTCGTCGCGTGTGAATTGTGCGCGTCCATCGACAAACTCACTTTCGTCGAAGCGCGCCAATTGAATCGGCTTGAGGTCGGCAATGTGGAAAGGGCTATCGCCTTTGCCTTCGGGCGTGCGAAACTCCACGTCCACCAACGCCCAGATGCCGCCTTCCAACAAGCGATCATAGCGACGATAGAA
The DNA here is from genome assembly GCA_038198935.1 of Anaerolineae bacterium. Taxonomy (GTDB): domain Bacteria; phylum Chloroflexota; class Anaerolineae; order JACRMK01; family JACRMK01; genus JBBPZQ01. The sequence goes on from JBBPZQ010000095.1 coordinate 39,999, forward strand.
CTCGTCGGGGATGTGGATGCGGTTGTAACTGAAGTTGTCCATCGCCGCCCAGTATTTTGCTTCGCCGGCGAGGAAGCGCACTTCGACGCGATCAATGAAACGATGGCGTCCTTTTTGCTCCACCAATGACTGTGCCTTATTCGCTTCGTCATGGCGAAAGTAGTTGGCGCGCAGCGTATCCTTGACTGCCGTGATGCCCAGTGTGATTTCTATCGGGTCATCGGACGCGCAATACTTGCCGAGCAGATATTCAAGCACATACGACGGCACATTTTCGCCGCCGCGAATCTGATGGAGCAAGTCTTTGCGGACAACCTTGCCGGGAAAGACGCGCGCCAATTTGCCGTCGAGTGTTTCGGTCGTCATAGGTAACTCAATCCAACATGGTTTAGCTAAACCATAATGCCGTTCTTCAGTTTGCGCCGCGCCCAAACCACCCCAGAGTCCGGCGCAACGGCGCGAATCTCAACGGCAATGCCAGGAAAATCAGGGGCTATTAACACCGGCACGTCGGTTTCGGCGTTGGGTTGCAGTGTCACTTCATGCGTGTTCTCGTCGCGCGCCGCACAGTCAGCCGCCTCGCCGACTGGAGCGCCTTTCAAGTCGGCTGTATCGTAAGCCTCCAGGCGGATGCGCAATGGTTCACTTAACAACGAAGCATAGTATACCTTGAGTCCGATGACCTGGCTGGTAAATTGTTCGCGCGGGTAGCGAATCTCAATCTGCTGTTGCCTGCCACTCGTCGTCACTTGTCCTGTGGGGTGCAGTTCAATAAGGGGCACGATGCACTCCGCAAGGCTCAAGCCCTCATGAAAATAGTTCGCATCTGAGGCGTACACCCCGAACCCCATTGGCACACAATAGTCGGGCGCATCGGTCTGGATGCCCAGTCGCGACGGTTTGAAAAACATCGAGCCGGCTTGTTCTTTGGCGCGCGTACCAAGCCGCGAGCGGCGTTTACTCAAGCCCCACTCCCCTTCGGGCGCACGGACTGTATCGCCGGCCAACACTTCGGGCAGCAAGACATGACCGTGGTCGGCGGCGATCACAATTAGTTGGAAACTAAGTCGTGCAAGTTGGGTGACGGCGATCTTCAAATCGCCGAGCAATTCGCTGATATGCTTGCGCGCTTGCCGCAGGCTGACATGCTCGCCGAGTTCGTCAATGTCGGGCACGCGTAACACGAACAAACCCACGTGTGCGGTCAGTGACGCGCGCTTTTTTTCGGGGTAGTCCAACCACTCGCCGAGCGTTTGATGCGTAAAGCGGTCTCCATAGCGTTCCAACAACAGCGCCATGCGTGCGTTGGAATCTTTCAACGGGTGGTCGCCGATGGTAGGCACGAACTGGTCGCCCTCAGACCGCAAATAGAGCGCGCCATCCGCGCCGGGCAACAGCGCGGCCATCCCGTTGAGTGTAATCGTCGGCAATGCGGCTGCGGCGGGTCGAATCGTCACATCGCCCAACATCGCTAACTCGTTCGCCAGTGCGCGCCCCATCTCGAATCGCAAGGAGTCTGCGAGGATGTACGCGACCTTCTCGCGTCGCTCCAACGCGGGGGCGATGGTGTGGTCGAAGATTTGTGTTTGGCGCAACACGCCTTCAGGGGGCCAGCCTTCCGCCTGCACTTGCTTGAGGAAACGCTCCTGCAAACGGTCAATGCCTTCGCGGTAACGGCGGCGCGTCAATTCGACAATCGCCTGCACTTCGGCGCACTCGGCGCAGTCGGCTAGGCTCTGCTCCATCAGGCGTTGCAGGCGATCCAACTCACTCCAACCGTTTTCGCGTGTGTATGCCTCGACCAAAGCCGTCAACTTCGCCGCGCCGTTCGTGAGCGTGGTGGCGTACTCAATCAGGCTGACGCATCGCTCCGCGACTTGCCAGATTTGCGCGCGTTCCGGCTGATGCCGCCAGACCGATTTGCGCCGCCCATCGAGGATAGCCCGCGCGCTCACCATGTCTGCCGTCTGCACGACTTCATCCAATGCGATCAGGTATTGCCGCTCTTCAAACGCGAACGTGTCGCGCTGACCCAGTTGTGTGACGCCTTGAAAATGGTCGCGCAGTTTCATCGTCTGCTCGATGCGGTTCGCTAACGCGATGTACGCATCGCGCGTGTCGTCGGCGGCGCGCAGTCGTTCGCAAATCGTATAGACGCGCTCGCGGTGGCGCAACTCGGCGCGCGGCACATTCGCCAACGAGTCGGGCAATACCGCAGGCAAATCGAATGCCAATTCGCTGATGAGAATGTATCGCCCCAACTGCTCGCGCAAGGCTTTCGTCGTTCTAGGCTTGGGGGAAGGCACGAAGCCTAACTCAGCCTCCAACAGGCGCAATAATTCGCCGCGCGCGCCTTCCATCTGATCCACCCTCGTCGCGCTCTCGATAGAACCGAGCAAAGCAACGCAGGCTTCGACCGGCGATTGCGTGCCCAATGCTTCGGCGACCAGCGGATACACACTGCTCGCGGTCAGGCGGTCAAGCATCTCCAGCGTGGGATGTGCACTCAAGAATAGACCGTCAATCTGCTCGCTCAATTCAGGCATCGCCTGGCGCGCGAGCGAGACCAAGCGGTGAGCATCCTGATCGCCGAACACGGCGCCTGCACACGCGAAAACCTCAAATGGGTCTTGCACGCGCTCGTCGTTGTTAGCAGCGCGGGGGCGCGGCACGTAAATCAGCAGGTTGGCACGCGCGGTGCTGGTGTCTACCGCTTCGTTCAGGTGGCGATACACTTGCTCCGCTTCGCGCCGCGCGCGCAAAGTGGATTGCGCCGCCGAAACCACGCGACAGTTGGGCGCGCGAAAGGCTTGCGCAAACTCCGCAAAGGCTCTTTCGCTATCATGCCAGACGACGATGCGATGCCGTTCGAGTAAGTCAATCAGTTGTTTGTGGATGTGGCTGGAAACGCGCATTGCAACCCCGTTGACGACTTGTGATATACTATAGTTAATCCAGTGTTCTGGAGGTGGAAGGCTTCTGCCTTCGGCCCCTTCGGGGGCTTTTTTATTTTAGGGCAACCACTTTCTGCCCCAGCCCTCGATTTCTCCCTGACGGCTGCGATTGTATTTGCCCGCTTCCAGGATTTCGGCGATTTGACGGCCAAAATTTGTCGGCAACGGCTGTCCATTGTGCCGTAGAAGCGTCGCTCGAAAGCTTGGATGCGCAATCAAATCCGCCAGTTGTAAGCCTGCGATGTTGTTCCCTTTGGGTTTCACCTTGAGCTGACGGCTTGTCAGCCACTCTGCAAACTCTTCGGGCTTCATGAAATCGGAACCACGCGAATAGACTCGCTCAAACGAATCTTTCAACCGACGGTCTTCTTTCCCGCCTCGGGATTCCGCCATCACATCGCCTACGCTGTTTTTTCGTTTCAGCCACAATACGTATCGCTCGACCAATGTCGTCAGGCAATAATGGTACGGATCGAAACGCCACACCTGATAGCGTTGCTGATGCTCAAGCTTGTCAATCACGGTTGTGATGACAACGTAATCTAACCTGCTCAGTAAATCAAGTAAGTCCCGATTGAATGCTTGCTCAACTTCGTGATCTTGCAAGCCATCAAATGGCGGCTTCTTGTTAACCAATTCCTTCCGATGCAGAATGATCGGCTCATCGGGATGAGAGCCAAAATAATTGCGCTTGAGTTCTTCAATCGCCGGGAAGACTGTCGTGTCCACATAACCCAATTCAAAGATGATACCGGTGAGGCTCAGGTAGCGATGATTCGGGTCTTGCGAAGCGCCAAGGTCTGAGTTTCCAACTTCGTCAACGTAGAGACGATATTTCATCGGCTTATGCTTGTAGCTCCATCTCTATTGAATCATCCTCATCCTCGTCCTGCTTCTTCTTCCGTTTCCTCGGCTTCTTCACCGCGACCTCACACAGCGACTCCAACCCATGTGCGATGGCAATCGAACGGTCGCGCTTGCACACCTCGCGCACGCGCTCGGGCCAGATAGTGTAGGCGAGATGCGCCCAATCGTACGCGCCGCTCGCCAATTTCTCCCAGCACTCGCGGCAATCTTTCGCCCACTTCTTCAAGCCAAACAATTTGTGCAGCGGCGCGGCGTTGATGATCACGCCGTCGTTCAAGTTGGGTTTGTACGGCAGCGCTGCGACGCGCAACAGTTCCGCTTTGAACTCGTGCAGTTCCGCGAGGAACGCTTTGACCTCGTCCACCTTGCCGCGCAACTCGGTCGCCGCGCGCCCCGACGCCCTTGCCAGTTCGGCTTCGAGTTGTCCGACGCGCTTCTCCACGTCCGCGATCTTCGGATTGACGTATTGCGTCACGGCGGCGTAGAGCGTGTCGGAGGTCAGCCGATGATAGTAAAGCCATAGCGTGTAACTGCCCGACGCGGTGCTTAGGGGCCAGTAGATGGGCGCCTGGCGGCGACTCTTCGAGTAGCGCTTGAGGTGGTCGGCGAAGAAGCCCGATGGTTTGCGGAAGTAGTCGCGCAACTCTTTGACGCCGAGTATCTCACACGCTTCCTGTTCGATGGCGTCGGCGCGGTCGGGCCACAGAAGCTCCAACGCCTCGCGCACGCGCCGCACGATGTCGGCGGGTTGTGGCGTGTTGCCATCCAAGCCCGCGTCATCTACCAGAATGCCGTCCCACGCAATCCGCAGTGGATACTCCACATCGGGAATAGCGGCTTGTTTCACCGCGCCTTCGGGTGGCAACGTGATGGCGTTGGGACGGGCGCGCAACCATGCCTCGCTGACGATGCGCCCCGTTATGGCGGGCAAGCCATCGGGTGCGACCAACATACCCGGCGGACAGACGGGCAACGGGTCGAACGGGTCTTGCAGTTTGGGCGCGACTGTTGGGTCGAGCGCGAGGCGGATGTCCCAACGACCGAAGGCACAGCCAGTCAAATACGAGATTAGACCTTCCGCCTTTGTACTTGGATTTACTTCTACTAATTCAACAAGCGCGGAATCTTCTTCACCCTCGTCGTCTCCATCATCTTCAGCAACTTCAGAAGGCGATGCGCGAATGGCAACTGCTTCTCGCAAATCCCTTTCCAATTCTTGCAACTGCGATGGGGATAAATCGAAGCACTTCGCAATTTCTAGTTCAAGGTCACTCCCCAACAGAGAAAGCAAATTCCATTCAGTGGACAACGCATTATCATTCTCCAACCACGCGGGTCGTGTGAATTCTTGAAAAGGCTCAAAGGCTTGTGCCACGCGTCTACGCGCGCTGAATTCTAATTTGATTTGCTCAGACAACTTACTTTGTAATTCCATCAGCATATTAGATACAGGTAAGTTCTGCACCATGCTTGCTTGAAACTTTGGCCAGCCAAATTTCTCCCCACTAAATCTTGCAACAGCACTCGCGACGTTAGACGCACAATACCCTAACACCGTAGATTCATTGCCATTGTTCGGATAGACTTGGGCACGCCCCGCTGTTGGGATAACACCAGTCGGTACAATGTATGGAACAAGTCGTGTTGAACGGAGCATGTAACTAAAGCCGGGGTGAAAGTAAAATTCAGGGCTTCGGATAGCTGATTTCAATTTGCCTGACGTGTTAGTGAAATGTCTCAATTCTCTACCATTGTTGTGCCAGAGTACAAGTTGGAGAATCGGCGAGAACCACGGTGAGGCGAAGTCGGTCCTTGAGAACGGTACCCATGTTTTGTCTTGTGATTGCCATTGCGTAGCAATGGCGTTTTGAGGCACTTCCCAAAACATCCGCAGGAAACGCCAATCTTCCCCTGTCTGCAAACCTACTCGCACCGTGCCGAAATTGCCTTCAAGTTTTTGGCGTTTAGCCAATGCTTCAATCGTGTTATTACTCACCCAGTAGCAGTAAGGTGACCCGTTTAAGCGAGAAAATTCGTCAGGGTTCGCGATAAATGTGTTGACGTCAATCTCATGCAGCGACAACTTCTCAATCGCATTCATAAGCACATATTCTTTGTCGGGTGCAATCAACGCACGCATAAAAACAGCCTCGCTCGTCGTTGGACGGTCATGTTGGAGAACATAAGCGGCAGTTTCGACAGTCGCTTCCAGAACTTTATCGCCCAAATCTGCCAAGCAATAGAGGTATCCTTCTTTCTGCAAAATTTCTTTGCGGAAGCGTGACAATGTTCCCAAGTAGAAACATGTGCGACTTGAGATAACGCCAACCAATCCTTTTGAATCAGACCATTGCAAGGCCCGTTCAACAAAATTTGCCAAGATGTCGCCCTTTGTTCGTGGAAAGGTTGCTTCAATATAGGATTTAGAATTGTTGCTCAATTCCCCAAACGGCGGGTTCATCAGCACCGCATCGTAACGCTTGAAGCACAAGTCAATGAATGCGAAGCCGCGCACGGCATCGTCTGCGAAGAGGCGGCGTTGTGTCGTGCGTCCGTTGCTCGCCCGCTCGGCGTACTGTTGCAGCGCGCGTAACACCTCAGCCTCCGCGTTGTCCCAAAACTCGCCTTGCGTGAAGAGTGGTTTCGCCTTCATCTCCTCAATTTGGTCGTGCAGTTCTTCTTCAATCTTCAGCAGTGAACCCGCCTCGCCCGCCAACTGCATCCACTCGAAGACAAAGCGCACCAACTCGCCCAACTCCGTGGGTTGCAGTTCCGCCACAAACTCGTCCAGCAGGTCGGACTCGCCGGGCATCGGCTCGGCGCACACGACGTTGACGCGCGTGACACGCGGGCGTTCGTGCGCCTTCACGCCCATCGCTTGCCAACTGCGTTGCGCGCGCAGCCACAACGCGAGCGCCGCAATCTGACACGCGCGCGGGTCAATGTCAATGATGTGGAGGTTGTGGCGCAGAATCAGGCGCGGAACTTCGCGCAGGTAAGCCGCGCGGTCAGGATACTCGGATTGCAGCGCGGGGCCGAGGTCGGGGTCGTCGTATGCTTCGGTGTAAATCGTCTCGAACAAATCGAAGCAGTACAAGCCAAAGTGACCGCTGCCGCCCGCGGGGTCGAGCATGGTGATACGGCGCGGGTCTTTCTTCTCTCGAAAGGATGAAGGATGACCCTCTGAAGAAGGGCTTGGGATGAGGGATGAAGCCACGTCCATCGTCGTGTCATCTTGCCATCTTGTCACCGTGTCTCCCTGTCCCCTTGTCTCCTTGTCCTCCGTCTGGCGAATCACCAAATAACGGCATTTCTCCTTAAGCGCAGTCTCGCCTCCGCGCATCTCGTACCAGATGCGCCCGAGCGTGTTGTCGGTGAGGAACTCGACGACATAGCGCGGCGTGAAGAACTGATTGCGTACTGCCAGTTCGCGCGAGTTGCGCGGCGAACGTGATACTGAACGCAACTTCTTTCGCTCAACCTTGTCGTTGTAATCCTGATACATCCAGCCAATCGTCTCGTCTTCATGCCAAAGGTGTGCGAGCGTTGCGTCGTTCAACAGGTTGAGCACCTCCTCCAACGCGCGCTCGGTGGGGAAGACGTGCGAGAGCGGCGAGTGGCGGTCAAACAACACGCCGAGGTCGAGCGCGAGTTCGTCAAAAAGGTTCTCCAGAAACACGCGATAGGTCTGGTAGCGTGTGCCGAGCGCGCCGTTGCTCAAGCGATCGAACAGCGCGAAGCCATCGGACGCCATGCCGCGCCGCACACACTCGACGACCAAGCCGCGTTCCTCGCACAGGCGCAACGCCGCGAGCCGATTCAGGATCGTGAAGCCAATCTCGCGCGCCAAGCGATCGTATGCCGCCATGTGCCGCGCCTTGTCGGTGCCGGCCGCTTCGCTCGCGGCGAAGTGCGCCAACTGCGCGCGCAAATCTGCCGCCACGGAGCGTTGGTCGGCAGTGAGGTGAGTGAGCGATTCCAACGGCACGACCATGCCATCGGGTTGCAGCCCAAACGTCGTCTGCAACTGCTCGATCACGTTCTGCTTCAAACGCTCGCGCGCCTTGCCCACCAGATTGGACAGGCGATTGCGCGTGGGCTTATCGAAACTCATTCTTCATCCTCAATTTGCACGCGCTTGTTGGCGCGCAACAACGTCAGCACGCGCGCGCGCAGCGTCTCCAACCACGTGTTCAGTTCGCTCTCCGATGAAATCAGCGCGCGCGGCAACAACGACTTCGCCGAGACGCGCTCGACCGCCAGTTCGGATTCGTCGGTTGCGGTCGGCGGTGTGCTAGGCGCTTGACGGCGTTCGATCTCTTGCGCCAGTTGCGCGCGCAAGTTTGCCAGGCCATTGCGGTGCACCAACAACCGTTGCAATTCGGCAATCGGCTCGGGCAGTTGAGACGCGACAGGCAAATTGATGTTCAATTGACTCGCGATGTCTCGTCTGTCATCCTCGCTCAACCGCAGCCAAGCGGGATCGTTTTGCAACGCTTCCAGCGTTTGCTGGAGTTCAGCGGCGAACTGCGCGCGCACGGCGGCATAACGCGCCCGCACCCGCTCGTTAGACGCACGCACGACGCCGCGCACGTCAGCCAAACGCTCGTGGAAGTTTTCAGAAGCCAGTGTCTGTGTGATCGTTTCGGCGTCACGCGCGGGCAAGACGCGCTCGCCTTCGCCCACAAAGTAACTTTGCAATTGGCGCACGGCTTGCAACAACTGCGTCGCGGCGCGCGTCTCTGGTTCTGCGCCTTGCTCAAACGCGCGCGCCACCTCGCGCGCCCAGCGCACGTCGTCGGGCACCGTCGTCGTCGCGCTGCCTAGCACTGCCGCCGCGCCCGTGCCGTCGCCTTTTAGCAAGTCGGTCAGTTCAAGCAACAATGACTTCGCGCGCGCTTCGCCTGCCAACCCTAGCAAGCGTAAACGGTCGGGCAGCGGACCGACTTGCGCGACCACGTCTGGCACATGCTTCTGCACGGCGCGTCCGATGTTCGCTTCCAACGGCAACACATCTGCATTGAACAGCAGTTGCAATTGGCGCGCCGCGCGATCCAATGTGTCGTTGCTCAACTTGTTGTCGCGCATCGACACGCCGACGCGATTGAATGCGACCGTGTTCTTAAACCCTTCGACCGCTTTGGCGCTCGCCGTGCGCAGCGTGCCATCCGCGCCATGCACTTCGATTTCACCCGCCCACAGCAGCGCGGCAAACAGATAGCGCACGGCGTCCTTCGACCAGCCGTAGGGCGCGCTGGCAAACAAGTCTTGCAGATAACTGCCCTGCAAGCGCCCACTGCCAGACTTCTCGGCTTCAGCGCGAAAGACGCGCAGCGTTTCTGCCAGCGCCGGATGGATCAGGTCAATGCGGGGCATGCCACTTTGCCGCCCCACCAAAGCCAACGGATCTAATTCGCGCGTGACGCGATCCAGCCGCTCCGCCGCCAAGAACTTCGCGGCAAGGTCGGTCGCCGGGCGAATGGGCACTAGACGGAAATGATGGAACACCGCTTTGGCGGCTTCTTCCAAGCGTTGCCGCGCGACTGCATCTATTGTCGCGCCGCTTTCACTGGCGGGGCGTGGTCGCCCGTTAAAGATGAGTGTGCCTTCCAGCAACGCCTTACGGAGTTCGGCTTCAACTCGCTCGCGATTCCGCTCCACCAGTTTGCGCTCCGAGCGCAAGAACTGCGCCACGTCACGGTCGGCCGCGCGCTCGTCCACGAAATCCTCGACCTTGTTGGACTTCACGATTTCGGGCAACAAGTCTTCCGCTAAATCGGTGACGCGCGCCAGCCAGACAATCGTCTTTTGCAGGTCGGCTTGCGTGGCCGTTTCCGTGATCAGCGAGGTGCGGCGCTCTTCCCACCCGACACTCGGCACGAAGTCCAAACGAAAGGCTAGTTCTTCGGAATCGCCCAAGATCAACGTCTTGCCGACGCGCACCACCGCTTTCACGTCTTTGACGTTTTCGACGCGCGCCGAAGGTTGCGGCTCGAACAGTTTGGCGAGCAGGGTGTTGCGCTCACGATTGACCTCACCACCCGTCGGCTTGTAGTCGTTGCGTTTCGTTTGCAACGGGCGCACCGAGTTGCTAAGAAAAACGTAGCCGCCCGACTGCGGGTCTTCGACCAGACCGCATTCTTTTTCGGCGGACAGTTGCCGCAGCGCCTCGCGCACCTCGTTGAGCAACGACGGATGATTGATTGCGGGATACAACAACGCCGCCAAGTTTTCCGCCGTGCGCGGAAACGATTCGATGGGTTGCAAGGCGGCGACGGCTTTCGCCACGCGCAATGGCATTGAGTTGGCGGGAAAGATTTTCGCAACCGTGTCCACCGCCGTGACGACGTGCGGTAACACCTTGCCGAGATCCGCGCGCAGTGTGTCGTAAAAATCATCTACGCGCGCCAACGTCCCCAGCGGACGATCCGCCAATTTCGTTGCGCCCGGTGGCAGCACGCGACTCGTATCCACCAGCACGTCTTGAATCACGCGGATGACCGAGCGCAAACCGATGCCGCCGGTGGAGCGCGCCAGCGTGCGAATCAGTTCCAACAGCAAGTCGAAATGTTGCGGCAGGTAGGGATAGAAGCGCGTGAAAGTCTCCGCGTCCGGATCGGCGCGATAGAGCGTCGTGCCGGTCAGATGAGAATGCGCGATGAGAGATTGTCCATGCGTCTTGAACAGGTCACGCAAGTGGCGCTCACCTTCGGGCGACTTCGTGAGCAAACGCCGATAGGTGATCTCACGAATGTCGCGCGCATCCAACTCGATCCCGATGGGAAAACGGTCGCGCAACTTAAACAGTTCGGCGGAATTGTAGGTGGCGCGCTCGACGATTTCGCTCAAGGTCTGTTGCCCTGTCGCAATCATCCAAACGCGGCCCTGTCCCAATTCCTTGAGACTGCGCGCCAACCCGTCCAAGTCCAGGATGGATTCTTGGCGCGGTGCCACGTACTGTCCCGCTTCGTCAATCAGGAGCAAAATGTTTTGTCGTCCCGAGCGCTGGCGAATCAGTTCGATCATCTCACGCGCGCGGTCGCTCACCGTCGTCGCCTCTTGAAAACGCAATTGGCGAAAACTATCGGGCGTCGGAAATTGCTGTGGCAAGATCGTCGGCACAATCTGGGCGGCTTCGGCGACGCCGATGAGTGGGTCGTTGTGAATTGTCTCCCACTCACGCCCAAAATGTTGGCGATACGCCACGCGAAACGCGTCAAGCAAATTGCGTCGCTCTAATACGAACTCTAATTGCGCGAGTTTCTTTTCTTTCGAGAAACCCGCCCATTGCAAAACTTTCCAATACAATACCGTCGTGACCGTCGCTGCCGTGCTGTCGGCTAATTGCTCTGCCCCCAAATCGAGCATCACAACTGCCGTCGGTTGTTGCTTGGCAATCGTCAGCAACGAAGCACGGATGTCGCTCGCCTGAAAGCGCTCCGTCAGCAACTCGATGAATGGGCGGCCCTGCACCGTGCGGTTTGCATCCAGCGCGAAACCCAAATACTTAGTGAATGAACTTTTGCCAGAGCCGTAAAAGCCCGAAACCCAAATGCCGATCTCCGTGACGCGCCCACCCTGTACGCCCTCGCGATAGATGTCTATGAATTTGCGAAAGCACGCTTCAACATTATCAGTCGCCTCGTACTCTTCAATCTCCGCCGCCAAACGGTCTTCTGAATCAGCCGCGTAGTCAATAACTTTTTCAATCGCGCGATCAATCGAGCGACGATTGGAGAACAGGTCGCGAATGGTTTGCATCAGAGACCTCCAATCAGCGTGGAGCGATAATTGCCGTCTTCCGGATAAAACCCTAAGAACGAAAGACCGTATTGTCCTTTGCGTTCGCCTGCGTAGAAGAACACCAATGGGACTTTCACTTTGTTGGTCAACATGCCCTCAATAGCACGCGTACGAAAGTAGGGATGCAACAACTCCGTTTCGGTCACAAATACGGCAGTGCGTTCACGCGATTGTGAAACGCGTTCTGCCACGCGATTGACGAGCGCATGATCAGAGCGCAGCACGTCACGAATCGCTTCGTTGAGTTCCTGAATGTCCGCGCCGCTTTCCAACTGCAACCAAGTCTCCCAACGTCCAGACTGGTCAACCAAATCCCAGACGAGGTCCGACAGCGATACGCGCTCAATCGTGAGGCCATCGTGCTTGAGCGCCGCGATCCAAGCGGGCAGTCGCCGCTTGACCTCCAGTAGCTGGGCGGGCTGATAGACGAAGTAGAAAATCGGATCACTGTGCGCGGGGTTCAGCGCGTCCGATTGTCCCAAGCGCGCACGCAATTCTTGGAATGCTTCCTCCAAATTTGCGCTATGCGGTGTTGGCATAGATGAATTCCTCCATCGTCTGATACACCCATGAGAGGCGGATGATCGCACCTGCGCGCTGAATCAGTATACCAGCCGTCTGCGGCAGATGGTCTATGCGTTCTTGCCAACGTGATACATCCAACCCGAACAACAACCAATCGGGATGATCACGAATGGCGGCATCGCTATACCCTGCCCAGTGCAGTTCGTATGTGACGAACGCCATCGCCGCATCACTGACGCGATACATGGCAATCTCACGGCGTCCCGGCCCATGCTCGTGCAACAATCCAAAATCACGCAAGACCGCCAGCAAACTGACTGCCATGCGTTTTTGCACCGGCGCTGACCATGATTTAGGCAAATAGCCTTGCTCGACGCCTTCGGCAAAAAAATGGATGGCATCATCGGGGCGCAAGAGTAGTTCGCCATTTTTTACAGCCGGCCAATAGCGTTGCAAAACGAACGCCGAGAGGAGATCATCTGCTCGCGCTGCGTAGAGGAAAAGCAGGTCTCTGAGTGTTTGGCGATCCCCGTTACGCTCTAGCCACAATTTCAACCAACGCGCTGGTTGATCACCGTGATTGAGTAAACGCCGACGAAAAACCCAATCAACTAAATCGGCAGTGCGCTTCGCCGTGTGTTTGCCCAGATAATCTTCACGCAGCACGCGCGCCAAAAACTCATCGTAAGACTCAGCGGGAGTCCATTGTTGCAACAGAGTCTGTGAGACATCAATCCCCGCGCCGCCCTTTGAAATGCCAACCGTGTATCGCCACTGTGGTTTTTGCCTGAGCGATTCAGTTGTCAATGGCTACTCTCATTTTCGACAAAGGGAAATACTTTCACGTTGTCACGAAATGCCGCGTAATATGCATCAGCAAACGCCGTGACCCAATTGGCTGCTCGTAATTCACGGATCGAACCTAGCCGAACGGGGCCAACACTCGTCTGTTTAGGTGCCGTATGAGATGTGAGTTCGGCTAACATCTGCATTAACTGTTCACGATTACTCAGTTTGCTCTCCAACTGCGTCGCTAATTCTGTTTCCCGCTGGATCAAACCTTGAGTAAAGGCCCTCTCTTGTTCGGTAGGGAGTCGAAACAGGTGGAACACATTGCCGCGCCCGACGCTGGTGTCATGGACAGCGCGCGCGGCCAAAGTCGCTGACCGTGTAGCTGCGGCGAACGCGCTGCGTGGATAAAGACGACGCAAAAAACTAAGGCCCGTCGGCGACAGGAATTGAGATTTCCACCAACCGGCGTGTGTGACTTCCCCTAGTGCCAGCACCACGATCCGAAGCCGCAGGAAAGAAAGTTGATCCATCGTCTAAGAGCCTCATCGCAAGGAATGATCACACGTAGAGAAAAAACGCGCCCACCCGACTAACAAGCGAGTGAACCTGTCTATCCAATGCCTACGTCGGGCGGACTGGATATCAACAACCTGCAAGCGTGAAGTTGCTGCGAGCATGTAGGTCAACTGTGGCAGGATTATATCGCAGACAGATACGCGCTTCAAACACAAAACAAAAAAAGCCCGCCTATGCACACGTCATCGTCGGAATATGGCGTCATCTCTTAGCATTTGCCGTGAACTTGTTCCACACAGCGTACGCTCTTGAGCGCGGTTGCGGCTTCGTCGCACGATTGCAACCACGCGTGCTCTTCGCGTCGCCAACAGCAGCACGTTCTCGGCGAGCGCGGCCCCAGTCAGTGCATGGCGGCTGTGGTCAGTCATGTGTGCAAGCTCCTCTCCTCTGTTAGCACGGAGGGCGCGGACTATATCGGAGTGGAATGTCAGGTGCAATCCGCGTGCTATGTGACGGTTGCCGCGCACAGGTTTAGGATGAACAGTTTCCACACAAAACAAAAAAGCCCGCTCATACACACGTATGAGCGAGTGATGACGTTTAAGATATTATCGCATGGCATGAAGAGCTCTCCATGCCACGCGGTTGGTACCTACCGTGACTGCTTGTACACCTCAACGAATCCCTGCTCACGGATGTTCTTGTCCCACAGTCTCATGAACTGCCGCAGGTCCCGTATCAACTTAGCGTTGACCATGACGCAACCTTGTTGATCGCGCCAGACGGCGACCTTCTCAACATCGGGGTCTCGCCGAAACGCGAGTGGTTCAAGTCCCGTCGCGTCGCTCACCTCGAAGACCATTTCGGGATCGCGCATTAGATCGTCGTTGCACAAGTAGTGATGTGCGACAGACACGACGGGTAATCCACGCAGTCCCGCGTCAACGACGTACTCGATGGCCAACGGCATATACGGCGGATTGGTTACGTGAATTGGCTTCGCCTTTAGCGCGGCCAAACCGCCGTGCCGTCGAATGATTTCGGTGATGGTTTTCATCGGGCATGTTCCTCCGTAGTTTCGCAAACGTGTTCAACTGTTGTTGGTTTGTCTATTGCCGTGATGATTCGCGCTGCTGCTTTTTGGATACGGTCGAGCCGCGCACGAATGGCATGCGCGTCAGCTCCCCACAGCGCTAAGTAGTTGGGACTTTTGGTGTCGCCGAGGCCAAAATGTTTGCAGATGACGTAAGCGGTCGTTTCGGCCTCGATTTCGACGACCGATCGACTTGGCCGCTCGTCGAGTTGATGCGAGCGGTGCATGAGCTCGTGGGCGATCTCATGCACGAGCGTCTTCGTGCTGGCGGTCGGTATCAGAATAATCTGGCCGCCGAAACTTGCGCCGCGTGCGTCGTCAGGTAGCTCGCCTGTCGTGACTGTGACACCTTCTGCATTGGCGAATTGGGTGAGACACTTGTGTAACGCGGCTTGCCGTTCGCTGCTCTTCCAATCGGGTTGCGCGGGCAGCGGCTCGCCGTCGGTTTGGCTGACATCGAACACGTACACGACGCGAAAGTTGACGAGTCGGCGGAGGGTTTGTCCATCGTCCGCCGTAACCTGCTTGATGAGCGGTGCCAAGATGGCGATACCCTTCTCACCTTTTTGGACATGGCGCTTCAGTTTCAGCCAGGTGTGAAAACCCGCCACGCGCTGTGCATCGGGTCTTTGCGTCACGATCAGCAGCTGATTGTGCCAACTGTATTGATGGAAGCGGCTCATCGCGTCGAGGTAGTTCTGAAATGTAGTGGAAGCACGAACCGCGTCGGTCTCAGCCGCGAGGTCGTCCACGAACTGTTTGATGCGCTCGTGCAACTCGGTTGCCTTCACATCTGCTCCAGAATGACACGCTGCGCTCGCAGTCCCCGCTCACGGCCGCCATTGCAAATGGGGCACAGCCGCGGACCCGCGTGCCAATGCTGTTTGAAGTGCCGCTCCAGCGCGCGATTGCCTTGCCAGGTGTGCGCGACCACGAACGAAATCTTCTT
The DNA here is from genome assembly GCA_038198935.1 of Anaerolineae bacterium. Taxonomy (GTDB): domain Bacteria; phylum Chloroflexota; class Anaerolineae; order JACRMK01; family JACRMK01; genus JBBPZQ01. The sequence goes on from JBBPZQ010000095.1 coordinate 55,498, forward strand.
CTCGAAGAACGCACGCACGATGCCCGCACCGCTGCGACCTTGGCGGTGCAGCGCCACACGCTGGGCCAGATTGGTCGTGTAGCCCATGTAGTGCTGTGCGTGGTGCAGTTTGCTCTCGAAGTGGAGGATGTAGACGACGCCCGTGGGAGTCACGACGCCCTCTCGATCACGATGCGGCCACGCTCAACGTGCAGACGCACGCGCGTGTTCGGCGCGAAGATCTGAGCCAGCCATTTGCCTTTCAGCCGCAGTAGCGCTTTGCCGCTGGGATTGTGCGTGGTGCCATCCAGATGCTCGACCTTCAAGGTGCGAGAGGGCTGCTGCTCGGCAGGCGCCGTCGTCGTTGACGTGTTGTAGAAGTTTGGGTGTAGCTGTCGGTCTTGCTGACCAAACGGGTCAGAGATTCGGTGTCTCATGCAGAAGCGAAACGTGCGGGGTTTGCACAGAGTTTTTTCGGTCACGATCACATTCGAGTGGCATACGTCCTCCTTATGTCATGTGAAATAAAACAGCGACCATTGATTGGTCGCTGTTCATGCGGCTTTGAAGCGGTGCGCTCACGGCGCAGATCGCAAGAGTTTGTCGAACACCTCGCGTCCATTGGATTGTCGGGCAAGGTCGTTTACATCCTTGCCTTCGGGCAACTGGACGATCTGCGCGCGTTCGGGCCAGTACGCCGCGAGCTTGCGCGCTGCTTCCATGCCGCGGCTATCCGCATCCAGTACGAGGGCGATGCGGCCGAACCGCTCGAAGAGCGCGAGTGCGTCCGTTTTGAGATGGATGCCCACCAGTCCGATCAGAGTGTGTCGTTGCTGGAATCCCCATTGCCAGAGCGTGAGCACGTCGAGTGGCCCCTCGACAACGATGCATCGATCATGTTCCAATGCGTTTGGGTCTGTGCCGTCGTAGAACAATGGCTTGCTGATCGGCAAGCCGAGATACTTCGGCTCTTGCTGCCCCAACGCGCGACCGATCAAGAACATCGTCTCGCCGTCGCGCGTGAGCGGAAAGGTGATGCGCCCGTGCAGGTGCTCCTGTCCCTTGTCGCCGCGATGAATCAGCCCGACTTCGACGGCCTTCGCGATATCGAGTTTGCGATGAAACAGGTAGCGCGCGAGTTGCCCACCCACGGCGTGGCCGATGCGCCAATGATGAATGGTCGCCTCCGCAATCCCGCGCGCGAGTAAGAAATGCCCCGCCTGTTGCACCGCCTGACGGTTTGTCCCGCTGGGATTGACGAGCGTCGAGTGATACAACTCGGCCGCGGCTTCCATCACCGCGAAGTGCCCGTCGTCGAGTTCAAGTTCAGGTGTAGGTGCAGGCTTCACTCGGTTGAGGACCGTCGGCGGGGCAGCACCACTGAGCATCTCCAGCGCGCGTTTGAAGTCCACGTGTTCCATCAACATCACGAACGCGAACACGTCGCCGTGCGCCTCGCAGCCGAAACAGTAGAACGTGCCTTGCGCGACGTACACAGTGAAGCTTGGCGTGCTGTCGGCGTGAAACGGGCAGTGTCCTCTGAGTACGAGCCCACCATCCTTACGGCCCGCGGATTTGAGTTCAACGCCATATCGCGCGACGACTTGTTCAAGCGGGTTCGTAGCGCGGATGGTGTCCTTGTCCAATGGCATGAATGTCTCCCTCTATCTATTTGCGCTCAATCAAATGGCGCGGCACTTCCCGCAGAAAGCGCGACGGTGGATGATCGTTGACTCGGCCATCCTTAGCCGTGCGGGTGCGCGCGTAGGACAGATATAGACGCTCCATCGCCCGCGTCAGTCCGACGTAGAATACTCGGCGCTCCTCGTTCAATTCACTTTGCGTGCCCAGCGAGCGATGGTGTGGGAAGATGCCCTCTTCCAAGCCCAAGAGGAAAACTACGCGCGCTTCGAGTCCCTTGGCCGCATGCACGGTGATCAGTTTGACGCCGCCGTGGTCGAGGTAGATCGGATCGCTGTCGGTCAGCAGCGCCACATCATTCAAGAACGTACCCAAGCTCTCGCGCGGCTCTTCCACGTGGCGATAACGATAGGTCAGCAATCGCAGTTCCGCCAAATTGGCCCGGCGCTTCTGGCTATCGGCGAAATGGTCAAGCCACATGTCGTATCCCGTTTGCGCCAGCACGAAGTCGAACAGGTCGGTGACGCTCAGTAGGCTGGCTGCCTCATACAGCGTGCCGACGATCAGTTCATAGAAGGCTTGGAGCGCTTCCTGAATGCTCGGCTTGAGGTCGTCTTCGTGTAAGGCATCGATCACGCGCGCCAGGGTCAATTGATGTTCGCCGCCCTTGATGCGCTGCAGCGTTTGGCCGCCCAGCTTGCGCGGCGGCGTGTTAATGACTCGCTCCAGCGCAAGCGCGTTTTCTGGATTGTAAGCCAGCGACAAGTAGGCGAGCACATCCTTGATCTCCTTCAGGTTGAAGAAACTGGTCTGGCCTTCCAGCGTGTATGGCAAGCCAACCTGAATCAACGCCTGCTCCAGCGCGCGTGCTTGCAGGTGAGTACGAAACAGAGCCATGCATTCGTCCGCGTTCAACCCTTCGTCGCGAACGAGTTGAATAATCTCGTTCGCGACAAAGCGCGCTTCGTCGTGCTCGGTCGCCGCCGCCATCAACGTGATGGGAGCGCCGGCCGCATTGTGTGTCCACAATTCTTTCTCGCGCGTGTTCAAGCCCTGAATTACTGTATTGGCCGCGCTGATGATCGTGTGCGTCGAGCGATAGTTCTGATCGAGCACGACGATGTCCGTCGTCGGGAAATCGCGCTCGTAGCGTTTGAGCAGCGCCGCCGTATTCACGCCGCGCCAGCCATAGATCGCCTGAGCCGGCGACCCGACCACGCACAGGTTCTCGTGACGCTGGGCAATCAGTCGCACCATTTCGTATTGCAGATCGCCCGCGTCTTGAAATTCGTCCACGAGAATGTAGCGGTATATCGTCTGGTAGAAGTCGAGAACGTCGGGATACTCGCGCAAGAGTTTGACCGCGCACAGGATCAGGTCGTCGAAGTCCATCGCATTGGCTTGCTTCAGTAATTCTTGATACGTCGCATAGACGAGAGCGACAATATCTTCGAAGTAGTCGCCCTTGACCTGAGTGAAGTTGACAGGCTCGCGCAGCCGCTGCTTCGCGTCCGTAATGGCCGAGGCGATTTGCTCGACATCCCAGCGCCGCTCGTCGAGGTGTGCTTGCACGATGGCGCGCTTGAGCGTTTCGCGCGCGTCGGCGGCGTCATACACCAGCAGTTTGTGTGGGTCAAAGCCGAGTTTCGCACACTCGGTCTTGACGATCTGCAGCGCGAGCGCGTGGAACGTACCGAGCACCAGTTTGTCCGCGCGCTCGCCCAACAGTTGACTCAGCCGCTCTCGCATTTCTTGCGCGGCTTTCTTCGTGAACGTGAGCGCGAGGATTGAATGCGGACTGGCCAAGGACAGTCGCACCAGATACGCGATGCGATAGGTCAGCACGCGCGTCTTGCCTGAGCCTGCGCCCGCGATGACCATCAGCGGGCCTTCGGTGAGTTCGACGGCTTGGCGCTGCGCCGAGTTGAGTGTAGCCAGAAGCGCAGATAGCGAGGCCAGATAGACTACCTCCTGATATGAGAGTGAGTTGCGTAGTGTGACTACAGCAGCAACTCTAACAACGAGAGTTGCTGACCTTTCGCCGCCATCGTCGGTTCGTTCAGCGGCGTACGCACATTGATCACGTGGCCGTGCCCATGGTTGTTTTGAATTTCGGTTGCATCGTTCCCCAGTAGCCAACCACTCGCTTGCGCCGTGCGTTCCGCGCGCACAAATAGTTCGGACAAGTCCGGAATCGCGGCGTTGTTCATCACGTCGCGAATCAATTGGTCCATCAGTCCCCGACCCGCCTGCGCTTCCGAGATCAATCCGCCCACCACGTCGTTCCCATACAACAGCGCGGCCGCGGCCAGCTTCTCGCCGACGCGCGCGACGGCGCGGTGTTCCATTGCGTTTCGGTAAAGCGGGAAGTAGACCTTGACGGGTTCGGTTTGTCCCAAGCGCCACGAGCGACGACTGGCTTGATGCACAAGATACAGCGAGTACGAAATCTGGTAATAGATGATGGTAGGAAACGCGACCAGATTGAGTCCGGTCTGAATACGCAGTGGATTCACGATGAGCAGCTCCATGCCTTCTTTCAGTTTGCGCCGCATCCAGTCCATGCGCCTCCGCGGCTCGATGTCCGGCATGATGATGGCGCGCACGCCCGACTTGACCAGCATGTCTTTCAAGCGCGGTTGGATGTCCTTCGTGTCGGTGAACTGCACGTAAAGCAATGCTTTGCGTCCCGCTGCTTTCTCGGCACAGCACGTCTCGACCAACCACTGTTCCTTCGGGTAGAGGTGGTCCGCCGGCAAAGCCTTCCATGCGCCGACGCTTGTCGTGAGTTCGCGCCAGCACGCATCGGGATAGAGCAGCATCGTTTGCAGATACTCGCTCATCAGCGAAAAGTCTTGTTTCGCGGCGGCCAGCAGCGCGTCCTCGATGTGGTCGTAGCGCTTGCGCTGATCCTTCTGCATCGTCAGCGCGACGGGTATCTCATCGTAGGCCGGCAACTGGTAACCGAGATCGGCCAGCGTCAGAAAGATAAAACGGTCGAGCAGCCGCACGGCGAGTGCCGGCGAGACGCCGGGTAATTCTTTGGTGTATGTCTGGGTGCGGCGCAGTCCTGTATACGCGCCGACCGCCACATCATCATCGGTGCCTTGATCCATTTCTTTGATAATGCGTTCGAGTACGCCGTACAGCGCGGCGAAGCGTTGTCCCTCGCGCCAGGTGAACTCGCGGCGCAAGGGCGCATCCAACCGATAGAGCAGATAGAAGATCGAGGTGGCCATGCCGCCAAACACCGTTGCCGTCAATCCCAACGCGCGCTTCGATGCGGCGGCTAGCGCGCCGAAAGCATGGCCTCTATCGCTGCTCTGGCTTTTGTTCTCATGGAGTTCGTCAAAGATGGCCAGCTCCACCCACTGGGGCATCTGACGCCGGATATATTCGGCAAGCGGATACGTCGGCGTATCGGTCACGAGTTCGCGTGAGAACTGACCGCGCCACCATTGGTACAGCGGCTCCCCGCATTCGGTCTCGTCCTCGACCCACTCCGTGTGGCCATTGGCCTTCGTGCGCCTGACACGCTTCTTCAGCAGCGCATTGCACTTCAATTTGCGCCCATCGAAGTAGTTTGCGTCCGTCACGGGAATGAGTTGCCGTCCGCGCTCGTCATTCTCGTACACGATATTGCCACAACGCGGACAGGCGAACAGGTCGTGACGAGACCTTTCGGCGATGACGCGCTTGGCTGCATGTACCCAATCTTCGCCGTCGCCTACTACGACGCTGTGACCTGTCTTGTCCATCTGCATTTGTGCCTCCGTCAGCCATTTCGCTTGTGCTTGTGGCGTTGAGGCTTCTATATACTTTCGCAGTGCGTCCTCAACCGCCGCGAACAGTGGCTCGCCTTTGGCATTGGTCACTTTTAGTCGCTTGGGCAGATGCACCACCGCGAGGGTCCAGCCGCTACCGCGCTTCAGCATCTCACTCGAAATGATGGCCACGGAAAGCGTGCTGGGTTCGAGTCGTTGAAAGTTTTGGGCGTATGCTCTCAAGTCGCGAATCGTGCGCACTTCGACTGCTTGCGCCATTGGCACGATCGCCTTGATCTCGGCGGGCCACTGCTCGACCAAATGCGGCGGGCACACCACGACGACTGGAAATGGTTGTCGTCGCGCCACCAGCAACTTCAGAAAGTGCGCGAGGCTGGCCGCGATGGTCGTCTTACCCGTGCCGGCTTCACCCTGCACGATCACGTACTCGCCAGCGCCGTCCAGCGCACGACGTAGTTTGCGTTTCGCTTGCCAGTATCCGCAGTGCAGCACATGCATCACGCCTTTCGGCGTAGGACGGCGATTCTGCGGCAGGCAGTCCCACAAGTATTGGTTCACCGCTTCATCGTCTGGTGCGAGCAGCCGCCGTAGGCTGGCCGCCACCACATGCTTCTGCGATTCGAATAGTCCTGTTGCGTTGCGACCCGGCAACTCGCGAAAGCGCGAGTGACTGGCGACGACCTGCGCAAAGCACGAGAGGTCGTCGTAGGTCATGCGATGGCGCGGCTGATACTTCTCGACGATAACGTTGGCCAGTTCGTTCATCCATGCGGTCAACCACTCGCGCAGCGGTCCTTCGCCGCGCACGTTGAGCGTGTCACCCGTTGTGAGATCGAGCGTGACGATCTGTGCGTCGAACTGCTCGACAAAACGTTGGATGCCCGCTTCTTCGTCTGCCTTGTCGGTGCACTCGATCAGCAATTTCTTCAAGCGACCTTTGATGAGCAGGCGTTTGTCATCTTTCTGAATCTCAGCATTGTCAATCGCGCCGGCCGCGGCCATCGTGCCGACGTGGCCTCGGCGCAGCGGCATGATGGGACGCTTGTCAGAGAGCGTGCGCGGATTCATAAGGTCGCTCCACGCCGGTCCAGTGAATACACCAGCGCGTGTGGCCTCGTCGGCCATCATCTCAGGCGGCACGTCCAAGGAACGGAAAAACCACGGCGCGTCGGTGGCGGGCGGGATGGGATAGGGTGCGTCACAGTCGGATGTGAGTGCGGGCAGCGCGGAATGTTGTGCTTGCAGCAACGCCAGCAGACTCGCGTGATCCGCGCGTCGCTGTGCGCGTTTCACGGCGAAGATGACCACCTGTCGAAAGCGCTCGTAGTCTTCATCAGGGAAGCGATAGACTGCAATGCGCTCAAACCCAGATGAGAGGCGGCGCGCGATGTGCTCGCTGATCCGAAATTGGGGAATGATGTAAATCAAGATGCCGCCGGGCATCAGCCAGTCCTCCGTCTCGCGCAGGAAGTGCAATTCAAGTCGTTTACCCGCGCGCTCGTCCGCATCGTAGGGCGGGTTGAGGAACAGCAGCGACACGCCCGTGGGATTGGTTGGCAGGCGCATGTCGGCGAAGTCGCCCGCGAGCACCTGCTGCACGTGCAGCTGCGCTTCGTGCGCGCGTTCCCGATCCAACTCGATACCGTATGTTTCACCGCCGAGACGTTCGGCCAGCATCGCTAACGCAATGCCCTCGCCAACACACGGATCGAGGATTCGATAAGGTTGTCCGCTGGGCGGCTGCAAGTGTGCCGCAATGAGTTCAACCACGGATGGCGGCGTCGGAAAGTATCCCATCTGGATTTTATTTTGTAATCGGCTCATCTGCTCTCCTTCTCTCGTTAGTGGATCGTTGAAATACTGATTGGCGTGCGGTGCGGTTCTCGACATAATGTCCGCACGGTTTGGTTGTCCCCCTATGGTCCACGCGGGAGGCGCGCACATGGTCCAGCCGCCGACGGGCACCGTCACATTCCTCTTCACCGATATCGAAGGCAGTACAACACTCGCTCAGGCACAGCCTGAGACTTGGCCCGCCATGCGCGCGCGTCACCATGCCATTCTGCATAGCGAGGCCGCTGCTCACGCTGGGCATGTCTTTCAAATCATCGGTGATGCCTTCTGTGTGGCGTTCGCTACGCCGGCCAGTGCCCTCGACGCCGCCATTGATGCTCAGCACGTGCTGGTTCACGAGCCGTGGGCTGATGCCCGGCTCAGGGTACGCATGGGCATCCACACGGGCGCAGCTGAGTGGCGCGTCGGCAATTACGAGGGCTACCTCACGCTCGCGCGCGCGAAGCGGATCATGTCGGTTGCGTACGGCGGCCAGGTCTTGCTCTCCAACGCGACGGCTGAGTTGCTGCGCGATCAATTGCCCGATGGCATCAGGCTGCGGGATGTCGGCGAGCATCGGCTCAAGGGCTTGACAAATCCTGAACGCCTGTGGCAGCTCGTCGCACCCGATTTGCCTCATGACTTTCCCCCGCTCGCATCGCTGAATACGATTGCCAACAACCTGCCGATTCAGGTCACGAGTTTTGTTGGACGCGAACAGGAACGGGCCGACCTCAAACGATTGCTCACCACCACGCGCTTGCTGACGCTCACGGGTTCGGGCGGCACGGGCAAGACACGCCTAGCCTTGCAAGTGGCCGCAGACGTCCTCGAACGTTTTAAGGATGGCGTCTGGTTTGTTGAACTCGCGCCGCTCTCCGATCCCGCGCTCGTGCCGACCGGTGTCGCATCTGTGCTCGGCGTGCGCGAAGAGCAGGGCCGCCCATTGATGCTGACGCTGTTGGACTGGCTGCGCGACAAACAGCTGCTGCTCATGCTGGACAACTGCGAGCACCTGCTGGACGCCTGCGCGCGCTTTGCGGATGCCGTGCTGCACGGCTGTCGTGCAGCCCAGCTGTTGGCCACCAGCCGTGAAGCATTCGGCATCGCGGGCGAGGTGCCCGTCCGCGTCCCCTCGCTGGCAACGCCCGCGCCGCACGCATCCATTTCACTCGAAGCTCTGCGTCAGTATGACGCGGTGCGCTTGTTCATGGAGCGTGCGCAAATTGTCAGGCCCGATTACACGTTAACGAATCAGAACGCGCCCGCGCTCGCACAGATTTGTCAGCGACTCGACGGGATTCCGCTCGCCATCGAACTGGCGGCGTCACGCCTGAAAGTCTTATCGCTCGACGACATCAATCGGCGTCTGGATGATCGCTTTCGGTTGCTGACGGGCGGCAGTCGCACGGCGCTGCCACGACAGCAAACGTTACGTGCGCTGATCGATTGGAGTGACGGACTGCTGTCAGAGCCTGAGCGCGCGCTATTGCGACGGCTCTCAGTGTTTGCAGGCGGCTGGACACTCGATGCGGCGGAAGCCGTGTGTGCGAGCGACGGCATCGAGTCGTTCGATGTGCTTGACTTGCTCACGCATTTGGTGGACAAGTCATTGGTGGTCATGGATGAGCGCGATGGCGAGACGCGCTATCGGATGCTGGAGACGATTCGCCAGTACGCGCGCGAAAAATTGCTGGAGTCGGGTGAAGGCGAGCGTGTGCGCAACCGTCACACGGATTTCTGTCTGCGATTGGCGGCGACGGCGAAGCCCGAACTGCGCGGTCCGAACCAGAAGACTTGGCTTGAGAGGTTAGACTTAAGGTTCGCTCATTTTTAGACGAGAATGAAAGATTAGGTTAAGCTCTGGGCATGAGCCCAGAATTGAGTATTAGAAGCGAACGCGTTGATGATATTCCCGTATTGCTGGCGTTTCAGGAGCAGATGCAAGTGGC
>JBBPZQ010000096.1:0-10946 GCA_038198935.1 Anaerolineae bacterium
GCCGCTTAAGCAAGGATTATGAAAGCTTGCCGGAGACGAGTGAATCGTTCATTTATGCAGCGATGGTTCGTCTCATGCTCAGGCGCGTGACTCATCAACCTGCGATGTAGTGCTTATGTTCGACTTTCCAAACAGGCTCTCAGGGTGACAGTCTGGAAGTTATTCCTTTTCAGACACTGCGTTGACCAACCAACCCAAGCATGTCCATCCAACTCACGCTCGCCGCGCGCTACCTGATGGGGCGCAAACTGCGCACCGTGCTCACGACGCTGGCGGTGGTGTTCGGCGTGTTCGTCATCTTCGGCATGAACATTCTGCTGCCGACGTTGCTGGATGCGTTCACCAACAATATCCGCGCCGCATCGAAGCAGGTGGACGTGACCATCACGCACAACACGGGCGAAGCGTTTGCGCTCACGCAGTTGCGCAAGGTGCGCGCCATCGCAGGCGTGAGCACAGCGGCGGGTTCGCTCAATCGCACCGTCAACATCCCCAGCAATTTTTTCGCACGCTCGCAAGTGTCCGCACTCACCCTGATTGGTCTCGATCCGCATGCCGCGCAATCGGTGCACGACTATCCATTGAAAGCTGGACGCTTCTTGCGCAGCGACGACGAGAACGCGGCGCTCATCACGACCAGTCTCGCCGAGCTCGTCGCTCTCTCGCTCGGCGACACGCTGCGATTGCCGACAGCCGAAGGCACAGTGAAGTTGTCCCTCGTCGGCTTGCTGCCCGCGCGTGCATTGCCCGGTAATGAAGAAGTATTGGTTACACTGGGCAAAGCGCAAAAGATGCTCGACTTGCCCGACCGCATCAACACCATCGAAGCCAACTTCGATACGAGTGACCCCGCGCGCCGCGATGCGCTCCAGTCCGCGATCCAAGACGAACTCGGCAAAGATTATCATCTCGGCGCACTCTCCTCCGGCTCGGAGTTGATCACCAGCATTCAAACAGGCCAAGCCGCGTTCAACCTGTTTGGCTTCCTCGCGCTGTTCATGGGCGGCTTCATCATCTTCAACACCTTCCGCACGGTCGTCGCCGAGCGCCGCCACGACATCGGTATGTTGCGCGCGATTGGCGCGAGCCGCCGCACGATCATCACGCTCTTTCTCAGTGAAGGCATCTTGCAAGGTGTGATCGGCACCGCAGTCGGTATGGCGCTCGGCTATCTGATGGGCGCGAGCCTCATCGCGTTGGGTTCGGGTGTTTATGAGCAGTTCTTGCATCTGAAGGTTGGCTCGCCCGTCGTTGATCCGAAGTTGATCGCGCTCACGCTCACGCTCGGCATCGGCGTGACGCTCGTCGCCGGGCTGCTGCCAGCCTTCGGCGCGAGCCGCATCACGCCGCTCGAAGCGCTGCGCCCTTCCGTCGCCGACGCCGAATTCAGCCGCACGTTCCGCATCCGCACCATCGTCGGCGCACTGCTGATTGCCGCCGCAATGCTCGGATTGCTCACGCACAATATTTCGTACGTTGCGCTCGGCGGGCTTGCGCTGCTGATCGGATTGGTGCTGGTTGCGCCCGCGCTCGTCACGCCGATTGCGAACGCGTTCGGCGGATTGATCGCGCTCGCATTCGCGCGCGAAGGCACGGGCCGCTTGGCGCAAGGCAACATCACGCGCCAGCCGTCGCGCGCCGCCGTCACTGCTAGCGCGACGATGATCGGCCTCGCCATCGTCGTCGCCGCCGCCGGTGTGACGACCAGCATCACCGGCGGCTTTCTCAGCGTGCTGCAAAAAAGTTTAGGCAGCGATTACCTGCTGATGCCGCCCTCGGTCGGCATATGGGCAAGCAACGTCGGCGCGAGCCAAGCATTGGCAGAGCGACTGCGCGCGGTACGCGGCGTCGCGGCTGTCAGCACGATGCGTTTCGCGCAGGCTTCGATAGGCGACAGTGCGATCTCGCTGCTGGGCATTGATCCCGTCACGTTCCCACAGGTCAGCGCGCTGAACTTTCAGTCGGGCGAGGCGGCGACGGCTTACCCGCAACTGGCGGTTGACCGCACCTTGATCGTCAACGGTCCGCTCGCCGCGCTCACGAAGCTCAACATGGGCGACGACGTGAATCTCTCGACGCCTGAAGGTGTGCAGACGTATCGCGTCGTCGCCGTCGCAAGCGATTACCTCAACTCGAAGATCGCAACCGCTTACACCTCGCAAGCCAATCTTAAAACCGACTTTCACAAGAGCGACGACATCTTCATTCAGTTAAACCTTGCGCCCGACGCCGACCGCGCTGGCGTCGAAGCCAAACTCAAAGCCATCGTCGCCGATTATCCGCAATTCAACCTCACGTCGGGCCAAGCGTACTTCGAGGAGAATAAGCAAATCTTTGATGCCACTTTCGCGACACTGTATATCTTGCTTGCGGTGATGGCGCTGCCCTCGCTCATCGCGCTGCTCAACACGCTCGCCATCGGCGTGATCGAGCGCACGCGCGAGATAGGCATGTTGCGCGCCATCGGCGCAACGCAGTCGCAAGTGCGGAGCATGGTGATGGCAGAAGCCTTACTGTTGGCTGCCATCGGCACTGCGTTCGGTTTGTTGGCGGGACTATATCTTGGTTACGTGATGGTGTTGGGTTTGAGCGCGAGCGGCTTCCCCGTCGAGTATTCGTTCCCGCTCGCGGGACTGGTTGCCGCGACGGCGGCCGGCCTCATCTTCGGGGTGGTCGCCGCGCTGTTGCCTGCGCGCCAAGCCTCACGCATGGACATCATCCGCGCGCTGCAATATGAGTGACGGAGGACGGGAGACGAACGACGAATGACAAACGGCGGATGAATCTTTATCATCCGCCGTTTGCCGTCTGCCGTCCGTCGTCGCCTATCGCGTCTGCGGCGGATGAATCAGCTTCGGCATCTCTTTCATCGAATTGTAGGCGATGCGCGGTGAGCCGTCGGGATTGGTGATCGCCCACCAATACTGCTCATCGTTCTGTGTCCACTGCGGATCGCTGACGTAAATTAAACTCATCAAACCGATCCACGGCGTCCAGTGCTCGTAGGCATACTTGTATGCGCGTCCGAGGTAATCCGCTTTCTGCTGTTCGGTGACTGCAAACCACGCATAGTTCGGATGCAGCTTGTCGCTCGTCCAGCCGAACTCCAACAGCGCGACCTGCTTCTTGCTGTCGTTGTTCTTCACCATGATCGCGCGCAAGTCCTCGCTGTGACGGAAGCAATAGACGCGCCGCAACTCTTCGGGCACGCCCGCGTCGAAGTCGCCGGGGTTGGCTAGGTTGCGATCTTTCGCCACTTGCGCAGGGTCGGCTTCAGGCGGCGCGCGGAAGCCTGCGCCATGCACGCCGAGCAGATCGAAATACTTGGCGGCGCCCGCGTCATACATTTCCTGCAAGAACAACACATCGGGCCGCGCCACATTGTCGTTGCGCGTCGTCGGCGAGAGTCCCGCGCTGATGATCCATGCCGTCGTGTCCGCCGCCTTGATCGCCTCGTAAGCACTCTTCAGCAGTTGCACGTACTCCTTGCCGCTCGGCGGCTTGCCGCACCACTCGCGCGCGAGGTTCGGCTCGTTCCAGATTTCGTAGGCGCGGATGCGTCCCTTGTAGCGCGTCGCCACCGCGCGCACGAAGTCGGCGTAATCCTGCAAGTTCTTCGGCGCTCCCTGAATCAATTCTTTTGCAGGGTCGTCGCTGTGGCAGCCGGGCGCAGCCCACTCCGGCGCAAAGTCCAGACGCACGATCATGTCCAAGCCGGCGTCGTTCATGCTCAACACGATGCGATCGGGACGCTGCCAATCGAATTGCCCTTTCGCCGTCTCGATGTCGCGCCAGCCGAAGTTTTGTTTGATCCAGCTGAAGCCTGCCTTGCGCACCAGCTCGATGTCGCGATTCATCGTGTCCTGCCGCCACCACAAGAACGCCTGCATTCCATATTCGGGTGAGCCCATTGGCAACACAATCGGCGACGGCACATCCGGTAGTTTGCCTTTCCAATTATACGGCGATGGCGTGCCAGCGACTGCCGGGGTGATCTTCGTTGCTGGTGCCGTCGTGCTGCGCGCGGTTGTCGCCTGCGCGACACTACTCGGCGTGGCGACCGCGCGTGGCTGCGACGCGTTCTGCTGCCCCATCAACAGCACGCCCGCGCTCGCGCCGACGAGCAGACAAAGCGCCAGTGCGCCGAACGCCAGCACGAAGCCGACGACCGCGCGCGGGTGGATACGGCGCGGATTCATCTGAGGGTTATTCGACATGCAATGGTCATTCCTTCATCGTTGGGCAAGGTTTTTGCCGAAGATGGCATGAATAGCAGAGACGGCTTTGAGCGATTCGCCCCTACGCGTTCGTTTGTTCGTGACCCGTCCGTTGTTTCGCCTCAATCTCATCCAGATGCTCGCGCCGATGCGCCGCGCGATTTAAACTGATCGGATTCCCTGCCGCCGCAATTACCGCCACGAACGCCGGCGACAACTGCTCGACGCGCCGGTCGGTCTCCTCTGCGATCCGCAGTGCGAGTTCCGCGCACGCGCGCGGCGCGATAGCGTGAATCAATTCGCGCGTCGCGTCGTTCACCCAATCCACATCGTCGGGTTCGCTGGCGGCCGACGACGGCTGAACGCGGCCGCTCTCCCACTGATCGAGCCAGTGCAGCACGCGCGCATCCCAAAACGCGGCGTGTCCCAACGCCGCCGCCACCGTCCAAGACGAATTCAACGGCTGAGCCAACTGCTCGTCACTCAATCGCTCGACGAGGGCGTGCATCCGTTCGCGCTCGACGCGGTTGGCGGCGATGTAGTCGGTCTGTGTCATGGTGATCTCCTTCAATAACGAAACGGGTCAACGAGGCTTCACTCGCTCACCCGTTCACCTGTGTAATCGTGTGTCAGTTTACGTGCTTACGCGTGCGCTCTAAAGCCCGCGGCTTGCAGCTGCGACTCAAGCCACTGCTGATCGTCGGGCGGCAGCGACGGCTTGGGCGGCGGTTGTGTGTAATCAATGCGCAAGTCGTATGAGGCGTTGTCGTAGATCGCCTGAATCGCCCGATTTAGGTTGAGCGGCACGTCTGGATCGGGCGACAATAAAGGGACAGGCACGACGGGCAGCGCGTCTTGCACGCGCACGGGCCACACGGCGCTACCGCTTGTCCCGCTGCGCCGCAGCGAGATCACGTAATGTTTGTCCTCGTGTGGCGCCAACGGCACCGCGCGCACCCCAGAGCGCAGTAAGTCAATCTCTAGCAGATGCACGCCCGCGCGCGGTAGGTCGTGTCGCTTGCGCTGATACGTGTTATATGCCGGATGACCTGGCCGCTTGTTGGCAGGCGAGAGAATCTCAATCGCCGTCACCAGAGTTCCGGTCTTCACTTCGCGAATCTCGACATTGTACTCGGCGTTATCGTACTCCTCAATCACTAATGGGGCAGGCGCGATCACCTCGGCGACCAGTTCCCTACTCATGAGCCGATCGTCCACACGAACGACACTGACATCAGGTTTGCTCCAATACGGTGTGACAGACGAAATGTTTACTTCCTCGTAATCCACGCGCGGCACAAGCGCGGCAATGTAACGCGGGCGCAAGCGCGGCGCAAGTTGATGCTGAATCTCAGTAGCGATATTCTGGTGGAAATCTTCCCACGTATCTGGATCCTCGATATACGGATCCATTCCGGGAAATGGTGACGGCATGTGGTGACTCTTTCAGCAGACAAAACGCATAAGCGGATGGAACACAGTTTAGCACAACACCGATCCCATCCGCTTATGCGTTTTTGTTAGCCGCTGATTACTTCGGCATGCTCTGCAATGCGCCGAACGATGGACGCGGGCTGCCATTGGCATACGTGATCGAGAAGGCCGACTTCTCGTCGCCCGGCGGATTGTTGTAGTTCAACTGCCACAGGAACATCACGCCCATGTAGCCGGACGATTTGCCGATGCGATACGCATCGGTGATCCATTGCGCCTGCTGCGCCTGCGAGTTGTCCGCCGCGTAGCCGTAGCCTGCGGCGGGTCCCACGCCGAGTCCTTCTACGGTCGCCCAGCCGAACTCCGTTGCCCAGATGCGCTTCGCGCCGTCGCCATTGGCGAGCATGATCGCGCGATAGCCTTCAATGGTGCCGCGGAAGCACCATGACGGATGACGGTTGTCGAACGGACCACGGAAGCTCGCCGACGCGTTCGTCACCGTGCGCCAGTCCGCGTCGGCAGGGCAATTGAAACCGGACGGGTGAGCGCCAATCACGTCGCTGTAGTTCTTCAAACCGTTCGCGTACAGTTGCTGCAAATATTTCTGGTCGTTGATGGCAATGTTGCCGTCGTCCGCGCCCGTCGGCGTCGGCGCGCCGCTCACGACAATCGCGCCAGCATCGGCCGCTTTGATGGCCGCGTACGCTGCCTTCAGCAGCGCCATGTAGCGTGTGGCGCTGATCTTGTTGCCCAATCCACCCCACTCGTAATACAAGTTCTCTTCGTTCCAGATTTCGTACGCCATGCCTTTGCCGGCATAGCGCGCCGCCACCGCGCCGACGAACGCGGCGTAGGTATTCGGGTCGGCGGGCGGGCCTTCGTCGGTGTCGCCTGCGGGGCGCGCGCACGTCGGCGCTTTCACGATGCTGAACAGCACGCGCAAGCCCGCGCCCGTCGCC
Source organism: Anaerolineae bacterium (assembly GCA_038198935.1). GTDB lineage: Bacteria > Chloroflexota > Anaerolineae > JACRMK01 > JACRMK01 > JBBPZQ01. The sequence goes on from JBBPZQ010000096.1 coordinate 6,611, forward strand.
GTGTTCACGATGCGATCCATCGTGCCAAAGTCAATGCTGCGGCAGTCGCCGCCGACGTAATATTTGTACGGCACCTGCGCCTTGATCCAGCCGAAGCCGATCGCCTTCGTCTGATTGACGGCGTTCGACAGGTTGTTGCCCGGATCAATCTGGATGCCGTAGCCGAAGAAACCGGGCAGCGACGGACCTGGTGCAGGTGGGTTGTTCACGGGCGGCGACGTTGGCTTTGGAGTCGGCTGCTGTTGCGCTTTGGGTGTAGGCTGCTCCACCGGCGCTTGCTGCGGCACGGGTGTCGCCGTCGCCGGGCGCGGCGTCGGCGTTGGTGTCTCGGTTGCATCCACCACTCGAATGGCCACCTGATCGCCCGGAATCTGCTGCCCATTCGATGAGATTGCGACGCTGATCGTGTACACGTCGGGCACCGGCGCGGCGTGCCATGTGAACGAGTTCGCGGTGAGGTCGCTCGGTTCCGATGTTTGAATCGGGGTTGCGCCGCGATCCTTCACCGTCCACACCAACTGATACTTCGGCGCCGTCAGCGGAACCGACTGCTGATACTTCGCAATCGCATCCCAAATGCCCGGATCGGTGCCGCCGCCGAGCAAGCCGTTAAACGAAATGCCGCGCAGATGATAGCGGCCCGCCAGCATCATTTTGAACGTCAGGCTCTCCGCCGTCTCAAAATAGACGCTGTGCTCGCCGCTCTGATCTTTATAGGTATAAACGTAAGCCTTCGTCGCCTCGTCGCGCTTGAAGCCACTGAAGCCTTGTGCGATACTCACCGACAATTTCAAATCGTGCGAAGGCTCGACGTAATCCGGCTTCAGCCCCTCAACCTTGATCTTGCCGAGCAGCGACTTCAGCGCGTCGTCGTAGGTGCGCAGCGTCGTCTGGTTGCCGACGCGATCCTGCACCAGCGTATCCAGCGCGAACTGCAACTTGTAGCGGTTGACGCGCTCGACAGCCCACTTCAACAAACTCTCCATCGCGCCGCCGGACTTATAGGCGTTCGCGGTGGTGAGCGATGGCATCTTCAAGCCGTCGGCGGCTGCGCCCAGCGCCTGCCAATCGTATGCGCCGGTGTCGTAATCTTCCTCGCTGATCTGCTTCGGCAGCGGCACGTTCACTGTCAGCGACTTGCCGCGCGCGTGCAGCTCATTGCCCAACTCTTTGATGAATTGGCTGAAGTAGTCGCGCGTCTCCGGTTTCAAACCTTGATAATTGATGTCAATGCCGGGCAGCAGGTTCTGCGTGACGAACTCACTGATCGCTTGCACGTGCGCGTGACGCTTGTCGTCGTTGACTAGAATGTTCGTCACAATGTCGAAGCGCACCGTGCCTGCCTCGACGTTGCTGATGCTCGGCACGATGATGTAATTCTGGGACGGCGCGACTTTCGCCATCTCGCCCTTCAGCGTCCCGTCGTCCTTCACGTTCAAGCCCAGCGCATTCACTTCGGCAATCGCGTTCGCGCCGGACTGCGGCACGTCCGCTGCGCTCGCCGTCTCCGCCGAGATGACCGGCGGCGTCGCGCGCGTCTGTGCGATCACGATGGCTCGCGGCAAAGCTGACAGCGTCGCCTCGCTCGTGTCATCGCCGTAAAACTTGCCCGGCAGAAAATCCCACTTCGTGCCATCCCACGCGTAGAAGTCGAGCGTGTTGTAAGGATCGGCGTCGTCGGGAATGGGCGCGCTGAAGAACGCGTCGCTCGGCATGTCGCCCTTCAGCGTGATAAGGTACACGGCACTCTTCAGGTCAAGGTTCGCGGGAAACGCCACGAGTGCGCGCGTCAGCTCCTCGCCCGCCTTCTTGGCGAGGAACGCATCGCGCGTGATGCTCTCGAATTTGATTTTGGTGTTGCTCGCCGCTTCCATACCTTTGGACGAAATGGAGAGCAGCGCGCCATCACTTCGATTGAAGTCGGCGCCGTTCTTGCCGACGTTGCTGTAGCCCGAATCGGAGAAACGATCCATGATCGAGATAGGCGGCAGCAAGAGCGCGAGGATGATAAGCGCGGGAATGAACAGAAGATTCAGCCAGCAGCCGATGGTGCGACGATTCGTGACTGGTGCTGGTGCAGGCGATGACAAGTGACTGTTTGTCCCGCGCAAGACGGGATTGAGATACCTTTGCGGCATACGAACCTTTCCTAACGTAAAGTGCAGGTTGACCCTGTGCGCACTCGGCCGCTGTAGCCTGTTGCACAGGATGAACCCTTAGTCACGCCATTGTCGAGACCGCTGAGTTGCGAGTGTGCTGTGAGACGATCAAGCGACAATCCAGAACGAGGGTGAGTATTGCGCGAGGTGCGGCATGACAACGAAATCGTTGCGATTATATGAACAGGTCTGGTCTTTGTCAAAAGTACGCTAGTCAGGGTGTGCGAATTAGTGTGAAGGTGGAAGTTGAGTGTAGAGATTGAAGGCTGGAGAGTGTCGTATAATAGCAATGTCCAATCTCCTGTCCCCGTATCTATCTATGCGATTTCCTCGCTCAAGCGGTGTCTTGCTGCACCCGACCTCCCTACCGGGCAACTATGGTATCGGCGAACTCGGCGCGGAAGCATTTGCATTTGTGGATTGGCTCGCCAGCGCGGGTCAATCACTCTGGCAAGTGCTGCCGCTCGGTCCGACGGGCTACGGCGACTCACCGTATCAATCGTTTTCGTCGTTCGCGGGCAACCCGTTGCTCATCAGTCTTGACGCGCTCGTCGCCGACGGCTATCTGAGCAGGGACGATGTGGCTGCTGCGCCAAACTTTCCGAGTGGCAACGTTGATTACGGTAGGGTCATCACGTGGAAGAACAAACTGCTGCGGCGCGCGGCACCATCGTTCAAGCACTCGCAACGGGCGGGGCATCGCGTAGAGTTCCAGCGCTTCGCCAACGCCAACGCGAGTTGGCTCGACGACTATGCGCTGTTCGCCGCACTCAAACATCATTTCAGCGGCGCGATGTGGAGCGCGTGGCCCGAACCCATTCGCAAGCGCGACATGAAAGCCGTTGCGACGTTGCATGAAACGCGGCTCCAAGACGACGTGCTGCACGTCAAGTTCTTGCAGTGGCAGTTCTTCCGTCAATGGCATATGCTCAAGCAACATGCGCATGCGCTCGGCATCCGTATCGTCGGCGACATTCCTATTTTCGTCGCCTATGACAGCGCGGACGTGTGGGCGCATCCCGAATTGTTCTATCTCGACGCGGACGGCAAACCGACGGTCGTGGCTGGCGTACCGCCCGATTACTTCAGCCAGACGGGCCAACTGTGGGGCAATCCGCTTTATCGTTGGGATGTGCTCGCGCAGCACGACTACGACTGGTGGATCGAGCGGGTGCGCTTCGCGTTGCAGACGGTGGACGTGGTGCGCATGGATCATTTTCGCGGCTTCGAGGCGTACTGGGAAATACCTGCAACGGAGACGACGGCGATCCATGGACGCTGGGTGCCCGGTCCGGGGCGCGCGCCATTTGACGCCATTGTAGAGACGTTTCATGGAACGTCTCTACCGATCATCGCCGAAGACCTCGGCGTGATCACGCCGGAAGTTGTCGCCCTGCGCGAGCGTTTCGGTTTCCCCGGCATGAAGATATTACAGTTCGCGTTTGGGCTGGGCGCGGACAATCCGCTGCCGCACAGCTTCGAGCGCCACTGCGTCGCGTACACCGGCACGCACGACAACGACACGGCGATAGGCTGGTTCAAGAGCGCGAACAATGACGCGCGCGCGCATGCCCTCGCCTACATGGGCACCGACGGTTCAGATTTCGCGTGGGACTTGATTCGGCTCGGCGCGATGTCCGTTGCGGACACCTTCATCGCGCCGATGCAGGACCTGCTCAGTCTCGGCAGCGAAGCGCGCATGAATTTTCCGAGCAAGCCGAGCGGCAACTGGCAGTGGCGTATGAGCGCCGACGCGCTGACGCCAAGGTTGGCGGAGCGGTTGAAGAAAGTGACGGTAGCGTATGGGAGAGATTCGGAGAAGCGAATTGAGCAGAAGAATATTGGAAAGAAAGAAGGGATTACTTTTGATATGGTTGAACCGTTTGCAAGTTCGGTACCGCCACGTAATGCTTCTGATTGAAAGTATGTAGCGATAAATTAAGAGATACAGCTAGTTGAGCAATTAGGGAGTCAATGATTCCAATGTGATGACTCAGGTGATAGTGAGTGAAAACATCCAGTGCGTCATGACAGACTTCGAGGGTATCATAGATTTTGTGTAAATGGTCATCACTCAGATAATCCGAAAGAAGGAGAATAGCGATGACCATCCGACCGGAACTGTTAGACGAACTACTGAAAGAGTATCAGAAGCCTGAAGATCTGTTGGGCGAAAC
>JBBPZQ010000097.1:0-25102 GCA_038198935.1 Anaerolineae bacterium
GCTTCAACAACTTCGTGATTGGCTTGATCTCACAGCAAGGGTTCAGCAATCTCGCCGCCGCTCGTCGCTACTATGCGGCCCACTTCGATACGGCTTTCAACCTGCTCACTCGTCTCCCAACCTGACTTTGGAAAAGCCCTTATGCAAGAGGTATATTGATTGATTCGCTCATACTTTCTATGCTAATATGGCTGCACCGATAACCAATAGTCCATATCCGACGCGAACGTACTCCAACTTTGTCCTGCAGACACGGCGATCATAGATAGCGATACAGAGCGACTCACGTCTTATGCTCAATGACACGCGTGGCTGTGAGCGAGCGAGGAGAAAGTGAGGTGATAAAACGCACACGAAACCTAAGGATGCTTAACGAAACTTCACACGCATATTCCATCACACATATTCCATAAGGAGGAGACATGTTCAAGAAAGTTTTGTTGATCGTTTTGCTCGTCAGCGCGTTGGCAGCCTGCGCACCCGCGGCGACGACCGCGCCGACCAGCGCGCCCGCTGCCACGACCGCACCTGCCGCTGCCACCACCGCTCCTGCTGCCACCAGCGCGCCCGCGCCAACGCAGCTCGCCGCGCAGCAACCCGTCGAGCTCGTGTGGTCTTTCTGGGGCGACCCGCCCGAAGTGGCGATCAACAACAAAGTGATCGAGGCGTTCCAAGCCAAGAATCCGAACATCAAGATCAAGACGCAGCTCGAACCGTTCGAGAGTTACTTCGACAAGTTGCGCGCGCAATGGGCAGGCGGCTCATCACCGGACGTGATGTTCCTGAACTCAATTCCCGTCTATGCGGCACTAGGGCAGTTGATGCCGCTCGACGATCTGATCAAGCGTGACAATTTTGAGATCAGCGATTACTACCCCGGCCTGCTTGAGATCTTCAAGTATCAGGGCAAGACCTACGGTTTGCCGCGCGACAACGATACGCAGGTGATCTTCTTCAACAAAGACATGTTCGACGCCGAGAAGGTCGCGTACCCGAAGAAGGATTGGACGTTCCAGGACTTCCGCGACACCGCCGCCAAACTGGTCAAGAAGGATGGCGACAAGACCAGCCGCTATGGCGCGGCGCTCGCGATGAGCAATCACTTCCGCATTTGGGTGTGGGCGAACGGCGGCGAGTTGTATGACGATAACTTCAAGCCGACCAAGGCGCTCATCAATTCGCCCGAAGCGATTGAGGCGATTGATTTCCTGGGCGGCTTGTTCAAGGATAAGGTCATCCCGCCGAACGATCAGATTGACACGGGCGCCAAGCGCACGCAGTTGTTCATCAACCAGCAGGTGGCGATGGTGCAAGGCAACCACAGCAGCCTGCCGACTTACCTGAGCGCGAAAGTGCCGTTCAAGTATGACATTGCGCCGATGCCGCGCGGCAAGAAGGGCGGCTCCAACATTGGCGGCGGCGCAGGCTACGTGCTGTCGAACAAGTTGAGCGGTGCGAAACTCGATGCGGCGTGGACGTTCTTCAAGTTCTTGAATGGTGTGGACGGGCAAACCTTCTACACCCAGAATGGTCTGATCGTGCCCGCGCGACGCTCGGTCGGCAAGACGGATGTGTTCCTCAAGCAGGAGCCGTCGTTCCTAACGCACTCCATTTTCCTGGAGGCAACCGAAGTCGCGCACCCGCAGCCGCAGTTCACCAAAGCGGCAGAAGTCAACCGCGCGTGGGACTCTGGCTGGCAAGAAGTCTGGGCGGGTGTTAAGGATGCCAAGACCAAAACGGCGGAGTTGGAGAAGCAGGTGAACGATATTTTGAAGGCGCCGTAAATAGGTTGTTCGATAGTTGGTTGGGTAGTTGGTTAGATAACAAACGAACCAACTATCCAACCAATCATCTGGAAATTGTATGGCTACCACTCGCGCTCGCGCGCTGGCAGGCACGCCGCCGATTGTTGCTCAGCGCAGTTGGATGCAACGCTTGCGGCGAACCGATCTGTTGGTCGCGCTGATTTTCTTGCTGCCGAACCTGATCGGCTTTCTCGTCTTCACGGCGCGCGCCGTCGTCGAAGCGTTCCGCCTTTCGTTCTATCGCGCCGACCTGCTCACGCCCGAAGTGTGGGTCGGGCTGGGCAACTACGAGCGCCTCCTCAACGACCAGTTGTTCCACAAGGTTTTGCTCAACACGGCGTATTATGCGTTCACCAGTGTGCCGCTTGCCATCATCGTCGGCTTGCTGCTCGGGCTCGCGGTGAACGTGCCACTGCGCGGCATCACGCTGTTCCGCACCGCGTATTTTATGCCAGTCGTCTCGTCGGTCGTCGCGATTGCGCTGCTGTGGCAGTTTCTGTACAACAGCGACTTCGGACTGATCAACGAAACGCTGCGCGCGGTCGGTGTGAGGAACCCGCCCGTGTGGTTGTCCGACCCGAACTGGGCGATGCCCGCGCTGATTCTGATGAGCGTGTGGCGGCAGGGCGGCTACAACATGGTGCTGTTCCTTGCGGGCTTGCAGGGCATCCCGCAGCATCTGTACGAAGCGGCGGAGATTGACGGCGCAAGCCGCTGGTCGCGTTTCTGGCACATCACGCTGCCGATGCTGTCGCCGACCACTTTCTTCGTGCTGATCATTTCCATCATCGGTTCATTCCAAGTGTTCGATCAGGCGCTCATCCTGACCAACGGCGGTCCCGCTAACGCGACCAACACCATCGTCATGTACATTTACAACACGGGCTGGCAGGATTTCAAGATGGGTTACGCGGCAGCCATTGCGTGGATTCTGTTCATGCTGCTGTTCGGTCTGACGCTGTTGCAATGGATGTATCAAAGACGGTGGGTGCATTATGAATAAAAAAGCGCGCACGCGCATCATGCACGCCCTTTGGTACGTGCTGCTGCTCGCCATCGCCGCCGTGATGGTCGTGCCGTTCATCTGGATGATCAGCACCTCGCTGTCGTCGCTCGACAAAGTATTTCGCAACGAGTGGCTGCCCATCCCGCCGCAGTGGGACAATTACCTGAAGGCGTGGACGGTCGTGCCATACGACCGCTTCTTCATCAACAGCGTGATCGTCGCGCTGGCACACACACTCGGACAGGTCTTCACCTCCGCGCTCGCCGCCTATGCGTTCGCGCGACTGCGCTTCCCGTTCCGCGATCAAATCTTCACGCTTTATCTCGGCACGCTGATGATTCCCGCGCAGGTGACCATCATCCCGAACTTCATCTTGATGCGCGACTTCCATTGGGTGGACACCTACTGGGCGCTGATCGTGCCGCTGTTGTTCAGCACCTTTGGCACGTTCCTGCTGCGCCAATTCTTCCTGACGATTCCAAGCGATCTGGAGGATGCGGCGAAGATGGACGGCGCGAACCACTTCGCCATCTTCACGCGCGTCATCCTGCCGCTCTCGGGGCCCGCGCTCGCCACGCTGGCGATCTTCGTCTTCCTCGGCTCGTGGAACACATTTCTGTGGCCCCTGATCGTCACCAACTCGATCGAGATGCGCACCATCCCCGTCGGCTTGCGCGTCTTTCAGGGACAGTACAGCACCAACTATCCGCTGATGATGGCGGCGGCATCGTCGGCGCTCGTCCCGATTCTGATTATCTACATGCTCGGACAAAAATATTTCGTGCGCGGCATCACGCTGACAGGCATCGGCGGAAGGTAATTCAGAAGATGGATGCGTTGATTGAAGAAGCGCGAGAGCGGGCGCTCGCGACGTTGCGCAAGTCTGCGACGCCGCTTGGCTTCAAAGCCTCCGCGCTGCAGCGCGGCTATCCGCACGTGTGGGCGCGCGATACTGGCATCATCGGCTTGGGCGCACTGCTGTCGCGCGAACCCGATCTGATCCACACGCTGCGCTGCTCGCTCGACACGCTGACGGCGTTCCAATCCGAGCTCGGCCTCATTCCACTCAACGTCGAGGCGGAAGCGCGCACCGTCTCCACCGAGAACGCGGGCGCGGTGGACGCCAACTTGTGGTATATCCTCGCGCACTTTTTTTACTACACCATCACGCACGACACCGAATATCTTGAGCGCAGTTGGACCACCATTGACCGCGCCGTGTTGTGGCTGCGCTATCAAGACATGAACGAGTGCGGCTTGCTGGAAGTGCCAGAAGCGGGCGACTGGATGGATTTGATGGCGGTGCGCTACAACGTGTTGTACGACAACGTGCTCTGGTACGCCGCGCTGTGCGCGTTTAGTCAACTGGCTGAGGTGTTGGATGGCGGACTGGCGAGCGGCAAGACCGCCAAACCCGTTGCGCAAAAACTCGCCGCCGATGTGCACGAGCGTCTCAATCTGCTGCTGTGGATTGATCGCTGCTGGGTGCCCGCGCATTTCGCCGAGCGACTCGAAAAACTTAAAGCGATGCGGCTCGAATGGTACATGCTGTATCACAACGTGGGCACCATTTCGAGCCGCCCGTATTACTTGCCGTATGTCGCCTTCCGCGAGTATGGCGATTACTGCGACACGCTCGGCAACCTGCTGGCGATCTTGTGCGGGGTCGCGGACTCGATACGCAGCGAGAGCATCCTGCGCTATCTGTACCAAGTCGGAGCGGCGCGACCGTACCCGACCAAAGCGATTTACCCGCCCATCTTTCCGGGCCAACCCGATTGGCGTGAGTATTACCGCAGCCGCAATCTGAACTTACCGTATCAATATCACAACGGCGGTATCTGGCCCATGATCGGCGGCTTCCATATTGCCGCGCTGGTCAAGCTGGGCTGGCACACGGAAGCGATGAGTTTGTTATCTGATCTCGCCGCCGCTTGTCGCGTGGGCGTCAGCGAGCCGTGGGAATTTAATGAGTGGATGCACGGGCAGAGCGGCAATCCGATGGGGTATGCATATCAGAGTTGGTCGGCTTCGATGTTTCTGTACGCGTACGAGTGCGTACACTGCGGCAACACGCCGCTGTTCGCTGCACTGTGCCGCGCCGCGTAGGGATAATTGTCATTACTACGTTTTGATTTTCACTCGGCGGCGTGTGGCTCACACGGCATATTTACGGCGGGGATGAAAGCTGTAGCCAGCACTGGGTCAAGATGGGCATTGATGCACCAGCGTACGAGATGTGGCACGTAGCAATCGCAGGCGCACGCGAATGAGTTATGGAAACAAACAGTGTCAGAGGGTTGTACTACCATGCGAGCTGATCAGTCACCCGACGCTTTACACATCATTCGTGGTAGCGACATGAGCGGGAACTGCGGGGTGGACGTGGTTAGTTTGATGCAATCAGGCGCGCGCGTTCCGGTGGCAGATGCAAACGTACCGTATCATTCACGCGGTGAGGATGATCGCCCTTGGCTTGAACCCGCAACTCCATGTTCGCACCCACTCTGACTTGGTAATCCATTTTGTCGCCGAGATACGTGGCTTTGCTGATAACGCCCGTCAGCACATTGCCGTCACGCGCATCATCGCCGATGACGATTTCATCCGGCCGAATGAACAACAGCGCCATCTCGCCCGCTTTGAAAGCCGGCCCGGCGGTCACCATAAGGCGCGTCTGCTCCACCCATACCGTCGCGAAGTGAGCGTCCGTAGATTCGACGCGCACGTTGATGAAATCGGACAGGCCGATGAACTCCGCGACAAATTTTGATTGCGGCCGCTCGTACACTTCTTCAGGCGAGCCTAGCTGGATAAGCTGACCTTTGTTCATGACCGCGATGAGATCGGACATGACCAGCGCTTCCTGCTGGTCGTGTGTCACGTAAATGGCGGTGATGCCGAGCCGTCGCTGCAAGTCTCTGATTTCGTAGCGCATCTCTTCGCGCAACTTCGCATCGAGGTTCGACAGTGGCTCGTCGAACAGCAAGACTTTGGGTTCGACCACCAGCGCGCGCGCCAGCGCGACACGCTGCTGCTGTCCGCCGGAGATGTGGTTCGGCTGGCGGTTCTCCAGCCCGCTCAATGCGGTTAGCCGCATCACCTCATCCACTCGCCGTCTGATTTCCAGTGGCGGCAGCTTTTTGATCTTCAAGCCATAGGCGATATTCTCGAACACGCTCAGATGCGGGAAGATGGCATAACTTTGAAAGACCATAGCCATGTCGCGGCGGTTGGGCGGCACGTCGTCGAGCAGTTTGCCATCCAGCGAGATATGGCCCGAGCTTGGAAATTCAAAGCCCGCGATCAGTCGCAGCGTCGTCGTCTTGCCACAGCCGGATGGCCCGAGCAGTGTGACAAATTGCCCCTGCTCAATCTGCATGGAGACGTCGTCAACGGCTGCGACACCCCCATCCTGACCACGTGCGGGGAATGTCTTCTTCAGATGCTCAAGGGTTAGGTACATACAATTCTGCTGGTGCGCTGCGGAAGGCGTGACCGGCCCACAGGTATAGTAGCCCAATCGCCGCGAGCACGATGGCGATGAGCATCATCGAGTAGGCAGCGGCCAGACTCGTGCCGCCCTGCTCAACCTCGCTCAGAATTAGCGACGTGAGAATCTGCCACTTCGGCGACGAGAGAAAGATGATGGCTGACAGCGACGTCATGTGCCGCGCAAAACTGAAAATCATACCCGCCACAAACGCCGGGACGATCAGCGGTATTGTGATGCGGCGAAACGTCAACTGCGCGTCGGCACCGAGGCTGGTCGAGGCTTCTTCGATAGCTGGGTCAATTTGCTGCAGTGCCGCAATGCCGGCGCGCACCGAGGCGGGCAGACTTCTAACTGCATAGGCAGCCAGAATAATGTACGGCGAGCCGACAAGCGCGAGCGGTTCGCCTTGGAAGGTCAGCGCGGCATTGACCGCGAGCAGCAGCACCGTCGCGGCCAGCCGCCCGCGCGCAGACCACTTGGCGAGGACAAATGCCGAGATGACGCTGTACGTAAAACCGATCAGCGCAAACGGCGGCTGGAAGAAAAGATTGATCCACGCACTGAGGCTCGCAAACAGCTTCGGCCCGATGTTCCCGCCCAGCGTCCGACCAAACGGAATCAACGGATCGGTGAGCACGCTGATGAACTGGCGCGAGAGCAAGTAAGCCGCCATCACCACCAGCAAGACGGCCACGACCTTGCGTTCTTGCACTTCCACAAATCGCAACGACAGGAGCGCGAGCACGACAAGCACTGATGCCAGAGCAGCCAGCCAGTTTTCGATGCTGAGTGTCGGAAGCGCGCCGAGCGCCGCGAGAACGGGATTGACCACGAGCGGCTCGCGGCCCTTCTCGTCCAGTGCCAGCAAGTTCAAGCCGGCACCGGCCAGCGTCCCGGCCACCAAGACCGACGCAGTGCGCCAGCGGCCGCGAATGGTGGGCCCGACCATGTAATAGGCGAGCGCGACGTAAATTGCGGCGACCACAACCAACGGCGCTTTGATAAACGCCACGATATAGCCGATGCCGAGGATGGTACCGGGCACCGCGCCGCCGAGGTTGGACGAAAAGTCCAGCACCTCTTTGCCGCTGAACCTCTTGCGCACGACCAGAAATGCGATGACCATCCCGGCGAGTCCCGCGATCGGCGTGGCGACGGCGGAGAGGAAGGTCGTATCGAGAATGGCTTTGAGTCCGCGATCAATGGCCGCGCCATAATGGCTGAAGTCGAGCGTGTAGTCAATGCCCCACAATTTAGTGATCGAGCCGAGAAAGATGGTCGCATACAATGCGACCACCAGCAGCAAGACCAGAAATGTCAGTGTGATGAACGTCCAGCGGATGAGGGGCTCCTTGACAAAACCCGCGCCGCCGCCGGTCGGCTTGCCCGTGACCGCGATGTACGACTTGCGCGAGATCCAGTAGCGCTGCAGGATAAATATCGTCAGCGTGGGCAGGAGCAGTACGAGCGACAACGCCGCACCCTTCTGCTGGTCGTACTCACCATTGACTGCAATCCAGATTTGCGTTGACAACACGGTCACGTTGCCGCCGATGAAAATCGGATTGCCGAGGTCGGCAAGCGATTCGACAAACATCAGCAGGAACGACGCGGCGATGCCCGGCGTCAGGAGCGGCAGCGTGACCGTGCGGAAGATGTGCCATTTGCTTGCCCCGAGACTGAGCGCCGCTTCTTCCATAGATGGGTCTATCCGCTCCAGCAGGCTGCGCAGGATGAGATAGGCAACCGAGAAGAAAGTGATGATCTGCACGAAGACGAGTCCATCGAGCCCGTAAATGTCGTTCACGCCGGCTTTGAACTCGATGTGCAGAATCTCTTTCGTGATGAACCCGGAACGGCCGAACAGCAGAATCGTCGCGAGCGCGATGGCAAACGGCGGAGAGATCGTCGGCAGCAGCGTCAGCGCGTGCACGAGAGGTTTGAACGGGATGTTGCAGCGCACGACCGTGTAGGCAAACAGAAATCCGAGCGCTGTGCTGCCGATGGCCGTGAGCACGCCCATCTCGATAGTCCACCAGAATATCTGCCAGTACTGGCGCCCATACTGCGCGTCGAAGTAGCGCTGAAAAAAAATGAGGCTTGGCTGGCCCTCGAGTGTGAAGAAGCCCTGCCAGATGACGCGCGCGAGTGGCCAGACGACGAAGGCGAGCATGAACGCACTCGTGACGAGCAAGCCACCCAGCAAGACGGGGTCGCGCGCGATGAGTCGAAACTCACGGTAGCGCCTCAGGAGCGAATCAGCAGGCGTCATCGTCAGAAGGAGGTCGCGGGGGACAGAAAGGACTGCCCCCGCGCGAGCGGCTCTTACTTGGCCTGTGATTCTGCGGCGACTTCGTTGGAGAACTTATCCACGAACGTTTTCTTGTTGTTACCGCAGTAATCGAAGTCGTAATTGATGAGTTTCACTTGCAGCAGTTCGGGCTTGGGCGGTGTCGCACCTTTGATCGTCAGTCCCTGGTAGGCGTGATATTTCTTGCCGAGCTCCTGCGTAGCCGGCTGGAGCGCCCAATCGTACCATGCTTTGGCTAGGTCGGCATGCTTGGCACCCTTGACAATACCCATCCCGCCGATTTCGTAGCCCGTGCCTTCGGAGGGGAAGGTCAACTTCAGCGGCAGACCCGTTTCGATACCCGCCACGATGTCATGCGAAAAGACGACGCCGACGGCTGCTTCACCTTTGCCGACGTTCTGCACAGGTGCCGCACCGCTCTTGGTCCAGAGCAGGACGTTCTGGCCGAATTTCTTGATGTAGTCCCAGCCCGCTTGCTCGCCTTTGATTTGCAGGACGGTACACAGGAATGTGTATGAGGTGCCGGACGAAGCGGGATGGGCGATGACGATCTGGCCCTTCAACGCCGGCTTGATGAGGTCGTCGAGCGACGTAGGCGCTTGGATGGCCGTCTGCTTGGTATTGGTCGCAAAGCCGAGCGAGCCGACGTAGATTCCGACCCACTGCGCATCGGGGTCGAGCATCAATTTGGGATCAACGATGTTTGCTTGGCCCGCCGTCTTGTACGGGTCGAGGAGACCTTCCTTCTTGGCCGCGATAAACGAATCAATCGGGCCGCCCCACCAGATATCGAACTGCGGATTGGATTTTTCATTGCGCAGTCGCGTCAACGATTCGCCGCTGGACAGGCGGATAAAATTCACCGTAACGCCTGTGTACTTCGCTTCGAACTCCTTCTTCATCCCTTCGCACCATTCCTGCTGCGGCGTGCAGAGCAGGTTGAGTTCTCCCTTGAGCGCGGCCGCTGGGGCGCTCGTCGGAGCGGACTGCGGGACGCTCGTCGAAGCGGCTGGACTGGCTGCGGGCGCGCAGGCGGCGAGAGCCAGCGCCAAACTGATTGCCAACCCGATTGTCGTGAGCCAAATTACATGCTTCATGTTCCTCCTCCGGGTGATGAACTGCTAACCGTTCGAATACAATGCTTCGCTCGGCCGTGCGCCGAGTTTTGAACAGCAACCACAGTGCAGCGCATGTACGACTTCATCGAATGAGTAGCAGGCCTCCTTTCTCGAAGTAGCGACTGTTTGGCGGAGTAATGGGCAGCGCGATCCGGGCTGCTTAATCTGGACGGCGCTATTCTACCATGTGTGGGTTCGTGGAGCAATGGAGAGTCCGGCCAATCGCATGACCGGTGTTGAGTGTTACCACTGCATTGGCAACCCATACTGATAAGCGACCGTTTTGAAAGTTAACGCTGAAGTGATCGTAATGGGAAAAGAAAGCGTTAGCGGATTTGAGCATTCCGAAGACGAGGTGCAACCCCTTGCTGTGTTGGCGTGATGAGCGCAAGATTACTACAGTGATGCAAGCGGCTTACGCTCAGTTCACTTCTGCTATACTATCGGCCAGCACGGCTCACTGGCGGGCGGATCGCTCAACGCCATACCCGACATTCCGCAACTACGTGCGAATTGAAAAGAATTGGCTGTCGTCTTCTACCGCGATTAGTACTCTGAACCGTTCGCCAGCCCGATCGTATTCAGAAAGTTTTTACTCGTCCTGTCTGATGCTACCTCGCTCGACCCGCATCATACTGCATACACTGCTGCCGAGTCAATCGCACGCCGTTCTTCCGTACGGGATTGACGAGATTGGCTTCGAGCACTTCTACGCTGAACTCATGCGTACCGCAACGACGCGATTGAAAATAGTTTTTCGCCTCGCCGTCTGGTGCGCGCTGTGGATTTCCCCGCTGCTCATTGGTCGCGCGCCGCCGCTCACACGTTACGAGGACGCGACGCGAGCGCGTGCTCTCGCTGCAATGGCGCAATCGCGTTTCTATCTGGTACGTCAGATGCTGCTTGTGCTGAAATTGGTCGTCGGTTTGTGTTACGGCGCAGACCCGTCCGTGCGCGCGGCACTGAATTATCCAGTAGCGACTGCCACGCCCGAAGGAAATCCACGCACATGATCTTCGACGGCGAGAAAGAACAGCGCGCCATCGAAGCCGACTTTGATTACATCATCGTCGGCTCGGGCGCAGCAGGCGCAACCGCCGCCCGTGTGCTCGCCGACACGGACGCGAGCATCGCGCTTGTCGAAGAGGGACCCGCCGTGCAGACCGCCGAATTCGTGGAAGCACTGTTCCCATCCATGCGGCGCATCTTTCGCGACATGACCATGCTGACCACGCGAGGCCGCGCCATGATGCCGATCATTCAGGGCAGTTGCCTGGGTGGCAGCACCGTCGTCAACTCAGGCATCAGCTGGCGCATTCCCGACGATGTATGGGAGCCGTGGCGCGCGCAGTTCGGATTGGGCGACGCGCTGCCGCTCTCGCAACTTCACGCGCACTGGGACCTGATCGAGCGCGAGCTAGCGGTGCAAGCGACGCCGCGCGCCGTGTGGGGTGAGAACAACCGTTTAATGGATGTCGCGTGCAGCAAGCTCCACGTGAGCGGTTTCCCCACGCAGCGCAATGTGCGCGCTTGCCATGGCAGCGCACGCTGCCTCACCGGCTGTCCGTTCGGCGCAAAGCAGAGTATGCTGGTCAGTTACGTGCCCTATGCCGAACAGCGCGGCGCGACGCTGTTCACGAGCGCGCGGGTGGATCGTATTTCGATCAAGGGCGAGCACGCGCTGGGTGTGCGCGGACATTTTCATCAGCCAACACTCAAAACGAATATCGCGCCGTTTACACTGCGTGCGCGCAAAGCGGTGATCGTTGCGGCTTCAGCCATTCAAACGCCGTTGTTGCTTCATCGCAGTGGCGTGCGTGCAGCGCATCTCGGCCAACATTTTCAGGCGCATCCGGGCTGCTCGCTCGTCGGCGTGTTTGATCAGCCGGTGCGTAGTTGGTTCGGTGCGACGCAAGGCTACGAGGTGGATGAGCATCGCGGCGATGGACGTTTCAAAGTAGAAAGCATTGCGCTGCCATTGGAGACATTGTGCGCGGCTCTGCCGGGCGTCGGAGTGCAGTGGCTGGCGAACATTGCAGACGCACCGCACATGGCCATCTGGGCGGTGCAGTTGCGAGCCTTTGCGGAAGGCACGGTACGCAACAGCTTCTTGGGCACGGAGGTGCGCTATGACCTCACGCCACGCGACATGGCGAATTTGCGCCGCGCACTTCGCTTCACCGCCGAACTATTATTCGCGGCGGGCGCGCGCGAGATCATCACGGGCGTGCATGGCATGCCAGAGCGGCTGCATCGTCCCGACGATTTGAAATACTTCGATAGCGCGCCCGCCGATCCGGCGGCGTACACCTTCATCCTCTCGCATCTGTTCGGAACGGCCCGCATGAGCGTGCGTGCGCAGGACGGCGTGGTAGGCACGAACTTTTGCGTGCATGATATGCGCAATCTATACGTTGTGGACTCGTCACTATTCCCGACGAATCTCGGCGTCAATCCACAACTGCCGATCATGGGCGTGGCGATGCATGCGGCTCGCCAGCTCGCGGAGCGCGAGCAACATTGAGCATATGGACAGCTCCAAAGTAACAGACACTGATCAGGTGAGTGAACTCGACGCGCGCAAGGCTTCAGTGCTGCGCGTGTTGACCTTCAACATTTGGGACTTGCCGCCTATCGTGAAAGACATTGCGACGCGCATGAATGCGATCGGCCAACAACTGGCGACGATGCACCTGGATATTGTGGCGCTGCAAGAAGCATGGAACGCCGCTGCGCGCGCGCGCATAGCGCAAGCCGCACACTTAGGCGGCTTGGCATATACGCATTACTACCAGTCGGGCATCGCGGGCAGCGGGCTGATGCTGCTTTCGCGTTTCCCCATCGTCGAAACGGCGTTCTATCGTTTTCCGCTCGGTGGGAGGCGTGAGCAATTTTGGGAGACCGACTACTTCGCCGGCAAGGGCATCGGCTTCGCGCGTGTGCTGACACCGCTCGGGCTGATGGACGTGTATAACACCCATACGGTGGCATCGTACACAGCCGACGAACACGATGAGAACCGTCCCTATCGTCTGGCTGATTTGTACGAGTGCGTGCGCTTCATGAACCGATCATCCGCACAGCCTGTCATCTGCTGCGGCGATTTCAACACTAGGCGCGAGCAGCGCGAATATGAAATCATGCCTACGCTCGGACGCTTGCGCGATGCATACCGCACGCTGCACCCATCTGACCTCGGCGCAACTTTTGCGCCCGACAATCCGTATCTTCCAAACGTCACGGCGAAGTGTCTCGACTACGTTTTCGTCCGCGATGGAACTGTGACCAGTCTTGAGCCAGTCTCAGCCATGGTGACCTTGCGGACCTTTCAACCGAACGCCAGTGCCCCGCCTATCGCCTACTCTGATCATTATGCCGTGCTGGTCGAGCTTAGCGTGCGTGAGACGGTGGCGCCTACCGTTAGCCACACGTCGGATAAAGGCACCCGCACGAAGCACGTGCTATTGAATCTTCATGCAGAATTGCAACGCGGGCTTGTGTCCGCTCGACGACGACAGATGATGAATGTGCTCGGTACGGCAACTGGACTCGCCTTCCTGACGATCATCCACCGCGCTGAGAGCGGACGGCGCGCAGTACGCGTCATCCTGCGTTGCGCGCGCTTGCTCGCGGCCATCTGGACGGCAGGGCTAGCCGGAATATCACTGTTCGCGGTGCCGTACGAAATTCATGCGCTCCTAAAATTGATGGATGGTATCGAGCAACAACTGCAAGCCAAGCGCACGTTTAATGGCATCGCGTGGGAGGACGAATGATACAGAGCATGAGTTTCACCGAGCTCGCGCAGTCCGACAACGCTGCGCTGGAGAAGATTCTTCAGTCGGCGTACGCGCCTGACGTCGAGATGGTAGTCGGCTTTGAATGGCGCGGCTACAATGTGTCAACGCTGACAAGCTGGCTCGGCATTCAGAAATTCATCAAAGGGTTCTTTGTCTCAGGTGATGGCGTGGAGGGCTACAATATACCCGTGCAGCAGAATGCACTCACCTCAGCATGGATCGCCAAGCCGAGTCCCGCACATCCGAAGCGTTATGCGTTTTTTTGTGTTTCGCGTGTAAAGTCCGAAACGGTAGATCGTCTCTATCCAAATGCGCTGTTGTTGGACTATGGCGCGAGCACGCGCAACCCGCGTTTCGCCGTCGAGCGAATTCTGCGCGATTATCTCGTGCAGCCTGACCCCGCGAATCCCAACCTGCTGCTGGGCAAGGCGTATCTGGCGATCGGCGCGCAACGCCTGCCAGCAAACTTTTTTGTCATCGAGCGTTTGCGTAGTCATCTTTAGTGCGGCCTACCTCGCGTCCATTGCGACTGCGCCCGCGATCTATTTGCGGAACAAAGCGATTGAAATGCTCGGAGCGGGCATTACGTCCATCTTCTTCTTCGCGCAGCCCGTCGCCGGCGCGCTGCTCGGCTGGCTGCTACTGCACGAGCAACTGGGCGTGAACTTCTTTGTGGGCGGCGCGTTGATTTTGGTTGCGGTTGTTAGGCAACACGATTCACGTTTTGAAGTTGCACTCGCCATTCACGCGCGCTAAACTATATCCGCCAGTCCATCTCTGAGGTCATGAATGAGCAACTCACCGAATCTCGATCAATTGAAACAGTTCGCGAAGGAAGTGCGCAAGGACATCGTGATCATGACGACGGAGGCAGGTTCGGGACATCCGTCGTCGTCGCTGTCGGCGGTCGAGGTGCTGACCGCGCTGTATGCGGGCGGCATTATGCGCCACGATCCGCAGAACCCGCACTGGCCCGAGCGCGACCGCTTCATCCTCAGCAAAGGTCACGCCGCGCCCGTGTTGTATGCCGTGCTCGCCGAGTGCGGCTACTTCCCCAAAGATTGGATTCACACGTTGCGCAAACTCGATTCGCCGCTGGAAGGCCATCCTAACATGCGCAAGTTGGCTGGCGTCGAAGCGTCAACCGGTTCGCTCGGTCAGGGACTATCGCTCGGCATTGGGCACGCGCTCGCGGCGCGGCTCGACCAGAAGGATTACCATACGTACGTCATGATCGGCGACGGCGAGAGCGACGAAGGGCAAATCTGGGAAGCGGCGATGGCGGCGGGCAAATACAAGCTCGGCAACTTGACTTGCATCGTGGATCGCAATGACTTCCAGCAGAACGATGCGACGATGAAGATTATGCCTTCACTCGAACCACTGCCAGAGAAGTGGCGCGCGTTCGATTGGGACGTGAGCGAGATCGAAGGCAACAATCTGGAGCAAGTGCTCACGACGTTGCAGCACACGAAAGCAGGGCAAGACAGACCGCAGTGTATCATCGCGCACACGGTCAAAGGTTACGGCGTGCACTATCTTGCGGATGACAAGACGCACGCGCACTACCACGGCGTGCCGCTGCCAAAAGATCAACTCGAACAGGCGATTAAAGATATCGAGGCGATGCAATAAGTACGCGGACCTCATCAAATTGTTTCTCAGGTAAGCACAAGCACGATGAGCGACATTGGTCGTCGAAGATTGCGTGCGCTGGCAGAACGCATCCTTCGACGGCGCTTCATCAATGCCGCTCAGGATGCTTGAAGACAGGAGTGGAGCATCTTATGCAATTACCACTGGGCAAAGCCACGCGCGACGCGTATGGCGAAGCGTTGAAGGAACTTGGCGGCGAGAACCCGAACATCGTCATCGTGGACGGCGACGTGCAAAACTCGACGCGCGCCGAAGAGTTCGCGAAGGCGTTTCCTGAGCGCGCATTTCAGGTCGGGATCGCCGAATCGAATCTGGTCGGCGTCGGCGCGGGGCTGGCCGCGTGCGGCAAGATTCCGTTCATCGCGTCATTCGCCGTGTTCATGATGGCGAACGCGTTCGACCAACTGCGCATGTCCGTCGCGTTTCCGCACCTCAACGTGAAAGTGGTCGGCAGTCATGCGGGCATCAGCATCGGCGAAGATGGACCCTCGCAGATGGGTATCGAAGATGTGGGGCTTGCCTGTGAACTGCCAGGCTTCACGGTCGTCGTGCCGTCGGACGAACACGCGACGCGCGCTGCCACGCGCGCCATCGCCGCACACGAGGGCCCCGCGTATCTGCGCACAGGTCGCATCAAGACGCCGCTCATCTATCCGGATGGCTGCAAAGATTTCCAGCTCGGCAAGGCGATTCAAGTGCGCGAGGGCAATGACGTGACGATCATCGCGAACGGCATCATGGTCGCGATGGCATTGCAAGCCGCCGACGACTTGGCGAAAGAAAACATTGCGGCGCGCGTGCTTGACATGCACACCGTCAAGCCGCTCGACCACGAGGCGATTGAGCGTGCCGCGCGCGAGACGAAGGGCATCGTCGTCGCGGAAGAGCATCTGGTGTGGGGCGGGTTGGGCAGCCACGTCGCGCAGTCGGCTTCGATGAATCATCCGACACACATGCGCTTCATTGGCGTCAACGACACCTTTGCCGAATCGGGCAAACCTGAAGAGTTGCTGCAGAAGTACGGCTTGACCAGCGAACACATCGCCAACTGCGCGCGCGAGATCAGCAAGATGGAAAAAGATTTGCGCTGATCTGATTTAAACCGCGAAGACGCGCATGGCGCGAATAAGGTCCATAACCTTCTTCTTCGCGTACTTCGCGTCTTCGCGGTAAATTTTGCAATAAGAATGGATCACTATGAGTGTTGCCGAACGCACGCTGCCGCATTGGGACATGACAGTCGTCTATCCCAGTCTCGAATCCGACGAATTCCAAAGTGGTTTTCGCGCTGCACTTCAAGCAATTGACGAGCTGGCCGCGCTGTTCGATCAGCACCACATCGGCTTGCAGGAGCCAAAGCCACTCGACGATACGACGACGCAGACTTTCGAGACGATTGCACGCCGCTACAACGAGATGCTCGAATCATTCGTCACGACGACGGCATACATCAGCAGTTTCGTCTCGACCAACTCGCGCGACGAGACGGCGCAAGCGCGGCAGAGCGAACTGCGTATGCACAGCGTCAAACTCTCCATGCTCGGCACGCGCTTCACTGCGTGGCTCGGCTCGCTCGACGTCGAAGAATTGATTCGGCGGTCGGCATACGCACACGAGCATGCGTTCATGCTGCGCAAGGCGAAGCAGCAATCGGAACATCTGATGTTGCCGACGGAAGAAGCGCTCGCGTCCGAACTGAGCGTGACGGGCGGCAGCGCGTGGGGCAAGTTGTACAGCACGTTCACCTCGCAGTTGCTGGTACCCATTGAGTTGGACGGCAAGGAGCGGCGCTTGCCGATGAGCGCGCTGCGCAACCTCGCGTACGATCCCAATCGTGACGTGCGCCGCCGCGCCTATGAGGCCGAACTCGCCGCGTGGAAAGAGCATGCCGTTCCGATTGCCGCCGCGCTCAACAGCATCAAGGGCGAAGTGAACACGCTTGCGCGCAAGCGGCAGTGGCAGTCGCCGCTCGACAGCGCGCTGTTCAACAACAACATTGACCGCGCCACGCTCGACGCGATGATGGGCGCGGCGCGCGAATCGTTCCCTGACTTCCGCCGCTACCTGCGTGCGAAGGCGCGCGCGTTGAACACATCCGCACTTGCGTGGTATGACCTGTTCGCGCCGGTGGGCGGCAGCGCGCGCGAGTGGGCATACGACGAAGGCGCGCAGTTCGTCGTCGCGCAGTTCGACACCTACTCGTCCAAGTTGGGCGGACTAGCGCAGCGCGCGTTCCTCGAGAATTGGATTGACGCCGAGCCGCGCGAGGGCAAAGTCGGCGGCGCGTTCTGTATGCGGATTCGCAAAGGCGAGTCGCGCGTGCTCACCAACTACAAGCCCGGCTTCGGCGCAGTCGGCACGCTCGCGCACGAATTGGGCCACGCCTATCACAACTTCAATCTCGCCGAGCGCACGATGCTCCAGCGCAGCACGCCGATGACGCTTGCCGAAACAGCCAGCACGTTCTGCGAGACGATCGTGAAGAACGCCGCGCTCGCGCGTGTTGCACCCGACGAGCAAGTGATGATCCTCGAAGCGTCGCTGCAGGACGCGTGTCAGATCGTCGTGGACATCACGAGCCGCTTCCTCTTCGAGAAGAGCGTGTTGGAGCGGCGCACGCAGCGTGAGTTATCCGCCGACGAGTTCTGCAACCTGATGCTCGACGCGCAGCGACAGACGTATGGCGACGGGCTTGATCCAAATATTTTGCATCCGTACATGTGGGCGGTGAAGGGTCATTACTACGGGCCGCTGTTCTATAACTACCCGTACATGTTCGGATTGCTATTTGGATTGGGATTGTATGCGCGCTACGAGCAAGACCCCGAGCAGTTCAAAGCGGGCTACGACAACCTGCTCTCCTCGACGGGCATGGGCGACGCGCACGAGTTGGCGTCGCGCTTCGGCATTGACGTGCGCAGCGCCGACTTCTGGCGCGGCAGCCTCGACGTGATCAAAGCCGACATTGATCGGTTCGAAACGCTGGCTGGTTAGTTGGATGGTTGGATGATAGTTTTCTAACTAACTAACCAACCATCCATCCAACCAACAAACTCCACCATGATCTTCCTCGACTCCGCCAACCTCGACGACGTGCGGCAAGCGATGGGCGAGCATCCGCTCTCGCAGCAAGCGATTGAGGAGTTCGACGCCGCACGATGAGATGGTTCGTGCTATGCCTGGCATTAATTGCCACGAGTTGTTCACTGCTGCTCACACGCGAGTTCACCGATGCGAATCAGCCAATTAAGGTGAAGCGCGGCGAGGAGTTTATCATCACGCTTGACTCGAACGCGACGACGGGCTATCGCTGGGAGTTGGCGCAGCCGCTCGACGAACAAATCGTCGCACTGCTCAATCACGAATACGCCGCGTCGGGCCTGCCCGTTGCGGGCGCAGGCGGCACAGAGCATTGGACGTTCAAAGCGGTCGGCACGGGCGCGACGCAAATCGCACTCATCTACAAACGCGAGAATCAGAATCCGACTAGAGGCGTCGGAATGGCGACGTTCAGGGTGAGCGTGCAGTAGGAGGAATGTAAATGCACCTGACGATTCGTGAATACCAAGTCGAGCCACAAGCAGTCGGTGAGATCATGCGGCGCGTGAACGAGGGCTTCGTGCCGCTTATCAGCCAGTCACCCGGCTTCGTCGCGTTCTACGCGGTGGACTTGGGCAATGGGTGCATCGCCTCCATGAGCATCTTCACAGACAAAGCGGGCGCGGACGCCTCGACCGCGCTCTCCGCCGAGCACATCAAGCAGCATCTGGCTGTGTTCTTCCCGAACCCGCCCGTCATACGCTCGGGCGATGTGCGCGCGTATGGCATTGCCGCGCACGCTAACCCACACGCCTGAGCGCGACATCCCCGCGCACTATCGCCAAATCACTTGACACTATTGTTCGTGTTGGTAAAATTGCGGATGCGTGTCACTATCTAACTAACTCAACGACTCTCTTTACAAAGGATGCTGTGATGCATCATGCCTCGCATCTTCGATAACATTGCTGAACATCTGCACCCCGCACTAACTCAGACCCTCTCGGTATCCGAACGTGCCGATTTCTGCGTAGGCTACTTCAACCTGCGTGGCTGGCGGCATCT
The DNA here is from genome assembly GCA_038198935.1 of Anaerolineae bacterium. Classification (GTDB taxonomy): domain Bacteria; phylum Chloroflexota; class Anaerolineae; order JACRMK01; family JACRMK01; genus JBBPZQ01. The sequence continues at coordinate 19,297 of JBBPZQ010000097.1, forward strand.
GTCGAAGTATGTTGACGCTTGGACTGGCGGCGATGGGCACTGCTGCCGTTTGCTGGTCGGCATGCAGGACAAGCCACAGGATATGCTCAAACGTGCGTTCAGTTTGCGTGCGAGTGATGACGGCATTGACAAGGGCACGGCTGTACGCCGCAAACGCGAACTTGCCGACGAGTTTCGGAAACAATTGATGATAGGCGCACCAAGCGATGAGGACGAGGCAGGCTTGAAGCAATTGGCGCGGCAGCTGAAGGAAAAGAAAATTGTGGTCAAGTTGTATCTACGCCATCATCTGCACGCCAAATTGTATTTGTTGTATCGCAACGACTTCAACAACCCGATCACGGGCTATCTCGGCAGCAGCAACCTCACGATGTCGGGCTTGCGCTTGCAAGGCGAACTCAACGTGGACGTGCTCGACCACGATGCCTGCGCTAAACTGGCGCAATGGTTTGAAGATCGCTGGAACGACACCTTCTGCCTCGACATCTCAGCAGAACTCATCGCGGTCATCGAGGAAAGTTGGGCGCGCGCAGAACCGCTGACGCCATACGAAATCTATTTGAAGATGGCGTACCACCTCGCCGAAGAAGCGCGTGCCGGACTAGCGCAATTCTCACTCCCGCCGGAGTTTGCCAGGGACCTGTTTAAGTTTCAAGGAGCGGCGGTGCTCATTGCGGCGCGCCATCTGCATCAGCGTGGCGGCGTGATATTGGGCGATGTGGTCGGCTTGGGTAAGACGCTGATGGCGACCGCGCTGGCTAGCATCTACGAAGAAGCGCACGGCGTCAACACGCTCATCATCTGCCCACCGAACATCATGAAGATGTGGCAAGGCTACGTTGACAAGTATCGGCTGCACGGCAAGGTCATCTCTAGCGGTAATGTCGTGAAAGAGTTGGGCGAGTTGCCCGCGATGTCGCGCTATCAACTCATCATCCTCGACGAGAGTCACAACTTCCGCAACCGCGAGGGCGCGCGCTATCGCGCTATCAAAGATTACGTGGATAGCAGTGACAGCCGCATGATTCTGCTCTCGGCGACGCCATACAACAAGAGTTATCTCGACCTCGCCGCGCAGTTGCGCTTGTTCATCGAGCCAGAGCAAGATTTGGGTATTCGACCCGAAATGCTGCTGCGCGAATTGGGCGAAGCGAAGTTCAGCCAGTATCAGGTCGCGCCCAGCACACTGCTCGCGTTCGAGAAGAGCGCCCACGCCGACGACTGGCGCGAGTTAATGCGCCTGTATCTGGTGCGCCGCACGCGCAGTTTCATCAAGGAGCATTATGCCCAAACCGACAAGCAAACGGGACAGAAATATCTGCAAGTGGCCGATGGCACGCAACGCTTGTTTCCGACACGCGTGCCGAAGACGCTCAAGTTTGCGATGCGTCCCGCTGATGCCGCTGACCAGTATGCGCGTTTGTATTCCGACGCGGTGGTGACGACGATCAATCAACTGAGCCTGCCGCGTTATGGCTTGGGCAATTACCTCAAGCCTGATGCGGAAGCGCAGGCGGATGCGAACGAACGGCGCATTCTCGAAAATCTGTCGCGCGCAGGCAAGCGCTTGCTCGGCTATTGCCGCACCAATTTGTTCAAGCGGCTGGAGAGCAGCGGGCAGGCATTCGTGCAATCGCTCGACCGCCACATCTTGCGTAATACCATTGCCTTATACGCGCTCGACAACAACTTGCCGCTGCCGATCGGCACGCAGACCGCAGAACTGCTCGACTCCGCGAACAACGACGAGGACAGCGACTCGGTGCAGGGTACGCTGAACGGCGCAGATGACGGCGCGAGCGATGACATCGAGCGCGGCAATGGCGCGGCGTTCACACCCGATGTTTACAGACAACGCGCCCAAGCCATCTACGACTTGTATCGCTCCGAGTACGCGCACAAGTTCAGTTGGCTGCGTCCGTCGCTGTTCATAGCCGACCTGAAATCAGCATTGGGCGACGACAGCCAGCAGTTGATGAACATCCTGCAAAGCAATGGCGCGTGGGATGCCGAGCACGACCGCAAACTCGAGCAACTGCTGAACTTGCTGACCCGCACCCATCCGAACGAGAAGGTACTCGTGTTCACGCAATTCGCCGACACGGTGGATTACCTGACGCACGAGTTGCAAAGACGCAGTATCAAGCCATTGGAGGGTGTCACGGGGCAATCGCCAGACCCAACGGCTATGGCGTGGCGCTTCAGTCCGAAAAGCAACGAGAAGGATTATCCGAGCGGACAGCAGATTCGCGTGTTGATTGCGACCGACGTGTTGAGCGAAGGACAGAATTTGCAGGACGCGCATATCGTGGTGAACTACGACTTGCCGTGGGCGATTATCCGTCTGGTGCAGCGCGCGGGGCGCGTGGACCGCATCGGGCAGCAGAACGCGCAAGTCTTGTGCTACTCGTTTTTGCCTGCCGATGGCGTCGACAAAATCATCAACCTGCGCGGGCGGGTGAAACAGCGCTTGCAAGAAAACGCGGAAGTGATTGGGACCGACGAGCAGTTCTTCGAGGATGAACAGAGCAGCGCCCAACAACTGCACGACCTGTACACCGAGAAGTCGGGTATCCTCGATGAAGCCGATGGCGAGGTTGACCTTGCCTCGTATGCGTACCAAATCTGGCACGACGCGACGAAGAACAATCCGGCGCTCAAGAAAAAGATCGAGGACATGCCCGACGTGGTGTTTGCGACCAAGGCGCACACGCCGAGCGATACGCAGCCTGAAGGCGTGCTGGTGTACATGCACACCGCCGACGATAACGACGCGTTGGCATGGCAGGACACACAGGGACACACCGTCACCCAATCGCAACTCGCCATCCTGCGTGCCGCCGAGTGTGCGCCCGACACGCCGCCCATCGCGCGCCTATCGCAGCATCACAAATTGGTCAGCACTGCCGTCGAGATAATGTTGAGCGAAGTGAAGAGCATCAGCGGACAACTCGGACGACCATCGGGCGCGCGCCACCGCACGTACACGCGGCTCAAGAAGTACTACGACGACCTGAAAGTGCGCACGCCGCTGCTCGCCAGCGATGAACTGGCGCGCGCGATTGACGACCTGCTGCGTTATCCGCTGCGCGAACTGGCGAAGGATATTTTGAATCGGCAGTTGAAGGCGCACATCGGCGACGAAGACTTGTCGGAATTAGTGCTCAGCCTGTGCAAGGAAGGACGCCTGAGCCTGATTCCCGAAGAGGGCGAAAGCGTCGAAACCGAGCCACAGATTATTTGCTCGCTGGGGTTGCGCAAGCCATGAAAATAAACATGCTCAATGCACGCAAATATCTGCAAGCGTTCGACTTCAAAACGTTGTTCATCGAGGAACTCGGCTGGAGCAAGGCGCAAAAAGCCGCGACGACGGCGATGGTCGCTGAGGCAACTTACAAGTTGTCGCCCGTTGCCGAACAGGGTGGCATGGTTATCTATACCTGCGAACCGCCGACGGGCGCCGACGTGCCATCCGACAGCACGCGCAAACAGATCGAGAAACAGTTGAGCAAGGTCGCCTACGAGCACATCATTATTTTTCTCGACGGGGCGCGCACCAAAGCCACGTGGATGTGGGTGAAGCGCGAAGTCGGACAATCCGCGCGCGCGCGCGAGCAGACGTATCGCAAAGGGCAGAGCGGTGATCTGCTGCTACAGAAATTGGAGCAGGTGCATTTTGGCTTCGAAGACTTTGACGACGAAGGCAATGTCTCCATTACCAAAGTCGCCGCACAGGTGAAGAAGGCGTTCGATGTGGAGCGCGTCACCAAGCGCTTCTACGACGAATTCAAGACAGAACACGACGCCTTCATGAAATTGCTCGAAGGGATTGACGAGGCGACCGAGCGTGCGTGGTACACGTCGGTCATGCTCAACCGTTTGATGTTTATCTACTTCATCCAGAAGAAGGGTTTCCTCGACGGCGATAGCGATTACCTCCGTCATCGGATGAAGGCGATGCCGAAGAGCGATCGGTTTTATCGAGACTTCCTTGTGCCGCTGTTCTTTGAAGGCTTCGCGCAAGAGGAGAGCGAGCGCTCGCCGCAAACGCGCAAGCTGCTCGGCAAGATTCCTTATCTGAATGGTGGCTTGTTCCAACCACATCAAATCGAGCAGGCGCATGGCAAACGGATTGATATACCCGACAAGGTGTTCAAGCGGCTGTTCGAATTCTTCGACAAATATACATGGCATCTCGATGACCGCCCACTGCGCGCCGACAACGAAATCAATCCCGATGTGCTGGGTTACATCTTCGAGAAGTACATCAACCAGAAGCAGATGGGCGCGTATTACACCAAAGAGGACATCACGGGCTACATCTGCCGCAACACCATCCTGCCGTTCCTATTCGACAAACTGGTGACGCTGCGCTATGGCAAACTCGACCGCTTGCCGCTGGACGATGTGGAGCCGTACATCTACCCCGCCGTGAAGCAGAGCGAGTATCTGCCGACCGAGACCGAGCGCGAGTATGTGGCGCGTCAGAAGCGGCTGGCGCAGACCCGCGCCTTAACCCCCACCCCAACCCTCCCCCGCGACCAGAAGCATGTCGCAGGAGAGGGAGCGACGAGCATCAACGACCTCATCACCTACAACCTCGACATCGAGCGCTTCATGCAGGATTGGCTGCGCAACCTGCGCGACCCCGCGACCTTGCAGACGTTCTACTTCGAGTGCCTGAGCAAGATGACGGTACTCGACCCGACGGTAGGCAGCGGCGCGTTCCTGTTCGCGGCGATGAATATCCTCGAACCGCTCTACGAAATCGCGCTCGACAAGATGGAGGAGTTAGGCGGCGCGAAGTTTCCGCGCTTCAAGGAAGAACTGGCGCGCGTGGCGGCGCACCCCAACCGCCGCTACTTCATCTACAAGAGCATCATCGTCGCCAACCTGTACGGCGTGGACATCATGGAAGAGGCGACCGAGATTTGCAAACTGCGCCTGTTCCTGAAGTTGGTCGCGCAGGTGGACGACGCGAGCAAGATTGAGCCGCTGCCCGACATTGACTTCAACATCCGCGCGGGCAACACGCTCGTCGGCTACGCCAGCGTTGAGGAAGTGGAGCAGGCGGCGACGCGCTCGCTGTTCAGCATGAACGTAGCGCAGACGATTAAGGAAGCAGACATCGCGTTGCGCGCGTTCCGCGCCTTGCAGACGCAGCACGGCATCAGCGCGCGCATGTTCGCGCAAGCCAAGGCGGACACGCAAGCGCAATTGCGCGCGATTGAAAAGGCGTTGAACGAATCTTTGCAGGCCGAATACGGCGCGCGCAGTCTCGACCAGTTCGTGGCGTCGCACAAGCCGTTCCATTGGTACGTGGAGTTCAACCAGATTATGCAGGACGGCGGGTTTGATGTGATTGTCGGCAATCCGCCGTATGTGGAGTACAGCAAGGTGAAAGATGAATATCAGATACGCGGCTACAAGACAGAGGAGTGTGGGAATCTGTACGCGTTTGTGATGGAGCGATCATTTGCCTTATTGAAGAGCGAAGGATTATTCGGGATGATTGTCCCTCTTAGTTCGATTTGTACGGAACGTACTGCTGTATTGCAACAAACTCTTCGGCGGCACCAAACCTTCCTCTCACATTACTGTGGAGACCGAAATCCAGCTGAAATGTTTGAAGGTGTCAAGATGCGATTGACGATTTGCCTGCTGCAAAGAGGGTATCATAGATTTTGTGTAAATGGTCATCACTCAGATAATCCGAAAGAAGGAGAATAGCGATGACCATCCGACCGGAACTGTTAGACGAACTACTGAAAGAGTATCAGAAGCCTGAAGATCTGTTGGGCGAAAC
>JBBPZQ010000098.1:0-25292 GCA_038198935.1 Anaerolineae bacterium
AGCCACTTGCATCTGCTCCTGAAACGCCAGCAATACGGGAATATCATCAACGCGTTCGCTTCTAATACTCAATTCTGGGCTCATGCCCAGAGCTTAACCTAATCTTTCATTCTCGTCTAAAAATGAGCGAACCTTAAGTTCAAATTTGAAATCTAGAATTTAAAATGTGCTAGAATCGCCTCATGTTCGAAGTCGTCTTCCTTGGCACCTCCGCCTCTGCGCCGTCTATCGAGCGCGGCTTGAGTTCGGCGCTGGTCGTGCATCGCGGCGAGCGGTGGCTGATGGACTGTGGCGAAGGCACGCAGCGTCAATTGCTGCGCAGCGGCATGGGCTTTCGCCGCCTCAACGCGGTACTGCTCACGCATGGGCATCTCGACCACATTCTCGGACTCGGCGGCATCGTCAGCACCTTCGCGCGCTGGGAAGCGATCGAGCACATGCAGATCATCGGCGGACGTTGGGCAGTGCGCCGCGTGCGTGATCTGATGAGCGTGGTGCTGCGCACGATTGACGTGAAGATTGATTTGGAATACGTCGAGATTCAAAGCGGCACGATACACGAGGGCGAGCATTACCGCGTGAACGCGTTCGAGGTTGCGCATCGGGGGCCCGATTGCTTTGCGTACGTGTTCGAGGAGAAGACCCGCCGCCCTTTTCTCAACGACAAAGCCGACGCGCTCGGCGTGCCGTTCGGGCCCGAGCGCAAGCGATTGGTTGCAGGCGAGTGCATCATTTTATCTGATGGGCGCGTGGTTCGGCCGAACGATGTGCTTGGCGACGAAGTGCGCGGCACGAAGTTGGTGTGGGTCGGCGACGTGGCGCGCACGACGGAAATTCTGCCGCACGCGCAAGAGGCAGACGCGCTCGTGATCGAAGCGACGTTCCTCGAAAGCGAGCGCGACGAAGCGCGCAACTATGGGCATCTCACCGCCGCGCGGTCCGCCGCGCTTGCGCGTGATGCGCACGCGCATCAACTGCTGCTGCATCACATCTCGCGCCGCTATCATCCCAAGCAGATCGAAGACGAAGCGCGCGCGATATTCCCCAACACGATTGTCGTCAACGACCTCGACCGCTTCACGATTGCCGCAAACAAATAGACCTCGCGGGTCTTCAAGACCCGCGAGGTCTGTCAAAGTTCGATGGTCAAAATGACCTATTCACGCGCGCGCTCTCTTCGCGTATGCTTCCACCATGCAAGCACTGGTACTGGAGCGGTCCGCACCGAAAGTCCGCGTCGTTGATCTCGTCTGGGTTCTGCTGCTCGCGTTCAACCTCACCGAATTTGTCCTCACGTGGCTGCGCGTGCTATACGGCTGGCTGTGGCCCATTCTGAATCTGCCGCCGACGCCGCCGATTGCGCTGCTCGATCCGCCCTCAGCGCGCGCCGTGTTCTCGACACTGCTCACCGCGCACATCGGTTTGTTCGTCGCCGTATTCGGCGCGCGCGCCATCGCATTCGCCGCGTCACGCATCACGATCAAATACGATGGACTGCTGATGCAATGCGCGTTCGGCCAGCGTTGGATTCCCGACGACGCGCTGCGCGGACTGCGCTCCATCGAGTTGCCGAACGAGCGCTTCGTGGTGTGGGTGGATGCGGCGAAGGGACTGCCGTTACAGAACTGGCTTGCGCCTTTGCTGTTCGGTCGCTGGGCATGGCGCGGTTTCATGCTCACATCGTACTCTGAGCACTTTGACGACGCCGTCGCACACATCGTCTTGCGCCTGAAGCAGAAATACGGAGAAGAGAAATTCGCAGATCACTTCAAAGAGGAGAAACCGAATTGGCTGCTGCGCCTGATTAGCGCGCCGTTCGCGACGGTGCACGCAGTGGCAAAGACCGAACCGCCGCTCTTCACGCTTCGTCAAGCGACGTGGCAGATGAGCGCCGTCTCCGGTGCGCTCATGCTGCCGCTGCTCGTCGCGGCACTCATCCACTTGCAAGTGCCGTGGGGCGCGCTCGTCGTGCCATGGGTGGCAATGGGAGAGTGGCCCCTCGCCAGCATTTATATTGCGGCGCTGAGTGAAGGCTATGCGCGTAAACTCACGTTCCAAGAAGCGATGCGGCTTTATCCTGTGACACAACTGCCGCGCTGGCTGATTGCGTTCGCGTTGACGTTGCTCGTCATCGCAGGTTGGCCCTTCCTGCTCTACGTCCCCGTCTTCATTCCCGCCATCGGCATCGGCGCGCTGCTCACGTTGAAACTCACCGAAGCCTTGTTTGAAATCGAGTTCCCCGATTCTACGCTCGGCATCTTCGTGACGATCATCTATCAAGCCATCGTGTTCGGCATTTTCCTCGCGCTGCTGCCGCGCTGAACGAAGCGGGTGGTCAGGTAGTCAGAGGGTCAGCTAGTTGTTTTGACTAGCCAACCGTCTGACTATCTGACCACCCGACTGTTTTGCCTCCCCAGCAGCACGCTCTCCAACAAAATAGGGTGGTTCTCCGCCCGCCCGCGGTATCTCTAAAAGTACGCCACATTACACTTGACTTACTTCTAAAATATGATATACTTTGTCGCATTGGAGGATATTCACATGGAGACTTACGCTACCGTAAAAGGCCAAATCGTTATCCCCTCGTCGGTACGCCGCAAGTTGGGCATTAAAGAAGGCACGCGCATTCAGATCGAAGTGAACGAGAAGGCGCAGCAGATCATTCTGACACCGATCACGCGTGATTTCGTGCACAGTCTGCGAGGCAAGTACAAAGGCAAAGGATTGCTCAAAGCACTGATGGCAGAAAAGAAACGCGAGCGGGAGTTATAAGATGGCGCGCAAACCGAAAGCGATTGTGCTGGACTCGTGGTCGGTGATGGCTTATCTGGAAGATGAGCCTGCCGGGCAAAAGGTTGCAGACCTCATCGCCGACGCGCACGAGAACGGCATTGCGCTCCTGATGACGGTGGTCAATCTCGGCGAGGTCTGGTATATCCTCGCGCGCGAAGTTTCGGCGGCTGATGCCGACAATAGTGTTGACGAATTGAGACAATTGGGGATCGCGTTCGTTGACGCCGATTGGCAACTAACATACGCGGCAGCAAAGTTCAAAGTCAAAGGGCGCATGTCGTATGCAGACTGCTTTGCGGCGGCGCTGGCGAAAGAAGAGAAGGGGGAGTTGGTGACGGGAGATAAGGAATTCAAACAAATAGAATCCGATGTTAAGGTTCGTTGGCTCTCGTGATTCGCACAGCTCTTTCACTCAGTCCCTTGCTTCTCCCGTTATCACACTCTCCAGTGCATACTGATACCACGTCATCGCTTCCGCCATCGTGAACTTCTCGCGGTCGAAGATCACTTGCGGCTCCGTCACGTTCTCCGTCACCAGACGCGCGCCGACGACTGGCGGCAGCGCCTGACGCGTGCCCGCGAGCGGATCCGCCGTGAACACGTCGGGGCGCATGATGAGCAACTGCCGCACCGCTTCCGTGCTCTGCCGCACCGACTGCGTGAAGTCGCCGCTGCGGATCGCGGACTGCGCGGCGCTGAGCAACTCACGCAGTTTTTCGTTTTTGATGTCGGCAGGTTTCGGCATAGGTCAAGTCCTGAGCGATGAGTGCTGAGCAACGAGCGATGAGCAATGAGTCGCCGAACACTCATCGCTCATCGCTCATTGCTCATTGCTCCTTGCTAGATGGTTGAGTTAATCGGATACTCCACGCCCCGCAACTGCTCGCGCCGCCACTCTTGCTGCTTGGCGTGCCGCTCCTTGAATTCGGGCATGACTTCTTTGGCGAACAACTCAATGGATTCCATGATGTCATCGTGCTTGACCATGCCGCACTGCGCGACGAGGATCATCAGGTCGAGATGCGCGTCCTCGTATTTCTTCAGACTCTTGCTCACAAACTCTGGCGAGCCGATGGTCGCACCGCGCCGCGCCGCACGCCACAGCGCGCGCTGTGATTCGCTCTTCGGTTCTTCTTCCGTGCCGATGATCTTCTGACTTTGACTCTCGCCCGTGCCCGCGCCGAGCGGAATGCCCGCGCGCTGTTCGAGACGGCGCATGTGTTCTTCCAGCGGCGTGTTCAGAAAGTTGCGCCACAAGTGCTGCTTGCCCGGCCGGTGCGGCGTCTGCGCGGCGTCCACGTAGTAGTACGCGAGCGAGTACGCGAAGAATGGTCCGCCTAGCCACGCTTTCATCAGCGCCTCTTCGTCGGTCTTCGCGCACATGAACGTCGAGACGATGGCGACGGCGGGGTTGATCGCCTTGCCAATCGGGAACGGCTCTTCACGCACCAGCCGATAGTATTCGGCGATGCGCTCCGTCGCTTCTTCGGGCGAGTCGAACGCAAATGAGAGCGCGCCCAAGCCCATACGCGCGGCGACCATCAGCGTCTCGCGGCGCGAGCAGGCGACCCATAATGGTGGATGAGGTTTCTGCAATGGCTTCGGGATCACGTTACGCTCCGGCATCTGCACATAATCGCCGTTCACGCCGCAGTATGGCTCGCCCGTCATCATCTTGATCGTTTCGCGCAAGCCTTCTTCCCACATCGCCTTCTTCGCGGCGCGATCCACGTTGAACCCACCCAACTCCATGTCCGACGACGACTCGCCCGTGCCGAACTCGACGCGCCCATCGCTCACCAGATCGAGCATCGCCACGCGCTCGGCGATGCGCGCTGGATGATTGACCGGCGGCGGCGTGAGCACGATGCCGTGACCCAGACGGATGCGCTTGGTGCGCTGCGAGGCGGCCGCGAGAAACACTTCGGGCGCGGACGAATGCGAATACTCTTCGAGGAAGTGATGCTCGACCTCGAAGACGTAATCGAAGCCGAGCGAGTCCGCGAACTCGATTTGCTCCAGCGCCTCTTTCACGATGCGATGTTCGTCTTCAGCATCCCACGTTTCCTTGTCGTATGGTTTCGGCAGTTGCAATTCGTAGAACAGTCCGAATTTCATTACAGTCTCCTCAGCAAGAATTATCCGAGTATAACCCTGTTGTTGGTTGTGTCATTCTGAGCGCAGCGAAGAATCTCTGTTACGTCACCCAAAAAGCAATTGACTCATGCACTCTCATTGCGTCGAATGTATGGCATGATTACATTCACGTTCAGGCAACACCACAGAGACCCTTCGCATCGCTTCATCCCGTGCGGCGTGCGATGCACGCCACGCCACATAGCGGCGCGGCACGGGACATGGGTGACAATCGTGTGAGCTCATCGAGAGTCACCGTCCAAATCCGCTTGCCGGTCCGCGCCCGTTGATGATGTTGTCCGTCCGTCGTTGGATGAGTGGCTTCCAGTCAGGATGCGTGAGAATGTAAAACTTTTCGGAGCGGATCGCCTCAAAGACTTGGTCGGCAACTTGCTCGGCAGGGATGCCGCCCGCGACCAGTTGGCGCACCACGTCACTGCTGATCGTATCGGCGGCGGGCGCGGTCTCTGGATTCTGTAACTCCGTCGGGCGATTGCGCGACGAATCCGAGATGCGCGTCTTGACCCAGCCCGGACACAGCACCGACACTTTGATCTGCGCGCCTTGCGCCGCGAGGTCGAGCGCGAGTGTCTCGCTCAACGTGACGACGCCATGCTTGGTCACGTTATACGCACCGAGTCCCGGCGTGCTCAACAATCCCGCCATCGAAGCGGTGTTGACGATGTGCGCTTCCGCAGCTTGCGCCAGCATGATCGGCACGAACGTGCGGATGCCGTGAATGACGCCCCACAAGTTCACGCCCAGAATCCATTCCCAATCACGCAGCGTGTTCTGCCACATCGGTCCGCCAACGCCGACGCCTGCGTTGTTGAACAGCACATGCACGCCGCCGAACGCGTCGAGCGTGCGCTGCGCGAGCGCCTCGACTTGATCGGACTTCGATACGTCGGTGCGCAGCGCGAGCACGTCCGCGCCTGCGTTCTTCAACTCGCGCTCGGCCTGCTCCAGCGCATCTGGCTGGATGTCCGCGACGACAATCTTCATACCTTCTTCCAGCGCGCGATCCGCATACGCGCGTCCGATGCCGCTCGCGCCGCCGGTGATGACGGCAACTTTGTTGCGCAATTCTTGCATGGACTTCTCCAATGTTATCGTCCACGAATAACGCGAATCAACGCGAATGGCATTCGTGAAGATTCGCGTTATTCGCGGATTGGTTTCTGAGCGAACCGATCGTCTTGCGCATCAAAATCTCGTCGTAGCCCTCGACCAAAAAGTTCTTGACTGTGCCAATCGTCTCGTAGCCGAGCGACTCGTACAACTGGCGCGCACGGTGATTGAACGACGAGACGAACAGGAACACATTAGGCCGCTCGCGAAAGATGCGCTCTTCGACGAATTCGATCAATCGAGTGCCCAATCCTTGTCCGCGATATTTTGCATCAACGGCGATGGATTGCAAATAGCCCGACAAGATACCGCGCATGTCAAGCATGACAAAACCCGCGACGGCATCGCCGTCCTTCAGCACGTAAGTCTCGCGCTCGCTCGGCGCGAAGCGTTCGCGCAACTCGTCATAGGTGTAGCCGAGCGAGCGCCACGGCTCCGACGCGAACATGATGCGCGCGCACGCATCGCGCTCGACGTCGGATGAGAGCAGCCGAATCCCAATCAAGCTTTGCGCTCGCGCCGCACCGCATAGCCGACGAGCGCAGCCAGCAGGACGCCGAACACGAACGTGCGCACGTCGAGCCAACTCGATTCCATGTTACTCGCCTGCTTCGTGTGTTCGAGCGCGGCGATGCGCGCTTCGAGCGACGAGAGTTGCTCGGCTTGCGACGTGCTGTTCTCGACTAAGCGCTGCACCGTTGGGTCGTGGCGAATCAGACCGACCGCGACGCGCATCGTCTTCACGTCCGCATCGTCGGACGACTGCCACCCCTGACCGACCACCTGCGCGAACTGTGCCGCGCTGATTTTCTCCGGCGCAACTGCAATGCCGATGCCATCATTCGCGCCCGACGGCACGATCAAGTCGCCCGCGCGCACCGAGCCGCGCACGCGCACGCTGACTTGCCCGATGAACGCGACGCGCTCATACGCCGCGCGCGCCTGCTCGCCCGGATCGTTGCCCACGACGATCGGGCTGCTGCTGACGACCATCACTTGTGTCGCGCCATCCGTTGTCACCTTCGTGATGTGCCCATTGCTCACGCCCACGATGTCGCCCGCGCTGATAGTTTCATTGACGTTAAGTCGCGGCAAGTATTCGGCGTAGTCATTGCCCGCGCCCGCCAACTCGACGCTATTTGAGCCATTGCCTTGAATCGCCCCGACGCTGGTATTGTTCCCCAGCAGGAACGTGATGAAGTTGTTTGAAGTCGCTGGGTTCACCGTGCCGCCGATCTTGAGCGCGAGCACGTCGGCGCTGTTGCCCGTATTCGGGTTTTCAAAGACGACGACGTTTTCGGCAGGATTGGTGGCAGTGCCATTCGCAGATTTCACCACGTGCAGTTGCGTCGCGGGCGCGTTCGTGCCAAACCCCACGCCGCCCGCCGCGCGCACGATGAATTGATCGGTTGCAGTGGACGTGAACGGCACACCCACCGAATCCGCCCACACGAACGTACCGTTGCCAAGCGCGCGCGCGCCCAGTCCCGCCGCGAAACTATAGTAGCCATACGCATGGTTCTGGTCGCCGCCGGGCACGACGGCGTATGGACCATTCGCCAAATTGCCCAAGCCGCCGCCAATTACGGCGTTGTTTGCCGCCACCGTGACGACGTTCTTGTTGCCGCCGCCGATGGTCGAATCGTCGCCCAGCGCTTGGTTCTGCGTGCCGCCCAGAATGACCGCGTGGTCGCCGCTGACGACATTGTTGCCGCCGCCCACAATCACGCCCTCGTGCGCGGTGATGGTGTTGCTGAACCCGCCGCCGATGAACGAGTCGTCGCTGAACAGCAGCTGGTTGTTGCTGCCGCCCGCAATCACGCTGTAATTGCCCGCGATGTGATTGGGATTGGTTGCGTTGCCGCCGCCCAGAATGGACGAGCCATTGCTGAAGCCATCGGCGACGTTGCTGCTGTGCCCGCCGATGATGTTCGGGCTGCTCGTCGCCTGCTCGGTGCGCAAGCCGCGCAGCGCGATGGCATAGGGCACGGCGGTCAACGCCTGTCGTTGATCGAATAGCGTGAACGTGCCGCTGCCCGCCGGACAGCGCACGCGCATGTCGAGCCAGCGCGCATCGCCGTTGAAAGTGGTCGCGCCGAAATCGAGTTGCGTCGTGAACAGCCCGTTGGCGATGGCGATGGTCTGCGTCAGCGGCAGCGCGAGCAGTGTGCCACTCGTCGCCGCATCGTAGAGGCGAAATGCGATGTCGCAGCTGCCGTTGACGGGCGCGCCGTTGTTCCTCAACTGTCCCTGATAGGTGAAGCCTGTGCCAAGCGACACCTGCGGCGACTGCGGCTGCGGTCCCTGCGCGCTCGACAGGATCACACCGCTGGCGAACGACAGCATGATGGCACACACGAACGCGACGATGACCAGATGCTTGCGATTCATGCTCCCTCCTTGTGGGTGCACCAAACGAAAAGTTCGGGCGGCAGTTCAACTGCCGCCTAAACATCACTTACTCTGGAAGATTCTCGATCTGCACCGGCTCGATCTCGTCGGCGAGCGGGAAGCCGAACACCTTCGAGTAGAAGTACAACTCGGCGTCGAGCGTGCGCTTGATGTTCTTCGCCTGACGGAAGCCATGCTGCTCGCCTTCGTAGGCGATGTACGCGACAGGCACGCCCTTGCGCTTCACCGCGTCGAACATTAACTCGGCTTGGTTCGGCGGCACGACTTTGTCTTCGAGTCCTTGAAACAAGATGAGCGGCGTCGCGAGTCGCTCGATGTGATGAATGGGCGAGCGCTCGACGTACAGATCGCGCCGCGCAGGATACGGCCCAATCATGCTGTCGAGGTAGCGCGATTCAAATTTGTGTGTCTCCTTCGCCAATGCTTCGAGGTCGCTGACGCCGAAATAACTCGCGCCCGCTCTGAACACATCGCGGAACGTGAGCACGGCGAGCGTGGTATAGCCGCCCGCGCTGCCGCCGTCAATGCACAGACGCTTGCCATCCACCCAGCCTTGCGTGATGCAATAGCGCGCGCCGTTCACGCTGTCGTCCAAGTCCACCACGCCCCATTGGCCATTCAGGCGCTGCCGATACTCGCGGCCATAGCCCGTGCTGCCGCCGTAGTTTACGTCGAGCACAGCGAAGCCGCGACTGGTCCAGAATTGAATATTGAGATTGAACGTGGTCGAAGTCGAGCCTGTGGGTCCGCCGTGCACCTTCACGAGCAGCGGCGGCTGCTCGCCGTCGGCTGCCGCGAAATCTTCATTGTGCGGCGGATAGAAGAATGCGTGCGCTGTGAGATTATGCTCGGTTGGAAATTCAATCGCGTGTGGAATCGAGAGATAATTTGCCTCCACGTGCACGCTGCTCGCGCGCCTCAAGACTTGCAGCTCGCTCGTGGCAAGGTCGAGCAGCACGACAGATGCCGGCTCGGTCGGCGAGCCGCCGCCGAACACGACGCGGCCGGACTGCGCGTGCACGCCCCAGATTTCGGTGAACGGCGTTTCGAGGTCCGTCAATTCGCCCGTGTTCGTGTCGAGCGTGGCCAAGTGTGCGCGCCCATTCTCGCCGTAGCGACAGAGGATGCGTTCCGCAGACTCGAACGCATAGGTCGAGAGGCCGAACTGCCACTGCGCCGCGCCGAACTCAGCTGTTCGCTGGTGCACACTTTCGACTTGGCCATTGCGGATGCGATTAATGTTCCACCAGCCCGTGCGGTCGGAGATGAAATACAGCATGCCGTCGGGCGACCATTGCGGTTGAAAGATAGATTCCTGCAAACCGCCCACCACGCGCTGCGCGTCGCGTACGATGCCGCTCGTCGTCAACTCCGCCGTCCACAACTCGGTGCCGTCCCACGGCATGTTCGGATGATTCCACGTCAGCCATGCGAGGCGCGTGCCATCCGTGCTGAGCGCGGGCGACGCATAGAAATCGTTGCCGCTCGCGAGCACGTCACCGCCTTTCTGCTCGTCGCCTTCAAGGTCAATGCCGACGAGTGTGTTGACGGCTTCGCCGTCGCGCGTGTGGTCTTCGCGCACGGCGATCATGCGATGGCTGCGCCGATCCACCACGCCGTCGGCGTAGCGCAAGTCCAGCGCAGGCGACAACGCCTGCGCTTCGCCACCGCGCGCGTCCATGCGATACAAACGCTGGTCGGCGTAATTCGAGAAATACACGACGCCATCGCTGACGGTGAACGCGCCGCCGCCGTACTCATGGGCGCGCGTGCGCGCGTTGAACGGCGCGGGGTTCACGTCCAGTGTTTGACCGTCGCGCGTGCGCCGCACGATCACGTTGCGGCCGCGCTCGGACGGACGCTGCTCGACCCAGTAAATGTCCTCGCCGTCGAGCACGATCTGCGACAAGCCGATCGTGCCGCCGACGATCAGATCAGAGGTGATAGGAGATTTCCACGAGCCGTAAGGAGCAGTTTGGGGCATGAGATGTCGTCCTTAAAGGAGATGAGAATACAGATGCAAGATGCAAGATGCAAGATGCGAGATGCGTGTTCCGTTCACAGGATTCCGATCGGAACACGCACCACGTTCTACGTCCTTGCAACAAATTCCAGAATGCGCGTCGCCAACTCATCGCCCGCCTCTTCTTGCAGGAAGTGGCCCGCGCCCTTGATGAGCACAGGACCTTCGGCGTGCGGAATCAGCGTCACGAAACTGTCGGCGACGTGCGGCGGGAAGACAGGATCGCTGTCGCTGAACATGACGAGTGTCGGCTTGTCCCAACGCGAGAGCGCCTCGCGCGTTTCGATCATCTCGCGCGCGCCGGGCGCGTCGAGCGACTGTGGGATCATCAGCGGGAAGCGGCGCGCACCGGCTTTCGACTCGCGGTTCGGAAACGGCGCATCGTAGCCGCGCAAGATGTCATCACTTGCATTCAAGTTCACGAACGAGCGCCGCATCAACTCGCTAATGTTCTTCTCCATCATGAACTGCGAGACTTCGATCCAGCGCCGCAAGCCCGGCGTGAACGAGGCGTCCTCGCCCGACAGCAAGCCGGTGTTGAGGATGACGAGCCGCGCGATGCGTTTGGATTGCTGTGTGGCAAAGCGCAAGCCGAGCGGCCCGCCCCAATCCTGCACGACGAGCGTGATGCGATTCAGATCAAGGACATTCACGAATGCTTCGAGCATCGCGTAATGATTGGCAAAAGTGTACCACGCATCGTCGGTCGGCTTGTCCGATTTGCCGAACCCGATGTAGTCGGGCGCAACGGCGCGATGCTGCTTTGCAATTGGAGCGATCATTTTGCGATAGAGGAACGACCACGTGGGCTCGCCGTGCAGCATCAGCACGGGGTCGCCGTGTCCTTCGTCCACGTAGTGCATGCGCAAGCCTTGGGCGTCAAGGTAGTTCCCTATGAATGGGTAATCGGGCAAATCGAGGAAGCGTTCGTCGGGCGTGCGAAAGGTGTCCATCGTCCCTCCTGCGGATGCGAGCATTATACAAGTGTCATGTATCAGGTATCAAGTGTCATGTATCAAAAATCCCTCGTGGTACTTGACACTTGACACATGACGCTTGTACACTGACGCGGAGGTTCCATGCCCATCACCGTTTTGATTGGGACGCAGTGGGGCGACGAAGGCAAAGGTCGCGTGGTGGATGTGCTCGCGCGCGAAGCCGACATCGTCGCGCGCTACAACGGCGGCGACAACGCCGGTCACAGCATCACCATCGGCGACAACGTGATTCGACTGCACCTCATCCCGTCGGGCATCTTCTATGCGCACGTCACTTGTCTGCTTGGCAGCGGCATGGTCGTCAATCCCAAGAATCTGTTGCGGGAGCTGGAAGAGGTGCGCAGCGCGGGCTACGACGTTTCGCCTGAGCGTATCCAGCTCAGCGAGAGCGCGCATCTCGTCTTGCCGACGCATGTCGCGTTGGACGCGGCGATGGAACGGGCGCGCGCAGACGGCGCGCTTGGCACAACCATGCGCGGCATCGGCGTCGCTTACGCGAGCAAGATGCAGCGCACCAACTTGCGCGCGAGCGATCTGCGCGATGCCGAACGCTTCGCCGATTTGCTGCACAAACAAATCGAGCAAACTAACCAACAACTGGCCAACGAATATCATGCCGCGCTGCTCGACGCCGACGCGCTGTGCGCCGAGTATCACGACTATGCGCTGCGGCTCGCGCCGTACATCGTCAACACGGCGCGCACCGTTCACGACGCGCTCGCGCGCGGCGCGCACATCGTCGCCGAAGGCGCGCAGGGCGTGCTGCTCGACATTGACCTCGGCACGTATCCATTCGTCACCAGTTCGTCAACCGGTGTGGCGGGTGTGCTGAACGGACTCGGCGTGGGTCCGCAAGCGATCACGCGCGTCGTCGGCGTGGCGAAGGCGTTCAGCACACGCGTCGGCAGCGGGCCGTTTCCAACTGAACTACACGACGAGATCGGCGCGCGCTTGCGCGGCACTGGCGCAAATCCGTGGGACGAATTCGGCAGCACGACCGGGCGACCGCGCCGCACGGGCTGGCTCGATCTGGTCGCGCTGAAGTACGCGATCCGCACCAACGGCATCGGCGAGTTGGTGCTGACAAAACTGGACGTGTTGAGCGGACTCGACGAGCTCAACGTGTGTGTAGCGTACGAGTTGAGCGGCGCGCGCGTGAGCGACTTCCCGACCGATGCTGCCGCCTTGAATGCAGTCACGCCCCAATACGTCACGCTCGACGGCTGGCAAGACGACGTGAGCCGCGCGCGCAAGCGCAGCGACTTGCCCAACCTCGCGCACACCTATGTTGATTACATCGAGACGCAGCTCGGCGTGCCGATCACGATGATTTCTGTTGGACCTGAACGCGAACAGATCATCTGCGCGGACTGACGGCTTCGACTCGCGGCATGACCGATTTCTCCAGCTATCAATCGCCTTTCACGTGGCGCTACGGTTCGCCCGACATGCGCGCGCTGTGGAGCGAAACGCTTAAGCGCAAGTTGTGGCGGCGCGTGTGGGTCGCGCTCGCCGACGCCGAAGCCGAACTCGGCATCATCACGCGCGCACAGGCGGACGATTTGCGCGCGCATCAAGACGAGGTGGACATGACGCGCGCACTCGCCATCGAAAGTGAGATTCACCACGACTTGATGGCTGAACTGAAATGCTTCGCCGAGCAATGCGCGATTGGCGGCGGCATCATTCACCTCGGCGCAACCTCAGCCGACGTGGAAGACAACGCCGATGTGTTGCGCGTGCGCGAGTCGCTCGACCTGATCATTGCCAAGACGAAAAAGTTGCTGACGGCGTTTGTGGCGAAGATTGAACAATACGCCGACATGCCGACGATGGCGTTCACGCATTTGCAGCCCGCCGAGCCGACGACAATCGGTTATCGGTTCGCGCAATACGCGCAAGATGTATTGATGGATTGTGATGAACTTGCGCGCGTGCGCGCCAACCTGCGCGGCAAAGGCTTGAAGGGCGCGGTCGGAACGGGCGCTAGCTACGCAGAGCTGCTCGACGGGCGAGGGCAGACATCAGAACTAGAAACATTGGTCATGCAGCGCCTCGACCTCGACGCATTTGCTGTCGCCACCCAAGTCTATGCGCGCAAACAAGACTGGCTGGGGCTGAATGCGCTGGCGGGGCTGGCGCAATCGCTGTACAAATTTGCGTTCGACCTGCGCGTGCTGCAATCGCCGCCCATTGGCGAATGGAGTGAGCCGTTCGGCGCGCAACAGGTCGGCTCGTCGGCGATGCCGTTCAAGCGCAATCCCATCAACGCCGAGAAAATTGATTCGCTCGCGCGCTACCTTGCTGCGCTGCCGCGCGTCGCGTGGGACAACGCGGCACACTCGCTGCTCGAACGCACGCTCGACGACTCGGCCAATCGCAGACTGATTCTGCCCGATGCGTTTCTGTGCGCGGATGAGTTGCTGATGAGCGCGCAAAAGATTGTCGAAGGCTTGCGCGTGAACGAGGCTGCGGTCGCGAAGAACTTGCGTGACTACGGTGTGTTCGCCGCGAGCGAGCGACTGCTGATGGCGCTCGTGCGGCGCGGCGCAGACCGCCAAGCGATGCACGAACTGATCCGCGCACACGCCATGAGCGCTTGGGCGAACGTTGCGCAGGGGCGTGTGAATCCGCTCGCAGATTTGTTGAGCGCCGACGACGCGTTGCTGCGATACTTATCACCCGACGAGATGCTCGCGCTGTTGGACGCGAGCCACTACGTGGGCGATGCGCCAGCGCGCGCACAGGCGTTCGCGCAGACCATACGCGCAGCGGTCATGCAGAATACACTCAACGGGGAACCGCAAGTGAAAATGGAGTGCTGAGCATGCTTAAGGCGATTATTCTGAACGTGAACGGACGCCAGTATACGCTAAACGGCGAGCCGCTCTGCGTTTCAATGCATTGACGGAGGCTTGAATATGAGCAACGATCATTACGTTATCGCCGACTTCATCGCCGACGCGAAGGCGATTGTGCCGCCGGACGGCAGCGACCCCGGCGCAGACAGTCGTGAGCAGATCGGCGTGTGCTTGCAGCGGCTCGCGCGCAACGAAGACATCCTCGCGGCCACGGGTCATGCGACGGCGCGGCAAGGCACACACGGCATGGACATTCGCGGCGGCGAGATTCACAAAGAGCCAAACGGCACGCTCGCGCTGATGCTCGCGCGCTTTCCACACGAAAGCGAAACGCCGGTGCACAATCACAACTCGTGGGGCGTGGTGTGCGTCGTCGCCGGGCGCGATCGCTACGTCGCGTGGCGGCGGCGCGACGACGGCTCGCGTCCCGACTACGCCGAAGTCGAAGTTGAATACGAGCAGATACTGGCACCCGGCGAGGTCGTGCACTTCCCCGACATGCCGAACGACCTGCACAGCCAACAAGGCGTGGATGCACCGGTGTGGGAACTTGTTTTCTTCGGGCGCGACCCCAACGTGCAGCCGCGCTTATATTTCGATCCGCAGACGAATCACGTCCACGCCGCGCAAGCCATCCGTTAAACTTCTCCACGCAACATCACCAAGACGCGACGGTGCAAAGATGTTTGGAAGTTTTG
Organism: Anaerolineae bacterium; assembly: GCA_038198935.1. Lineage (GTDB taxonomy): Bacteria > Chloroflexota > Anaerolineae > JACRMK01 > JACRMK01 > JBBPZQ01. The sequence continues at coordinate 15,053 of JBBPZQ010000098.1, forward strand.
TGGCTTGGCGCGTTGACAACACTCTCGCGTCGAGAGTAAGATGCAGCGCAATGGCACGGAATGTCATCACTTCCGCATTCGACTGATTCGCACGACCGCCACACCATCATCCGATCATCCACATGAGCACGCCCGATCCAGCACAATCAACGCCTCAATCGCCGTCTGTGCAGTCCTCGGACGCTCAGCAAGGCGGCGTCACCATCGCGGACGCGCAAGTCACAGTGCGCGGCGACATCGTCGGGCGCGATAAGATCGTCGGCTATACCGCGCAGCAAGTCACGACCATCATCGCCGAGATCGGCACGCGCTTCCAGCCAAAGCCATTCGATGGGCGCTCGCCATACATCGGTCTCGATGCGTTCAGCGAAGACGACGCCGATCGTTTCTTTGGGCGCGAGCGACTGGTGGATGAATTGGTGGCGCGCGTCAGAGACTCGCGCTTCGTCGTCGTCGCGGGCCCATCGGGCAGCGGCAAGTCGTCGCTGATGCGCGCAGGTTTGCTTCACGCGTTGAAAGCGGGCGCGCTGCCGGGTAGCCAACACTGGCTGTATGAGGCGCTGAAGCCTGGCCGCAATCCGCTCGGCGAGTTGGCGCGCGTGACGGCGAGCCTGGCCGGCTCGCTCAACGCCGCCGACGACATCCGCACGCGCGGCATGAGCGATGCGACCATCTTGCACCAGTGGGCAGAGATCGCGCTCAAAGATCAGCGCGAGCGGCGCGCCATCATCCTCGTGGATCAGTTCGAGGAAGTGTTCACGCAAGTGACGAAGGAAGACGAGCGCGCCGCGTTTCTTAATCTGCTCACTCAGGCGGCGACCGTGGAGCAGGGGCGAGTGACGGTGCTGTTCACGCTGCGCTCGGACTTCGTGGCGAACTGCGCGACCTATCCACAACTGAACGTGCTGCTCAATCAACAGTTCATGCAAGTCGGCGCGATGCAGCCGGACGAGTTAGTGCGCGCCATCGCGCTACCCGCGTTGCAAGTCGGCTTGCGCATTGACCCGGAACTGATCGCGCAAATCCTGAACGACATGCAGGACGAGCCGGGCGAGCTGCCGCTGATGCAGTTCGCGCTCAAAGATTTGTTCGATGCGCAGCGCGCAAAGGGCGGGGTGATTGCGCTCGCGCTGCAAGACTATCTGGCGCGCGGTGGGCTGCGTCAATCGCTCGCGCATCACGCCGACGACGCCCTCGCGACGCTCACGCCGAGCGAGCAGCAACTCGCGCGCGAAGTGTTCAGCGGATTGATTCAAGTCGGGCGCGGCACGCAAGACACGCGGCGCACCGCACTGTTCGAGGAACTGGTGCCGGCCGATGCGGCCGCACTGAGCGTCGAGGAGATCATACGCAAACTCGCTGACGCGCGCTTGCTCACGACCTACGACCCCGAAGACACACCGCAGCACGATCGAACCGTCACGCTTGCGCACGAGAAACTGATCGAGGCTTGGCCGTGGCTGCACAAGTTGGTCAACGAAAATCGCGAAGCCATCGCGCTGCACAACGAGATCGCCGCCGACGCGCAAGAGTGGGAGCAGCACGGGCGCGATGCGAGTTATCTGTACACGGGTGCGCGCTTGGCGACGGCGCGCGAGCAATTGCAGCAGAAGAAACTCACGTTGAGTGGATTGGCGCAGTCGTTCGTGCAGGCGGCGATTGCCGCGCGCGAAGCGGAGCAGCGCGCGCGCCAGCGACAACTGCAAGTGACGATTGGCGCGCTCGTGGCAGCCGTCATCATCTTCGCGCTGCTGGCGGCAGTCGCGTTGCGGCAGACCAGCGAGACCGCCAACGCGCAGGCGACTTCCGAATCGCAGCGCGCGGTCGCCGTTGCCGCACAACTCACCGCCGAAGCCAATCGCAATGCGGCGCTCAGCGCGCAAGCCACTGCCGAAGCGAACCGTGCCGCAGCGCTCAGCGCACAAGCGACCGCCGAAGCGAATCGCTTGGAAGTCGAAAGGCAGCAGAAACTTTCGCGCTCGCGCGAGTTGGCGGCGCTCGCGCTCAATCAAATTGCCGTTGATCCGGAGCGCAGTATCCTCATCGCGCTCGAAGCCGAAAACGCGACGCACACCTTCGAGTCCGAAGATGCGCTGCGACAGGCAATTCTGAATTCACCGCTGCGCCAACAGTGGCGTGACGTGCGCTCGTTCAGTGCGACGTCGTTTTCGCCGGACGGCAAGTGGCTGGCGGTGCCGAACCTCAAGGACAACACCGTGCGCGTGCGCTCGGTCGCGACAGGCCAAGATCGTTTGACATTGCCCGGCCATGAAGCCTCCGTGCACGGCGCACTCTATTCACCGGATGGACTGCGTATCGCGACGTGGGGCGAAGACAACGTCGTGCGCGTGTGGGACAGTGCGAGCGGAAAACTAGTCGCGACCTTGCAGTCGCCCGGAGTGCTGATCGTGCGCTACTCGCCGGACGGTCGCTATCTGGTCACCATCAGTCCGACGCAGGCGGCGCGCTTGTGGGATGCGAGCAATGGCAAACTGCTGGCGACGCTTCAGACGAGCCAAGTCGGCGCTGCGCAGTTCACGCCGGACTCGCAGATGCTTGTTGTGTCCGGCGCAGGTGTCCTCGACGTTTGGGACGTACAGACGACGCAGCGCGCGAGTTCGATTCGCGGCAAGGCGCGCCTCGACGTACGCGGTGCGATCTCGCCGGACAGCAAATGGATCGCGACGGTAAGCGATGACAATGTCACGCACGTGTGGGAACTGCGCAGCGGCAAGTCTGTGACGACGATCAACGACCGACAAGCCAACGTCGCCATCGTGCAGTTCTCGCCTGATGGTAAGCTGCTGCTCACCAGCGGGCAAGACCACGCCGCGCGCCTGTGGAACACGAGCAATTGGCAGCAGACCACCACGCTCGTCGGGCATCTCGACCGCATCGTCGGCGCATGGTTCTCGCCCGACAGCCATCATCTGGTGACGAGCAGTTTCGACTTCACCGCGCGCCTGTGGGACGCACGGAGTGGACAATTCCTCGGCATCATCGAGCGACTGCCGGGCGATGGCGGGATTGAGGCGAACTTTTCGGCCGACAGCCGCTATGTGGTGACGACGGCGTATGCGGAAGAAGCGCACGTGACCGACACGGAGAGCGGCAACCTGTTGAGCACGCAGCGCGCGCCCGGCGAAATCATGCACGCAGGCGAGTTTTCACCGGATGGCCGTTTCATTCTGACACGCAGCGTGTATGACCGCGCGTACATCTGGGCGGCGCCGCCCGCAGCCGAATGGTTCGGCATCGGCGAGAACAGCGCCGTGTACGAAGCGCGCTACTCACCCGACGGCAAGTTGATCGTGACGCACACGTTCGCCGACGGCCAATCGCAACTGCACCTGTGGGATGCGGCGAGCGGCGCGTCGCTGGGACGATACTTGATCGGCGGTGCTGCCGAGCAGATCGCGCCGAACGGACGTTGGCTCGCGGCGAGTGCGAGCAACAACGACGTGAACGTCTGGCAGATCGCGAACGGCCAAGTATCGGTCGTGCTGCGAGGTCACTCGAAACGTGTAAACAGCATCGAGTTTTCACGCGACAGTCAGTGGATCGCGACGACGAGTGAGGATGGCACCGCGCGCGTGTGGGACGTGACGAATGGCAGAGAGTTGCTGCGCATCGGCAGTGGTAGCCACCCGTTGTCGAGCGCACAGTTCAGCGCGGACGTCAACACGCTGTTGGTCGCGGGCGGCGACAACGCGCCGCATCAGTTCGACGCGCACACTGGACAAGAACGGCTGACGTTTGCGTCGGCGGGCGAGAACGTCACCAATGCGCAACTTTCGTCATCGGGCGATTTGATTGTAGCCAACACGGCCACGGGAGCATCGGTGTGGAATGCGCACAACGGCCAACTCGCGTACAAAATGGCGAAGAGCCAAGTGTTGTTCAGCAGCGTGCAGTTCTCGCCCGATAGCAAATACATCCTTGCGGTGCAAACGGGACAAGCGGGCGCGCTCGCCTACGTTTGGGAAGCGGCGAGCGGGAAACCGATTCGCACCATTGGCACAGCGGAACTGCAAGTCACGTCCGCGCGCTTCTCTCCCGATGCAAACACGCTGCTCGTCTCTGCCGGAGATGGCAGTCCTCGCTTGTGGGACTTCGCGAGCGGCGCAAAGCTCGCGGTCTTGCGCGGCCACGACAAGCGTGGAGCGAGCGCGCAGTTTTCTCCCGACGGCAAGTACATCGTCGGCGCCGGTCAAGACGGCACGGCGCGAGTATATCTGACTCACGTCGCCGACCTCATCACATTCGCGCGCTCGCGTGTCACGCGTGAACTCACCTGCGCCGAACGACAGACGTATCTGCACGAATCCGTCTCGTGTCCGTAACAGCTTCACGACACACGACCTCGGCCTTTATCAAAAGCAGAAGCAACCGTCCGTCGTTCATCGTCCAGCGTCCGTCGTCTGTCGTTCGTCCCCATTGTGCACTCTGCGTGATGTCAGTATAATGACGCTCCAACGATGGCACGTCTGAATCTCTCACTGCTCGGCGCTATTCAAGTCAAACTCGATGGCGTCCCCGTCACCGCCTTTGAGTATAGCAAGGTGCGTGCGCTGCTCGTCTATCTCGCCGTCGAAGCCGACCGCCCGCATCGCCGTGATGCACTGGCCGCGCTGCTCTGGCCCGAACAACCCGAACAAGTTGCACGTCATAGTCTGCGCGAGGCGCTCTCAAAGTTGCGCCAAGCCATTCGCGATCAGGACAATGATCCCCCGTTTCTGATCGTCACGCGCGAAGCGATCCAGTTCAACCTCGATAGCGAACACGCGCTCGATGTGCGCGTATTCACGGCGCTGCTGCAAGCCACGCACGAGCATCGTCACCGCGCACTTGACACGTGCAAGCCGTGTATGCAGCGCATGGCGCAAGCCATCGAGCTGTATCACGGCGACTTCCTCGCTAACTTTTTCTTGCCCGACAGTGCGGCGTTTGAAGAGTGGACCCTGTTCAAGCGCGAGTGGCTGCGCCGTCACGCGCTCGACGCCCTGTATCATCTGGCTGAATATCATCGGCAGCGCGGCGAGTATGCTGAAGCGGTACAGTACGCGCAGCGGCAAGTCGAGCTCGAACCGTTCCGCGAAGAAGCGCATCGCCAATTGATGAGCACGCTCGCACTGAACGGTAAGCGCAGTGAAGCGCTCGCGCAATACGAAATCTGTCGGCGCGTGCTCGGCACAGAGTTGGGCGTCGCGCCGACGGCTAAGACGAGCGCGCTGTACGAGAGCATCCGCGCGGAGACCACAGCCGCCACGCCGCCGCCAACGGCAGCGCCTTCGCCGCCCGCGCGTGAAGCCGAACACCGTCAACTGTCGGTGCTCGTCGCTGAGTTGAGCGTGCACGCGAACGACGCGGCGCTGGACCCCGAAGAAATGCGCGAGGTGCATTTGGCGGCGCGCCACGCCTTCGACACGACCATTCGCCGGCACGGCGGCAGCGCGATCACCTATCGTGCGGATCGGCTGCTGGTCTATTTTGGGTATCCGCGCGCGCACGAAGACGACGCGCGCCGCGCCGTGCAAGCCGCGCTCGACATCACGCGCAGCCTCGATGCGCTCAACGCGCGCTTGAAGCCGCAAAGCGCGAGCATGAGTGTTCGGCTCGCCGTGCATACGGGACTGGTCATCATCGAGCAAGAGAGTGCGGGCGCGCTCAACGTCGTGGGCGAAGTCGTGAACGAAGCGACACAGTTGGCAAGCGCAGTCGCGGAGAATTCGCTTGCCATCAGCGCGGCGACTCACGATCTGGTCAAAGGCTACTTCGACTGGTACGCGCTGCCGCCCGTGCTGCTGGTCAGCGGGCGCGACCTGCTGGCGTACGCGGTGCTGCGCGAAAGTTCGGCGCGCTCGCGCTTCGATGTGTCCCTGCAAGCCGGGCTTGCGCCATTGGTGGGCCGCCGCCAAGAGTTGCAGACGCTGGTGCAGCACTGGCAGTCGTCGCGCGCCGGTGGGGGCCACGTCGTGCTGCTCAGCGGTGAAGGCGGCATCGGCAAGTCGCGCCTGCTGCAAGCGTTCAGCGACCGCAGCGCCGACGATGCCCACACGCGCATCGAATGGTATTGCTCCCCGTACGCGCAGGAAAGCGTATTGCATCCTGTCTCCGAATGGGTGCAGCGTGCGGCGCGCATCGGCGTGCAAGACAGCGCGGACGACAAGCTCGAAAAACTCAAAGCGTTCCTGTTGAGTTACGGCGTGCCGCTCGCCGAGACGATGCCATTGCTCGCTGCGCTGCTGTCGCTGCCGCTCGACGCCCAGCATTCGCCACGCCTATCGCCCTCGCGCCAGAAGCAGCGCACGCTCGACGTGCTGCAGCAATTGATATTGCGCATCGCCGCGCGCGAAGTCGTGCTGCTGAGCGTCGAGGACTTGCACTGGTGCGATTCATCCTCGCTCGAACTGATTGGGCTGCTGATGGAAAAAGCGAGTCGTGTACCGCTCTACATGCTGCTGACCGCGCGCGGCGGCTCTGACTTCCTGCCGCCGTGGGACACGAGCGCGCACGTCACGCACCTGTCGCTCCTGCCGCTGACGCACGCGCAAACCGAAACGCTTGCCACCAGCCTCGCGCACGAGAAGCCGCTGCCCTCGCCCGTCGTCGAGCAGATCGTGCGACTCACCGATGGCGTGCCGTTGTATGTCGAGGAACTCACCAAGTCGGTGCTGGCGTCGGGTTGGCTGATCGAGTTGCCTGATCGCTACGAGTTACGCGGCGCGCTGCCGACACTCGCCATCCCGACGACGCTGCGCGATTCGCTCATCGCGCGCTTGGATCGTTTTCCGCTCGCGCGCGAAGCCATGCAGTTGGGCGCGGTGATCGGGCGCGAGTTTTCGTATGATTTGCTGCAAGCCATCGCGCCGTGGAATGAGCTTGCGCTGCAAAAGGCGCTCGACGATCTGGTGCGCGCGGAGTTGTTGTACGAGCGGCACGTGGCCGACGGCAGCACGACGTACACGATCAAGCACGCGCTCATTCAGGAAGGCGCGTATGAATCGCTCTTGAAGCGCACGCGCCAGCAGCATCATCAGCAGATCGCACACACGCTCGTCGCGCGCTTCACCGCTCAAGCCGAGCAGCATCCCGAATGGATCGCCCATCATCTGACGGCGGGCAGCCAACCCGCCGAGGCGATTGCATATTGGCTGAAAGCGGGCCGCCGCGCGCGCGAGCGCTCCGCCGATCTCGAAGCGGTGTCGCACCTCACGCGCGGCGTGCAGTTGCTCGACGCGCTGTCCGATACGGCCGAACGCGCGCAGTTGGAGTTGGACTTGTTGATGCTGTTGGGCCCCGCGCTCGTCGTGACCAAAGGCTATGCATCGCCGGAGGTGCAGCAAGTATACTCTCGCGCGCGCGTGTTGTGCCGCGATGCGGGCGACAGCCTCGCCGCGTTCACGGCGCTGTGGGGCTTGTGGTTGTGGTACGGCGGGCAAGCGCAGTGGCACATCGCGCACGAGTTGTCCGAGCAATTAATGCTGATGGCGGAGCGTTTGCGCGATCCGACTTTGGCGATGCAAGCGCATCACGCGCAATGGAGCACGCTGTTCGCGCAAGGCGAGTTGGCGCAAGCCAATCTCAGCGTGCAGCAGTCGCTTACGCTCTATCACGCGCGCGCCTCACAGCCATTGCTGTTTGGTGGTCATGATCCGGCCGTGTGCGCGTATGGCTATGCCGCGCTCACGTATTGGCTGATGGGCGACGCGCAGCAGGCGAGTGACGCCGAGCAGGCGAGTCTAGACTTGGCGCAGCGGCTCGATCAGCCTGTCAGTTTTGCGGCTGCGTTAGAAAAATCCGCGCTGCTGCACGCGCTACGTGGCGACCTCGCCGCACTGCAAGTTCGCAACGAGGCATTGATCTCGCTCGCGCGTGAGCATCACTTGGCGTATTGGCTCGCGCTCGGCACGATCCTGCGCGGTTGGCTGCTCGCACAGCAAGCGCATCCGACCGATGGCATCGCGCAGATGCTGGCCGGTCTGCAAGCCTATCACATCACAGGCACCGCAGAAGGGCGACCGTATCTACTCGCACTGTTGGCGGACGCGCACGCGCGCGCGGGCCAACATGATGAGGGCTTGCGCGTAATCGCCGACGCATTGCAACTGGTCAATTCGACCGGCGAGCGTTGGTGCGAAGCAGAGTTGTATCGGCTGCAAGGTGAGTTGCTGATCGCGGCGGGGCACGATGCTGCTGAGGCGGAAGGCACATTTCAGCGCGCCCTCGCCGTCGCACAGCAGCAAGGCGCGCGCTGGTTTGAGTTGCGCGCGGCGGTCAACCTCAGCCGTTTGTCAGAAAAACGGAATCGCCTGACTCAAGCGCAGGAGAAATCGCCTGCGCGCTTCGACACGCTTGACATCCGCACCAACAGCCACACATTGGATGCCGCGCATGAATTGTGGGATCAATGAATCGCCACGCATTTCGGTGGCTTCAACGTTTTGTTAGCGTCTGAGGAAGCGCTGCTCGATTTCTTCGAGGGTCATCGCGACGAACGTGGGCCGACCGTGCGGGCAGGTCGCAGGGGAATAGGCAATTAGCAATTCGTCCAGCAACAATTGCTGCTGCTCCATTGTGAGCGCGTCGCCGGCTTTGAGCGCGCTCAGGCACGCCGTCTTGGACGCGAGCTTATCGCGCAGTACATCGCCGTCTAACGTGCGATGGCGTTCGTGCTCTGCCAGTAACTTCGTCATCAGCTCCGACGGATTGAGTTTCGCTAACGCGGGCAGCGCGCTGATGCGAAACGTGTTCGCCCCAAATGGCTCGACCTCGATGCCGATGGCATGATACTCCTCAAGGTGTTCGCTCAGTAAGCGCGCCTCGTTGGGCATGAGTTGAATGACGGCAGACGATTGGCTGCCGTCTGCCATCCGCCGTCCCCCATCATTCGTCAATCGCTCAAAAAAAATCTGTTCCTGCGCCGCGTGCTGATCCACGACGAGCAGCCCATTATTGCTCTGCGCGAGGATGTACGTGCGGTTCAACTGCGCGAGCGCGCGCCATGGACCCGCGTGATACTCCGCGCGCGTTTCATAGAGCATCGTCGCGTTCACAGACATATCCGCGAACGACCAATCGGTCGCGCCCTGCTGGAACGTGATCGGAAACTCGCGTAGCGCTTGCTCGACCGCGTGCGAGAGCGCGCCGTAGATCGCGCGCTCCTGATAAAAGCGCACTTCGGATTTGCGCGGATGCACGTTCACGTCGAGGAACTGCGGGTTCACTTCGATGGTGATCACCGCGAGCGGATGTCGCTCGGGTGGCAGTCGGCCCGCATATGGCCGTTCGAGCATCACCGCGAGCAAGCCGGAGCGGATGGGCCGCCCGTTCACGTAGAACAACTGCCACTCGCGGCTGCCGCGCGCGATGCTGGGCCGCGAGATCAAGCCGCGCACGTTCAAGTCCATGCTGGTGTGATCGAGCGTGAGCATCTCGTTCGCGTTCTCGCGCCCCCACACCGCGCCGACGCGCTCGATGGGCGACGCGGCAGCCCAGTTGATCTGTTCGCGTCCGTCCGCGACGAGACGGAACGCGACGTGCGGATAGGCGAGCGCGTACTGCGTGATCGTCTTGTGGATCAACTCGCTCTCGCGGAACGGCGACTTCAAAAACTTTTTGCGCGCGGGCGCGTTGTAAAACAGATTGCGCACGATCACCTGGGTGCCAATCGGCGCGCCCGTCACTTCGCTTTCTATCTGGCCATCCACGACGCGCACGCGCGTGCCTTCGATCTCGTCACGCGCGCGGGTGATGATCTCCAATTGTGAGACCGCACCAATCGAAGGCAGCGCCTCGCCGCGAAAGCCGAGCGTCTTCACGTTCTGCAAATCGCGGTCGCTTTCGATTTTGCTCGTGGCGAAGCGCTCGACTGCGAGCGGTGCATCGGCGCGCGACATGCCGCTGCCGTTGTCGCTGACGCGGATGAGCGCCGTGCCGCCCTCGCGAATCTCGACTGCAATCGCCGTTGCGCCCGCGTCAAGCGCGTTCTCGACCAACTCCTTCACCACCGACGCGGGCCGCTCGACCACCTCACCCGCCGCGATGCGCTCCGCGACGGCTTTGGGCAGAATGTGAATGTTCTGGGCCGTCATCTTAATCCATTGGTCACAAGTTAGGGGTTGCTTGAATATGTCAACTCCGGAGCGGCGCGTGTTTTTGGTTTGCGTTTGCGTTTGACGATGCCCAACCAATCGGCGTTGACCGCCAAATACTGCACGACATGGCTGGCTTCGCCGCG
>JBBPZQ010000099.1:0-69091 GCA_038198935.1 Anaerolineae bacterium
GATGGTGATGCCGGGCGACAACATTGCGATGGACGTGAAGTTGATCGTGCCGGTGGCGTTGGAACAAGGTGGACGGTTTGCCATTCGTGAAGGTGGACGCACCGTCGGTGCGGGTGTCATTACCCAGATTATTGAATAACATTCAGTAGAGACGTTGCAGGGCAACGTCTCTACTGGCAGGAACTGAAATGGCAAAGAAATTAAATCGTGAAGTGATTACGCTTGCCTGTACGGAGTGCAAAGAGCGCAATTACACGACCGAGAAAAATAAGAAGAACGATCCCGGGCGATTGGAATTGAATAAATACTGCCCGCACTGCCGCCAGATGCGACCGCATCGCGAGACGCGGTAAGCCGAATGTTGGTCGCGCACTTGGATTATGCGACCAACTCGCAGTAAGAATTCTGACGAGGCTCTAGGCGCGTCGTTTGGCTTAGAGCCTCGTTGGTTCGAGTAGGAGCAACGCTAATGATGACCAATTTAGTGAAGCGCGACAACCCCATCGCCCGCTACTTGCGCGAGACGCGCGCCGAGTTAGCGAAGGTCGCGTGGCCCTCGTTTGAAGAGGCGCGCAACCTGAGCGCAATTGTCATCGGCGTCACGGTGGCGATGGCGGTGGGTTTGGGCTTGCTGGATTTTGTGTTCTCAAGATTGTTTGAAGCCGTGCTAACCCTTGTGAGATGAACGTAATGCTTGACCAAGAAGAACAACTACTCGAAGAAGGACAGACCACGACGGAGGTGATGGAGCCGCCGTCGAGTGACGAACCACCTCAGCGCCAGCGTGTGTGGTACGTGCTGCACACGTATTCCGGTTACGAGAACAAGGTGAAGAAGGCGCTAGAGAAGGAGGTGCGCGAGTCCGGCATGGAGAAAGAAGTTTTCCAAGTCGTGGTGCCGACTGAAGAAGAAGTCGAGATTAAGGACGGGCATCGCCGCACTGTCGAGCGCCGCGTCTTCCCCGGCTACGTGCTCGTCGAGATGTTGGAGTTTATCGAGAACGACCCGCAGTCCGACGAAGCATGGTATCTGATTCGTCACACGAACGGCGTCACCGGATTCGTCGGCGAAGGCTTGCGCCCGACACCGCTCACGCAAAGCGACGTGGCCAAAATCATGGGGCGCATGCAGCAGGCGCAGCCCAAAGTCAAAATCAATTTTAAGGTTGGCAACAATGTACGCATCACCGACGGACCCTTCGCGGATTTCATCGGCACGGTGGACGAGTTGATGGTGGATAAAGGCAAGGTGCGTGTGCTCGTCAACTTCTTCGGGCGCGAGACGCCGGTCGAGTTGGATTTCATTCAGGTTGAAAAGCAATAGTCGTTAATTGTGAGTCATGGAACTTTCGTCTGTATCTTGTGCTGACGAACGACTCGTAGGAGCATTATGGCAAAGAAAGTTGTGGCAGAAGTGAAGGTGCAGTTGCCGGCCGGCAAGGCGACACCCGCACCGCCGGTGGGTCCCGCGCTCGGCCAGCACGGCATCAACTTGATGCAGTTCTGCAAAGATTACAATGCGAAGACGGCCGACAAAGCGGGCCAAGTGATTCCCGTCGTCGTGACGGTCTATGCTGACCGCTCGTTCACGTTCGTCATCAAGACGCCGCCCGTGAGCGACATGATTAAGAAAGCGATCGGGGTCGAGAAGGGGTCGGGTTCGCCGAACAAGAACAAGGTCGGCAAGCTGACCGAGAAACAACTGCGTGACATCGCGCTGGCGAAGATGCAGGACTTGAACGCGTCGAGTGTCGAAGCCGCGATGAAGTTGGTCGAAGGCACCGCGCGCAGCATGGGTGTGGATATTCAACGATAAACGACGGACGACAGACGATGGACGATTGTTTAGTCGTCAATGGTCAGCCGCCTGTCGTCCAAGCAGTGGGAGAGCATTGCGCTCGCCAATACCACAAAGGAGATGGCATGAGCAACAAACACGGAAAGAAATATTTAGAAGTCGCCAAGATGGTTGACAGCATGCGCACCTATTCGCTCGACGAAGCGGTCACGCTGCTGAAGAAGACGGCGTACACAAAGTTCGACAGCACGATTGAAGTGCACATGCGCATGGGCATTGACCCGAAGCAGGCAGACCAACTCGTGCGCGGCGTTGTGTCACTGCCGAACGGCACGGGCAAGCAGGTGCGCATCGCCGTGTTCGTCGAAGGCGACGGCGTGGCGCTGGCGCAGCAGGCCGGCGCAGATGTAGTCGGCGGCGACGATCTCATCAAGCGCGTGCAGGACGGTTTCACCGATTTCGATGTCGCGGTTGCGGTTCCGCAAATCATGGGCAAGGTGGGCCGCCTTGGCAAGATTCTGGGACCGCGCGGTTTGATGCCAAGCCCGAAGGCGGGCACCATAGTGCCACCACAAGATTTGGCACGTATCATCCGTGAGTTGCGCGGTGGGCGTGTCGAGTTCAAGACCGATAAGACAGCCAACATTCACGTCGGCGTCGGCAAGGTATCGTTTGCCGAGCCGCAGATGAAAGAAAACTTGCAGGCGCTCTTTGAGGCCATCAGCAAAGCGAAGCCTGCCGCCGTCAAGGGCCAGTACGTCAGGAGCATCTCCGTCGCGCCGACCATGGGGCCCGGCATCAAGTTGGATGCCAACGAAGTGATTCGGCATTAGTCGCTAGCGACGTAGCGTGTTACGTCGCTACGGAAAAACCACATACGCTGTTGACCGTAGGTGTCCATCACGGACTTAATCATGCCTACCGAGGCGAAGATTTTGAAACATCGTGGGGACGTTGCGTGCAACGTCTCTACAGTTCACGTTGAAAAGTCTTTGCGTCGGACAGGCGCAAAGACTTTTTTATTGAGAGGAGGTGAACAGATGCCCATTACCAAAGACCAGAAGCAAGAGCTGATCGCCGAAATTCTGGCGAAGGTGCAGAAGAGCCAAGTCGTGTACGTGACCAACTATCAGGGCATGACCACGACGCAGCTCAACACGTTGCGCGGAAAGTTGAAAGATTCCAAAGCGGGCTATCACGTCGTCAAGAACACGCTCGCCGCGCGCGCGCTGGAGCAGGCTGGTCTCGCCGTGCCGACCGACCTGTTGGAAGGGCCCGTCGCGTTCGGCTTCGCCTACGAAGACATCGGCGCGACCGCGAAGGCGCTGCTCGACTTCACGCGCGAGTCGGACAAGTTCAAAGTGAAGGGCGCGGTGCTCGGCAAGCAGGTGCTTTCGGCAAAAGATGTTGAATCGCTCTCGACCATGCCGCCGCTGCCAGTCGTTCGCGCGCAACTGATCGGACTGATCAGCGCGCCAGCCAGTCGTGTCGCCGGCGTGCTCGCGGGTGGCGTGCGCCAAGTGATGAACGTCATGAAGGCGTACGCAGAGAAGGAACCAGAAGCTGCTGTGCAAGCGGCCTAGTGGATGGCAGACCGCAGGCGGCAGACGGCAGTTCAGCCGTCCATCGTCCGTTTTCCGCCGTCGAGTCTGACAAAATTTTACTTGATCGGCATTATTCTCAAAAGGAGAGATTCAAATGGCAGACCTCGCCAAACTGGTAGATGATTTGGGTGCGTTGACGGTGCTCGAAGCGGCACAGTTGACGAAGCTGTTGGAAGAGAAGTGGGGCGTCACCGCCGCCGCGCCGATGGCTATGGGCGCGATGGCCATGATGCCCGGTGCGGGGAGCGCGGGTGCGACTGGTGCCGCCGCTGCGCCGGTCGTCGAGAAGACCGAATTCGACGTGGTGCTCAAGGCTGTTGACCCCGCGAAGAAGATTCAGGTCATCAAGGTCGTGCGCGAGTTGACCAACAACGCGCTCGGCTTGCGCGAAGCGAAGGAAGCCGTCGAGACGCTGCCGAACGCCTTCAAGAAGGGCGTGAGCAAGGAAGAGGCAGAGCAGGCGCGCGCCAAACTGACCGAAGCCGGCGCGACGGTTGATATCGTTTGATTGAAGCAGAGCAGTCAAGCACAAAAGCGGCGCATTGAGTTCGATGCGCCGCTTGCTTTATGACCATGGGTTAGCGTCGCCGTGATTTGCGCTTGCGCTTCGGCTTTGGCCAGATCGCGGCGTTCGACAACCCATCCACATGCGGCAGTTCGCGTCGGCCCGTGACGAGCGCCAACTTCTCAGCGCGCGGCAGCAATTTGATCTTGCGCTCGAGTTTCAGCCCAGCCATGCGATCTCGCACTTCCCACGAGGCGAGCAACGCGACGGGGCCATTCATGCGCGTATACTTCGCACCTTTGCCCGCGTTGTGCTTTGCCACGCGCGCGCTCACATCAACGGCATAGCCAGTGTAGAGCGCGTCGTTCGCGCAGCGCACGATGTAAACGAAATGGCTCATCGCAAATGACAGGGACGGCACGGGCTGTCGGTTACGGGGCTACCGATCGGCGTGCACGCCGTTGCTGATAAGCAAGTGCAGCCCGCACAAGGTTCTGTGCAACCCATGGTTGCGAAGCGAAGTGCAAGTGCAAATACGCGCCCAGCACGTTCCCACAACAGAAACCATCGGCGATGGTGCGCGCGCCGCGCCGCACGCGATAAGTTGGCTGCAATGTCTGCGCGCGCGCCGAAGTTGACCAATGAAACTCGTGACCGCGCAGTGCTTGGCCCGCGTGCGCGATCAGATTTGACACGATCACGTCGGCAGTCGCGTAACCGATGCTGAGTTGATCGCGCGTCATGCGCGCACGAATCGGCAGCACGCCCACCATCGGCACAGGCTGTGCGTCGAAGGGATGCAACGATTCGCCCAGATACATCAAGCCGCCGCACTCGGCATAAATGGGCCCAGCCGACTGCGCGAATTTTTGGATGGACGCGCGCATCGTGTAGTTGTCGTGCAACTCGCACGCAAACAGCTCGGGGAAGCCGCCGCCGATGTAAAGCAAATCCACGTCGGGCGGCTGTGCATCGTGCAGGGGCGAGAATGGGACCAGTTCTGCGCCGAGGTGCCGCAGCAAGTCAAGGTTGTCCTCGTAGTAAAAGTTGAATGCCTCGTCGCGCGCGACGCCGATGCGTGCGCGAGTCGGCTGTGCTTCGCTGGCAAACACTTTCGGCGCGACCGTCTTCAGCGGCACTACATCGGCGAGTGTGTACAGCGCATCGAGGTTCACCGTCTGTTCGATGCGCTGCGCGACGCGTGCGTACAGCGCTGTTTGGTCTTGCTCACTCTGCGGCACCAGACCGAGATGACGCTCCGGCATTTTCAGCGAATCGTCCCACGGCAAGTAACCGAGTACCTTTACATTGGTGTGCGACTCGACGACCTCTCTCAAGGTTTCAAAATGCGCCGCGCCGCCGACGCGATTGAAAATTACGCCGCACACATTCACGGCCGGATCGAACTGCTGATAGCCCAGCACCATCGCGCCTGCCGAGCGCGACAACGCACTCGCATCCACGACGAGCACGACTGGCGCGCGCAGCAGTTTTGCCACGTGCGCGGCGCTGCCACGTTCGTCGCGGCCCGAATAGCCATCGAACAAGCCCATCATGCCTTCGACGATGGCGATGTCTGCGTCACGTGTCGCCCGCGCGAACAGTTCGAGATTCGTGTCGTCGTCCATCAGCCACGAGTCGAGATTGCGCGAGGCGCGCGCGGCTGCAACGCGATGGTGGCTCGGATCAATGAAATCGGGTCCGACCTTGAACGGCTGCACACGCAGTCTTCGCGAGTGTAGGGCGGCGAGCAGTCCCAGCGTGATGGTCGTCTTGCCGACACCGCTGTGCGTGCCTGCGATGATAAGACGTTTTGTGTTCATCGCATTGACTCGTGGTGACGCTGCACGCAACAGTTCTACATCCCCGCCACGCCGAGCAAGCCGCGCACAAAGCGCAGACCGTCCGCGCTGCGGGGCCCGCACCACGAAACGTATTTGCCGTCAATGATGTGGATACGTCCGTCGCGCACGGCGGGCACGTCCGGAAATTGCTCGAAGTCCGGCAGGTCGTTCTCGCTGAACAGGTGCGGCTCGTCAGGTAAGAGGATGACTTCGGGTTGCAACGCCGCAGCTTCTGCGAGCGCCACGCGCGGATAGCGCCGATCACGCGCGCCGACTTTCTCATCCGAGAGCGGCTGCGCCTCGCCATATTCGGCTGCAAGTGGAAATTGACGCACGCGCTCATGGAAGATGTTCAGACCACCGCACGTCTCGATAAAATTGCTGATGTACGTGTCGCCGTTGATCGTCATGTACGGATTTTTCCAGATGGGGCAGAACACGCGCACGCGCGGCTTGCCCGCGACCAGTCTTTCGGTCTCATTAAGCACACGCGCGAACTCGTCGAGCATCGGCCGCGCGGCCACTTCGCTGTGGGTGGCGCGCGCTAATTCGTGCAAATTGGCCAAACCCTCGCGCACAGTTTTCGGAAACGACACGAACAGTTCAATGCCCGCCGACCGTAGCGCATCGGCATCGGGCTTGCGATTCTCCTCGACGTTGACGACGACCAGATCGGGACGCAGCGCGATGATCTGCTCGATGTTCGGGTTCTTCGTGCCGCTGACGCGCGTCTTGCTCGCCACACCTTGCGGCGGATGCGTGCAGTAGTCGGTGACGCCGACGACCTGCGTGCCCAGCCCGAACGCGAACAGCGTCTCGGTCACGCTCGGCACGAGCGAGACGATGCGTTGTGGCGCGCGGCTCATGGCATCCATTCTAACATGCTCATGCCGGTACGCGAACCATTCTGTAATCTCGGCAGCGAATGCAGAGGTCGCCGAGTCTTGTCGTACTTTCTCCGCGCTCTCGGCGGTGAATGTCCGTGCTCAACGTCAACGTGCAGCACACGGTTGACAGCCGTACCCAACCTCGTTACGCTATGCTGCTCCCGACTTTAGGAGTTGGACTACAACTTCGTAGACAAAAAGAGTGAACACCGAGCAACGCCAAAAACTTCTGAAATACTTTCGATTGATTAGAAATGGACTTTTTTCGCCACGCTGCCCGACGGAAATTCGCGGCGTTCCATCAAGCCGTTCACCGCCGCTGGTGCTGCGCCGCGTCAGAAGTTGCTGCCGCACGCTCGTGCGAGCCACTGCGCTCCATCGGGATGCTCGCTAATAAGGTTCACACGCACGTTGTAGCTAGTCGCTCGCGCCGAGCGGGTCGAGAAAAGACATCAGCACGCCTCGGAACTGGACGATGCGTCGCGGTCATACGCGTTTTAGCCTACGCCGAGCGGCAGAAGCAGCAGTCGGTAATCTTTACCTGCCGCCTCAGCCCTGACAATGAGCGACCAGAATCCAACCTACGCTGGTATTGGCGGGGATGCAAAATGCGCGCGGCTAGTGGCCCAGGCCGGCTTCGCGCGCACGGATGATGACGTGGGTGCGGTCGGCGACTTGCAGCTTGCTGAAAATATTTGAGACGTGATTGCGCACTGTCTTCACGCTGAGCACGAGCCGTTCAGCGATCTGCGCGTTGTTATAACCCTGCGCGATGAGATTCAAAACTTCGCGCTCGCGCTCGGTCAGTTCGGGGAAGAGCTGCGGGGTTGTGATAGGCTTGGCAGAGAAAAAATTCATCATGCGCTTGGCAATCGCTGCGCCGAATAACGCTTCGCCGTTGGCGACGGCGCGGATGGCGCGCAGCATCTCGCTCTGATCTGCACCTTTGAGGATGTAGCACCGCGCGCCTGCGCGCATCGCCGCAAACACCGAGTCGTCGTCGTCGAACATCGTCAGCACAATCACGCCGACATGCGGGCTGGTGCGCACGATCTGGCGCGTCGCTTCAATGCCATTGACGTCGGGCATCTGGATATCCATCAGGATCACGTCGGGTTGCAGTGACATTGCGAGCGAGATCACTTCGCCGCCGTTTGCTGCTTCGCCGACCACGTTCATCTTGGGGATAGATGCTAGCAGCGCACGCAAACCGTCGCGAAAGAGCGCGTGATCGTCGGCGATGAGAATGCGGGTCGCATCCATATTACATCGCCGATGCGTGGCGGCTGACGGCCGACGCCAGTTGATCTTCAGTGATCTGCCGTGTCCCGCCCACCGTCGTGATGGGCAGTCGCGCCACCACTCGCGTTCCGTCACTTGGCATCGTCTCCATCACACAAGTGCCGCCCAACTCGGCGGCGCGCTCGCGCATGGACGTATAGCCAACCCCTGCGCGCATGTCGGACGGTAAACCTACGCCGTCATCGCGCACTTCGAGTTGCAGCGCATCATCCAGCGTGAGGTGTATCGTGACGTGCTGCGCGTGCGCGTGACGAGTGACATTTGTCAATGCCTCAAGCGCGATGCGATATGCGGCGACCTCGACAGCGGCGGGCAGCGGCGGCAGCGCATCAGGCGCTTCCAGTGACACAACCAAGCCATTACCGCCAAAGCGCAAGGTGATCTGCTCGCGCAACGCCGACAGCAGTCCCAAGTCGTCGAGCGCGGGCGGACGCAAATCGTAAACCAGTCGGCGAATATCGGCGATGGCCTCTTTCGTTTGCATCTTCAGTTCAGACAGAAGCCGATCGGTTGCGGACGGGTCGTGCGCGAGCAGGTTGCGCGCCGCGTCGAGTTTCAGGGTGAGGCTCGCGAGCGACGGCCCCAGCCCATCGTGCAAGTCGCGACGGATGCGGCGGCGTTCCTCTTCGCGCGCGCTCACCAATCGCTCGCGCGAGCTTTGCAGATCGGTTGCGAGGTGCACCGCACGCACGGCAACGCTCGCTTGCGCCGCGAGCGTTTCGAGCAAGCGCATATCGGCGTTGCTGAATTGGTCTTCGCCCGTGCGCCGCGCGACCACCAGTTCGCCCAGCGGTTCATGCTGATAAGTCAGCGGCAGTGTGAACAGTTCTGAGTGCTGAGTACTGAGTTCCGAGTGTGGTGGATACTCAGCACTCAGCACTCGTCGCTCATCGCTCCCAATTTCAATCGCCACGTACGGCACTTTCAACGCCTGCGCGACCGTTTCCACAATCGTCGGCAGGACCGCCTCGGACGCGAGCGTGGCTTCGAGTCGCTGTCCCAATTGCGAGAGCACCGCGTACGGGTCGTCGCGCTCGCCGTAGATCAACCGATTCACCGCGCGCTGCAAGTGTTCGCGCAGCGGTTGAAAGAGAATTGCGATCAGTCCCGTTGCGAGCAGCGAGATGACGAGATTGCCGCTCGTATGAAACAATCCGCCTAACAAGCCGACGCTCAGCACATAAACGCCGACGACGATAGCGGTCAGCGCGCCGTACACGAGCGAGCGGCTGATGATCAGATCAATGTCGAACAGGTGATAGCGTAGGATCGCGATGACCATTGTTAGCGGCACTAAAATGATAAAGGCTGCGTAGACCAGATTAAATAGCCTCATGCCAAAAAGCGTTACATTCGCATTCTCGGTCGAATTGCTCAATATCGGGAAGACGAATATCAGCGGCAGCACGAGAAACACGAAAAACATTGCGCCGAATCCAAACACGACCCACTTCGTCTGCTGCCGCTCCACCACCGTCGAGACGTGCCGATAGCGATGGATTTGTGCGGTTACCCCAGCGAGCGGAAAACCTAAGTGCCAAATGAATAACAGGATCATGTGAGTGAGCGTGGGTTGGCTCGACGGAAGCACGACATCATTAAACGCAACGGTTGCGACACTCCACAGCGCGAACGCCAATAGAAGCCAGCGTGTCCAACGCGGGACGAATCGCCCATTGGGAAAAAGGAAAAAGAGAAACCAAAACGCCTGAAAGATGATTACGGTGCTGACATAACCAGCCCGAAACCAATCCGCACGTTCGGCGGTCAGCGTCTGCACAGGCTCTGTGATGAGGACGCCAAACAACAATAAGAACAGCGACAAGAGCAGCGCCATTGGTTCCGTACCTTTGCGGCGGAACAACAAGAACGCCAGTGCAAGATACGCAGCCGTTGAAACAAGTCCGACCATTAACGTGATCAAGTCCAGCGTATATTCCAGACCATCCCGTTGGCTGAGCGGTACACCCACAACGCCGTCGCGCCAACGTTCAAGCGGCGACGTGGTACCCAGTTGGGCAATCGAAAGAGGGAGGGAGGCAAGCAGAATGAGCGCCACGCATGCCGCTGTCAGGTACCACGCTGCGCGCGTGATGCTCAGCCACCAGCCGCGCAGTTGCGCGCTGGGTGAGGCGGCATCCACCCGTGGCGCCGTGATGGTTGGCACTGATAGCGCGCGCTGATTCATACTCGTTGTCTGCGTGCGAGCAGCCACCCAATCACAGCGCCCGCCGCGAGCGAGGCGGCGAGGTTGCTGGTGAGCATCACGGTCAGCATCGTCGCGCGTTCCGCTGCGCCCGGCGCACCCACGCGCCAGCCAAGCGCGTCCATCAGCAAGTTCACGACCAGAAACGTGATGCCTGCGGCAAGTCCGCTGCCGATGGCGAGCCGCGCCAGCAGCGCCTTATCCTTGAGCGCGACACCCAACGCGAGTGCGCCGATGGCGGCGACCACGAGCGCGGCGGGCGCGAACAGTAACGTGAACACGACATGGATAGGCAGGTCGGGCACGCGCCGCTGCTCGACGATAAGGTTCTCCAATACGGTCAAGCCCAACGCGACGAGAATGACCGTGGGCCCATAACCGAGCGCGCCCGCCCACGTCATGCGTCGCGCGTCGCCGACCTGCGTGATGCGCGCGATGGCGCGTCCCCACAGCGCGCCGCCGCCAATGACCGCGAGCAGTGCAGGGATGACCGCGAGCGCGATGCGTGTGTCCTCCGCCAGATGTCCCAGCCCTGCGTGCAAGACGTCGCCCAACAATCCACCCACGAATACACTGCCGATCAGACAGAGCGGCGTCACTAGCGCGCTGCGCAGCGCGACGGCGCGAGTGTTGAGGGTCAATTGCATGGTTGCCTCCTTGATGACCAGCACCTTGCGCGAAAGTATAGCGCGAGTGGCGGCGACAAGCAATGGCGAATCGTTAAAACGGCTTGAACATCATCAGCCATAAAATGAGCGCCAGCCCGCCGAAGCCGACAGAAGCCCTCATGGGGTTCCTCCTTTTTAGAGTGCAGGATTTGTCGTGAGTAAATTGTGTCTCATGGCTGTTGGTGACAGCGCGCGCCCCAGCCACAGCGCCCAAATCGGATACAGGATGAAGCTCGCAATGCTAAACGCGAAATAGCCGACGAGGAACAGAGTGTTGCTTTGCAACGCCGCGGATGATTCCACATTCGCCGCCCCTGAAATCCAATACACGACCGCGAACAAAACGTAGCCCGCGCCGACGATGATGCCGAGCCATGCGGGACGTGTGGGCAGAGCATTGCCTCGCGCAAAATAGTTGGCGGCGGCGAGCCATACCCCAATCGCTCCAAAGAGGAATGTGATGGGCACGCCCGCTTGCGTTTCGGGTATCCGATGCAGCACGATGAGCGTGTTAAACGCGAGCAACACACTCATGCTCAGTACGCTGACGAGCAGCGCGATGCGGCTGGCGTTCGCCGCGCGCTTGTCGGCGAGTTGATGCAGCGCCAGCGCAATCGGAATCATGCACAGCACACTCAAACCTTGAAAGAGTCCGATCAGATCGCCCGTGAGCGTCGGGCGATTCACATTCCCGCTTTGCATCGTCTGCGGCAGATCGAACACGAGGAACGCGATGTAGGCGGCGAACGAGAGCAACTCCGTGATTCCGCTCAAGTATGCAGACCATCCAACGTTGCGTGTGAGTTAATTGTTCATCTCGAAATCTGTCCTTTCACTTTTTCGTAATCGGCGTCAGACTGTGTAGATACTCGTACAGCGCCGCGAGTTCCACATCGTCCAGCTTGCCGATTGTCTTCCACGGCATGGGCGGATTGATTTGATGCCCCGTCGAATCCACGCCCGTGCGCATCGCCTTGAAGAACTCGTCCTTCGACCACTACGGCACGACGACCGTGAGGTTCGCTGCGCCGGGCGGCGAGGGCGGCGGCGCATTGCCGTCCAGCGCGGGCCCATGACAGCCACGACAGTCCATCAGCGTGACCCAGTAATCGCCGTACTCTTTGCTGATTGACTTCGGCGGCGCGCTGACGGGTTCAATCGTGCTCGGCGCTGCGACCTGAATCAAACCTGCGCCTGCGAAAATGGCGAGCAGCGGCGAGATGCTGATGGGCGGCGTTTGCTTCTCGACGGGCGGCGAACGGCGCAGATACGCGATCACCGCTTGCGCATCCTCGTCGCTCAGGCGGCTGGCCGGCACGCCCGCCATCAACGTGAGCCTGCCGCGCGCGTCAACGCCCGTACGCAAGATGCGCCAGAGTTCGTCGTCGGACATATTCTTGATCACCCCTGCGGGTGTGATGTTCGGCGCGTACAAGTCGCCGAGTGGCAGACCCGCATCATCACTTAGATTGAAGCCGCCACTCAACGGAAACTGTCCGTTGGTCGAGTGGCAGGTCGCGCACATGATCGCCGCGATGTGTTCGCCGCGCGCGACCTGTTCGGGCGTCCCCGCGATGCTGACGTGCGAAGCAGGCACAGGATAGGATGCGTAAAACGAGTACATGCCTTTGGCAGTCAGAACGGTGATGAGCACGAGCAGCAGCGTGAGCAAGCCGCTCAACACGAGCGCGGGCCACTTGACGAACCAGCGTCTCGCGCGCCACGCGCGGCGCGTGAGCCATGCGAACAAGACGACGAGCGCGATAAAAATCACGAGCGTGATCAGGTTGCCAAGCATTTTTTCTTCCCTCCTTGAATCGGAAGATTCCACTCAACTTGACGAGGTTGTTAAAGATGCATTAGTTTCGAGACAACCACGCCTCGCCTTCCACCAGTACGAGCGCAGAGATGGCTGTGATGACGACGAGTAAGACGATGCCTTTGCCCACGACGGGCGTGTTTCCGAGCAGCGGAATGTTGTGACCTGGGCCCAACGCAAACACGAACCCCGCCAGAGCGGTAGCGAGAGCAGCCTGCGGTGTGCGTCCAAGCCACCAGCCCGCAAGACCGCCCACCACCGTCGCCGTGAGCAACAATTCGATGACCACGCGAGCGAACACCACAGCCGTGCTGCTGCCATCAATAATGGCGCCCGTGCTGATGTCAAGCGGCGGTGGGCGGAGTTGCGCCAGCAGAATCGCTGGAGCCAAGATCGCTCCGACCAGCGCAAAGACTGCGAGCGCTGTCCACGGACGGGGCGGCAGCGCGCTGTGGATTTCGGCGTACGACCAACCGATCGCTAATCCGCCCAGCCCTGCGATCCCCAGACCCGGCAGCAGGATGAACCAGATCGGTCTGATCCAAAAGTGATGAATCGTCAGAAAGGCCAGCAGCCCAGCGATGGCAGACAGCAATCCAGCCATCAGTGAAGGATTCATGCGGACTCCAAACATGATTCGGTGCTTAACGTAAGCCGAATCAACCGAGTACGGTTGCCGGAACAATCATCACGACGTTGAAGAGGAACAGCGGCGCATACCAGTCACGCGACTGGAATCCGTATGCAATCCAGCCGACCAACTGCGCGAGGTCGGCAAGCACGACCGCACCCAATGCTCACGCTTGCCCTTCCTTCAACGCGAACCAGACCACGCTCGACTGAAAGATGCCAAACGCCAGCCACAACATGCAGAGCATGTCAACCCGCTCCTGCGCTAAACCGCCGGTGCCGAGTCGCCGCGAGAGTGAGGGGATGACGAAGCCGACCAGTATGTTGAGGAGTCCGTAGCCGATAAAGAGGATGACGGAGACGCCCAATGGACTCCACCTCTCCAATTCGCTTGCCAACTGTGGGGACATGACTCTGCTCCCGCTGCAAAAGGTTCGCGAGCGAGCGTACTACACTTTATGTCCCGCTGTCATGGGACTACTGTCCCGATTGGGTCGGGAACTATTGTGAGACGGAGGTCGGCGGATACAGTGAGACGTGGGTATGCACCGCCAGCAGTTTGCCGTCACGTCGTTCGAGGATGACTGTGGCGCGACCGGGCCGCGCGAACGTGCTGCCGTCGGCGCGCACGCCGAGCGAGTCCCACGGACAGATCGCCCACGCGAGCTTGCCGTCCGCTCCCCAGTGCAATTCGTCCAGTCGGAAGCTGAACTCGCGGATGTGGGGCCAGATGTGGCTCCATTGCTCGCGGCGCAGCATGTCGCGGCCGGCCGCGATGCTCGTGAACGTGCCGAAGCCGACCACGTCGGGCGCGAAGATGCGCTCCGCACGCTCATAGTCCACCGCCTGCACGCACGCCTGCAATTCGAGAAACCAGTTGCGAATATCGTCTTGAATCATGCGAGTGATTATACGCGAACACGCGTGATTACGACGCGGATTTTATCCGGAGCATAGTCGAAGGGCTGGCCATGATATTGGATGGATGCCAACTTGCTCACGGCACCTGAACACGATAGAATCACTTATCCGATACCCAATCTCAAATCTCCAGACCCCAGTCTCCAATCTCCAATCCCTGCATGAACGACCGCCGCATATTCTTGAACATGTTCGCCATCGCGGGCGACTTCATTTTGTGGAGTGTCGGCATGACGTTCATCGGGCAGACCACCGTGCTGCCGACGTTCGTGCGGCACTTCACCGACTCGTCGTTCCTCATCGGGCTGATCACGACCATCCAGACGGGCGGCTTCCTCGTGCCGCAATTGATCGTCTCGAACATGATCGCGCACCGCGCGCGCAAGAAGCCGATCATGATCCTAGCGGGCGTCTTCTATCGCCCGCTGTTGTGGCTGTTCGCGCTGTTCCTCGTGCTGAGTCCGAACGTGTCAGGCAGCGTCGTGCTGCTCGCATTCTTCGTGATGTTCACCCTGTTCAACGTCGGCGACTCGATTGCGACGGTGCCGTGGTTCGACATCATGGGCAAGTCGGTACCGCCCTCGCGGCGCGGGCGCATGATGGGCAGCAGTCAAATCATCATCGGCATCCTTGCCATCGGCGCGGGGCAAATCGTCAACCGAATTCTCGGCGAGAATGGTCCAGGCTTCCCGTTCAACTACGCGCTGTGCTTCGCCATCGCAGGCACGGGTGCGATGATCTCGTGGGCGAGCGAGTTCCTTCTGTATGAAGTGATTCAGCCCGTCGCCGAGAAGCGGCTCGCGCTGAACGAATACCTGCCGACGCTCGGGCGCGTGCTGCGCGAGGACGCGCACTTCCTGCGCGTTACGGTAGCGCGTTTACTGTCGGGCATGTCGAACATGGCGCTGCCGTTCTACATCATCTTTGCGTCCGACCAGCTTCACTTCGCGCCAGAGACAATTGGGTTGTTCATCACCGCACAGGTCGCGGGCGGTGTCGTCGCGGGCACGTTGCTAGGCTATCTCAGTGAGCGCAGCGGCAGCAAAGCCGTCATCTTGACCGCGCTCGGCGTGCAGATGCTCGCCCCGCTCATCGCGCTGCTCATCTTCCTCACGCAAGGCGCGCTCGGCGGCTGGGCGACGTGGCTGTTCGCGCTCGTGTTCATCGCGATTGCGATTGGGCAAGGCTCTGGCATTCTCGGCTTCACCAACTATGTGCTCGAGCTCGCGCCGCCGCAGGAGCGCGTCACGTATATCGGACTGACGAACACGCTCAGTGGTTTGCTGGCGATTGCGCCATTGGTCGGCGCGCTCATCATCCAGAATCTATCGTATACTGGCATGTTCATGATCGTCGCGCTGCTGCTTTTGTCCAGCATGATCATTGCGTCACAGATGACCGAGCCGCGCAAGACGGCAATGCGTCACTTCGCTTCACAGGCGGCAACGGCCGGCGATTGAGCATCGCTTTTATGCGATAATGAATTCACTGTAGGGGCGCACGGCGGTGCGCCCCTACAAGCATCACCACCGTGGAGAGCACATGCGCTTCGAGAACAAGGTCGCGCTGATCACGGGCAGCGGTCGGGGCATCGGTCGTGCGATTGCGCTGCAACTGGCGAGCGAAGGCGCGGATATCGTCGTGAATTTTTTTCGCAACCGCAAGCCCGCCGAAGAAACAGCAGATGAGATTCGCGCGCTCGGACGGCGTGCGCACATCGTGCGCGCGAACGTGGGCGAGATTGACCAAATTGAAAAAATGTTTGGCGAGGTGAAAGAGCAGTTCGGCGGACTCGATATGCTCGTGTGCAATGCCGCGTCGGGTTACATACGTTCGGTGTTGCAGCAAGAGGTGAAGGGGTGGGACTGGACGATGAACATCAACGCGCGCTCGGTGCTGTTCTGCGCGCAGCAGGCGCACCCGCTGATGAAGGCGCGCGGCGGCGGTGCCATCGTCTCGATCTCGTCGCTCGGCTCGATCCGCGTGATGCCCGAGTACGTCGTAATTGGTGCGAGTAAAGCCGCCATCGAGGCGCTCACACGCTATCTCGCGTTCGAGTTCGCGGCGGATAACATCGTGGTCAATGCGGTGAGCGGCGGCGTAGTCGAGACGGGCGCGCTCGAACATTTCCAGCGTCGTCAAGAAATGCTGGAGAACGGGCTGTCGCGCACGCCCGCGGGACGACTGACCACGCCCGAGGACATCGCGAAGGTCGTCGCGTTCCTGTGCACGCCCGACGCATTCATGATTCGCGGGCAGACGATCATCGTGGATGGCGGGTTCACGCTGCCGACGTGAGGCTTGGTGCACAGGTAGTCAGGTACACAAGTAGACAAGTAACTTGCATCTGCTTACCTGTGTACTTGTCTACCCGTGTACTTGTGTAATGACTGCGGAGTTCATCATGCAATTTGGAGTCGGTCTCCCCAACTACGGACGCGGCGCGTCGGTGCAGGGCATCGTCGAAGTCGCACGCGCGGCCGAAGAACTTGGCTATGATTCGGTGTGGACGACCGATCATCTGCTCGTGCCCAAACAGCACGCCGACGTGTTCGGCTACGTGATCGAAGCGGTGCTGTCGCTCACCTACGTCGCCGCGCTCACGCAGCGCGTGCGCTTGGGCACGAGCATCATCGTGCTGTCGCAGCGCAACGCGATCCTGTTCGCCAAGCAGGTCGCCACGCTAGATCAGCTCTCGCATGGCCGCGTGATCGTCGGCGTTGGCGCGGGCTGGATGGAAGGCGAGTTCGCGTATCTCAATGCGAACTTCCGTCAGCGCGGGCGTGTGCTCGACGAGAGCATCGCCGTGCTGCGCGCGATGTGGGAGCAAGACGAACCCGCCTTCCACGGCAAGTTCTATGACTTCGAGGGCGCGGTCTCGAATCCGAAACCGATTCAACCGCACATCCCGATTTGGGTCGGCGGCAACAGCGACCGCGCGATTCGACGCGCGGGGCGCAATGACGGCTGGCACTCGAACTCACACAACCCTGAGTGGCTCGCGCCGAAGTATGCGGAAGTGAAACAACGGAGCACCGGCCGCGCGACCACCTCGACGCGCTTCAGCATTGATCTCGACGCGAACAAGCCGCCGCTCATCAGCACCTCGTCGGGCGAGACACGCCGCCGACTGACGGGCACAGCCGAAATGGTGCGCGACACGCTGCGCGAGTATCGGCAAGTCGGCTTGGAGTATCCCGTGCTGTTCTTCCCGCAACTCGATCTCGCGGTGATGCTGAAGCAGATGCAGACGTTTGCGAAGGAAGTCATGCCTCAACTGACGTGACAAGTGATGGGTGACAAGTGACACGATGAGTGCATTTTCTTGTCACCTGTCACTTGTCACTTGTCACCTTTTATGGACATCGAAGCCTTCATCCGCGATCATCGCGTCGCACGACTCGCCACCATCCGCGAGGACGGCAAGCCGCACGTCGTGCCGGTCGTGTATGCTTACGATGGCGCGCTTGTCTTCATCGCGCTCGACGAGAAGCCAAAGCGCGTCGCACCGATGCAGTTGCAGCGCGTGCGCAACGTCGCAACCAATCCCAACGTTTCGCTCATCATGGACGACTACGACGACGATTGGACGCGCTTGGCGTGGGTGCGGCTGGATGGCGTTGCCGAAATTTTGCAGAGCGGTAACCTTCACGCAACCGCGCTCGCGTTGCTGCGCGAGAAATACGAGCAATATCGCGCGATGAGTTTGGAAGCACGCCCGATCATGCAGATCACGGTCAAGTTGCGAACGCATTGGGAAGCCACGTAGGGGCGAGGTATGCCTCGCCCTTGGGAGATGAGATGAAACTCGAACCGTTTGCGATGGAACGCTGGCAGTCCACGCATGAGAATTTAGTTGAATACAATTTGAGCGAGAGCGGCGTGCATCCGCTCGCCTTGCATGAGTTGGTGGGTGATGGCAACTTGGCAGACCGACTGCTTGCGACGGAGTTGGGTTACTCGCAGTCGAACGGCACACTCGAATTGCGCCGCGCCATCGCGCGACTATATGCGGGCGCGGATGAAGACAACGTGCTGGTCACGAACGGCTCCGCCGAAGCGATCTTTCTTTCGGTGATGAGCCTCGTCGAGCCGAACGACGAAGTGGTGATGCTGCTGCCGAACTACATGCAGATTCACGGACTGGCGCGCGCATTCGGCGGGAATATCCGACCGTTTCACTTGAAAGCCGAACTCGGCTGGCAGCCCGACCTCGAAGAATTGCGCCGCGCGATGTCACGCAACACCAAGTTGATCGCCGTGTGCAATCCGAACAACCCAACGGGTGCCGTGCTGAACGACATGGCGATGGACGCCATCGTGAACGCCGCGAAATCATCCGGCGCGTGGCTGCTCGCCGACGAAGTGTATCAGGGTGCGGAGCGCGACGGCGAGACGACGAAAAGTTTCTGGGGTCGTTATGAAAAGGTAATCATCACCAACGGCTTGAGCAAAGCCTACGGCTTGGCGGGCTTGCGTATTGGCTGGGTGATCGCGCCGAAAGCGCAGATCGCGCGGCTGTGGTCGTATCACGACTACACCACCATCGCGCCGACCACGCTCAGCGACCAACTGGCGCAGCTCGCGCTGGCTGACGGCAACCGCGAAGCAATTCTGCGGCGCACACGCGGCATCTTGCAGAAGAATTACCCGATGCTCGAAGCGTGGATCGAAGAACACGGCGACATGTTCAGCCTCGTGCCGCCGCGCGCGGGCGCGATTGGATACCTCAAATATCACCTCAACATCAATTCGTCGGCGCTCGCCGAGCAATTGCGCGCCGAGCAGAGTGTGCTGATCGTGCCCGGCGATCACTTCGGCATGGACAAATACCTGCGCATCGGCTACGGGCCCCGTGAAGATTATCTCAAGACGGGACTCAACCGCATTGACGAAGTGCTGCAAGCCGTCAAGCGCGCGCGTTGACGCACACGGGCGC
The DNA here is from genome assembly GCA_038198935.1 of Anaerolineae bacterium. Taxonomy (GTDB): domain Bacteria; phylum Chloroflexota; class Anaerolineae; order JACRMK01; family JACRMK01; genus JBBPZQ01. Next base: position 19,123 of record JBBPZQ010000099.1, read on the forward strand.
GCAAGTATAATGCAGGCAGGGAGGCGCATGATGAGTGAGATTGTCTTGCAACTTGACGAACACCAAAAGCAACGATTAGAGGAACAGGCGCAAGCGTCGGGCATGAGCGAACAAGAAGTGCTCCTCGCCGCTTTTGAGCAGTTCCTCGACGAGCGGCAACAGCGAAGCGAGGCTGAACAGGAGCAGCGCCGAGCAGAGCGCGCGAAGGCGTGGGCAGAGGCGCGCGCCTTTATGGATGAATGGGTCTCACGTCCTGACCGACAGGCCACTAAACCCTGGTCGCGCGAAGAACTCTACGAAGAAATGCTGAAGGAGCGACTGCCACAGTTTTATGGCCGCCCGGATCCTGATTGACAGCAACATCCTCGTCTATGCATACGATGCTTCTGAACCCATGAAGCAGCCGCGTGCGAAAGAGGTTTTGAATTTGATCCAGCAGAACGACATTGGATGCTTGAGTGTCCAATGCCTTTCGGAGTTCTTCACAGTTGCCATCCGCAAATATCAGCCGCCGATGGCGGTGGTAGAGGCAGGTAATCTGGTGCAACAGTTTGTTGCAGTCTGGCAAGTCTTCGACCTCACGCCTGCCGTCGTTCTCGAAGCATTGCGCGCGACGCGACGTTATCAGCTGCACTATTGGGACGCGCTGCTTTGGGCCGTCGCCAAACTGAACGGTGTTGTTACCATTCTGACTGAAGACTTTCAGCACAATCGCGTCATCGAAGTCGTGCGCTATATCAATCCGTTTCATGCTGAGTTCACGATGCAGATATTAGAAACGTTGGTGCAGTAATGGCCCGCAGTGCAAGCCACCTGATGTGCTCGAAGCGAGAGAAGACAAATAGCGCTATCGCGTCGAGTTGATGAGACGCTGGGTCGAGAGTAAAATCTAGGCACTTGCTAGCAGACCACGAAGACACAGGTGCACGAAGACGTTCGTGTGGCTTTGTGTCTTCGTGTCTTTGTAGTTGAAATTAGAGAAGCGCCCCTCACCCCAGCCCTCTCCCTTGAAGGGAGAGGGTTAGGGTGAGGGTGAGTGCTGCGATTCATAACATCACCGAGGATATATTGAAAACCATTCTCCTCGATACTACGCTTCATCCCGATGGGCTTGCGATTCTGAATGCGGCGGGTTTTAATGTCGTCGGCGCGATGACGAAGGACACAGCGGAGCGGCGCGAGGTGTTCGTGCGCGCGCACGCGATCATCATCTCGAGCTTGTGGGATATCAACGACGCCGTACTCGCGCAGTCGCAGACGCTGCAAGTGGTCGGGCGGCCGGGCATCGGTATTGATAACATTGACGTGGACGCGGCGACGCGTCATCACGTCTGCGTCGTGCATACACCCGACGCGCCAACCCAGTCCACCGCCGAGCACGCGATGGCGCTGATGGTCGCATTGGCAAAGGGCATCGGACGCGCAGATCGCGGCTTCCGCGAACGCGGCTGGAGCGCGGGACGCGATTTCTTTGGTGTCGAGTTGAAAGGCAAGACGCTCGGGCTGGTCGGCTTGGGCCGCATCGGCGGCACGTTTGCGCGCATCGCCCGCGACGGTTTTGCAATGCGCGTTTTAGTGTATGACCCCTACGTACACGCGACGCGCGCGCTCGAACTCGGCTGTGAGCGGCATGAGACGCTGCACGAGATGCTCGCCGACTGTGATTTCGTGTCGTTGCACTGCGCGCTCACGCCGCAGACGCGCGGGCTGATGGGTCGCGCCGAACTAGATGCGATGAAGCCAAGCGCGTTCCTCATCAACTGCTCGCGGGGACCCGTCGTGGACGAGCCTGCGCTGATTGAAGCATTGCAGTCGAACAAAATCGCCGGTGCAGGCTTGGACGTGTACTCGCCAGAGCCGCCATCGGCGGACAACCCACTCTTGACGATGGACAACGTCATCATCACGCCGCACATCGCATCGCACACACACGACGGCGTGCGCGCAATGGGCGTCGGCGTGGCGGAAGAAGTGGTGTCGGTGTTGCGCGGCGAGCGGCCAAGGTGGCTGGCCAATCCGGAGGTTTGGGAAAGCCGAAGGCGATAAAAATCGAACCGCGAAGACGCGAAGCCCGAGAAGTTTCAAACCGTCTTCGCGATCTTCGCGTCTTCGCGGTTAGCTTGTCGTGTTTGGAGATTCGATGATTGAGAACAAAGTGAGGCAGACGTTGAAGAACGGCGGCACGTGCATCGGCACGATGATTACCGATGCGCGCACGCCAGCGATTGCGCAGGTGCTGGCGAATGCAGGCTTCGACTTCTTCATTCTCGACACCGAGCACGGCTCGTTCAGCATGGAGACCGTCGCCGACCTGATGTTGATGTCGCGGCTGGTCGGCATCGCACCGTTCGTGCGTGTGCCCGACGGCGAGTACCCGTGGATCGCGCGCACGCTCGACGCGGGCGCATTGGGCATCATGCTGCCGCGTGTGCGCACGCGCGAGCAGGTCGAGGCGTTCGTGCGCTACGCCAAGTATCCGCCGCTCGGCGAGCGCGGCATGGCGGCTGGGCGCGGCAACACGATGTATCGCGGCATGAAACTGAACGAGTACGCGCCGCTCGCCAACGACGCGACGTTTCTGATTCTGCAAATCGAAACGCGCGAAGCGATTGAGCACATTGACGACTTGCTCTCCGTCGAAGGTATTGACGCTGCGTTGATCGGGCCCAACGATCTGCACATGTCGCTCGGCGTGCCGGGCGACGGCGAGCATCCGCAAGTCACCGACGCTATTCAGAAAGTGGTGGACTCCGCCAAGCGGCACAACGTCGCGTCGGGCAATCATGTGCGCGACATGCAAAATCTCAAATCGTGGCGCGACAGGGGCATGAGGCTGCTGATGTTCTCGACCGACTTCGGCTTGATAACGCAAGCGGGAGCGGCTGCCGTCAAAGAGTTAAGGATGAAGGCGGAAGGATGAAGGATGAACGAAAAGCGGGGGACTTAAAAGCCAGAACTCGACAATTTGCGTTGCAGGTCATCCGTTTGTATGTCTCCTTGCCGCAGACGACTGAGGCTCAAGTGATTGGCCGTCAACTGTTGCGAGCAGGTACGTCGGTTGGCGCACATTATCGAGAAGCGCAGCGAGCAAAGTCGGATGCGGACTTCATTAGCAAGATTGAAGGTGGTTTGCAAGAATTGGAGGAAACGCAATATGGCTTGAGTTGCTGGAGGAAGGGAAGATAATATCATCGTCTAAACCGCAACCACTTTGGCAAGAAGCAAATGAACTCATCGCCATCTGCGTTACTATCGCCAAAGGCGCGAAGGGCAAATAAAAACTCACCAATTCTATTTCATCCTTCATCCTTCATCCTTTCCCATGTCCGACTACTACGAACTGCTGGAAGTGCCGCGCAACGCCGACGAAGACACGATAAAGAAATCGTATCGGCGGCTGGCGCGGCAATTTCACCCCGACTCGAACAAAGCGCGCATCGCTTCCGAGCACATGAAGTTGCTCAACGCAGCGTACGATGTGTTGAGCGATCCGAGCAAGCGCCGCGAGTACGATGAGCGACTGTCAGCCACCGCACGCCGCGCCGCACCACCGCCACCTAAGCCGCACACACGCACCGCACCATCGCCGCAACCGAAAGCGCAGCCACGCGCCGCAGCGCCATCCCCACCACCACCAGCACGCCCCCGCTCGACCACGCCCGCATGGATGTTGTGGATGAGCGTCACCGGTGTGCTGATCGTCGCCACCGCCGTCGGTACACTGTTTATCATGCGCGATTCGGTGATGGCGCTGCTGCCGCAAGTGGCTGCGAGTTCGACGCGCATCGCCGGCGCATTGAGCGCACAATCGTCCGCGTCCACGACGGCGCCGCCGATCAACACGCTCGTGCCTTCGACGCCAACACTGGGCAGCGCGAAAAATTTGCCGTCGCCGGTGCAAAGCAAAGCGCCGACCATCGTGCCGACCGTTAGCGCATACCCCGTGCCCGCGCGTGCGATTACCGGAACCAAATACACCTTCGCCGAGTTTCTGAACGGCAATGGGCCGAGCGACATCTTCGTGACGAATGCGAACGGCACGCTCAAAGCCAACGTCACGAACACGACCGACCGCAGCGAGGTTTCGCCCAGTTGGTCGCCGCTCGGCACGCGCATCGTGTTTAGTGAATTTGCCAGCGGCAATTTGTACGTCGTCAACAGCGACGGCTCGCTGCCCACGCGCATCACCACCGATACGGAGTTGTACGACAGCAATCCGGTATGGGCGCCGTTTGGCTCGCTGATCGCGACGGTTTCCATTCCGCGCGCCGAATATGACAAGGGCAACACACAGGCGGCGAAGATATACGTCGTGGATTTCAGCAGCAGAGTGCGCCGCCTCATCGCCGATCAGCCCGGCCGCGATCTCACATGGTCGCTCGACGCGAAATGGATCGCCTTTCAAGTGCCGTCGGGCAACGGTACGACGATTTACATCGTGCCGGCCGATCGCAGCAGTACGACGCCATTTTTCTTTAATGTCTCGCAAGTGCGCCGCATGGCGTGGACGGTTGATTCGAAGCAGTTGCTGTATGAAGCCTATGCGCGCGACACGAATCACGACGGCGTGGTGGACGAGCGCGATCAAACGGAGATGTTCGTCATTTCGCTGCAGCCGCTCGCCGTCAATCCGCTGACGAAGAGCGTGACGGTCAGTTCGCCGCGCGGCAGATTCCCCGGCTCGCCGACGAACGGCGAGTTCTATCCGCCAGTGACCACGACCGTTCAGCCGCAGTGATAGCCAACCCAGTTTCAACCTGTTATAATTTTCCCACGCGCCATCTGAATCTAAAATCTGCATTCGAAATCTGAAGTTATCCATGCCTCGCGTCTCATTGTTCGTCACCTGCCTCGTTGATCTGTTCTATCCCGAAATCGGCGAAGCGACCGTGAAGGTCTTGCGCGCACAAGGCGTGCAGGTGGATTTCCCGCGCGCGCAGATTTGCTGTGGGCAGCCCGTGTTCAATTCGGGATTTCGAGCGGATGCAGCGGCGGTCGCGCGGCGTAATCTGAAAATTTTCAACGATGCCGAAGCGGTCGTGCTGCCGTCAGGCTCATGCGCCGCTATGATCCGCGAGCATTATCCGCATCTATTCGACGATACCAAAGAACGCGAACAGGCAGAACGCTTTGCGGCGAAGTGTTACGAGCTTACAGAATACCTCTGTGACGTGCTCGGCGTGACGGCATACGATTCCAATTTCACAGGCACAATCACCTATCACGATTCGTGCCACATGTGTCGCGGACTGGGCATCAAGCAGCAGCCGCGCCAGTGCATCGCCGGCGTGAAAGGCGCGGCGTTGATCGAGATGCCGCAGTCGGACGAGTGCTGCGGCTTCGGCGGCGCGTTCAGCGTGCGCCTGCCCGAAGTGTCTGAAGCCATCATGTACAAGAAACTCGACAGCGCGCGCGCGTCCGGCGCAGACACACTCGTCAGCGCCGACCCCGGCTGCATGATGCACATGGCGGGCGGACTCTCGCGGCGCGGCGATGCGCTGCAAGTGAAGCACATCGCGCAAGTGCTAGCGGAGTAGTTGGTTCGTTGGTTAGTCGGTTGATGGTCAACCAACTAACCAACCACCGAACCACCACACCAGTTCCATGACCACATTTGAAGAACGCGCTCACCTCGCGCTCAAAAACATCCCGCTGCAAACGAACCTCAAGCGCGGCATGCACTACTTTGCGAATGCGCGCGTGACGGCGCTCGCCGCGACGGGCGACCCGCTCGGCTTGCGCAAGCGCGGCAAGGCGATCCGCGATGCGGGCATTGCGAACATTGATGTTCACTTGGCCAGCTTGGTCACAAGCGTGGAGCGCAACGGCGGCGTGGTGCACTGGGCGGGCGACGCGGCGGAAGCGCGTCAGATCATTCTCGACATCGCGCAGCGCGAAGGCGTGAAACTCGTCGTCAAGTCGAAGAGCATGGCGACGGAAGAGATCGAGTTGAATCACGCGCTTGAAGGTGAGGGCATCGAAGTAGCGGAGACGGACTTGGGCGAATACATCGCCCAGCACGCGCACGAGCCGCCCTCGCACATCATCGCGCCTATCGTGCATAAGAACAAAGAAGAAGTGGCAGAGGTTGTCTCGCGGGTCGCGGGTCATCCGATCGCGGCCGACCCGATTGCGATCAACAATTTCGCGCGCGCCGACTTGCGCCAAAAATTTTTGTCCGCGGACATGGGCATCAGCGGCGCGAACTTCGCCGTAGCTGAGACGGGCACAATTGTGCTCGTGACGAACGAGGGCAACGGGCGCATGTGCACGAGCGCGCCACGCATCCACGTCGCCGTGATGGGCGCGGACAAAGTGATCCCCACGCTGGATGACTTGCCTGTGGTGCTCAGTTTGCTGACGCGCAGCGCGACGGGCCAGCCGATCTCGGTTTACGTTTCGATGCTGTCGGGTCCGAAGCGCGCGGAGGACGTGGATGGGCCCGAACAGTTTCACCTCGTCATCATGGACAATGGCCGCTCGCAGTTTTTCGGCGGCGAGTTCCAAGAGATGCTTAACTGCATTCGCTGTGGCGCGTGCCTCAACGTCTGTCCGGTGTACAAGGCGACGGGCGGACACGCTTACGGCGCGTGCTACTCGGGACCGATGGGCGCGGTACTGATGCCGGGCATCGGCGGCGTGCGCGAGTTCGGCGATCTGCCGCACGCCTCGTCGCTGTGCGGCGCATGCCGCGATGCATGTCCAGTGATCATTGACCTGCCGCGCATGTTGGTCGCGCGACGCGAGCAAGCGCCGCACACGTGGATCGAGAAACTTACGTTCAGGCTGACGCGACTCGGCATGACCAGTCCACTATTGTTTCGGCTCGGCGTCACGTTCGGGCGACTCGGCTTGAGGCTGTTCGTGAAAGATGGTCGCGTGAAGAGTGGGCCGCCGCCCATCAATCGGTGGACGCACGGACGCGACTTTCCGCCGATTGCAAACAAGACGTTCCACGAGCGCTGGAAGCACATGGAAAAGGATTCACGATGAATGACAACACGCTTGACCTGCGCACCCTAGATCACCTGCTGACGACGACTCACTCCGTACGCAAGCGTCTCGATTTCACGCGCCCCGTCGAACCCGCAGTGCTCGAACGCTGCATCGAGATCGCGCTGCACGCGCCGACGGGCGGCAATCGGCAGGGTTGGCATTTTGTGGTGGTGACTGATGCGGAGAAGCGCGCGGCGATTGCGGACTACTATCGCATGTCGTGGTACGCGTACGACACGGGTCGCGTGAGCCGCATGGGTGCGCTGGCGAGCAACACCGAGTATGTCGCGCAAGTTGGGCGCGTGCGCGACTCGGCGCAATATCTGGCTGACCACATGCACGATGTACCCGTGCTCGTCATCCCGTGCATCGAAGGTCGTCCGACGGATCCGAGTCCGGCGGCACAAGCCGGACTGTATGGCTCCATCTTACCCGCCGCGTGGTCGTTGATGCTCGCGCTGCGTGCGCGCGGACTCGGCTCGGCGTGGACGACCTTGCATCTCGCGTACGAAAAAGAAGTGGCGGCGCTGCTGAACATTCCATCGAAAATCACGCAAGCCGCGCTGCTGCCCGTCGCCTATTTCACGGGCACGGACTTCAAGCCCGCCAAGCGCTTGCCGTCGCGCGAGCGCACATACTGGAACGCGTGGAACGCCGCGCGAGCGTAGAGGTGTTGCAGTGCAACGTCTCTACGGCGCAGCAGCGCATAGCAATTGCAAATTCGTCGCGAACGGGCCATCCAAGAAAGTGAAACAGCAAGACTTTCTCAACCGCTTCCGATCAAATTCTGCGCTCGCCGCGCCGACGTTTGATCGCGCCGAACTCGTACGCTGGGCGGATGAGTTTCGCGCGAGTCTGCCGACGCGACACGACGCATTGGTTGCGCAATTCGCGCAGGCGCTCGAATTGGCGGGTGGAAAGTTCTATGAAATGCCGACTGCGCGCGAGGCGGCGCGCTGCGCGTCGGACATCGCGCGCAGTCACAACGCACAATCCGTGATCGCGTGGAACCATCCCGCGCTCGACCTCGCGTGCGAGATGCTGCAATCGCTCGGCATGGCCGTCGCGCGCTCGGACGCGGGCGTGTCGTCGGACATTCGCAGCGCAACTGTCGCCGCCGACGTGGGACTCACCGCCTGCGATTACGCGATTGCCGAGACGGGCTCGCTGCTGTTGATCGCGAACGCGAAGCAGGGACGACTCACCTCGCTCGCGCCGATCACGCACATCGCCATCATCACACCCGAACAACTCGTGCCGACTCTCGCCGATGCGCTGAAGTTGTTGCGACTCGCGCGGCTGTCGGGCGACGGGCGACTGCCGAGCAACATCTCGCTGCACACGGGTCCCTCCAAGACGGCCGACATTGAGCAGACGCTGACCAAAGGCGTTCACGGACCCAAAGAGGCGCACGTCATTTTGATTCGCAATCCATCATGAGGACAACTGCTACGAGAGTGAAAGGAGACGCTCATGTACGAAGACCCGATGTATCACATCAAAAAAGAAGACGTTGACCACCTCGTCTGGCTCGCCACGTTTGGCGATGCGAACGAGAAGCCGATGAGCCAGTGGGCCATCTGGGAACTGGCGCAATACGAAGGTGTGCGCCCGTGGTCGGTCTATGACTTTTATATGGCGCGCGGGCGCGGCGAGTTGCAGCCGACGTACACCGTGCCCGCGATGAACCTGCGCACGCGCACCTACGACACCGCGCGCGCCGTGTTCCGCGCGGCGCTGAAATTGAAAGTCGGCGCGATGATCTTCGAGATCGCGCGCAGTGAGATTGGCTACACCGAGCAGCGCCCCGCCGAATACGCGAGCGCCGTGCTGGCGGCGGCGGTGAAGGAAGGTTACAACGGGCCCGTGTTCATTCAAGGCGATCACTTCCAAGTGAACGCGAAGAAGTACAACGCGGGCGGTTCCGACCGCGACAAAGAGATGCAGGCGCTGCGCGATCTGACGAAGGAAGCGATTGCGGGTGGCTTCTATCAAATTGATATTGACACTTCGACCATCGTTGATCTGAAGAAGCCGACGGTCACCGAGCAGCAGCGCGCGAACTTCGAGCAATGCGCGGAACTGACGCGCTACATTCGCAGCATTCAGCCGAAGAAGTTCGATGTGTCGGTCGGCGGCGAGATCGGCGAAGTCGGCAAACAGAATTCGACCGAAGAAGAATTGCGCGCGTTCATGGACGGCTTCAATCAAGCCATCGCGGGCGAGACCGGCATCGCGAAGATTTCGATCCAGACCGGCACCTCGCACGGCGGCGTGGTGCTGCCCGACGGCACGCTCAAAGAAGTGGCGATTGATTTCGACACGCTCAAGCGCTTGAGCCATGTCGCGCGCGACGAGTATCACCTCGCGGGCGCGGTGCAGCACGGCGCGTCCACCTTGCCCGCCGAATCGTTCGGCAAGTTTTCCGAGTTCGGCGCGTGCGAAGTGCATCTAGCCACCGAGTTCCAGAACATGATGTTCGACTCGCCCGCGTTCCCCGCCGACCTCAAGCGCGAGGTTTACGCTTGGCTCGATCAGAACGCAGCCGACGAGCGCGCGCAGGGCGAGACGAACGAGCAGTTCTACTACAAGACGCGCAAGAAGGCGCTCGGTCCGTTCAAGCAGCAGCTGTGGCAGCTGTCGAGCGATTGCAGCGAGCAGTTGAACGCATCACTGCAACAAAAGTTTGAATTCCTGTTCGACAAACTGAATGTGCGCGATACCTACGACATGGTGAACAAGGTCGTCAAAACGAGCGAGTTGCACAGACAGCAGCCAAGCGGCGTGATGGACGCCGTGCGCGTGAAAGAGGACGTGCGCGGCTTGGCGGACTGACGGCGGATGGTGGATGGAAACCCGTTTCGTGGTGAAACGGGTTTCCACATTTAGTGGGTGTCGCGTTCAGTTGGAGTGCTCAAGCACGACTCGATATTTATGCCACGCACCCGTTCCGACAAACTCAAAATCGAATCGCCGCGCTTGTCGAAAGTATTGGCGAGTGCACCAGCCGATGCGCGACTGATTGACGACGCGCAGCATTTGGGCGTGCTGTTCGCGCAACTCAACCTCGGCGAGCAGTCTGCCACAAACGTCAGTGTCGAGCAAAGTTTTTTCAGAAACGTGAGCCTTAGCCGCACGCGACTGAAGCATGTGCGCTTGAAGGATGTGCGCCTCGAACACTGCGATTTATCGGGCGCGGACTGGCAAGACGTGCGGATGCAGCGCGTCGCGTTCGTCGGCTGCAAACTGCTCGGCTGCAAATGGTTCGAGGCGAATCTGCGCGATGTGTCGTTTGTGGACTGTCAGTGTGAAATGGCGGTGCTGTGGGGCGCGCAGTGTCAGGCAGTGCAGTTCAGCGATTGCGTGCTGCGCGCAGTCGCATTCGACGAAGCCTACCTGAGCAGCGTGGTCTTTCAGCGTTGCGATTTGAGCAGCGCGACACTGCGCGGCGCGAAATTGGTCGGCGCGGATTTGCGCGGCGCGATTTTGAACGGCGCGCAGGTCGGACCGGACGAATGGAAAGGCGCGATTATTAGCCCGCAGCAGGCGAGGTTAATTGCGGAGTTGATCGGCGTGGTGGTGCATGAAGATTAGCGATAACGAATCGCACAGTAGCCACGGTCACGGCTCTTCGTGACGTGATGTCGTTGACTCAGGGATACGGCCGCCGAGTGGGTGTAACTCGTATTGGAAGTGGAGTCAAGTTGGCTGGGGTAGGAAGCTTTCCACCATTGATCCAGAATTCGACTTCACTGATGAGATCGGCTGACGGCCGCGGGAGAAATACATGAGCGGCACCTGACCATGGACTTTCTGGTTGAGCATTGCCAGTGGCTGGCAATACAAAACGCCAAGGATGACGATCGCCTGTGAAGTAATTTTGTCCTGGAAATTCTTTCTCCATGAGATTAAGAAAGAAAAGATATGTAATGCCCGGGCGCAAAGGAATATGATTATCCTTTGCTCTCGCTTTTTCTATATTCTCCGGTGTCTTAGGTGTTCGCTCAAATAGATATGCCTCCGGTTGGACGACATTGATACTATTCGTGCCACTGCCCTTTAGATAACGCTTCACAGTAACGCGATATACTTGCCCAACGACCAGATTTTTCAGGTCGGGCTGAGTGGGGTCATTAGGATTTCGAGCTAGGTTTATCGTTTCTCCAGTAGTTGTCGTATCGCCAACAACGATCACTGCTGATTCAGCCACCAGTTGCTGCAATGTAGAGGCAGTTCGGTAGCTTTGTGTAACAGACGAATACTCGACGTCGGGGGCGATTGTTCCGGCCGGCTTAGTGCTTTGAATTATTGTCGCAGTTGGCGATGCTTGCGGATAACAAGCGACAAGAATTGAAAGCGACAGTAAGATTACTGGCATTGCAAGTGAGACAGTCGTAAGAGACTTCATACTCACTCCTGTAGCCTTTTAGGGATAGACCTGATTGACAAAACCTTTGTCTGCCTGTTGTGGTACATAGTAGGTACTTGGGTTTGGGTTAGTACCCAATATTGCCAAGACAAGATCTGAAATATGTCCAAGACTTTGAGCATGTCCAAGCTCATGCGCGGCGACTGCATGGCGTGAATTGGTATTCAAATTGTTGAAGTTGATATCATAGTAGGTATTGCCCTTTACATCATATCCTACCGTTATTGATCCACTACAACTGGCCTGTGTGCTCCCGTCTGAGCCATTACGCTCATAGATGGTATCAATTAATACTGAGCCGGTAGGCGTGTATTGAAAATATGGTTTAGTGTCTGAAAAATTCCAATCTGTTAGTCCTCCTTCAAATGCAGTTCGCCATGCCGTTCCAGAAGCGATGTAATCACCCCACCTGTAGTTGATTCCAAAGTATTGCCCCGATGTATGAGGCCAACGGCACCCTGGATACTCTACCTCCGTAATTGATCCATTGATCGTTGGCTGAAGAATAGTCACAGTTGTTGTGGCATATATTCCGCAAGGGCCCGCTTGAGGTATGTTGAGCGGATTACCCCATAAATCAGTGTCACTAGCAGTGATATTGCCTGAACACCAGAGGCCATTTGTGTTCCATACATTGACGGTATAGACAAAGTACCCTGAGGGTTCGAAAACTTGGGCCGTATTGAAGTAAGCGGTTATAGAGCACGAGCCACCCGAACACGCCTGACTGCTCCCGGACTGTACCCAAGAGTTTGGTGCCGCGATATTCGAGTAGTAAAGCTGCAAACCCGATAGGTTACTATCAGCATCTGTTGCAGTGACGTTGTAGAGTGTCACGTCGCCGTGAACAACCACACCGGGACCGCTGTTGTTAGCTTGGGGCGTACTGGCCCACCAAAACACTTGCGAGCGTTGGCTTTGGCTAGGCCACCACGTCATGTACCAGCGGCCATTGTAAAAGGTATCACCACCCGTTGCGGCCGTAGACAACATCGCATTGATGACGACTAAATGCCGACCGTGCAGCGAGAAAATCGCACTCGCATAGTTGAGTGTGGCCGACACATTACAGTTGGTGCTATTGTAGCAGGGCACGTTCGCAAAATTCCACCATGCGCCCAAGTAGCTGCCAGAGGGGTCGGCATTGTCGAAGAACTGAATTTGATCAATGCCTTGATACCATTCGGCATGCGCTGAGAACGTAACATTCCTGCCGTCGGGCAGTGGCGAACTCGGTGACGTGCCGGTAAAGTAAAAATCACCGCTCGTGGCAACACTAACCGCCAAGGGCGACAGCAGGCATAGCACAATGCAGACGCCAAGAAACTTGCAGGCGCTGCGTATCAGCATTTTCATCTCCGTTATACCTGGTCGTCTGGCCCAAACAGAATCAAAACGCGATCACCAGTGCAACCACTGTTTACGCGACAGCAACATATCACAGCTGGGGGGGGGGATGTCAATAGGCGCGCCGCTTAAATTTTTACTTGCCTCCACTCTCGCTCCTCAGGTATGATGATGCCAACTTTCACCGACGAAAGGTGGTCAACATGGCAGACTCATTTCCTCTGTTCGGCTTGCACGACCGCGCGGGCGGCGAGTTCCTCGCGCAAAACAATTTTCGCGGCTGGTGCGTTGACGAGGTGGCGATTGGCTTGCAGCCGCGCTCGCTCGATTACGCCGCGCTCGCGGCGAAGAACGTGCGCGTGATCGTGCAGTTGGAATTTGGTGCGGACGGTCAAGGTACGCTGCCGCCCGCCAATCAATACGGCGCGTTCGCCAACGCCGCCATCGCCACCATCAAAAATTCTAAAGGCGTGTTCGCATGGGTGATTGGCAACGAGCCGAACAAGCGCGACAATTGGCCCGCTGCTCAGCCCATCACGCCTGAGCAGTACGGCCAATTGTGGAACCTGATCTGGTTCAGCGTGCCGAAGGGCGTGCCCGTCATCGTCGCGCCGCTCGATCCGTATTGGGGACTCGGCTCCGACCCGCGCGAATATTGGCAGCGCATGCTGAAGGCGATCCTCGCGGGCGGCGGCGGGAAACGCGGCGGCGCAGATGGCTTGATGTTCCATCCAAAAGTGCGTTGGCATGACAAGTCGCTCGTGCGCTCCGACGTCACCTTCACCGATCCGCCGCTCAAAGGCGTGCCCTATCACTGGAGGGCGTGGCAGGCGCTGTATGATCTCACGCCGAACTTCTTCAAGAATCTGCCGATCTATTTGACGCAGTGCCGCGCGGAATTGAAAGTGGAGAACGGTGAATCGGGTTATCTCGACGACGAGAATGGCTTACTTGAAGAGATGTATGCCTTCGAGCGCGAGCAGAACGTGAAGTACAACAATCTCGTGTGGGCGCTCGTGCTGTATCGCTGGAATGCGGGAGCATGGACGCTCAATCGCCCGTCGTATCTCGACGCGCTGAAGGCGGCGGCGAGCGATCCGGCGATGGAGCACGAGGAAATTGTACGGCCACCCAGCGCGCCGTTCACGTGGCCCAGCGAAAGCCACGTCGTCACGCAACCGTTCGGCGTCAATCGCGATTTTTACGCCAAGTTCGCGTTGCCGGGTCATGAAGGCGTGGACATCGGCGCACCACAAGGCAGTAAGATTTTCGCGGCGTATGATGGACTCATTGTGCAAATTGACCCGAACCATCGCGCATACGGCTACTGCATTCGTCATCAGATCCAACTTGACGGTCATACCTACGTGCTCGTTTATGCGCACGGCATTTCCGGCTCCGCACAAGTACGACAAGGGCAACTGGTCAAGGCGGGTGACACGCTGATGCAAGCGGACTCGACGGGCAACTCGCTGGGGCCGCATCTGCATTTCAGTATCGTGGAGCCCGGTGCTCAGTTCATTGATACGGACGAGAATGGACGCGCGCGTGTGTGGCCCTTCAACATCCTCGATCCGAGTCCATTCTTGGGCATCTAACTTATGGCTGACACGACGACAAGCACGACAGAAGCACGCGCGACGCTCAAGGAAGAGTTGGACATCCAGTACCGCCAACTCGAAGCGCTCGACGACAATCTGTATAAATACTCGTCAGTCTTCTTCACCATCAGCGCGGCGCTGCTCGCGTTCCTCGCGCAGCTGCTCGCGCGCGACACGAAAGGCACCGACCCACTGATCTATCTGGCCATTTGCTTTGTCGGATACACTTCATCTATTTGCATACTGCTGATCGCGCTCAAAGGTTACTACACATGGGAGATCAAGGACGAGCGCGTGCGCGAATTGGAAGGACTGCTGGGTTATCAGATTCACTCGGCTTACTATCAGAGCCGCGTACGGCAGGCGCACTGGCAAGCGCGGCTGCTCTCCATTTCCAAAATCCGATTGGTGTTCAACGCGCTGCTCGCCATCATTTGGATCGTGTTGATTCTCGCATTTCCGCGTCTCACCGCCGTGGATTTTCATCCGCTGTTTTTCTTGCCCCTTTATGGGCTGCTCATCATCGCGCTGGCTGCAATTCCGATTGGGATCGTGTATGGATCGTTGCTGATTGATCGTCCGACGAAAGGGGCAACTGCGCATGAACACTCCGCAACCAATCTCCGGTGAACGTTTCTTTTCGCGCCGTTCGCTGGTGATGTCGAAGAACGGCATCGTGGCGAGCAGTCATCCGCTGGCGACGATGGCAGGCGTGCGCGTGCTGATGCAAGGTGGCAATGCATTCGATGCGGCGGTGGCGACGAGCGCAGCGATCAATGTCGTCGAGCCGATGACCAACGGCATCGGCGGCGACATGTTCTCGCTCAACTACGTCGCCGAATCGCAAAAGGTGACGGCGCTCAACGGCAGCGGCCGCGCACCGCTGAAAGCAACCCTAAAATATTTTCAGGCTCACAGTCACACGACGATGCCGCAGCACGGCGCGCTCACGGTCACCGTGCCGGGCACGGTGGATGGCTGGGCGACGCTGCTCGACGCGCACGGCACACTGAGCCTTGCCGAAGTCTTGCAGCCTGCGATTGAATTGGCAAGCGAAGGCTTCCCGGTTTCGGAGATGATGGCGCGCGGCTGGCAGCGCGCGATTGACAACACGCGCGATTTTCCAAACACGTCCAAGACGTTCGCGCCGAACGGACACGCGCCGCGTGCAGGCGAAATGTTTTGCAACTCTAACTTTGCGAAGACGTTGAAACGGATCGCGCACGAAGGACGCGACGCGTTCTATCTCGGCGAGATCGCGGAGAAGATCGCGCGCGCGGTGCAGGCGCATGACGGTCTGCTGACCAAAGAAGACTTGGCCGCGCACACGAGCACATGGGACGATGCGATCTCCACCGACTTCTGCGGCTATCAGGTGTACGAGTGTCCGCCAAACGGCCAGGGCATCGCTGCGCTGTTGGCAATGAACATCGTCAAGCAGTTCGACGTGCAAGCGATGCAGCATCTGAGCGCCGACTATTTGCACGTGCTGATTGAGGCGATGAAGCTGGCGTTTGCCGACGCGCGCGAGTATGTCGCCGACCCGCGCCTGTCCGATGTTCCCATCAACGAGTTACTGTCTGACGAGTACTCGCGTCAGCAAGCGGCGAAAGTGGACATGCGCCACGCGGCGCAAGAGATATTGCCCGGCGATCCGTTCCCGCGCGTGGACACGGAATATCACTCGGTCATTGATCGCTGGGGTAACGCCTGCTCGTTCATCTGCTCGCTGTATCAGAGCGGCTACTTCGGCTGCGGTATCGTGCCCGACGATTTGGGTTTTGCGATTCAGAATCGCGGCGCACTTTTCTCGCTCGACCCGAATCACCGCAACGTCATCGCGCCCGGCAAACGGCCGTATCACACGATCATCCCCGCGATGGCATTGCCAGACCTCGCGGGTCTCCAAGACCCGCGAGGTCTCCCCTATCGAGTCATCTCCTTCGGCGTAATGGGCGGCTTCATGCAGCCACAAGGACATTTGCAGGTGATGACGAATCTCGCCGCGTTTAATCTGAACGCGCAGGAGTCGCTCGACGCGCCGCGCTTCCAAGTTACAAACGGCGCGAACGTCATGATCGAACCGGGTGTGTCGGAATCGGTGCGCGACGAATTGAGCGCTCGCGGACACGCCGTGCAAGTCACTAACTGGTGGAACGGCACCTTCGGGCGGGGCCAAGTCGTCGCCATTGACGCCGACAGCGGCGCCATCCTCGCCGGCAGCGAGCCGCGCAGCGATGGGTGCGCGATAGGATTTTAGTCCTTCGACAAGCCCAGGATGCCAATTTCAGATTTGAGATTTTAGATTTGGGAGTCCATGTCTATGATCACATCTCAGACCCGCGAAATTCAATCGTTAGTCGAAGACATTCGCGACGGCAAACTTCTGCTACCCGAACTCCAGCGCCGTTATGTATGGAAAGCCACACAGGTGCGCGACCTGTTCGACTCGCTTTACCACCAATATCCAAGCGGTCAACTTCTTGTATGGGAAACCGATGATTTGCCATTTTCGCGCGCATCCAGTATGGAAGGCGTAGACACGAATCAACGCCGTCCTCAATTGCTGCTAGATGGACAACAGCGGCTAACCTCGCTGGCCGCCGTAATGCTCGGTAAGCCGCTCATCGTCCGAAGATCGAAACATCCAATTGACATCGTCTTCAATCTTCATACCGAGAAATTTGAGGTTGCGGGGCCGCGCCAAGCGCAAGAAGCAGGGTGGATTTCGTTGGCAAAGCTTTACACGCAAGGTGCGATGTCCATTTTCATGGACCTGAAGCTTGATCCGGCAGCGTCAGAGACAAGGGAAATCTACGAGCGCCTCAATCGTCTTAACAACATCAAAACCTACAAATATCATGTGAGTGTGCTGGAAAAACTGAACTATGACGAAGTGACGCACATCTTCGTGCGTATCAATTCAGGCGGAACAACGTTGGGCAGTGCTGATCTCGCGCTTGCGCAAATCTCCAGCCGTTGGCGCGGTGTCACACAAGAGTTAAGTGCCTATCAAGATGCGGTTTCGAAGCAAGGACATGGACTAGAGCTTGATACGGGCATCTTGCTGCGGATTATGTCCGTGTTCTTGACGGGACAGACACGTCTGAGCGATCTGTTTCGTGGCGAACGCCAACAAATCACGGTGACTCAATTGGAAGGAAACTGGAAGTCTGTTAAACGCGCGCTGGATGAAGCCCTTGCGTTTCTTATCGGTAATTGCAAGATTGACCGCTTGGATCTACTGCCGACCCAATACATACTGATTCCGCTTGCTGCATATTTTGATCGCTACGGCACCCGTGTTACCGCACAACAAGCACGTGAGTTACAACGCTGGGTGTATATGGCTCTCTTGTGGACACGCTATAGCGGTTCAGCGGAAACTGCTGCCGATCAAGACGTAGCGGCGCTATCCAAAGTGCACCCCATCCAGGTGATGATCCAAAATATTGAGGATAAGGTCGGTCGTCGGCCTGTCACTGAGCGTGAACTGCGCGAACAACGCAAGAACTCGCCATTCATGCTGATGGCTTATGTTCTGGTGCGAAGCAACCACGCGCAAGATTGGTTCAATAGCGTTCTTATCGGCAGTAATCAGACGTTGCAAATCCACCACATCTTCCCCAAAGAGGTGTTGCGGGAGAACTATGATCTCAAAGCGGACAGTCGCACCGTTGATCAAGTAGCCAACTTGGCATTCTTATCACAACGAGCTAATGCGAGAATCAGGAGCAAGCCGCCATTTGAATATTTGCCTGATGTTGATCCGCAGAATTTGCGAGCACAGAGTGTGCCACTAGAACCCACGCTTTGGACGCTCGAGCAATTCGAGAATTTTCTGCTGAAACGTAGAACGATGCTTGCGGATGCCATCAATCAACTGTTGCAATCGCTGACTGAAACCCCATCGTTATGGCCAGCCAGTGACAAGCAGTTACTTGAAACACGCGTTGATGCGATTGAGCGGCAATTGCGCGACCTGATCGGAGAACGACTGACAGAGAACCGAGGCGAACACGCTTGGGATTTGCTGCCAAATGATATTCGCGTTGCTGTATCTGCGCGTGTTGCGAACTATAACCGCAACAACCCGTTTGATACTACTAAGTACGATTCATTCGATAGCAAGTTAGCGATGTGCCAGTTCAGCGACTATCCCAAAATTATTCGTATCAACTGGGTACTCTTCAGAGATGTTTTTGGTGATGATGCGAACCTGACCAAACACGGTAAAGCGGTCACGGATGCGCGCAATGCGCTTAAGCATAACAATGAACTCAGTAGAAGTGATTTAGCCTTAGCCGAAGCAGGATTGGTGTGGTTGGAGGAATGCTTGCGCGCAGCACCGTCAGGTGAGGCGGAGGGAGATGAACAAAATGACGATGAAGATGACAACTGATAAGCCACGCGCTCAAAAAAACATCACCATCCCCCACGACCGCCTCACCGAATTCTGTCAGCGCTGGCAGAACGTCGAACTCGCGCTTTTCGGTTCCGTGCTGCGCGACGATTTTCGGCCTGACAGCGACATTGATGTGTTGGTAACGTTCGCGCCTGGCGAGCATTGGAGTCTGTTCGACCTCGTAGCGATGCAAGACGAAATAAGTAGCATCTTCGGCCGACAGGCACACTTGATTGAACCGGATACAATCACCAATCCCTTTCGTCGTCGGACGATTCTAGAAGAGCCCAAGATTATTTATGCAGCCTGAGGAGCGGGTTCACACCTCCTCTGTTGGAGAATTTCCATGCCCTCCAAACGCACACCCAAACCCAAACTTTTCCAAAACTACATCGGGGGCGAATGGATGGATGCGTATTCCGAAGACACGTTCGAAAATCGCAATCCTGCGACGGGTGAGCTGATCGGCGAGTTCGCGCAGTCGGACGCGCGCGATGTGGATGCGGCGGTACAAGCGGCGGGCGATTGCTCTAATTCTGCACTCGCGCGAATGCGCGTCGCGCGAACTCGTAGTTCGGGATGAGTTTCAGCGCCGCTTGAAAATTGGCGCGCGCGTTGCGCCTATCCTCTTTCTCTTCGTACGCCAGTCCACGCACATAATACGCCGCGCCGAGCACCAGCACGTAATTGGCATTGTGCTGCAAATTCGTATCTTCGATCAATACGCTTGTGTTGTTAATCGCGTCGTCGAGTTTGCCCTCGTTGAATTGCTCCCATGCCAGCCTGACAATGAGCTTGCCATAACTGCCGTAGCGCGCGATCTGCTGATCGGTTTCGACATTTTCCAGTGGCAGTCCCAATGCTGACCAATCGGAGTCCACCTCATCGTGGCGCATAGCCTGATTGCGGAAACGCTGCAAGAAATTCAACATGACTTTCCCTCAAAGCGAAGTGCACTCAAAAATTATGACCCCGTTTGCGTGATCGGTCAATCCAAAGGTTTTTGGTATCACGTGACATCGCCAATACGACGTGGTCATCGAAGCGCGCTGTTGACAGTCGGTGCCTAGTGTGCGAGGATGACTCCACCATTCGCCTGTGCACATTGATTTATGAAATTCACGCGCTACTCGCATCTCGTCGTCTTCCTCGCGTCCTTCCTCATCTACTTTATCTCGACCGAGCATCTGTTTACCAGCGTGCGCTTCCCGACGGGCGACGAGCCGTACTATCTGCTGATCGCTCACTCGCTCGTGCATGATGGCGACTTTGAACTGACGAACAATTTCGCGAACCGCGATTACAACGCCTACTATCCCATCGAACTGACGCCACGCCACGAAGCCATCACGCCGAAGCCGATCCTCGTTTCCAAGCACGCGCTCGGCTTGCCACTCTTGATCGCGCCAGCGTACGCGCTCGATGGATGGTTCGGCGCGGCGCACATGCTGAACCTTTTCGGCGCACTGCTCGCCGTCAACATCTTTTTGCTGGCGAGTGAGGTGACGGGCAGTGAGCACATCGGGTGGCTCATGTGGGCGGCACTCGCGTTCGCCGCGCCATTCTTCACGTATGCCGAATTGATTTTCCCAGAAGTGCCTGCTGCGCTGCTGATCGTGTATTCGTATCGGCAGCTGCGACGCTGGCACCAGACGAACCGCACGCAACAATTCCTCACGGTGCTATGTCTCGCGTATCTGCCGTGGCTGCACTCGCGCTTTTTGTTTGTGGTGTTTGGCTTGTTCGTCTATCTCGCCTATCAATTCTGGCAGCAGCGCACGCCACGCACGAAGTCGTCGCTTGCGCCCGCGCTGTTATTGTTCGCACCCCTGCTCATCTCCGCCGCACTGCTCGTTGCGTATGACGTATATGTTTACGATTCGCCATTGCCCAATTATGGCGACCACTCTGGCAGCGGCACGCCCCCCGAAATTGTCGGCGCGCTGTTCGGTGTGTGGCTCGATCAGCAGTGGGGCTTGCTGAACCACGCGCCGATCTACCTGCTCGCACTGCTCGCACTGAGAGACTGGCGACTGGAGACTCGTAACTCCCGTCCTCAGTTTCCGGTCTCTAATCTCAAGTGGCTCGCGCTCATAACGCTTCCTTATTTCCTGCTCGTAGTGCAGTACAAATATTGGTGGGGCGAATGGTGTCCGCCTGCGCGCTACCTCACGCCGATACTGCCGCTGCTCACGCCGTCACTTGCGCTCGCGCTGCAGCGCATCACGCGCGCACGCTTTCGCATCACGATGGCGGCGCTCACGCTGCTGGGCTGGGGCGTGGGTTCTGCGTTCGCGCTGGATGGCAATTTGATGTTCAACCATCCGCTTGGCGCAAGCCGTCTGCTCGTCGCGCTCGGCGAGAAGATCGGCACGGACCTCACGCGCTTCGAGCCTTCGTATATATTGCTGTTCTTGAAGTTGGACGATCCAACGCAATGGCTCGTCACGCAGACAGTGCTCACTCTGGTCTGGTTGATCGCGCTCGGCGCGCTGGCCTGGCTCGCATGCGGCCCAATGCTGCTGCCGTTATCGTGGCGACAGCGGCGCGAGCCTGTCACGACGACGGAGGCAACCTTACTTCGCACTGACGTGGAATAGAAAGTAACAGCCACGATTCGTAGAGCGCATGGTGGCTGTTGGTTATCGTCCCCCGCACATGGCGCTAGCCGAAGCGGGGCAGCAGACTGCGCGCGCGTCTCTGCGGTCGGATCGTCTCTGCGGCGCGTTCCTCATCGCTCACCGCAATCGCTGCTGGCTCGTCGTCTCTGAACTGCATGTAATACAGGCGCGCATACAGTCCGTCGCGCGCCAGCAACTCGCCGTGCGTGCCAATCTCGACCAGCTGCCCCTTGTCGAGCACTGCGATGCGATCGGCGTTTTGAATTGTGGACAGGCGATGCGCGATCACCAGCGATGTTCGTCCGCGCATCAATCGTTCGAGCGCCTCTTGCACCAAGCCTTCGCTCTCGCTGTCGAGTGCGGACGTCGCTTCGTCGAGCAACAAGATGCGCGGGTCTTTGAGCAGGGCGCGCGCAATCGCCACACGCTGCCGCTGGCCCCCGCTCAACTTGACGCCGCGCTCGCCGATGAGGGTGTCATAGCCCTGCGGCAGTTGTGTCACAAACTCGTGCGCGTTGGCTGCACGTGCAGCTTCGATCATCTCCGCCTCACCCGCATCCAATCGTCCGTACAAAATATTTTCGCGCACCGTCCCGCCGAAAAGCAGCGTCTCTTGGGGAACCAATCCGATCTGCGCGCGCAGGCTGTTCAACTGAACACTGCGAATGTCATAACCATCCACGCAGATGCGTCCCTCGCTCGGATCGAAGAAGCGCGCCAGTAAATTGACTAACGTCGTTTTGCCCGCGCCGCTCGGACCCACCAACGCCAACACTTCACCGGGGCGCACGTCGAGCGAGACCTCGCGCAAAATGGCCAGCGGAGTATGATCGCTGTAGGCGAACGAGACGCGCTCGAACGTGATGCGGCCCGCGACGCTCGGCAGGGCGAGTGCATCGGGCGCGTCGCGGATGTCGGGCTGCGTGTCGAGAATTTCGAACAGCCGCCGCGTCGCGCCAAGCGCTTCTTGCAAACCCGTCCACAAGCCGCTGAACTGCGCGAGCGAGCCAGCGATGGTCATGGTGAGAATGAGGAACATGAACAACTGTCCCGCCGTCAGTCGTCCCGCGAGCACTTCTTGACCGCCGAACCAGAAGATGGAAGCGACGGTGCTAAAGCCCAAGAAGGAGACCATCGGTCCAAAGAACGCCGACAAGCGAATGCGCTGCAGCGCAAGCACGACAGTCTGCTCGATGCTGTCGCGGTAGCGCGTCCACTCGTAATGCTCGCGCGTGAACGACTGCACGACGCGAATGCCGCTGATCGCTTCTTCCAACACGGTCGTCGCGTTAGCCAGTTGATCTTGCACCGCACCAGACAGTTTGCGCAGCCGTCGCCCGAACACGAGCGCGATCAAGACGATGACCGGCACCAGCGCGAACATGAACAAGGTCAAGCGCCAATCGGTGATGACGATCAAGATCAGCGCGCCGACGAAGGTGATTGCCTGCGCGAGTGCAGTGGAGATGTCGCTGGTTACGACAGTGCGCACGGTTGCCACATCATTAGTGAGGCGACTGACCAACTCACCCGTGCGGCGCGAATTGAAAAAGTTGAGCGACAGTCGTTCGAGGTGCGCGAACAATCTCAGGCGCAGGTCAGCCATCACGCGCTCGCCGATGAACGCAAGCAGATACGAGCGCACGAAGTAGAACACGCTCTGCAATGCGAAGATACCGATCAGCACTAACGTGATCTGGTTCAGCAGTGCCGCATCATTCTGACGAAACACGGCGTCAATCAGAAATTGCAGCATGTATGGACCCGCCAGACCGAGCAGACTGCCGATCAGGATGGCGGCGAGCGCGACGAACAAGCGCACGCGATATGGGCGCACGAACGCGAATAGGCGGCGGAACTGATCCATGCCACTGAACGGGTTGTGCGTTCGCGTTGAAGGGTTGCGAGTTTGCATTTAGCCTCAATCGTTTCACAAAAGATGGCATTTGTCGGAGTGGCGGCTTGAGCCGACGATGGACTGAAGCCGTCACTCCGACGCTCACAAAAGCGTGATGCGCTTGATATAGCGTAGCACCTGAGCGCAAAACTGCATAACGTACAACGGCGCAAATCTTTCGGTGGTCGAAGCGCCCACGCCGATGCCCAGTTGGTGCCCAGTCCGGTGGCAAGGACGCCGCGCGCGAATGTGCTCAATGGCCGAACCATTCCATGCAGAACAAAACCGCCGACATGGTCTCGCGCAAGCAGACGCGCGTCGAACCGCTTCGCCTCACACGAGGCTGCGCGGCGAGATGCAGCCCCGTGTAACCTCCACATTGCGCATCCACTTTCAATTTCCAATGCCCAACTTCCAACTTCCAATCTCCAATGATATAATGCGCGCATGTATTTGATCGGGCTGACGGGCAATATCGCCACCGGCAAGTCCAGCATGATGACGATGTTGAGCGAGCTGGGCGCAGAGGTCGTTGACGCCGACCGACTGTCGCACGAGGTCATTCAGCCCGGCGAATCGGGCTATCTCAAAGTCATCGAAGCGTTCGGGAACGACATGGTGCAGTCCGACGGCAGCATTGATCGCCGCCTGCTCGGCGAGATCGTGTTTCGTGACGGCGACCGACTGCGCGTGCTGGAGCAAATCGTGCACCCGCTCGTCGCGGAGCGCATCGCCGAGCGATTGCAAAACGCCACCAAACCCATCGTCGTGCTCGAAGCGATCAAACTGTACGAGGCGGGGCTGGCTGCACTATGCAACGAAGTGTGGGTCGTGACCAGCCCGAAAGAGCTGCAGCTCGCGCGCTTGCGTGAGACACGCGGCATGACGCGCGCCGCCGCGAAGACGCGCATTGACGCGCAGCCGCCGCAGCAGGAGAAAGTCAAGCGCGCGAACGTGGTGATCAAGAACACCGGCACACTGGACGATTTGCGACAAAAGGTAGAAGCCGAATGGGCACGCGTGCAGCAGAAGCAACCCGCGCCGCCGTGAGCGTGCGCCGCGCGCGGCGCACCGATCTGGGGCCAATCTTCGCGCTGATTCAGCGCGCGCGCGGCGGCCAACTCACGCAGCAAGACATCGTTGCCAAAGCGACGGGCTACGGATATTTGATGGCGGAGTTGAACGAGCGCTTGATCGGCGTGGCGGGCATGCTCGTCGAGAACTCCATCGCGTGCGTGCGCGATCTGCACGCCGTCAGCACTTCGATGCGCGGACTATCCACCGTCGCGCTGATGGATGCAATTGAAGACGAAGCAGGCGGACTAGCATGCGAGTCGGTCATCGTGCAAGTGCCGCGCGATTCCACGCTGATCGAAGCGTTGTTGAGCGACCGTCATTACGCGGCGAAGCGCTTGAACGAACTGCGCATCGCTTGGCGCGAAGTCGCCATCGAGCAGTTTGAGCCAAACGTGCCGCTCTGGGTCAACAACCTGCGCGAGCGGAGATGAGTGTATGAGCACTGACGGGTGACTATAACCTGTCGGCTCTGCAACTTACGAGGAATGGGATGCAAACTTTGAGACAAATGTTTGAGGCGCGGCCGCGCTTGTGGTCGTGGGTCTTGCTCGCCATGGGCATGGTCGTCTTGCTGTTGATCGCGGCGAAGGACGTGCCGCTCGAACTCTCGCAGCGAGGCGCACTGGTGGTTGCGACTATCGTGTTGGCCGGACTGTGCGTGTGGATTATTGACTTGGAGTAGCCAGTCGTCAGATTGAGGATTTTATCTGGCTGCTGATGACTGACTACTGACTACTTGCACCCGTGTTCCACGTGAGGAAATACGTCTTCACCACAGCGCACGCGCGCACGCCACGTTGCGTAAAGTCCACGCTCACGACGACGATGATGCCCGACGGCTGTGTGCCAATGTCAAACGACAGCGTGGCTGCGCCGTTTGAGTCGGTTCTGCCGCTCAATGGCTGCGCGAGGGTGGCGAAGCGCACCGTGAGCAGTACGTCAATGTTCTCTATGCCGCGCCCACTCGCTGTGTCGAGCACGCGCACGTTCACGCTTTGTGTGCCGCGTACATCCATCACGCGATTCCTCACGGCAGCGCTGCACGTCAGCACGGGTGCGCGGTAAATCAAATCAGGAGCGCGTGGCGTCGGCGCGGGAGTGGGATCGAGCGGCGCGACACGCGCACGCAGCGCAGCACTCAAACCCATCACGTCCGCATAGGTCGCGCCGAGCAGTCCGAGCTGCACCTGATAGCGCATCGAATTTTCGGGATGCCATTCCATGCGCGCGCGCTGGAAGTATTGCGTGATGCGCCCGTTCTCGATTTTGAGTTCGCTGATCGGATAACCGAGGATTGCCGCGCCGCCGTGTAGGTTGAAGTAACTGAGAAACATGAACGAGAGGGTATGGCCCGTCTCGCGGAAGTAGCGGCGCAGCCGATCGGTCGTGCGGGGCATGTCCACGCTGTTGATGGGTGGCTCTTGATAACCGAGCAGGACGCCGAGCGGCGCAAGCGAAACCTTGTATGGCGCGGCGTTGTTCGGCTGATATTCCATCAGCGCGCGCTGAAAGTATTGTACCAGCACGCCGCGTGCATCGTGTAACTGTTCGGTGAGTGGATAGCCGAAATTGTCCACGCCGCCGTGCGCGTCGAAGTAGTCGAGGAACGCATCTTGGACATTGTGGCCCGTCTCGCGGAAGTAGCGGCTGTTCTGCGCGCGCACAGTGATCGGCTGCACCATCCAGAGCAGCGACAGCAGTATGCACGCGAACAGCACACGGCGGGTCATCGGCAACTCACCTCATCGCCATTATAGTCTGCTCAGTTCACCATTCGCAATGGTCACATCGGCACAATCTGAAATCACCACACAGGCATGCGCTGAGCTTGCCGCGCGCTTGGGCGTAGCGGCTGAGACGATTGAAGTCGTCTCCATCGAAGACGTACAATGGCGTGACAGTAGTTTGGGGCGGCCGCAGGCGGGGATGATGTACGCGCAAGTCATCACGCCGGGCTATCGCATCGTGCTGCGGGTGAACCATCGGCAGTACGTGTATCACGCCGACAATCGCCGTGTGCTGTTTGCAGGAGAGGCGTGATGGTCAGCCTGCCGCATCCGACCTACGTCCGTCACGATGGGCCCCGCTTGATGCACCCGCTGCTCGATTGGAACGGCGTGGCACAGTTGATGCGCGTCGCGTTTCAATCCGAAGTGACGAGCGGCAGTCTGCCCTTGCTCCCGGATTGGTTCTGGCTGCGCGGGCTGCAACCCGTATTCGGCTTGTTCGAGTGGCTCGGCATGGAAACGCCGGAGCAAATGCTCGGCTACGTGTGGGAGGAGCGCAGCCACCTCGTCGGCAACGTCACGCTCGGCTTGAGCCACGATCACGCGCGCGCGTGGCTGCTCAGCAACGTCGCGGTGCATCCATCCTATCGGCGGCGCGGCATTGCACGCGCATTGATCGAGCTAGCTATCGCCCAAACGCGGCGGCATGGCGGCCGGCATTTGCTGCTGCAAGTGCAGAGCGATAATGTCGCGGCGCGCGCACTCTACGAATCGCTCGGCTTCCGCACGCAGGAGCGCCTTAGCGAATTTTACGGCGCGCAAGTGCGTACGTCCGCCATCGGTGCCCATCCTCTCGACATCACGCAGCCAACGCCGGCGCAGTGGTCTCGCGTGCAATCGCTCGCGTCGGCGCATCTGCCGCTCTCGTTGCGCGGCTTCCGCCATTCACTGGCGGGATTGTTTCAAATTTCGCCCCAGCGCAATCTGTTGGCGCGGGTAACCGATCTGCTGCGCGGCGTGCAGTACGCGCACTGGTGCTTGCTGCAAGATGCGCGCGTGGTCGGCGGCATGATCGCGTACGCGCAGCTGGGCTGGAGTTCGCATCGCGTCGGCGTGTGCATGGCGCCCGAAGTGTACGGTCAAGCCGAGCCGTTGCTGCTGGCGCACGCCGTGCAAACGCTGCGCGCGTACCCATCGCAGCGTACGACCTTCGTCGTGCCGATGCAACACGGCGAGATGCGCAGTGTGTTGCAACAAGCCGGTCTGCGCGAGGTGCGTGCGCTGGATTTGATGGGATTAGCGTTGTGAGTATGCCCGCGGTCAGCGCTCAATCCGCTTCGCTGTGGTGCGCGTTTGATTTGTGCTACGCGGATACCCACCCGTTTCGAGAATTGGACTTTACGTTACGCCGCAGAGCGCAGTAACATCCATCGAGTGAAGTGAGGAGTGATGCAAAGAGCGATTATCCGTTTCATCTTGAACGCAGCGGGATTTTTTCTCGCGTGGCAGTTGCAACTGTTCTCGTTCAGTGACGTGCCGACGCTGCTCATCGTCACGCTGCTCTTCGGTCTAGTCAATGCGGTGGTGCATCCGCTGCTCTCGTGTCTGTTCTCGCTCGTCAACTTGTTGACGCTGGGACTGTTCACGTTCGTCATCAACGCGCTGCTACTGTTGCTGACTGCGTGGATCGCTTCGCAGTTTAGCCTCGGCTTCGGCATTGTCGGCAGCAGTGATGCGCAGCGATTCATTTCCGCGCTGCTCGGCGCGATTGTAATCAGCGTGTTCAGTTTCGTCTTGTCCATCTTCATCCGCGAGCGGCGGCAGAAATAATCATGCGTGAGTCCGCGCCGCGCCGGCGGCCGATGGCGACGAAGGTGGGCGAGCCGCCAGCGGCAGCGCCCGTCGCACGGCGAAGTGGCGGCAGTCGCAAATGGATCGCACTGCTCGCTGTCGTGCTGCTGACTATCTTCGTCGCGCTCGATCAATGGCGCACGGCGCAGCCTGCGCTGATGCCATCCGTTATTCCATCCATCGTCACGGTCGCGCCGACGACTGTGCCGCTCCTCGCGGGCCGCAACACCCCCCAGCCGCGCACCAACATCGGTCTCATCCCTGGCCACAATCGCTTGCGCAAATTGCCCAACGGCGACATGGCGCGCATCCTCGAACCCGATGCGGTGACCGGTCTGCCGCCCGACCCCGGCGCGATGTGCAAGGATGGCACCGCCGAAGCAGACATCACATGGAACGTTGCGCGGCGCGTGGCGGACGAATTGAAACGCGAGGGACTGCTGACGGCGGAGTTATTGAGTGAGTATGATCCAACGCGCGCTCAGGCAAAATTTTTCGGGCTGGCGCTGATCTCGATTCATGTAGATTCGTGTCTTAAAGACGCGAGCGGTTATAAGGTTGCGCACATCGCTCAGAGCAGTGTGCCCGCTGTGGAAGATACGCTGGTCAACTGCTTGCGCGACAACTACAAAGCCGCGACGAACTTGCAAGAGCACACGAACACCATCACGCCCGACATGCAGTACTACCACGCCTTCAACGAGATCACGCCCACCACCCCCGGCGCGATCATCGAGTTAGGTTTCCTCAACGACGACAAGGACATGCTCAAAGCCGCCGACCTGCCGGTGAAGGGACTACTCGACGGCATTCGCTGTTTTGTGACGAAGAAGTGACGAATGCATGTGTCAAGTATCATGTGTCAAGTAGCACTCACGTGACACGTGACACATGACACTTGGCACTTCTCACCCGCCACTCGCCACTCGCTCCGCCGCCAACTGATCGAGCCACGCTTTGTCTTCCACGCGCAGCAGATATGGATTGAACAATTGTACGGCACAGAATAATGTCAAGACCACGCCAAGCGCGGCGATGACGTAGCCCGGATTGAACGCGCCGGCCAGCCAACCCGCGAGCGCGGTGCTCAGGGGCCACGTGAACTGTGCGATGAGGCGACGCACCGAGAAGACACGACCTTGCAACTCGCGCGGTGTCTGCGTCTGCCAGATGGCTTGTGAATGCGCGTTGAGCAGCGGTCCCATCGCCGTGCCGATGAACGCCGCCGCCGCACTCAAGAACGTGAACGGTGACAAACCGTACACGATTTGTGCGAGTCCGCCAATCAGCATCGGGATCACGACGCCATAGACGCGCTTGCGTTTCAATCCGCCCCACGAACTGATGAAGATTCCGCCAACCAGTCCGCCTAAGCCCTGCATCGTACCAAGCAGTGCAAGCGCAGTCTCGAACGTGAAGCCGCGCGCGCTCCAGTCTGTGGCCAAGTTGAACTTGACAAGCAGCGGCGTGAGCACCGCCTCCGGCGAGCCTGCGAAGTTGGCGACGGTGAACGTGCCGAGCAGCCACAGCAGCGGACGACGATGCCAGATATACAGTGCGCCCTCACGCACATCTGCCCAGATGCTCTTTTCGATTTTGCCACTCGCGCTTACGTCGCTGCGCTTCGGCGACGGCACATGCAAAAACAATAACACGGACGCCGATACAAAAAAGGTGGCGGCATCCACAGCGATGGCAAGCGGCGTGCCGTCGCTCACCGCCGCAAGCGATGCAAGCGGCACGATGCCTTGCCGCGCCAGCGCAGGCAGCGAAATAAGGGTCGCCGCAATTACGGGCGAGATGATGCCCGACAGCGACCAGATCGTCTGCATCATGCCGTTCGCGCGCGCGAGCAAGTGTTCGGGCACGAGCATCGCGTACGAGGTGTCGAACGACGCGCCGTGAAACGCGGCGACAGTCGCCGCGACGATGCCGATCACGACGAGCATCCACAGTTGCAGGGCGTTGTTGATCATCAGCACGACGAGCAGCACGCTCAACAACCCGTTGAGCGTATCCATCACAATCATCGTGCGCTTGCGGTCGTGCCGATCTGCCCACGCGCCGGCGAGCGGCGCGCCGAACACGATGGGAATCGCGAACGCGAGGTTGAACGCGGCGATGGCGAGCGCGAGTTCAGGTTTCTGTTCGGGCGCGGGATACAGCACTTGCGCGAGGTAGATGTTGAGTGCGAACACGGTCAGCGCGCTGCCGATCACCGAGAGCGACTGGGTAAGCCACACGATCACGAACGTGCGGAAGCCGTTGAGCGGCGGAGTGTAGGTCATGCTCTTTTCCATCAACACGTAGGGGCGGCTCACGAGCCGCCCCTGTATCAATGTCTTCGGTAGAGACACCCCGTCGGGGCGTCTCTACGCTCAAGTGCCCGTCAAGATGAAATGGATCAGGATGCGATGCACCACGTCTTCGACGGGCGCTTGGTCGTCGGTGAACACGACAGGCGTGGAGGTGATCTCGCGCACATTCACCGCGCTCGCGCCAATCATTTGAAAGACTTCGTTGTTTGAGCGCGCGAGGTTGTCGCGGAAGTTCTCGATGCGCGTCGGCGACCTGGTGGCGATGACGAGCGAGTTGCCGACGGGCGAGCCGCGCATCGGCACGTCGAGCACATAGACGTTCGGAAACACCGACTTCATCGTGCTGGCTAACACATCCACCAAACCGTAATCGCTGATGGTGTGCCCCGCGTTGATGGCCAGCACGCCGTTGTCGTTCAAGTGATCTTTGATCTCCGTGAAGAACTCTTGCGTCGTCAAGTGGAATGGAATGTACGGCGGACGATACGCATCTACCGCGACCACATCGAACTTGCGCGATTCGTTGCGCAGCCAGTAGCGACCATCCTGCACGTGCACGTTGAAGTTCGGCTCGGTCATGCCGAAATACTTTTGGCCAACCGCGACGATGGCGGGATCAATCTCCGCCCCGTCAATCGGAATCGCGCCATAGAACTTCGTGTATTGCAGCGCGACCGTTCCTGCCGCCGAGCCGATCAGCGCCATGCTCTTCACGTCGGACGGCTGCTTGTTGTTGGCGAAGTACGGCGCAACCAAAAAATAATCCCACACGCCGTTGGTCAGCAAACCGTTCGGGTTATAGACCGAATGAATCGCCTGCCCTTCGTTCAATTCGAGAATCGTAATGTCGTAGTCGCGATACTTCATCACGCGGATATAGTTGTAGATAGATTCGGTTTCATAGAGCGTGAGCTTGCCGTTCTCCTCGTGCGGCTTGATATAGCCTTCGGGGAAGATGAAGAGCAGCACGACGATGATGCCCGTGAGCGCAGCATACAATGGCACGCGCTTCGGCGCGGTGCGCCACAAGCCGACGAGCGAGACGAGCAGCAGCGCGAACGCGAACACCAGAAATGTCTTGCTGGTGCCGATGCGCGGCACCAGCAGCAGCACCGGCGCGAACGTGCCAACGATACTGCCGAGCGTCGAGAGCGCGTACAGCGAGCCAGCGATGTGGCCCGCGTCTTCGACACGCTTCACCGCGAGGCGAATCGCGAACGGCGAAACGGTGCCGAGCAAAATCGTCGGCGCGGCGAACAACAAGTTGACAGCGATCAGCGAGCCGACCAAAATGCCCGCGTCATACGTCGCAAAGCCTTGCAGTGAAAGTTGCAGCACCGGGCGCGCGACGAACGGCACGACGCCGATGAAGAAGCCCGCCCACGCGACGATCTGATACAGTGTCGCCTCGTGCGGCGAGCGGTCGGCGATGCGCCCGCCGAGCGCGTAGCCAATCGTCAGATAGATCAGCGTCATGCCGATCAGCACCGACCAGATCAGCACCGACGTGCCGAAGAAGGGCCCGACCAAGCGCGACGCGGTCAGTTCCGTCGCCAGCGACGCTGAGCCAGCGACGAACACAAGCAATAACAGCAGCCAATTGCGATTCAAACAAAACTCCTTTTCGGTAGTCGTTCGTTGTTCGTCGTCGGTCGTTAGTGACTCATCGAATCGTGATGCGCGAGTTGTCTCGGCGGCAATGTGTTATACTGCGATGAAGTCACGACCTATCATTGACGACTAACCACTACCCACCAACGACTAAGGACGAGCGACTCATGTCGAACCTTGAAGACCTGATCCGCGATTTTACGAATCGCCGCACGTGGGCGGTGGTCGGCGCGAACAACAATCCGCGCAAGTACGGCAACAAGATCTTCCGCAGCCTGCGCGGCGCTGGCTACAAAGTGTATGCGGTCAACAACCGCGAGTCCAACGTGGACGGCGAGCCGACTTTCGCGCGGCTGGCTGACTTGCCTGAGAAACCTGAAGTGGTAGATGTGGTCGTCCCACCAAACCAGACCGAGCAGATCGTGCGCGAGTGTAAAGAGCTCGGACTGACGCGAGTGTGGATGCAACCCGGTGCGGAATCACAAGCGGCGATTCAATATTGCCTCGACAACGGCATTCAGGTCATCCACGATGCGTGCGCGATGCTGGAGAAGAGGCGTTGGACGTGAGTCGTCATGCGTAACGCGCAAAACCTGATTCATAACGCTGACGAATTACGAGTTACGGATCACGTATTGCGGACTACGGCTTACGCGGCATCGTGCGCTTGCGCTTCCACTTGACTGCCCCCGGCGGCGCAGGTGCGTCCATCACCGCAACAGGCGACTGCATACCGCCGCCGTTGTCCAGAAACTGCTTCATCAGCCGATAGCCTTCATCCACAAACTCCTGAGCGTGATCGAAGTCGCCGATATCGGGGAACGACTGGATCGGCAGATAATGCAGTTTGACGTTCGTGTTCGCAGCCACGTCCTCTAAATCATCCACCAACTGCTGATGCTCCATCACGCCAATCGAACGCAACGCGAGCGCGAGCACGCTGTGAACGTTCTTCTTCTCCAGCGCGCTCAAGCCGACATCAATGGCGTACACTTCGGTCGCGCCCTTATCAATGGCCATGCTAATGGGCACATCGGCGCACACTGCACCGTCCACATATTGAAAACCTTGATACACGATGGGCGGCAAGAGCACCGGCGCGGCCGCGCTCGACAGGACAGCATCCACGATTGACGCGCTCGGATCGTCACCCCACAAATAAATCTCGGCGGTGTTGATGTTCGACGTGGTGAGATACAGGCGCACACCTTTGATGTCGCCGAACGTGCTCACTCCCGGCGGCATTCGTGCTGTGACGAGTTTGCGCAAGTTATCGTTGGACGAGAGGCTGTCGGCACCCGTGATGAAGCGCCACGCAAACGAGACAATGTTACCGGGAAAGACGTTCTCGCGCTTTACGCTTCGCCACAAGTCAGCCAATTTTTTTGCGCCAGCGAGCGTCGGGTCGGTGGCGAGAAACGCGGAGTTCATCGCGCCCGCCGACGTGCCGACCAGAATCTCCGGCTTGACGCCGTGCTCGAACAGCGCCACCAGTGCGCCTGCCTCCAACGCGCCGCGATTGCCGCCCCCGCTCAGCACGAGTCCGATCATGTGAGTCTCCTTTGGCGTATAGTTTGTTTGTTGGTTGATGGCTGATGGTTGACCATCAACCAACCAACTATCAACCCACTGGCTACTTGAACGCCAGATTCAAATCGGTCGGCACGACCTCGAACCAAGTGTGGCCCGTTTTCAACGCAACGTCTTGGCCCGTCGCATCCACGATGCGCAGCATGGCGTTCGGCTCTTCGCGCACCCACTCGCCCTCGAACGCTTGGCCGTCACGGAACAGCACCGCGCGTCCGCGACCGTGCAGATCAATTTGAATCGAGCGCGAGCCTAGCGAATCCTCGATGACGTCCGTGACGCTATGCTTGGCGAACAGCACGACCATATTCTGCATCGCCACTTGCGCACCCGATGCATCCAAGAACGCCGTGCCGAACAGTGACTTCTTGTAGAGTTTGCGAGTCGCATCATAGTCCCACGTCGTCAGCGAGAAGCGCGGATCCATCGGCACGTCAACGTGCGTGGCCGGCTTGCCGCCGAGCGAACCACCGTCGCTGAAGACCAGGCCTTTCAGTACGAGGTTCGCCGCGTTCGCGCCGCGCTTGCTCGCCGCGTCCCAGATCGTGCTCGTGTTGATATATGCGTTGTAAGGTGCGATGCGGTCGGTCGAGCGGCGCAGCAGCGGCTTGTCAACGTCGCCGTCAATCAGGCGATTGCCAAACGTCTCGCGCAAGCGCGCGAGGTTGCGGTCGCTCGCGCCGACGTGCACGAGAATGGCTTGCAGCATGGCGATGATATCGAAATCAATGATGCGCGCGGAACGGACGGGGCCCGCATTTTCCGAGCCACTGCACCAGAAAACCACATCGAAGCGGCTGATGCCGCCTTCAGCCAGATGCTCGAAGATCACGTCGGCTTGCAGCAATGCCGATTGCGGTCGTGCTTGCGGGCTGTTGTCAATCTTCACCGCGAGCGGGCGGCGCGTCGTCCACGGACGCGCCGTATCTTTCAAGCCAGTGAGCGGGCACAAGTCGGCGGTCGGGTCGGGCGTCGGCGTGACGGTTGGTGTTGCGGTTGGCGCGGCGGGTGTGCTGGTTGGCACCGGCGTAAACGTCGCCTGCGGTCCACGAGTGGTGCGCGCGGTGCTTTGCGCGGCAGGCACATCGGTCGCTGGCGCGCCGCCACACGCGGCGGCGAGAAGAATCAATGTCATACAAAATAAAGTACGTCTTGCCATCGGCAACCTCACGGGGACATAAATATCCCAATCTACCACAGAGAGGCGCAGAGTACGCAGAGTCATAAGAAACACTAACTCCGCGTCCTCTGCGCCTTCTCCCTGTGCCGCAGGCATTCGCCTGCCGACGCGCGTATGCGCGTGGCACAGGGCTTGCGGTTTCATCTGTGCCACGAATGATAAACGCTTTCACCTGATTTATGAAATTCTCCCGCCCTTGTTACCCGTTCGCAAGTGGCATCCACACGAACAGCGCTGTGAACACATCTACCGCCGCGAAGATGAGATAGGCAACGATGGGCGAAGCATAACGCTCGCGTCGCAGATACAATGCCATCGCCGCGAGCCCAAGCGCGGACAGCGCCGCGATGAAAGCAGCGCGCGCGAGCGCAGACCAATCGGCGGGCAGCGGCGGCAGCAGGACAACTTTCACAGCGAGATGCACGAGTATAGCGAGCGCGAGCGCGATGCGTGTGCCGCGACTTGCCAGACTCTCATCGCTGCCGATCACGGTGCGCACGATCAGCACGACCATCGGCACGAACAGCCACGGCACGCTCAGAATAATCCAAGGCAGAAACGACAACTCATACCACACGAAGTTCGACGCGCGTGCTGCCACATCGCGAGCGCCGAGCTGCCCCCAGCGCGCAACCAACTGTGGATCGGTGCTCGCGTAGCGCACGGCAAACTGATCGCCCGACTCGTTGTCGAGCCACACCAGTTGTACGTGACGATTCGCGTCGAGCGCGATGCTCGGTTGATTGGAGGGCGCGAGCGAATCGTTCACCACTTGGAAGCCAGCCACTTTGCCTTGCGCGAACGCAACCGTCGCCACTTGCACCGATGCGCGCCCCTTGTCTTGCAAGCCGAGCAGCGCGACGCCCAGCGCTTGCTGACCGGACAGCAGTTGCAAATCGTTGACGTAATTGCTTCCGCCGTGAGCTGGCGCGAGCGCGGATAGCAAGCCGCCCAGCTGCGATTCGTATCTTACTTTTGCCGTGCGGGGCAGCGCGAGCGGGATCGGCTCGTCGAACGTGGTCGGCTTGCCAATTGGGAAGCTGACGTAGAAGGCTTGCGCGCCGATCTGTCCGCGCCCACCGCGCTTGTCTTGCACCCACGCGAGGTACACGTGCGCCGGGTCGAGCGCGATCTGTGGCGGCTTCAGATCAACACCGGCTTGCAACTCAAACTCTGCAACTTTAACGGCGGCAATCGGCTGCTTGGCATCAACGGTCGCGAAATACAACTCGACGTTGTTGAGTAAGAAACTCGCGCCTTGCCGCGCGTGCTGAAACCATGCGAGGTGCATGTGGTTTGTCGCATCCACGACAACAGCAGGCCGCGTGCCGGCATCGTTGACTTGTCTGGTGTCCAGTTGCGGTGGGCACACGTTTCGTTGAGCAGAATCGAGCACGCAGCGCACGAACAGCCCCGGTGCAACCTCGTCGCCCGAATAGAATGCTCCCAGCGCAGCATTCTGCTGAAAAGCGTCGTACGTTCGGACTGGCTGCGTCTCGGCTGAGAGCGCGTACGACCATGTGACCTTTCCATCGTTCGTCAAGCGTGCGTAATACAGTGCGCGCTGCAACGGACCGAGCGACGGCGACTGCGCAAGGTAAAACAAATGCAGCGTGCCATCCGCCGCGCGCAACAGAGTCGGCGATTCGGGCCGCGGCTGCGAAAGCGCAAGCGGTTGACTGAACACGACATCGCCGTTTGCGTTCAGGCGCGCGTAATTAAGTTGCTGGTTCGACGAGGGGTCGCCAATCACCCACACCAGATGAGCGTCGCCCTGCGCGTCGCGCAGCAGGCCGACAGGATTGACGAGACTCGCGTGCCCGATCAACTTGCCGCGACTCCAATCGGGCGCGCTGGCATCGGTGAACTCTGGCGTGCCCTGTACGATGCTAAATGCGGCGAGCAGCAGCACGAGCATGAGCAGCAAACCGCCGATGAGGGCAGCGCGCGGGGAGAACAATTTCCGAACGATCATGATTTAACACTGATAGCGTGAGCGGGTGATACGGTGACACGGTGAGTCTTCGACGTCATGTTCACCCTATCACCTCTTCACCCCTTCATCTGGTCATTGTGTCCAGCACTGTCTTTACCGCTTCCTGATCGCTCCACGGATACTCAGTCGTGCCGAAGCACATCGAGCGCTCATGGCCTTTGCCCGTGATGATGACCAAATCGCCGGGCCGTGCTTGCTGGAGCGCGAACGCAATCGCTTCCTGGCGGTCGGGAATCTTAAAGTAATCTTCACCGTCGCGCCGTCCAGCACGCTCAGTGCCGTGCGCGATCTGCCCCATAATGTCGTCGAGCGATTCGGTGCGCGGGTCTTCGGCAGTGATCACAATCTTGTCGGCAAGCCGTCCGGCGATCTCGCCCATCATGGCGCGCTTCTGTGTGTCGCGCAGGCCGGCACAACCAAACACAACCGTCACATGGTTATCGGTCAAGTCGCGCATGGTGCGCAGCGCGTTCTCCAGCGCGTTCGGCGTGTGCGCGAAATCCACGATGACCGTGAACGGCTGTCCGCGATGGATGCGCTCCATGCGGCCGGGTACCGCTTGTACGCGGCGCACGCCCTTCTGCATCGCTTCAGGTGCAATGCCTTGCGAGTATGCTACACACAGCGTCGCCAAAATGTTGGAGACGTTGTAGCAACCGATGAGCGGCGATTCGATGTTGAGTGTTTGGCGATTCGGCAGCTGCGCGACGAATGACAACCCCGCCGGCGAGTGTGTGACGTTTTCCGCGCGCACAGCGGCGTCGTGCTCGACCGCGTAACTGCATTGCACATCGGGCTTGACCGCCGCGAGATAGTCATAGGATGAATCGTCGCGATTCAGCACAGACACTTTCGGCACGCTCGGCTTGCGCGTACTTGTCAGCAATCGCTCGAACAACATGCGCTTCGCCGCGCGATACTCCTCGAAGGAGTTGTGATGGTCGTTGAGATGCTCATGCGTGATGTTCGTGACGACGGCTACATCGTACTCGACCGCCGCGAGCCGCTTCTGCGCGAGACCGAGTGAGGTGGACTCGATCACCGCGTACCGCGCACCTTGCGCGAGCATCTGCGCGAGATAGTTTTCCAACTCAGGTGCGTCGGGCGTGGTCGTGTGAAACCCAGTGTCAATCGCCTTCTCGCCGATAAACGCCGCGACCGTACTGACCAGACCCGTCTCGAAGCCGGCCGTCTGCAAGATCGAGCAGATGAGCGAGCAGGTCGTCGTCTTGCCGTCGGTGCCCGTCACGCCGATCACGGTCAACTGGCGCGACGGAAAACCGTGCCATGCCGCCGCGAGAAACGCAAGCGCCTCGCGCGCGTCGGGGACGAACACGAATGGCACACGCGCGCTTTCGGCAAGTCCGCGCCGCTCGGTTTCGCCGCGCGCTTCTGCTACCACTGCACGCGCACCTTTCACAATCGCATCCGGAATAAACTTGCGCGCATCAACCGATACGCCCGGATACGCGACGAACAGATCGCCGGGCTGCACACGCCGCGAGTCACTCACGATATTTTGCACGTCAACGCTGGCGTCGCCCGCTGTCGCGTATTGAGGTAAGCCTTTGAGCAGTTCCGATAATTGCATGACACGCACCCGCGACGAAGATGATTTAATCTTAGCATATCGCTTGGGCACGTCCACACCCGTGAAACAAAAAAAGCCCGTCGAATCTCGACAGGCTTCACCATTGACGAACCACTTATTTCAAATCCTGAATTGTGTCCAATCCTCGTTGAAGACGATGCTGCAAAACGCGCAGGCGAATAAGATCAAGAAGGCGGTCCCGCAGCCCATTCCTGTGCACGAGCGGCCGCGCACAAAGCCGAACCGTTCCTGCAGCCAATTGAACAGCGACGTGAGCAGGAACAACTCTAACAATCCACCGAAACAATCTCGGCGCTCACCCATACCCGAATACCACGACGCTGTGCGTCGCGCCTAGCCTTTCATGAGATCAACGTCGTCCACTACCACCGTGTCGCGGTTGCGATAGACGGCGATGATGAGCGCGAGACCAACCGCCACTTCCGCTGCCGCGAGCGTGATCACGAAGACGGCGAACGCTGGGCCCGAAAGCGACACGTTCGGATTGAGGTACCGCCAGAATGCGAGCAGATTGACCACTGATGCGTTCAGCATCAACTCGATGCCCATCAGCACCGCAACAGCATTGCGCCGCGCTAACGCGCCGTACAATCCGATGCAGAACAGCGCGGCACTGACGAACAAATAGCCAGCCAGAGGCACCATAATGGAAAACTCCCAACCTCCCGCGACCAAACCACAAGCGCAACGTACAAATTTGGGGGAGGATGTTTTATGCTTTACTCGCGCGCCAGAATGATCGCGCCGAGCAGCGCGACAAGCAGCACAACCGATGCAACTTCAAATGGTACGGCGTATGCACCGAGCAACTGCTGACCGAGATTCACCACGGAGCCGACGGGTTCGTTGTTGACGGTCGGCAGTGCGGGCAGCGCGGGCCACTTGATCGGCGCGTACACCCACGAGAGGATGCCGAACATGGCGACCGACACGGTAAATGCGAGCCACGCCTGCGCGTTGTTCGTCGGTTTGTTCGGGTCCGAGACGCGCTGCGTGAGCATGATGGCGAACAGCACGAGCACCGCGACTGCACCGACATACACGAGCACTTGGATCGCCGCGAGGAACTCTGCTTCGAGCACGAGGTACAACCCAGCCACACCCACGAACGCAAGAATCATCGCCAGCACTGAGCGCACGAGATTGTGCAGCGTCACCATGAACACTGCGCCCGTTAGGGTCATGCCGGCGAAGACGATGAACGTGAGGAATTCCATAATCCAATCCATTTTTGATCGCTGGTCTTTGATTGCAATCATAAATCAAGAACCACCGATCAAAAATCAAAAATGGTTAGCGACCGCTTGCGGCCGCAGGTGTTTGTGGGCGGCTCTTCGACGCTTGCTTCACGAGCACAACGTTGCGCCGCTCGACCTTTGGCGTGCGATAGAGCGCGAGGAACAGCAGGACCATGATGACGTTGAACACGAGGAACGTGCCGAACGCGAACAGCACGCCCGGCAGGCTGCTCAATTGCCAGCCGTAGTAGTTCATCACGCTGACGCCGACGCCCGCAAGTGTGAGATTCACGAGCGAGAGCGGCACGAGCACCTTCCACGCGAAATTCATTAACTGATCCACGCGCAAACGCGGCAGCGTCCCGCGCAGCCAGATCATCACGAACACCATCGCGTAGGATTTAATCAGGAACCACAACCAACCGGGCAGAATCGGTCCCTGCCAGCCGCCGAAGAAAATCGTCGCCGCGAGCGCGGACGCCGCGAACATGTTGATAAACTCGGCGAGCGAGAAGAGCGCGAAGCCAATCGCGCCGTACTCGGTGTGATAGCCCGCGATGATTTCCGATTCGGCTTCGGGTAAGTCGAACGGCGTGCGATTGATTTCCGAGATGGTCGAGAGCAGGAAAATGACGAACGCGACGGGCTGCAAGAGCACGAACCAGATCGTGTTCTGCGCTTCGACAATCGCGCCCATGCGCAGCGAACCAACCAGCAATAGGATGCCGACGACCGAGAGCACTTGCGGAATTTCGTAGGAGACAAACTGTGCGACCGCGCGCATCCCGCCGAGCAAAGCGTACTTGTTGTTGGACGACCAGCCGGCCATCAGCAACGCAATTGTCGAAGTCGAGCCAATCGCGACGATGTACAGCCAGCCGATGTTCAAGTCGGAGATGATCGCGTGCCGATCAAACGGCATGACCGCGAAGACCATGAACGCGGGGATGACGAAGATGATCGGCGCGAGATAGTAGATCACTTTGTCGGCGTTCGTCGGAATGATGAACTCTTTGGTGAACAGCTTGACCATATCCGCGACCGGCTGAAGCAAGCCGAGTGGTCCCACGCGATTGGGTCCGACGCGATCCTGAATGCGCGCGATGAGCTTGCGCTCCAGCCACGTCAGGAACATCATCGTCAGCATAGCGAAGACGACCAGCACGCTGACGCCAATGACGATCATGATGAGCTGCACAGCCCAGTCGGGCAAACCAAAGCCGCCGAGCAATCCGCGAAGCGCGTCGCCGATCACTCGAAACGGATCATAAATGATGTCCATGTAAAATCCATTTTAGATTTCAGATTTCAGATTCAAGATTTAGCATTCATTCTAAAATCTGAAATCTGAAATCTG
Organism: Anaerolineae bacterium; assembly: GCA_038198935.1. Taxonomy (GTDB): domain Bacteria; phylum Chloroflexota; class Anaerolineae; order JACRMK01; family JACRMK01; genus JBBPZQ01. The sequence goes on from JBBPZQ010000099.1 coordinate 59,973, forward strand.
AAATTCCTAGACCCACTCCAACGCGCCTTTACGCCACGCATACGCCAGACCCATGACGAGAATCAAGATGAAGATCATCATCTCCACAAGCGCGAACAAGCCCGTCTGCTTGTACGCCACCGCCCATGGGTAGATGAACACCGTTTCGATGTCGAACACGACGAAGATGAGCGCGAAGATGTAGTACTGCACCTTGAACTGCACCCACGTGTCACCCGTCGTCTCCAGACCGCACTCGTAGGTCTGCTGCTTCAGAGGATACGCGCGCTTCGGGCGCAGCAGCCACGTCACGACGTAGCCGCCGATGGGAATCGTCAGTACGATGGCGAGCAACACGCCCACCGCTGCATAATCGCCGAGCATGGTGAACTCCTTTTGTGAAATACGGCGCGAGTTATTATACCTAGCGGACATCACAGGCGCAAGTGGAATGCGAGTCGTCAGTCAGTCCTGAGTGCAACTTTTCTAGCAACTGGTGACTGGCGACTGACGACTGCTTGCGTTACAATCGAACGGTATGAAAATTTTGCACTTCGCCGATTTACATCTCGGCATGGAAAATTACGGCCGCATGGACGGCGCGACGGGATTGCACTCGCGGCTCATAGATTTTTTGCGCTCGTTCGACGAATTGATTGACGTCGCCATCGCTGAAGACGTTGACCTCGTGCTGTTTGCGGGCGACGCCTATCGCACACGCGACCCATCGCCGACGCAGCAGCGCGAGTTTGCCGCGCGCATCCGCCGCTTGCGCGCCGCCGCCATTCCCGTGTTCATGCTCATCGGCAATCACGACCTGCCGAACGCAGCGGGCCGCGCCAACTCGATTGAGATTTTCGATACGCTCGCGGTCGAAGGCGTGACGCTCGCCAAATTGCCGGCCATACACCGAATTGAAACGAAGAGCGGGCCGGTGCAAATCGTCGCGTTGCCGTGGGTGTTGCGCTCCGTCATCCTCTCGCGCGACGAATACAAGAACATGTCGCTCGACGCGCTCAATCGAGCCATGCTGAGCAAAGTCTCGAACATGATCGAGTTCTTCATTGAGCAACTTGATCCCAGCATGCCAGCCATTCTCGCGGCGCACGGCACGGTGCAGGGCGCGGTCTATGGCTCGGAGCGCAGCGTGATGCTTGGCTCCGATCTGATTCTGCCGCCGAGTCTGATGGCGCATCCGGCGTTCGCGTACACGGCGTTGGGCCATGTCCACAAGCATCAAGTGCTGCACGACAATCCGCCCGTCATTTATTCGGGCAGTCTGGACCGTATTGACTTTGGCGAGGAGAAAGACGACAAGGGTTTTATTCTCGTCGAGTTGTGCGGCGCACAGACGACGTGGAAATTCGTCAAGGTGCACGCGCGTCCATTCGTCACCATTCGCGCCGACGCCACCTCCGATGAACCGACCATGGATGTGCTGGCGGCGATTCACAAACACGACATCGAGGACGCGGTCGTGCGCGTAATCATTCGCACCACGATGGAGAAAGCCGGACTACTGCGCGATGCCGACATTCGTGCTGCGCTCAAGCCTGCGTGGTACGTGGCAAGCATCGGCAAGGAGATGCAGCAGACCGATCGCGTGCGCCTCGGCGCACAGGGTGGTGTCGAAGGACTGACGCCGCGCGAGGCGCTCGCGCGTTACTTTGCCGAGAAGCGCGTGCCGCTGGAGCGCGTGAAGCAATTGCTGGAGCGCGCTGACAAGCTGATTCAGGACGAGAGTGCGATGTAACCTCTGCGAACACCAGACGCTTTCCTGAATTTATCTGTGCTGAAATCGTCTGGATGGTATTCGATAGCAACTCTTGTTTGAGTATGGTAAAATTTCGCTGCGCTTATGACACCACTGCCTGTTGTCCATCAACTGCGCGCACGCAGCGGCCGCGGCAGCACGGAAGCCGCGAACGTGTTCGCCCTGACGAACGTTCCGCCACGCCCTCCGCTTTATCTCTTCGTTGATGCGCTCGACGCCGACGATGCAGTGTGTGCGCAAATTGTTACTGCATGCACGACTGCCTATAAATCATCAAGCGCGAGTTTGACCGGCGCACTGCTTGCGGTCGTGCGCGCCGCGAGTCGGGTCGCCCAGTCTTCGTCGGCGAATGCGCTGTGTGGCATGAGCGCGTTGGTCGTGAATGGCGGCGATGCGATTCTCGCGCAAGTCGAGCCGACTGCGTGCTGGCTGCTGCGTGAAGGCAAACTGCTGCGCTATCCACAGGAATCGGTGTGGCTCGACGCGAACAGTGACGACAAGTCGCTGCAGCTGATGGACGGCGGCTTGCGCGTGCAGAGTGAGCCGGAGTTGACGCGCATCACGCTACAGCCGAATGATCGGCTGCTGCTCGGCACCACCTCTATTGCGCGGAACGTTGGCGAATTGCTGATCGCGCAAGCCATCGCGCGCGACGATGCGACAACTGCGCTGCACGACCTCGTGCCTGATCTGGAGTTCGCGGCACTAAGCATCGTGCCCATCACCGCCAACATGACGACTTCGCGCAAACGCGAGGCAGCGTCACGCCGCAAGCAACCGTCAGCGAACCTGCAATCCACGTCAAGCGCATCCAATCGTCCCGCACCGCGCGCCGATGAGGTCACGCCGCGTGAGCCTTCGGCAGATGACCGCGCGCTCGCCAGCAGACCTGCCAAGGATCGGCACAGTGCACTGCCGGACTTGCGGCCGTATCTGCAAGTGATTGTCATCAGCGCGGGCTTTATCGTCAAGGCGTTTTGGACCTTCATCAGTGGACTGCTCCATCTGCTGTCGCGCGCATTACCCGCACGCGAACGCGCGCCGCTCGGCCGCGTGCCGCAAGCACATCGCCCGGTGATGCAGTCCAGCGGCGGTGAGGGGCGCGTGCTGTTTTCGCTCGCCGTCGCCATTCCGATTCTCGTCTTGATCTTCGCCGCCATTTTTTACAACCAAGCCGCGTCGAAGCCGCGTGTCTCGGATAAGCCGGCATACACGGGACTCAGCGCCAGCGATTTGATTACTCAAGCCACCACCATCTATCAAAGCGCGCTCACGCTGCCGAGCGATCAGAAAAAATCCGAATTGCTCAAAGCCAGTCATATGATTGACGAGGCGCTGTTGCTTGCGCCGCAGGATGCCAAGGCGAAAGAACTTCAGAACAAGGTCGAGGGCGAACTCGATAAACTGAGCAACGTGACGAAGTTCTTCTTCTATCCGCTGCTCTACGACTTCGGCAAAGATGCGGGCAGTCATCCGAGCACCGTGATCGCGCGTGGCGGCGAGGTGTACGTGCTCGACACGGGCTTGAATCGGCTATACAAGTTCACGCTGAACGAGGCGAAGGACGGCGTTCAGTCGAACGTAAATCCTGTCGTGCTGCGGCAGGGTGACGAGCGCGGCAACATCGTGATCGGTCAACTGGCTGACATCTTCTGGGCAACGGCGGGCAATGGTCGCGCGGGCAGTGGTGTGCTCACGCTGACGGCGGCGAAACAATTGGCGGAGTACACAACGGCAAAGAGCGTCACTGTTTTAAAACTGGCGGACGCGCCGACATGGCAAGAGGCGACGCGCGCCGAAAGTTTTAACGGCAACCTGTACGTGCTCGACGCGAAGGCAAATCGCATTTTAAAATTCGCGCCGACGGGCGAAGACTACAAGAGCGCGCCGACCGATTACGTCGCGTCGAGCGAGAAGGTGGACTTCGCGGGCGCGACCGACTTCTCGATTGACGGCTTCGTATACGTGCTGCTCGCCGACGGCACGCTGATGAAATTCGACAGCGGTCATTTATTGCCGTTCGACAAGAAGGGCCTCGACCTTCCATTAAAGAAGCCCGTCGCGCTGATCGCGTCGCCCAACTCGCAGTCTATATGGGTCGCCGACGCGGGCAACAAGCGCATCGTGCAGTTCAACAAAAGCGGCGACTACGTGAAACAACTCAAGCCCGACGACGTGAGCGTGATGGGCGACTTGCGCGGGCTCGCCGTGGACGAAGCGAGCAAGCGTTTCTATTTTGTGAACGGCAACAAGTTGTACATGGGCACGCTACAAAATTGATTGGATCAGATTGTGCACGTGCGTCGTTGGTCTGCATGCTATTTTGCACCTCGCTCACCCATCGTTCGTTCGCGCGGCTCTCCTTACAATTGATTACTGATCCATGTCGCGACCCCTCGCTGCTCTGACCATCTTCGTCTCGTCCGCTTGCATCATGGTGATCGAACTGGTCGCAGGACGACTGGTTGCGCCGACGCTCGGCGTGTCGCTGTTTACGTGGACGACGGTGATCGGCGTGATTCTCGGCGGCATCGGACTCGGAAACTTTGTGGGCGGGCGCATCGCCGACCGTTTCCCGACACAGCGCACACTCGTCACGCTGTTGCTAGTCGGCGCGCTCGTCTCGTTGAGCATCGTGTTCACGGTCGAAGCGATCAGCCTCTTCTTCGTGCTGCCGCTCACTGTGCCCATCGTGCTGCGCTTCATCGTCGCCATCGCGCTCGTGTTCTTCGTGCCGACGGCGGTGCTCGGGGCGATCACGCCAGTCGTGATCAAACTTTCGCTCGACGATCTGTCACACGCGGGTGGAACGGTCGGCACACTCTATGCGATCTCACTCGTCGGCAGCATCGTCGGCACGTTCGCGACCGGCTTCTATCTGATCGCCGCATTCGGCACGCGCACGCTAATCGCTCTGGTGGCAGGTGTGCTCGCGCTGATGGCGATCGCCATTGCGGGAATGAGTTGGCGGAGGCGAGAGGTGGTGCTGCTTGCTTTGTTGGTTGGTTTGCTGATGGTTGCGAGCGCAACCCATCAACTCGCGTCGCCGTGCTTGCGCGAGTCCAATTATTTTTGTATTCGCGTGACCATAGCTGACCAAGGCAGCGAACCGCTCAGGTTGTTGTATTTGGATCGCCTACTGCACTCGTATTGGAACTTGGTGAAGCCGCTCGACCTCGTGTATCCATACGAGAATGCTTATGCCGTCGTCACCGAATACGTTGCGCGGCGCACCCCCGATTTCGCGATGCTCTCGATTGGCGGCGGCGGCTTCATTTTCCCATATTACGTCACGCAGGTTCATCCGCAAGCACGTGTCACCGTCGCCGAGATTGATCCCGCCGTGAGCGACGTCGCGCGCGAGCAATTCGCGCTTGCGTCCAATCCGCCCATCGAGATTCACGACGCGGACGCGCGTCTGTACCTCGCCACGCTCCCGCCCGAACATCGGTTTGACTTGATCGTCGGTGATGCGTTCAATGATTTCTCCGTGCCCTATCATTTGACCACGCGCGAGTTCGATCAGTTGGTGAGAGCACACCTGAAGCCCGGCGGCATCTACATGGCGAACATCATTGACATGCCGTCGCAGGGCCACTTCTTTCGCGCGTTCGTGCGCACGGTACAGGACGTGTTCGCAAATGTGGTGGTGCTGGGCGGCAGCGACTATCCCGACCCCGACGCGCGCCAGACGTACGTCATCGTGGCCAGTGATGACGACCTGAGCGCGGCAGAGTTGCAGCAGATTGCGGCGACTAATCCCGATTGGCGGCAAGCGGCGGCCGAGATGAAGACGCATCGGCTGAACAGTTTTCTAAAAAAAGAATCGCCGCTCATCTTGAGCGACGATTACGTGCCGACCGACAATTTGCTCGCGCCGGTGTTCGGCGGCGACTGATGGACGAGCGACTCTTCGCTACGAGACCTGCTTCAATACCACACTCACCTGCTTGGCGAGTTCCACTTCCACGTAGTAACCCATCCACGCGGGCCCACAATTCACAATCGTTGTGCCGTTGTAGTGCGTCATGCCGCGCGCTTCGTGGATGTGGCCGCATACGACGAGTTGCAGCGCATACTGATTGAGCGCGGCACGCACGGCGCGGCTGCCGCCATGCTTCTGCGTGTACGCGAGATCAACGAAACCGAACGGCGGCGGATGCGAAACAAGAATCTTCTGCGACGTATCCGCTATCATTCGATAGCCGCTTGATAGCCACGCGTTGAGCTGCTGCTCGCTCACTTCCCATGTGTTGCCGTGATGTGGCGCAGCCGCAGACACGCCGCAGAAGCCGACACCGTTGACGATGCGCCCTGCGCCGGTTAGCGAATTGCCGTCCGCGACCATGCGCTGCTCAATCAATTCGTCGTCGCAGTTGCCGCTGACGGTGAGCACGTGCGGCGCGTGCCGCTTGCACAGCGCGACTACTTCTGCTGCTTCGTCGGGACTGCCGAGATGTGTGAGGTCACCCGCGAGCACAATCACATCGGCGGCATTTGCGCGCGCTAGTATCTCACCCAGCTTCGTGCGGTTGCCGTGAATGTCCGAGATGGCAAGCAGATGCATTGGGCTCTTCACGCCGAGACGGGCGCTCGTCGAATCCACTGCTCTGCCTGCGGCATTGCGTTGGGGCCATCGAGACGATACTGAGCAGCAAGCAATGGTCCTAGCAACAGCTTGGCAAGGATGCGCGGGTGACGCATGAGCCTCGGACGCGCGCCAATGATGCCCGCAAGCTCGTCCGCATAGTCGGGCAATTGCACGCGCTGCGTGTACGGCGTGAGACGACGCTGACGTGCGCGCTGCTGCTCCGTGCTGGCACGCATCTGGTCAGGTGGAGGTAAATTGACGGCACCACGGAACACACGCGCCGCGCAGCGCGCCTGCAATTCCGCAATGGGCAACAGCGGACCGCCGACGACGACCATGCCGACGAATGCAAGCTTGGGCAAGTCCGGAGGGAAAACGTGTTTGTATAATGGAATGTCATTGCCCTCGCTGGTGAGCTGTGCAGGATCGAAGAATGGAAAGCGCGTGTTGTATCCCGTGCAGAACAGCACGACATCAGCGTTCGCGCGCGTGTCGTCGGCGAAGACTATCTCGTGTTCTTCGAAACGCAAAATGCCTGGCTTGACGCCAATCTGTCCGTTCGCAATCTGAACCAGAATCTCGGAACTTGGCGTGAAGCGCTCCTTCCAGATATCAAACTCAGGCAAAGGCCATCGCGCATGGCGCAATTGGTCTGTGACGCCCAGTCGCGCATATTCGGATAAGACTAATGCGCGCAGAATGCGCATCCGCAGACGATAGGGCACGCGTGCACCGAGGCGTGTCAATTGATGATCCCATGGACGGTTTCGAATGTGGCGCGGCAGAAACCACGCGCCTCTCGCCGTGCTGAGCAGTACACTGCCTGCGACCTTGCTCAACTCCACCGCAATATCGGCGGCACTGCTGCCGGTGCCGACTACCACAACCTGTTGGGCGGCGAACGGTTCGGCGGTTCTGTACCGAGCGCTGTGCAGCACAGTGCCGTGAAAAATTTCCTGCCCTGGATAGCATGGGATATGCGGTTCGCTATCGCGTCCACTGCACACGACGAGCGCACCAAACGTTTGCGTGTCGCTGTGCGTCGCCGTGCGCGTGCGCAGTTGCCATTGGCCGGTGCTGGTGGGTGTGGCGGACTCGACGCGTGTGTTGAAGTGGATGTGCTCGGTCAGCGCGAAGTGTGCTGCATAGTCATGCAGATATTGCATGACCGCGGCGCGCTCCGGAAAGTCGGGGAGCGCATCTGGAAATGGAAAATCGGAAAACGCCATCGTGTGCTTCGACGTGTTGGTGCGCAGAGAGCGATAAGCGGGCCCACCATCGGCCGGCTCCTCATGATATTTCCAGATGCCGCCTAAATCAGCCGATTGCTCGAATACGCTCGGCTCGATGCCTTCGGCTAACAACCAGCGTGCGGTTGCCAAGCCACTGGGGCCCGCGCCAATCACGGCCGCGCGCCGTGTTGATGTGAACAAAGAGTGCATGAGATTCATTCGCAAATGCAATCAGCCCTCAAGGTAGAGGGCTGATCATGAAAGAGGCGGAGAGGGCGGGATTTGAACCCGCGATAGACGTTATACACGCCTATACCCGCTTAGCAGGCGGGCGCCTTCGACCACTCGGCCACCTCCCCGGGTCTGGATTTCAGATTTCAGTTTGGATGGTTGTTAAATCTAAAATCTGAAATTTGAAATCTGAAATGGTCTGCGGAGGGAGAGGGATTCGAACCCCCGATGACGCTAAGCGCCATAGCGGTTTTCCGTACCACACTTGCTTTCGCAAGCCGCTCGCGCGTTGTAGTCTGGACCATCTCTTCGCCATCTCAGGCGTCTCGCGTATGGTCTCTGAGGATCCCTTGCGGTTTCCTGCTGATCACCCATTGTCACATCCATCGGATTGTCACCAATAAGGTACCGATGGCTTTAGGGCTTCCCAGCATACAGCGAGATGCACTTTACTCGTTCGCTTCCGAATAAAGGCTCGATCGAACAAGACCGCCGCATTCGTCCGCTCTGCCATCCCTCCGTGAGCGGCTTACATCATGATCTCTATAGCCTTACTCCCTATCTTCAACGATACGTAACTGACAATTATTGATCTTCTCTAACTTGATCAGCCCTTTCGACACTTCGGCATGGTGATTGGGGCAGATCGCAAACATATTTCCGAATTCGTAACTGCCGCCTTCTTTACCGGGCACTAACCTATGAATGTCATAGGCCTTGTCATAGTCACACCCCAAAACCATGCATCGCCTAAAATCAAAAATCCGCTTGAGCAGAGACAGTCTTTTTCTTGAGTGATTTACCTCAGCATCCTTACTATACGTCGTACCACGTCGAGATTCATTAGCGCAAGTATGCGAGCAAAACTTGGCTGATGATTTAGACGGCTTAAATTCCTGACCGCAAATGGGACATTCTTTTAATTGTAAGCCAATGTCAACGCCATAGCACTCGCGCGAACAATAAACCCGCAGGAACTTCTCAAGTTCCCAGGGTCTGCGGTAAATTGGTTTACCGCAGACAGCACAATTGCAGTTTGGCTTTCTCATTACTATACCGCTCTGCCATCCCTCCATCGTGGACAAACGAAAGTATAACATAAGGTGCGTGGCACTCAAAGTACGATTGCATAGTGGGCAGTCAACAGTGAACGGTGACGTGCTACTGTTGACTGTGTAGTGACCCCCAAAAACTGGACACAAAATCGACCTTAGACAATGAACAACTTAAGTGGCTGCTTGTTGGGCCAACCACTGGCTTTCGAACTCGGCTGGTGTCAGGTAGCCCAAGGATGAGTGGATGCGTTTGTGCA
>JBBPZQ010000100.1:0-12673 GCA_038198935.1 Anaerolineae bacterium
CATGCACAAACGCATCCACTCATCCTTGGGCTACCTGACACCAGCCGAGTTCGAAAGCCAGTGGTTGGCCCAACAAGCAGCCACTTAAGTTGTTCATTGTCTAAGGTCGATTTTGTGTCCAGTTTTTGGGGGTCACTACATGTGCCATAAAAGTGCCCGCTCCATTTTTAATTTAGCAGTGTTAACTACTATTACTACGTACGAAGGACTGATTTCCATTTAATTAAACGCCCTCGTCCCCGCAATGGATACATTCTGCCCTAAGCGCCCTATTATATTCCGCGCATCGCCAATCGTCTGTCGTAATAATCCAGACTGTTGCACGTAGTAGAAGCGCACTATCGCATGTCGTATTTTGACTACACGCGATACTCGACTGACATACCATCATCGCACAGATGTCGGCCGCGCGGCATCGGGTGGCCACCTAGCTTCAAGGGCAACATTACCCTACTGTTGTCCGTGCAATACCCGACCGTGCGTCTGCATCGCATCTCGGTTACGAGGTCGGCGTACGCAATCAGTTCGGTCGGCGCGCTGCACCTTTTGATAATGAGGTGCAGCATGGGGCTTGTGCTCTTGTACCACACGATGACTTCATTGGCGTCGAGCCAACTGTAGTGCATCACGTAAGTGAACGCGTCGAGCAAGAAGATATCGTAGTCGCCACTGGAGATTTTTGTTGAGCCGTCGCTTTCGTTTCGTCGAGACACGGCTCGTCCAGATGAAGCCGTCGCCCATCGGCGGGGTTCGATGCCCATCCATTCGGCGGCTTTGAGTTTGCCAAAACTGGCATGCTCATGCTTGAAAAATTGTAACTACTCAGCCTCCCGCAGGTTTTTCGGTGCATTGCAGGCAATTATCTATGGGCTTGAGCGGCTGGTTGTCGCGAGCGCCCCATTTATCAACCTGCGGGAGGGTGCATGAGTCGTAACGAAAAATTTATGGGTGGCTATCGCACCGCTTCACAATTGCGGGCCAGCGTCGGTTCGCACCGAGCTTCCCTTTTTCAGCCCAGCCTTTCGAACAGGGCACGGCGGTGAGGATGATGCAATTGTGGAGGATTGCCACGTAGGTCGTGATTTCCTCGTTCAGTTCGTCGAGATCGTGGCGGTGAGGATGATGCAATTGTGGAGGATTGCCACAGCAGGGTGCGCCTCGCGCAAGTTCTCCACGTCCAAGACTGGAAGTGCTCAATCGCTCTGTTCCCAGCGCCAACTCAACAACTTGCGTTATCCATAGGGCAATCGCGTCTTATTTTTCGCGGTACGCGTTTACCGCACATTCGTAGGGGCGAAGCATTCGCAACGCATCTGGGTCAGATTATCGCGTGCCGCGAATCCTAAAGGACCGCTTCGCTGTGCTTCGCCCCTACACGGTTCGAAATTAGACGCGATTGCCCTACGTTATCCAACGCCGAGTATCATTTTGTCATGTCTCCGCGTTATGCTGTATAGTTTCAAAGTTCACGTTCGATAGAAAGGCTCACTATGGTACGTCGCATCTTGGCAGTTGTATCGTCTGTGCTATTGCTTGGCAGTCTGTGGCTCGTTCAAAACGCATTTGCTGGACACACTTCCGTTTCACTCGCCCCCTCGGCTTGGCCCATGTTCCGTAAGAACACGCTTCACACGGGGCAGAGCAGCCACAATGGCCCCGCTGGCAATCAGGTGCGCTGGGTCTATACCGCTACTGATGCGATCAGTTCCTCACCCGCGCTTGGGCCCGATGGCTCGATTTACGTCGGCTCGTGGGACAACAACCTCTACGCGCTCAACCCAACGGCACGTTGAAGTGGAAGTATCTCACCGGCAGCTACATCAGTTCGTCGCCTGCGGTGGATGCTGACGGTGTCGTGTATGTCGGCTCGTGGGACCACAATGTCTATGCTGTCAATCCGAACGGCACGCTTAAGTGGCTGTTCCCGACGAATGAGATTGTGACCTCATCGCCGGCAATTGGCAGCGACGGCACCGTGTACGTTGGCTCGTGGGACTTCAACGTCTATGCCATCAGCGCGCCGACGAGTGGTGTCACCGCTACCTTGAAATGGAAATACACGACGGGCAGCTATATCACTTCATCCCCCGCCGTGAGCGGCACGACAGTTTACGTCGGCTCGTGGGACAACCGCCTGTATGGATTGACCGCGCCAAACAGCGGAGTGAACGCGACGGTCGTGTTCTCGTACACGACGGGCGATTATGTCGTCGGCTCGCCGACCATCGGCGGTGACGGCACGATTTACGTCGGCTCGTACGACAAAAAGTTCTATGCGCTGAACCCAGGTGGTACGCTGAAATGGTCTTACCTCACGGACGGCAACATCAAGTCCACGCCTGCCATTAGCACGGACGGAACGATTTACGTCAACACGTCGTGGGATGGCGTGTTCGGTCAAGATGAAGCATTGTACGCGATCCGCTGGAACGGTGTGAATGCGACGCTGGCGTGGCCCAAAAAAGTGCTCGGCTTTACGGGCATGGACCCCAGCGGCGACCAGATGGTCTCAACTCCTATTGTCGGCGCAAATGGCACCCTGTATATTGGCGCAAAAGACTTCGCGCCGACGGGCAGCGTGCTGGCGATCAATCCAAGCAATGGCGTAACACTATGGTCGTACGCGACGGGCAACATCATCGAAGCGACGCCCGCCATCGGTGTGGATGGCACGCTGTACATTGGCTCGTATGATGATGGACTATACGCTTTCGGGACCACGATCAACTTCACGCCGACGAACTTTGTCTATCTGCCTCTGGTCGTAAGATAAGCCTGCTGTTCATGCAAACGCTTCACGTCGCAAAGGCGTTGGTCGAAACGCCGCTTGTGTTGCACCCATCGCGCGCGTCGCGTCTGCGCGCGTCGGGAAATTTCCTGTGGTGCGGCGACGAAAAGTTTTATATCAAAGGGGTGAGTTACGGCACGTTCGCGCCAAACGGCTGTGGCGAGCCGTTCCCCGAGCGCACGTGTGCGTCTCACGATTTGCAGAGGATGCGCGCGGCCGGCTTCAACAGCATTCGCACTTACGACGTGCCGCCGACGTGGCTGCTCGACCTAGCCGCCGATCACGGCATGCGCGTGCTGGTTGGCATCCCGTGGGCGCAGCACCTCACGCTCGCGGACACGCGCGGAGGCCGTCGTGCGCTCGTGCGTGCAATCGCCGATGGCGTGCGCGTGTGCGCCGCGCATCCGGCCGTGCTCGCGTACTGCATTGGCAACGAAATCCCGACGCAGATCGTGCGCTGGTATGGGAAGCGCGACACAGAACACTTGCTTCGCTCCTTGTGCGAAGCCGCGAAGTCAATTGACCCTGAAGGCTTGGTCACGTACGCCAATTACCCATCCACCGAATATCTCGAACTGCCGTTCCTCGATTTTCATTGCTTCAACGTCTACCTGCACGGTGCGCGAGAGTTTCGTGCCTACCTCGCGCGCTTGCAGATGCTGGTCGGCAGCCAGCCGCTGTGCGTCAGCGAGTATGGTCTCGACGCGCTGCGGCACGGCGAGACGGCGCAAGCCGAGATGCTCCAAACGCAGACGCGCGACATTTTTCAAGCCGGCTGCTGCGGCGCGATTGCGTTCGCATGGACGGACGAATGGTTTCGCGGCGGCGCGGCGATTCGCGATTGGCAGTTCGGCATCACCGACGCGGCGCGCCAGCCTAAACGCGCATATGCACACTTGCAGCGCGTGCTGCGCGATGTACCGTTCGCGGCAAATGGCTGGCCGCGTATCAGCGTCATTGTCGCTGCATACAACGCATCCGCCACACTCGACGATTGTTTGACTTCGCTATTGCAATCGCATTACCCGAATGTTGAAGTCGTCGTCGTGGATGACGGCTCGCGCGACGACACGGGCGCGATTGCCGACGCGCACGCGCACGCCGACGCGCGCATCAAAGTCTTACATGTGCTGAATAACGGCTTGAGCGTTGCGCGCAACCTCGGGCTCGCGCGCGCAACGTGCGACATCGTGGCGTACACCGATGCCGACTGTCGCGTGGACGCCGACTGGCTGCATTACGTCGCGCTCAAGTTGCTGAACAGCGATGTGGTCGGCGTGGGCGGTCCCAATCTCGTGCCGCCGGACGATGGACTCATCGCGCAAGCGGTCGGACTCGCGCCGGGCAATCCGATGCATGTGATGCTGAGCGATGAAATCGCCGAGCACATTCCCGGCTGCAACATGGCATACTGGAAGTGGGTGCTCGACGACGTGGGTGGCTTTCGGCCCGTCTATCGCGCGGCGGGTGACGATGTGGATATTTGCTGGCGCTTGCAAGCGCGTGGCTATCGCATCGGCTTTGCGCCCGCTGCACTCGTCTGGCATCATCGGCGCAACTCGCTGCGCGCATACCTGAAACAACAAGTCGGATACGGTCACGCGGAATCGCTGCTCGAGCGCGAGCAACCCGAAAAGTTCAACGGCTTGGGACAGGTGCGCTGGGCGGGCCGCGTGTATGCGCCGCTCGCCACGCGCGTGCTGAACCGCGCGCGCATCTATCAAGGCGTGTTTGGCAGCGCGCCGTTTCAATCGTTGTATCAGCCGAGCGAAAGTCTGTTCGCGTATCTGCCGCAGACGCCCGAATGGTACGTGCTGCTCGCGCTGCTGTTTGCGTTGAGCATCGTCAATCCGCTCATCGCGCTCGCTCCACTGTGCGGCGTCCTGTGGCAAGTGGCACTCTGCGCGCGCGCGGCGCTGTCGCTCCCGACGCTGCAAAAGGGCGGACTGCAATTGCGCTGGCTGATTTTCATCATGCACCTCGTGCAACCGCTCGCACGCAGTTGGGGACGCTTGCAGGGCGGATTGGGTCCCTTTCGTTGGACGCGCGGCGAACGCACACCGGACACGCGCACGACGCGCACCCATCACGGACGCAGCGCGCTGCGCTCGTTCATATTCGCGTGCTGGGGCGAAGACAATCAGGATAAAGATAATTTCTTGCGCGCCGTGATGGGTGAACTGTTCAACACGCGCTGCGTGCTTGACACGAACACAGGCTGGGAAGATTGGGACGTGCAAATCGCGCGCGGGTTGAGCGCGCGCGCACACCTGCTCGTCGCGACGGAATATCACGGCGGACCGAAAGTATTGCTGCGCAGTAAGGTGCGACTCGGCTCGTCGCCGCTCGGTCTGGCCGGCGTAAGCGCATTGGTGTTGCTCGGCGCGTATCTGCTGCTAAAAGATTTCGGATTGGGCAGTGTGGACAATTATCTCGATGCGCTCGGCATCGCGCTGCCTATCGTCGGCGTGCTGTGGTTGTTGTGGCAGCGCGCACAACTGGCTGTGCGCATTGACGAGGCGTTGCAGCGTGCGGCGGAGCACTTGAACTTGAAAGTGATTGACTCGAAAGCAGGTCGCTCATGAACAACGGCAACTTGCCCGCCATCGAAGGCGGTGTTCCCATTTGCACTGAGTTTTTAATTTTCGGCAGTCCGTTGATTGGCGAGGCAGAAATTGCCGAAGTGGCGGACACCATGCGCTCGGGCTGGATCGGTATGGGACCCAAGACAGCGCGCTTTGAAAAAGAGTTCGCCCAGTACATCGGCTGCCGTCACGCGATTGCGGTCAACTCCGCCACTGCCGCACTCGAGCTCGCGCTGATCGCGGCAAGCATTGGCCCCAGTGATGAAGTGATTACCACGCCGATGACCTTTGCCGCGACGGCGAACGTCTGCTTGCACGTCGGCGCGCGGCCCGTGTTCGTGGACATCGAGCGCGAGACGCACAACATCGCCCCGGAATTGATTGAGCATGCCGTCACGCCGCGCACGCGCGCGATCATGCCCGTGCACATGGCGGGGCGGCCGTGCGAAATGGACGCCATCATGCGCATCGCGCGCCGCCATCACCTGCTCGTGATCGAAGACGCGGCGCACGCCGTCGAAGCGACATGGCGCGACCAGAAGATCGGCGCAATTGCGGACTTCACGGCGTTCAGTTTTTACGTGACGAAGAATCTGACGACGGCCGAAGGCGGGATGCTCACGACCGAGAACGACGAGTGGGCAGACAAATTGAAAATTTTAAGGCTGCACGGCATCAGCAAAGATGCGTGGAAGCGTTACTCGTCAAGCGGTTTCGTGCCGTATGAAACGCTCATGCCCGGCTACAAGTTCAACATGACGGATATGCAGGCGGCGATGGGCATCCATCAACTGGCGCGCGTCGAGGACAATCTGAAAATTCGCGAGCGGCACTTCGCGCGCTACAGCGATGCGTTCTCGGAACTGCCGCAACTGATCACGCCGCTTGAGCAGAGCGGCATCAAGCACGCGCGCCATCTGTACACACTGCTGCTCAACCTCGAACGTCTGACGATTGATCGCGGCCAGTTCGTGCAGGCGCTACAAGCCGAGCACATCGGCACGGGCATTCACTTCACGGCATTGCACCTGCATCAGTTCTATCGCGAGCGCTTCGGCTACCACGAAGGCGATTACCCGAACGCCGAGTGGGTCGGCGAGCGCACGCTCTCGCTGCCGCTCTCCGCCAAGTTGACGGATGACGACGTGGACGACGTGATTGAGGCGGTGGAGAAGCTTGCGAATTACTATGCCCGCTAAAAGTAATTTTAGATTTTAGATTTTAAATTTTAAATTTCAATCTAAAATCTAAAATCTATTATCTAAAATTCTTCCATGCGTATCTCCGTTCTCGGTTTCATCGGCCAATACCCGATGGCGGGTGTGACGGCGTACTTCTTGCAGTTCGCGCTCGGCCTGCTCAAACTGGGACACGATGTGTTCTACATCGAGGACAGTGGCGCGCCGCCGTATGACCCGATTCACGACACGCTCACAACGGACACCGCGTACACGCTCGACTATGTACGCAGACATCTGGAGCCGTTTGGCTTTGCCGAACGCTGGACGTATGCCGACTGCGACGGCAACTACACGGGCATGACGCGCGAGCAAACATACGAAGCGCTGCGCACATCCGACTTGCTCATCAACGTCTCGGCGGCGAACATCTTGCGCGACGAGCATCTGCGCGTGCCGAAGCGCATCCTGATTGACGCCGATCCGCCGTACTTGCAAATCGCGGCGGCCAAGGGCGAGCAGGAGACGATTGATTTTCTCAAGCAGCACACGAGCTTGTTCACGTTCGCGGAGAACATCGGTAAGCCAATCTGTCGCATTCCGTCGGGTGGCTTCGAGTGGCAGACGACGCGCCAACCCGTCGTGCTCGACTTGTGGCCCATCGTGTTCAAGCCTGATGCCATTGCGCTGACGACCATCATGAACTGGAAGAGTTACGGGAACGTCGAGTACGAGGGCGAGGAGTACGGCCAGAAGGATGTCGAGTTCATGCAGTTTGCGGAACTGCCGCAACACACCACGCAGGTGCTCGACCTCGGCATGGGCCATCCCGATGCGCCGCGCGAGCAGTTGCGCGCGCTCGGCTGGCGGTTGCACGCGCCGTTCCCGCCGACGCGCGACCTGTGGACCTATCAGGCGTATCTGGCCCAAGCGCGCGGCGAGTTCTCGGTGGCGAAGAACGCGTACGTGCGCCCATGGAGCGGCTGGTTCAGCGAGCGCGACACGTGCTATATGGCGGCGGGCAAACCCGTCATCGCGCAGGACACGGGCTTCAGCGAGTGGCTGCCGACGGGCGAGGGCGTGTTCGCCTTCAACACGATGGACGAAGCACGCGAAGCGATTGCGCGCATGAACGCCGACTACGCGCATCACTGCAAAGCGGCGCGGCGCTTGGTCGAAGAGCATTTCAACTCGGCTGATGTGCTGAGGGATTTGTTGCGCAAGGCTGGTTGTGATTAACAGACACATCACAATGGCGTCATTGCGAGGCGCGCACTTTGCGCCGAAGCAAGCTCTCGAAGTGTGTTGCTCAAAGAGATTGCTTCGCTTCGCTCGCAATGACAGTGGTGACTGATGGCACGCATCATCGTCGCGGGCTACATCGCGCGCTATCCGCTCGGCGGGCAAATCTGGGCGCATTTGCAATACGTGCTCGGACTCAAGCAGTTGGGTCACGACGTTTTCTTCTTTGAAGACTTCGGCTGGCACGATTCGTGCTACGATCCTGCGCGCAATTGCATGAGCGACGACGCCGCATACGGCTTGCAAATGCTGTGTGCGGTGATGCGCCGCTTCGACGTGCGCTGGGTCTTCCGCAACGCACAGCAAACTTATCACGGACTATCCACTCACACCGCGCATGGAGTGATTCACGACGCCGATCTGCTCATTAACTTGTCGGGCGTAACGTGGTTCGACGGCTTTGAGAACATTCCGCAGCGCGCGTTCGTGGACGAAGACCCGCTGTTCACGCAAGTGCGCGCCGCGCACGATGCAGATTTTCTGAATTTGCTCACGGCACATCAACAACGGTTCTCGTATGGGCACAACATCGGCCAGCCGCAGTGCAGCGTGCCCACGCTCGGCTTGACGTGGCAGCCCTTCTGTCAACCGATGGTGCTCGCTGAATGGCCAACGTGCTTCGACGCACACGCCGAAAAGTTCACGACCGTGATGAGCTGGAACGCATACGGCGCGGTCGAGTGGAACGGCGTGCGTTACAGTCAAAAGGCTGCCGAGTTCATGTGTGTGCTTGACCTGCCGCGCCGCACGACGCAACCATTCGAGTTGGCGCTCAGTGGCGACGACGTGCCTGTGAGTGAATTGACTGAACGCGGCTGGCAAATTTCTGAGCCACTCGCGGTCAGTCGCACGCTTGAAACCTATCGAGATTACATCCAGCGTTCGCGCGGCGAGTTCAGCGTCGCCAAACATGCGTATGTGTCCACGCACAGCGGCTGGTTCAGCGACCGCAGCGCGGCGTATCTCGCCAGTGGCAAGCCCGTCGTGCTACAAGAGACGGGTTATAGTGAATGGCTGCCGACGAGCGAGGGACTGCTCGCATTCAGCAATATAGACGAAGCACGTGAGGCGATAAAACGGGTGAACGCCGACTACGCGCAACACGCTCACGGCGCGCGCGCCATCGCCGCAGAATACTTCGACGCGCGCAAGCTGCTCGCTACGCTGCTGACGCGTATATGAAAATTCTGATGCTGGGTGGCGAGGTTCCGTATCCGCCGCACGGCGGCTCGCGTATGCGCGTGTTTCAATTCATCCGCGCGCTGTCGCAACGTCACGACCTTACACTACTCGCGTATGCTTACGACGATGAACGTGAGCACATTAACGCGCTGCGGCAATGGTGCCATGTTGAAACGGTGCACTGGCGC
This sequence comes from Anaerolineae bacterium, assembly GCA_038198935.1. Lineage (GTDB taxonomy): Bacteria > Chloroflexota > Anaerolineae > JACRMK01 > JACRMK01 > JBBPZQ01. The sequence goes on from JBBPZQ010000100.1 coordinate 9,224, forward strand.
GAACCGCGTGTGCTCGCACAGATGCGCGCGAGTTCGGCATTCGTCTCGCGCATCGCCTTTGTGCGCGCGCTGCTCGACCGCGAGCCGTTCGTCGCGCAATACTTTCGCGACGCGCGCATGATGGCGCGTCTCAGCGCACTGCTGCACGACAAATCGTTTGCAGTGCTGCATGTCGAAGACTCGGCGATGATAAGCGTCGTACCTGCGGACGTGCGTGTGCCCATCGTGCTCAGTTTGCAGAATGTCGAATACTGGCGCGCGACGCGCACGCCAGCGCGCAGTATCGGAGACAGGCTTGAGCGCGACAAGTTGACGCGCTTCGAGGGGCGCGCGTTCCAGCGTGCCGCGGCATGCTGCGCAACCTCAACACTCGAAGCGGGACAGGTCAGCCGACTCGCACCGAACGCGCGCGTGCAGGTGGTCGCCAACGGCGTGGACACCTGCGCGTTCGTGCCGAGCGGCGACAAAGCGAACGAGCCGACGATTGTCTTCACGGGCACGCTGAGTTATGCGCCCAACGCGGACGGCAGCGTGTGGTTCGTGCGCGCGGTGCTGCCGCTCATTCGGAACCAAGTGCCCGATGTGCATTTGCAGATTGTCGGACGTGAACCACCTGCGCAAGTGCGCGCGCTCGCCGACGAGCACATCCAAGTCACAGGCGATGTGCCCGATGTCGCACCCTACTTGCAGCGTGCGTGGATCGCTGTTGTACCTATTTGCGAAGGCGGCGGCACGCGCTTGAAGATTTTGGAAGCGTTGGCGAGTGCGCTGCCTGTGGTGAGCACGAGTATTGGCGCAGAAGGCTTGCACGTCAAGCCAGACGAAAACATCTTGCTTGCCGACGACGCGCAGTCGTTCGCACATCAGGTGATTCGCGTGCTGCGCGATGTGACTTTGCGTGCCGCGTTGGGCAATGCAGGGCGCGCATTGGTCGAGCGCGAGTACGATTGGCGCGGGATCACGCGCACGCTGGAGCAGGTGTACGGAAGTGTCATGCGTGATACGCGAACCGTGATGCGTGATACGTGATTCATCATACGTGATGCGCAACAATTACGGCTTACGCATTGCGTATGATGAATCGCTTTCCATGTCTCTCTCAACACTTGAAACCCTTCGCCGCATGTTGGGCTACGCGCGTCCGCACACGTGGCGTTTGGCGCTGTATGCGTTCGTGTCGCTGCTGCTCATCGGCGTGAGTTTGCTGCAACCGTGGCCGATGAAAATTCTGGTGGACAACGTGATCGGCGGCAAGCCATTGCCCGATGTATTTCAATTGAATGCGCCGCCGCCGCCGCCCGACCTGCCCAGCGATTTTCCTGCCTATCCGCGCGCGCGCTACCTGGGCCCGCAGCAACTCGCCGGCGAGATCAACAACCGCCGCTTTGATAAGTTGTGGTACGAGACGGATGATCGCGGCGCAGACGTGATCGCGTGGTTTAGACAAAATCTGGCGAATGATTACCAACCCGTCGCGACGATCAACACCGGCTACGGCGAGCGCTATCAACTCGATCCAAATCGGCGTGTCGTGGGCGCTGAGATTTTTGTGGACGCGCATCAACCCACCGTGTTCTCACTCGACTACATTCCAACACTCAACAGCATTGATGTGGGCGAGTCACGTCCCAATCGTCTGCTGTTGCTGACGCTGGTCGCCGCGGCGACAGTGGTGCTCTATCTCGCCAACGGTCTGCTCGGCATCGGGAGCACCGCGCTCGATTTGCACGTCGGGCAGCGCATGGTCTATCAACTCAAGTCTGACCTGTTTCAGCACTTGCAAAGTCTCTCGCTGCTTTATCACGAGAGCAAGCCGCTTGGCGATTCGATCTATCGCGTGACGGAAGACACTTACGTTGCCAACTCGCTGCTGTTTGGCGCGCTCACGCCATTATTCTCCTCCGTCATCACGCTCGCCTCGATGCTCACGATCCTGTTCACATTGGACTGGCAACTAACCTTGGTCGGACTGCTGGTAGCGCCTTTGCTGTATCTGTCGGTGCGCTATTATGCCGCGCGCATTGCGCCCAGCACGGCGCGGGTGAAGGAATTGGAGAGCGGCATCACGTCCATCGTGAGCGAAGTCTTATCCAACATGCGTGTCGTGCAGTCTTTCGCGCGCGAGCGGCACGAGCAGCAGCGCTTCGATGAGCAGGCGCAGGCAACCGTGCGTGCACGTATCGAGTTGACCATGCGACAGACGCGCTTCCATTATTTGGTTGACTTCGCCACCGTAGCGGGCACTGCCGTCGTGATCTGGCTGGGCGGCTATCACATTCTGCAAGGGCAACTGACGCTGGGCGAATTGCTCATCTTTCTCGGCTATTTGGCTGGGGTCTATGGCCCGCTCAACGCAATTGGCGGCACACTGACCTTCATGCAGGAAGCACTCGTGAGCGCGCGGCGCGTCTGCGAAGTGTTTGCGATGGAGCCGGGCGTGCAAGACGCACCACACGCGAAAGCACCCGGCCCTTTGCGTGGCAACGTGTGCTTCGACCATGTCTCGTTCACGTATCGCAAAGATCAAGCAGCGTTGACAGACGTTTCCTTCGAGGCGCAAGCGGGCGACGTGGTGGGCCTCGTCGGCTTGAGCGGCGCGGGCAAGACCACGCTGGTCAGCCTGCTGCTGCGCCTGTTCAATCCCGACAGCGGCCACATTTGTATTGACGACCAAGATGTGCGGGCGTTGCAGGTGAAAGCGCTGCGCGAGCAGATTAGCATTGTCCTGCAAGAGCCGGTGCTTTTCTCGACGACCATTCGCGACAATATCGCGTATGGCCAACTGGACGCGAGCGACGACGAGATCGTGGCCGCAGCCAAGCGGGCGAGCGCGCACGAGTTTATCACGCAACTGCCAGACGGTTATCAAGCGCAGATCGGCGAGCGTGGCGCGCAACTGTCCATGGGCCAGCGCCAGCGCATTGCTCTCGCGCGCGCGTTTCTGAAGAACGCGCCGATCCTGATTCTCGACGAGCCGACCTCGGCGATGGACGCGCAGAACGAGGCGCACCTGCTCGACGCGCTTGACGAGTTGATGCGCGGCCGCACTACCTTTATCGTCGCACACCGCTTCTCGACACTTCGCCGCGCGAGTAGAATTTTGGTGCTGGAGCATGGCCGCCTGATCGAAAGCGGCACGCACGACGAGTTGCTGCGCCGCGCTGAACGTTACCGTCAGCTGTATGATTTGCAGATGTCGTCGGGCGAGCGGAACGTGTCGAACATTGCCGACATCGCTCAACACTGATCGCACGCACGTAACAAAATGCCAGCCATGACGAACCCACTCGCCAGTATCATCATTGATAACTTTATTCCCTTTAGCTAAAGTTGCTTTACAATAGTGGCATGACATGGAAACCAACGAAACTCACACGCGCACAAATGGAAGAACGACGCTTGGCAGGCGGTCGCCTCCTGAAACGGCGTAAACTTTCCAAAGCCCGCATC
>JBBPZQ010000101.1:0-3735 GCA_038198935.1 Anaerolineae bacterium
GGACCTATGCCGACTGGGTCGCGCCCGGCTCAGGCTGGGACGGTGAGGAGCGGCGCGCGCGCAACCGGCCACCCGATGTGGATCGCCGCAAACCGTAATCTTGGTGACAAACACCCGCTGATGAAGCGGGTGTTTGTTTTTACAGCGGCATTGGGGCAGATGCCTCACGCTTCTGCGGTGCCGCACTTGCCGCGCTGCCAATGATCGTGTGCAGCCTCGTGTTTCAGAAATATTTCCTCGAGGGCGTGCGGATGGGAGCGATCAAAGGGTGAGGGATGAAGGATGAAGGAACAAGACAACAGCCACAGAAACACATGCTCTGTGGCTGTTTTACTTGTTGTGGGTAACGCTGGGGTTCAGCCGACTCGCGTGAAGGGCAGAGGCACGCGAGTCGGCTGCAAACCGTTGTTGGGTACTGTAATTTCTTGCAGATTGCCAACATTAGATTAACGAATTTTGCGAGTATAGTGTACTTCCCAACGCGACCCGACCTTGTCACCTTCGGCGATTTGGTCTTTCACCACGCGATACGCACCCCACACTGCCAATCCCCACAGCAGACACGCGCCGTACAATTTCGGATACGCAAGCAGTGCCCACGCTCCCGACGCGAGACGTGGCGAGCGATACGGCAAGTCAGCACCGATCAGCCAGACGCCCAGCGCAAACACCAGCCACAGCCAGCGCGACGGTTGGCGCCTGAACCACGCGACGAGCACGGCGACTGTGAGCAATAGCAGCGGGTAATGGTAGTCCAGCGCGAGCGGACTCAACACCACACTGGCAACCACCACCACAGCAAAGGTCAGATCGCTGGGCTGCGGATTGGCGCGCTCACGATATGCAAGCGCGAGCGGGACGCCGAGCACGAGCGCGAACGCGAGGCGCGGCAGCCACGTTGCCAGCGCAGGCGCCTCGACGAGCGGCGCAGGATTCCACTGTGCGTCGGCGGCGAACAGATGCAAAGCTATGCTCGTCGTCGTTTGGTAGGCGCTCACTGCAAGCGACGGGCTGGTGCTAAAGCGCAGCAACTTTTCAGGGTACTCCTGCCACGTCGCGAGACCTATCAATGGAAGCGACGCAACGCCGATGGCAAGCATTGTACCGACATCCCAGAGCAGCGCGCGCCAGCGCCCCTGCACCAGCAGCAAGGGCACGAGCAGCAGACCAGCCAGCTTGAAAATGCCGAGCACGCCAAGCGCAATGCCCAAGCGGGCGTCATGTCGCTCACGATAGCCGTCCCATGCACAGGTGAACAGCGCCAGCATCACTAAATACACCTGTCCCAAGTGAACGTTTGCCAACACGGGCTGAAATAACAACACCGTGGCGACGAACAGCGGCGTCCACAACCCGTGCAGGCGGAGTTTCCATAGCAGCCAAGTCACGGCGCCGATTAAACAAAGGAGGCTGAACAGCGTCCAAAGCGCGTGCGCGTGCGCGTAATCGAAGATGGTCAGCGGCAAGCCGAGCAGCGCGAACGTCGGTGGGTTTATATTCACGTCGCCAACCCCGGACACAAAGCGCGCGATCTGAGCGTTGAACCAGTCGTCGTTATAACTCAGCCGCAGGTCTTGACCTTCGCGCAGCATCTGGGCAGACGTGTAGAGCGCGATGAAGCCATGCGACGGACGCACTGCTTCGGATGGCAGGGCCAACGCCGAGCGCAGCGCCAACACGAGGACGAGTGCCCACGAGGCAACCTTTACGAGATTGCACGCATGTCGCCGCGATGCTTCACGCCATTGCATGATTCTGTGTTTGAATGCGACCAATAGGCCGTCGCTCACGCTCGCGTCCGATCACGCCATCACGACTGCGTTACCCGTTTCCGCCGAGTGCATGATTGCGCGGATGATACGTGTGTTGAGGACGCCGTCCTCGCCTGTCGCCAGCACCGGCTTGCCGAGCGTGACGGCGTCAATGAAGTGTGCGATGCTGTCGAGGATGAAGCCGGTCATGTGTTCGCCAAGCGGCGGCGCGAGCAGGTCGGGGAAGGTCGCCTTCGCTTCGCTATAGACTTCGAGTGTGCGATTGTGTGAGGTGTCCACATACAGCGCGCCCTTGCTCCCCAAGATTTCAAACTTCATATCTTTGGTCACCGCGTGGGTGCGCGGCAGAATCCATGCGTTCTCGAACATGGCAACCGCGCCGCTGCGAAACTCCACCGTCGCCACGTGGAAGTCGGGCGCGCTCACGCCGAGTCCGTGCAGCACGCCGCTGCGGCTGACCGCATAAACTTTGTACGGTTGATCGTCCAACAACCAGCACACGAGGTCAATGGTGTGACTGCCCAGAAACCACAGCGCCGACGAATTGCTCGACCACTTGAGCATGTCCATCGGCACGAACGTCGTGTTGCTCAGGCGCGCATACACATAACTCGGCGTGCCAATGTCGCCGCGCCGAATCGCATCGCGCGCGGCGACGTATGGCGGGTTCACGCGATTGTGAAAGTCCACCATCAGGATGACGTTCGCCTCGCGCGCCGCTTGCGTGATCGCTTCCGCATCGCCGACGGTTGTCGCCAACGGCTTCTCGCACAAGATGTGCTTGCCCGCTTGGGCACACGCCAGCGCTACAGCGCGATGCGCATGGTCGGGCGTGGCGACGGAGACCGCGCTGACCTGCGGATCGTTTAATAACTCTGCGAGATTTGCGTACACCTTGCGCGCGCCGAATTGGTCAGCCACGTTGCGCGCGCCGAATTGGTCAGCCACGTTGCGCGCGCCATCGAGGTCGCACACGGCGATGAAATCCACCGCGGGATGGCGGCTATATGCTTGCGCGTGCCGTGTGCCGAAGACGCCTGCACCGACCAGCGCGAAACCCGTGCGTGCCATGTGCTGCATCGCTGCGCTTGGCTTAGGATTGATCTTTCGTCAACTTAAGTGCGGCTGAATTGATGCAGTAGCGCAATCCCGTCGGCGCGGGACCATCGTCGAAGATGTGTCCCAAATGCGCGTCACATTGGCTGCACTTCACTTCGACGCGACGCATGAAGAAACTGTTGTCCTCTTCGGCTTCAACATTGTCGGGCACCGCGGGCGCATAGAAACTGGGCCAGCCTGTGCCCGATTCAAACTTGGTCTGCGAACTAAAGAGCGGCGCGCCGCAGCAGACGCACACGAACGTGCCTTGCTCTTTGCTGCGATTGTACTCGCCCGTCCATGCCAGTTCGGTGCCTTTCTTGCGCGTGATGCGATATTGTTCGGGCGTGAGCAGCTTTCGCCACTCGGCGTCCGATTTGCTGATTTTCGTCTGGGTCATCTGTCTATCTCCTGTTGAAGTTTTACATCTCCATTATATCAGCCGCGCAGCACGACGGCGCCGATGCGACCTGAACGAGCGAACAGCGCACATGTACATCTGCTATAATGCCAGCGACGACGCCAACCCATGACGACTGTAATGCCACCGCCCGCAATCCGAACCGTAAATGCGATCCGCTACGTGACGCCGCTGCGCGAGGGCGGCTCACTGCCCGCCATCGTGGAGGCGGACGACGACGGCACATACGTTTTGAAGTTTCGCGGCGCAGGGCAAGGCGAGAAAGCGTTGATCGCCGAACTGCTGGCCGGCGAGATTGGGCGCGCGCTAGTGACTTGGCGGATAAATTCTGCAACAAAATAGTTGCCTAAAATAATCGACTGTGCTACGGTTAGCCATCAAGTCCAGTCTGAACAGGCAGGTGAGCGATGCGCGGTCGAAAAGCCGATCCGTTTCGGCTGAAAC
>JBBPZQ010000102.1:0-47770 GCA_038198935.1 Anaerolineae bacterium
ATCGTGGACGGGCGTATTCGCGTTCACGTCGGGCCCATTGACCATGAAGATGCCGTTCATGCGGTGGTAGCCGGTCATGCCGAAAATTTTTCCCGTCACGCGATTGCTGCCGAAGTCGGTCGTGCCGAACGAAACGTATTCTAGATTTGTCGAGAGCGCGATCAGGTCGGGCGCGTCGTCATAGTGCTGCCCCCAATAAATCTCGTTCTTAGCGATGACGCGCTCGATGAACGGCTTGCCCGTGAGCGGGTCAACGTACTGCGTCAAGCCTTGCGCGATCTCATCCATCAGTCGCGCGTACTCTGCGCCTGGCTCGACGATGCCGCGTTGCTGTCGTCCTTTCACATTCAGATAAATCTGGCCGAAGTTGCCGAACGAGAATGCGCGCGTGCGCGACCAATCAATGTCCTCGAATGAGAAGAAGACGTGCTTGGCGGCGCCGTACTTCTGCCCGAAGCGGAAGCCCTGCCGCAGCCACGCCAGATGCAAATACGTCAGCAACTTGAAGACGTTCATCGGCGTCCAACCGAGCCTGTACGAAAGTAGTTTGAGTTTGTGCCACAGCCCCGGCTTCAACGCCATGTAGCCCTTTTCGAGCAGCCAGTTGTTGACGTAAAAGAGATGTGTGACGCGACCGAAGCCGTGATCGCTCATCACGATCACGTTCGTGTCATGTCCCGCCGTCTCGATCAGGTTGCCCACATGCGCGTCAAGTTGATCGTAATATTTTTTCCAGAGGTCGAGATACTTGGCAGATTCTTCGTCTGAATGTCGCGGGTGGGATGGATCAATCAGCCGCCACAACTCGTGTTGCAGGAGATCGGTGGACTGAAAGACGAACGTGAACAAGTCCCACTCGCGCGTCTGCATCAGATGCAGCACTGTCTCGACGCGGTGCTGGGTGCTGAGTGCGACTTCATCCAGAAACTTTTGGATGTCACCGCTGCGATGCTTCTCGCTGATCGCCGTCTCGAAGTGAAAGCCGTCTCTTATCAGTTCACGCTTCAAGTCGCGCGGATACGAATACTCGCTCGCGTCGCTCGGCGTCATAAAGCAAGAGAGCATGATGCCATTCACCGCTTCGGGCGGATAGGTCATCGGCACGGAAATGATGGCGACTTTCTTTTGATGGCGTGAGGCGATGCTCCACATGGGCTCGGCGTCGCGCAGTTTCGGGTTGGCGACGAGCACATCGTACGAGCCGTTGCGCGGAAAAACAAAATCGAACAAGCCGTGCTTGCCGGGGTTCACGCCCGTCGCAAACGAGACCCACGCGGATGCGGTGAGCGGCGGAAGGGTGGATTCGAGTTCGCCGCTTGCGCCAGTGTCCATCAATCGCTTCAGATTGGGCAAATGTCCTTCAGCCATCCACGGCTTCAGCAAATCGAACGTCGCGCCGTCGAGACCGATGACGAGGACCTTGTTCGGCAAATTAGAACTCCTTGAAAGAGTGTGACGAGTGACAAGATAGCGAATGGCTGATGGCGGATGGCAGATGGCCATGCGCGGTCAACCATCAGCCATCTGCTATCGGCTATCTGCCACTCGTCACCTTAACCGTGCCACCGCGCCGCCGATGGCGAAGATGATATAGACGATGCTGCCGACGAGCGAACTGAACGCGACGGCGATCAGCGTGTTCAGGTTCACGCCTGCGCTGAGGGGTCCACGTCCTGCAACAAGCACGACGAGCAATTGCGCCACCACGACACCCAGCACGATACACACGCCGACGATGATGGTGAGCGGCAACCCGCGCTTATAGCCGATGACGCGCCCGACGAATTCGGCAATCGCGCCGCCAATCACAGGACCCACGAAGAACGCAAACAGGAAGCCGAGATATGGCGCGATGAAGCCGCCGATGGTGCTCGCGCCGAGCGCAGACACGAACGCGAGCGCGTATTGCGTCGGAGTCAGCGTGGTGAGCGGGTCTTTGCGAATCTGCGCGCACTCCTTGCAGCGGACGCCGACGGGGTGGCGCACCTGACATTGCAGGCACACGGGTCTGCCGCAGCGCCCGCAGCGGATCAGCGTTTCGCGGTCGGGATGTTTGTAGCAGAAGAGCGTGGTGGGTTCGTTGATGGGTTGGTTTGTTGTCGTGGTGGGTTGCGTCATTGCGTGAACTCACTTTGCATTCAAGCGCAGTCGCTGCGACAGGCTGGCGTAAAAATATTCCTTCGGGTGCGTACGCACGAAGCGGCTCACCTTCTCGCTGGTGCGCACGCGCACACAGTCATTCGAGTCCAGTTTAAGTTCGACCTGGCCGTCCATCGAGACGAGCGCAGGATAATCGCTCTCGACCCATATCTCGATGATCGAGCTGTCGGGCACGATCATCGGTCCCAACAGCGAGAGGTGCGGCGCAATCGGCGTGATGATCATCACACGTACGCGCGGATCGGCGATGGGGCCGCCTGCTGAGACGTTGTACGCCGTCGAGCCGGTCGGCGTGGCGATGATGATGCCGTCGGCGGTGTGATGGATTGGCTCGGTGTGGTCAATCACCACGCGCAGTCGCACCACGCGCGCGACCGTGCCGCGCCCAATCACCACGTCGTTGAGCGCGTCGTAGTGGCCGAACTGTTCGTCGCCGCGCCATAACTCAGCGTGTAGCATATGTCGCTCTTCGAGCCAGTATTGGCCCTGCACTAAGTCCTGCACACAACTCAACAATTGTTCGGGCTGATACTCGGCAAGAAAACCGATGCGGCCGAAGTTCACGCCGGCAATCGGTACGCCGCTCTCGGACGTGAGTCGCGCCGCGCGCAAGATGGTGCCGTCGCCGCCGAGCGTGACCAGCATCTCGGTCACGTCGAGGTGTGCGCGAATTTCATCTTCATCCCACGCCGATGCCATCCAGCACTGAACGGCTTGCGCTTCGAGACGCGCGCACAACTCGCGCGCAATGTCCGTCGTGCGCGGAAGCTTGGGATGAAAAAGGACGCCGATGGTTTGCATGAAGAGTGGTTGGTTGGATGGTTTGTCGGTCGGTTGGGTTGCTGGATTATAACTAACCAACCAACAAACTAACAAACCATCGCCTTACAGTTTGGGAGTTGGGCGTTGAATGCTAAAATCGTTCAGCATGAAATTGACGAATGCAGATGTCAGCCTCTGGTTGATCGCGCTGGCGTTGTATGCGCTGGCGTGGTTCGCGCTGCGTCGCATGTCCTGTGCCGCGAGCCATTCGGCTCGCCTGCACGCGCTGCGTGCGGCACAGGATGCGCGCACGGATACTACTTACGTCGGTTACATCGGTCTTGCCACCATCGGCTTCTTCTGGCGCGTGCTGTTCGCGGGCGCGTTCGTGCCGGCCGGCGGCGGTGACATGGCGGCGATTCTCTATCCAATCTATCACTTCGCGCAAGAGAATTTGCGACAAGGCATCATCCCGCTCTGGAATCCGCATCTCTATGCAGGCATTCCATTTGTCGGGCACATCCAATCGGGTCCCTTCTATCCACCGAACCTCTTGCTGTTCTTGCTCACGCCCGAAGTCACCTACCGCTCACTCGAATACTTGCTGATCGCGCACTTCTGGCTCGCGGGCGTGTTGATGTATGTGATGCTGCGCAATCTCGACGGCAGACGGCAGACGGCAGACGGCAGTGATCTGTCAGCCGTCCACCGTCCACCGTCCACCGTCCAGTTATCCCGTCCCGCCGCGCTGCTCGGCGCGCTCGTGTTCATGTTCAACGATTTCAACCTCACGCACATCGGCAATCCGAACATGGTCGCCGTCGGCGCGTGGCTGCCGCTCGCGCTGCTGCTCTTTCATCTGGCGCTCGCGCGGCGGCGCATGTTCTATGCGATGCTGGGCGGTGCAGTGACGGGAATGGCGTATCTGGCGGGGCACATCCAACCGTTTTTGTATATTTTATTCGCCGTTGGATTGTATGCGCTTTACTTTGTGTTGACGGCCGATAGCAGACGGCAGACCGCCGACCGACAACCGCCGTCCGTCGTCCGCCGTCTTTCGTCCATCGTCCTTCGTCCCATTTCGTACTTGCTCGCCTTCCTCGCGTTCACCGTCCTCATCGCCGCGATTTCGCTCGTGCCAAATCTGGAAATGTCGGCGCAGTCGCTGCGCGAGTCGCTCACCTATGCAGATGCGGCCGCGTTCTCACTGCCGCCAGCACAGATGGTTGGGCTGTTCGTGCCCGGCCTGTTTGGTCGCGGACCCGACATTCACTGGGGACCGTGGGAACGCGTCGAGGTCGGCTACGTCGGCATCCTACCGCTCATCCTCGCCGCACTCGCGCTGATGTGGCGGCGTGAGCGCACGCCGCGCTTCTTCGTGCTGCTCGCGCTCGTGTCGTTCGTGCTTGCGACGGGCTTGTACGGTGTCGTGCACGGCTGGCTGTTCTTGATTCCGGGCTACTCGCAGATTCGCGTGCCCGCGCGATTCGTGTTCTTGCTCGACTTCGCCATCGCCGCGCTCGCGGCGTATGGCTTCGACACGCTGCTGCGTCCACTGCCACTGCGTTTGCGCAAAGCGTGGCGCAACGTTTTTCCCGTGTTGGCTCTCACGCTCGCTGCCGTCGTGTTCGTGTTCATTCCACTGATGTTCGTCGCGGTCGCGCTCAATCAATCGCAAGATGTCAGCATCTTCAATCGCACGGCGAACGGATTTAATGGTGTCGTGCTGTTCGCCATCTTGTTGACTGCGTCACTCGTGCTGCTGTTGGCGCGACGAACCCGCTGGTTGAGCTGGCGCACGTGGACAGTGGCGATGGTGGTATTTGTCTTTGCCGATCTGGCCAGTCTCGGCGCCTATCTCGATATGGGCGAGAGCGACCCAACAGCGAACTTCAATCATCCGCAAGCGGTTGGGTTTTTGCGAAACGATCATGATCCGTTTCGCATCGAGACACCCGAAGACAGTTGGTTCCAGTGGCAGCCGAATCTCGGCTTGGTTGCACACCTCGACGACGCGGCGGGCATCTACAACCCGCTGCTGCTGCAACGTTACGCACGGTACTGGCATGCAGCAATTGGGCGCGACAACGTGCTTTACGATTTGCTGAACACAAAATATCTCGTTGTCAAGAAAGATGAGAAGGTCGGGGCCAAGTTCACGCTCGCGTTCGATGGTGATCCGTCGGTGAACATTTGGCAGAATCAGAACGCACTCCCGCGCGCATTCATGCTGTATCAGTCGAAGTTTGTGAAGAGTGCTGATGAGGCGTTCGACGCGATCACGTCAAGCGGCTTCGATCCACAGCAGACGATTGTGTTAGAGACGGCGGACGGCGAACGGCGGACGGCGAACGGCGGACCGTCAGTAGTTAAATTCAAAAGTCGTGGAACTAACTTCGTCGAGTACGAGGTGACGAGTTCAGGCGAGGGTTATCTATTCACTGGAGACACATACTATCCGGGCTGGCGCGCGATATTGGACGGCATTGAGGCGCCGCTGTTGCGCGCCGATTATTTGTTCCGCGCCGTGAAGGTGCCGGCGGGCAATCATGAAGTCGAATTGATTTTTGATCCGCTGTCGTGGAAAGTTGGCGTCGCATTCACGACTTTGGGAGTTATTGGATTACTCGTCGGCGGGTGGTTGAACAGGCGCAACATTACTTCAGCAGGTCGTCCGCCCACGCGAAAAAGCGCTCGGCATGTTTGACCAACTCCGTCGCGCGCTCCTCCATTACTTCGTGTTCGGAATACTCGATGTCCGTTTTGGCCGACATGACCGACTTAAAGTGTTTGATCGCCGTGAGAGCACCTTCGCGCCTGACGTGTTGTTTGAGCAGCTCAGCCGTGTCCTCATGGTTGTCACTCGCGGAACGCAATGCCGCAAATTGGACCAAAACGGCATCTGCGGCCGAGATGATGCAGTGGACTGCCGCCAAGCCTGCCATGTTCCAATTGCCAGACGCGCTTGCCAATTTCATCGCGTGCGCAAAATCATTTGCTTTTCGCAAGAATTCCGCTGCGTGCTGCCGCTCGACCTTGCGAATTTTTATTTTTCTGAGCATTGCCCGACCTCTCATTCGGCTTCTCGCACTGGCGGCGCGTTTCCATAATGATCGAATACAACTGTCGGCCGCGAATCAGGCGACCATCCCGCAGAATTTCGTTGATCAGATTTGAGCGCCGTTCAAAGTCACTGAACAGTTCGCGCCGCGTTCTGAAAATCGGAATCGGCATGTGGCCGAAGCGCAAGGATAAGTCGGTCATATGGCCGATGAACGACTCTGTCACGCGCGCGAGGTCGGCTTTGTTCTCAACGACGATCAGAATATCCATGTCGCTGTCATGTCGTTCTTCGCCGCGCGCGACGCTGCCGAACAACACGACCGAGAGCGCGCGCCGGCCGGCGTGGTCTGCGACTGCCTTGAGCGCACACTTGAGCAACGCACGCTCGCGCTCGAACAACGGCAGCAGCAGTTTGCTCACGATGTAACTGTCCGCGTTAAGACCGTACAGGTGCGTCTTGCCTGCGATACGCAATTGCACCACGCCATCCGCTTCAAGCGAGCGCAGAATCTGATGGCACGCTGTCGGACTCATACCCAGATCGGCGGCGATGGCGCGGCCATGCTGCTCGGCGCGCGTGGTTGCTAAATGTCGCAGTACGCGCACCTTGCCTTGCTGCGAGAAAATTTCGTCCAGCGGTCGCCGCATTTTCATGTTGCGCTCCTCAAAATACAATTGTCCTGTCGAGTGGACAACTGTTCACTCGACAGGACAATTGTAATACGAGCGCCTATGAGCCGTCAATTAACATGTCGTGAAAGAGCGGCGTGGGGTTGATCGCTGAGGGTGGGAACAGCGTCGGCAGTAACATTTCACAGCGGCACGCCTTCCACGATGCTGACCAGCGACTGCGTGGCAATGATTCGGTTTAATCGCAAACCCGCATTCGCAAACAGCGCGCGAAACTCGTCTGCGGTGCGCTCCTTCCCGCCAGCCGCGACGGTCAGCATGATGATGTCTTTCAACTTGCCGATGAAAGGCGCATTGCCTGGCGGCAACACCGCATCCACCACCAGCACTCTACCCTGCGGCGGCATCGCTTGCCGGCACCGCCGTAGAATCTGTTGAGCGCGTTCATCATCCCAATCGTGAATAATATACTTGAGCAGATACACGTCTGCGCCTGTCGGAATGGTAGCAAAGAAATCGCCGCTAGCGGTCTGAGCGCGTTCAGCCACGCCTTCGTGCTGGAGCAGGGCAGTCGCTCCCTGCACGACCGCAAGTCTGTCGAACAGAATACCGTTGAGCGCGGGATTGGCTTTCAAGATGGTCGCCAACAAGATGCCGTGACCGCCGCCAATATCTGCCACCGTTTGAAAGCCCGAAAAGTCGTAGGCATCGCGCACCGCGATAGATTCCTGACGGGAGATGGACGTCATTGCCGCGTTGAACATCGCAGCATCGTTCGGATGTTGTTGCAAATACTCAAACAGATTCATGCCGAACGTAAGCTCCAGCGCAGGTTCGCCCACCTGAACGCCCTGGCGCAGATTCGCCAATGAACGCAAATACAATTCGCTGGCGCACAAGATTGCATAGTCGTGCAGCGAATCAGGCGTGTCGGTTCGCAACAGACTGGCGAGCGGCGTCAGCGTAAAACGTCCCGTGTCGTGTTCTGCAAACATACCAATACTCGCTAGCGCGCGCAGCAACCGATACAGCGTTGGCGCGTGGACGTCGGTAACGGTCGCCAAGTCTTCCACGGACCGAGGGCCTTCACTCAGCAAGTCCGCGATTCCCAATTGAGCAGCCACCGCAATCATTTGCGAAATGAAACTGCCGTAAATCAACTGCAAAAGTTGATGGCTAGTCGAACTATCGAAGGCACTTGGGCGGTCGGTTGAATTCATCCTGCTAGTCCTTTCAAAAGGGAGACACTAGCGCTTCACTGCATTCGTCACCCACTCCACCACCTTCTCCGCTTCTACGCTCGTCTGCTCGCCGCCGTTCATTGGCTTGACGGCGACTTGCTGCGCCGCCAACTCTTGCTCGCCGATAATGAGCGCGACCTGCACGCCTTCGCGGTCGGCTTGCTTCAATTGTGCCTTGAGGCTGCGATTGTCGAACGTCAGCACGGTACGCACATCGGCTTGGCGCAACTGCGTGGCTAACTTCACGGCTTCGCGCTTGGCACCACTGCCTTGATAGGCGACGAGCACTTGCGGCTGGGGCAACGGCGGCGGCTCGATCTCTTCTTCGCGCAGTGCCAGTACGATGCGATCCATACCTGCCGCAAACCCAACCGCGGGCGTAGGCTTGCCGCCGAGCATCTCTGCCAAATCATCGTAACGCCCGCCGCCGCACACGGCAATCTGGCTTCCGAGCGACGACGCCCACACCTCGAAGACCGTTCGCGTGTAGTAGTCGAGTCCGCGCACGAGCCGATAGTTGATCGTGTACGGACGTCCGACCGACTCAACGTATGCACGCAATGCCGAGAAGTGCGCAGCACATTCGGCGCACAGATAGTCCACGGTCTTCGGCGCGTCCGCGATGATCGGCTGACATTGATCGTTCTTGCAGTCGAGCACGCGCATCGGATTGATCTCAACGCGCCGCTTGCAGTCGTCGCAGATCACGACGAGGTGCTGCCGATAATACGCTTGCAATGCTTGGATGAATGCGGGGCGACATTGTTTGTCGCCAATCGAGTTGAGTTGATACGACAGACCTTTCAGCCCAAGCGCCGCGAAAAAATCCCACGCGACCGACATCGCTTCAAAGTCGGCGGCCGGATCGGCCGAGCCAAGCGCCTCGACGTTGAATTGATAGAACTGGCGATAGCGGCCAGCCTGTGGGCGGTCGTAGCGGAATGTGGGTCCGAGCGAATAGACTTTCACCGGCTGCGGCAGCGTGTGCATGCCATGCTCGATATACGCGCGCACCACGCCACCTGTGAACTCCGGGCGCAGCGCGAGCAAATCGTCGCCGCGATCTTTGAATACATACATCTCTTTATCGGCGATGTCAGTGCCAGCCTGAATGCCCTTCGCAAATAGGTTCGCATCCTCGAAGATGGGCGTGTCCAATTCGCCCCAGCCGAACTTCTCGGCCGAGTGATGCGCCTCGCGCTCAATGTAACGCCAATATGCTTGGTCGTGTGGCAGAATGTCGTAGGTACCTCGAGGTGCACTATAAGTAGGCATCAATGATTCCCTCTGCTATAATTTATCTTCGTTGTGATTATACAAGGGGAACAGGTTGACATGGAAACGGGTATCGCATTGTTGCCCGTCTACCTACTCCCTTCTTCCCATCGAATGGAGACACCATGAAGCATCAACTCTCATTGCTGGCCATCTTTGCACACCCCGACGACGAAGGATTGGTCACGGGGTCATTCGCCCGCTACTGCGCCGAAGGTGCTCGCGTCGCGCTGATCTGCGGCACGCGCGGCGAAGAGGGCGAGATCGCACCCGGCGTCGAATGCGAGCCACAGAATCTTGGCGCGTGGCGCGAGCAGGAATTGCGCAAGGCGATGAGTTTTGTGCCACTCGTCGAAATTTATTTTCTCGACTATCGTGATTCGGGCATGGACGGCACGCCGCAAAATCTGAACGAGACCAATCTGCACAACGCGCGGCTTGAAGATGTGACGAGCAAAGTCGTGCAGATCATCCGCGAGACGAAGTCGCAAGTATTGCTCACGTTCGATCCGAAAGGCGGCTACGGTCATCCCGATCACATCAAGATGCATCATGCGACGATGATCGCATGGGAGCAGGCGGGCGACCCGACGTGCTATCCAGAGCAGTTGCAGGCGGGACTCGCGCCGTTCACACCACTCAAACTTTATTGGACGGCGTTCTCGCGCGAATTCTTCATGAAAGCAGTTCAATATTTGAAGGAGCAGGGCGTTGATCTCTCGCAATTTGGCCCCTTCAATCCAGAGCGGCGCGGCACGCCCGACAACGAGGTGACGACGCGCGTTAATGTTGACGCTTATCTGGAAATCAAAGGCAACGCGTGGGCGGCGCACGCCTCGCAGCACAACCCAAACGGCATCTTCTCGCGTATCCCGCCTGAACTGATGAAGGAGTGGCAGCGCAACGAAACGTTCACGCTCGCCAAGTCGCGCGTCGGCGAACGCGATGGGATTGAGGATGATCTGTTTGCGGGGATACGCTAGCGCACCTGATGTGGTAGAGCACAGAACAAACAACCGCGCCCAAACAATAGTGGCGCGGTTTAACCCATTTAACCTGAGGCGCTAACGCTACGGAGGAATGACATGCAGAGATGACGCCTTATCATTCCAGGTTCCACCGCCTGGAAATAGATCGTCGGTTAAATTGTAACAACCCGGACCTTTATACAGAGATTGTCCGTTTTGGTATTGGTTATACCACGCATTTTCATAGAGGACTACTTGCCAGCCCTGGCCCACACAGAGCGATGTGACTGAATCATTTCCGATGTAATTATCCGGCAGGTAATCATCGTCATTTTGGAAAAATTCCTGACTGGCGTAATTGTTTGTCGGCGGTGGTGGATATGGATAGTTTGGGTCATTATATTCGATGTTGTTAAAGAGCATGACGCCGTTGTAGCTGAACGAAGACGCTTGGTCGTTCCACATGCCATCGGGCCCGCCACATCCACAGTAGTAGTCCGTCAAGATACGAGCCCAACTGCTGAAGGTGATAGCGTTGCCCGCGTAATTAATGTGCTGGTAGAGTTTTGCCGATATGCCTTCGGGCACGTGAATCGAACTGGCATCGTCATTCCAACCATCTTGAACTCCCCACGGGTCCAATGGTTGCGGGGTATATGGATTGATAGCGTAGTTTCGTAAGTCGTTCGCGTGCTGGCGCAATTGCTGAAAGAGTGAAGTGTTGGCCGAAAGGATCGGAGCATGCGCGAATAAGGTGGGTGTGTCATGATTGCGGGATACGTACAAGGTCGGGTACGTTAACTCAATGGCGGGGTACTCGAGGAAATACACCCGTTCAGATTGAGTTACATAGTTTGTACCACTTTGGAGTTGCTTGGCAAAGTGCAGGTGATACGCGCAATTCGTGTAACCCGTTCGACCACTGCGACCGAGATACGCACCTTGGGCACATTGTCGCCGACTTTAACTGCCAGACTCTGATATTTTAGGTGCAGATATACACTTGCCTTACCGTCAGAGTGGTTGATGGTAACGTAGTTACCGGGCGTTCCTGCCGGACCGCAGCTGGAGTCAACCTCTTTGTCCCATGCGTAAGCAACGTACCCGGCTCTCGAAGCCCGAACAGGCGCTTCGAACATTCCAAAATCATATGCGAATTCATTTATGCCACTACAATGCGAACCAGGGCAATTGGACCAATCTTGAGTGACCTGAACGGATTCAGTCGCATTCCAAGGTAGTAGATAGTCAGGAGGATTAGCCGAAACCGAATCAACCAGAATGAGCACTGCGACGGCATTCAACACAATGGCGGTGAGCATTGTTGGTCTGCTGACTGGTCGCATTCTCGGGTTTAAGCGATGCATGGCTCACCTCAAGTTAGGAAGAATTTTCTGCTTGCTGTATATCTATGGATTAGACTCAAAGCTTGAAACCATCGAGTCGAATATAGGTGCAAGAGTAGAGTCGTCTGCATAGTTCAACTTTAGTATTCTTGAATTGCCTTGAAGAGGTGCTAACATTGTCGGTGCACTCGTCGTTCCCAACGGCCGATCAGTAAATCTTAAAACCTGCACTCCATTTATTTGAAGTTGTCGCGGATTGTCGTAAGCGCGAAAATGAACAGCAGAGTCGGGGCGCGGTCCGTAAGCATTCGGATCCAAGTATGCGCGAACAAACGCCTCAAGTGAGGAGAAGCGCGTTGGATTGTCCAGGACCGTGAGACCAATGGCTGGAAAGGTACTGCCAACCGTTCCAGGCTTGTACTTTGCCTTTTCGTAGAACAGTCCGATGAACAGTATTTCTTTATTCGGACGAGCACCTGGTTCAGCAAATGGAGTATAGAAACCAAACTGCGGTGGGAACTTAATGCGGAAACCGAAATCTTTGTTTTCGTAAATGTACCAGCCAGTGAATGGGCCACTAGTGACCAACGCTGGCGTTGGTGCTGGTGTTGGAGTGGAAGCCAGACTTGGAAGTACTGTTGGGTAACTTGTCGGCGGTCCAAATGTAGGTAAGCCACTCGGCATGGTAACGCGTGGCGGCGGAGGAATGGATGGCATTTGGGCGGGAGTTGGTGTAGCAACGACGAACTGCGTCAATGCAACGGTTGGGGCATATCGAACATCTGCGGTTGGTATTGGAGTTGCGGCTTGTAACGTGAGTGGCGAACGTGCTGCGGAGGTTGCGCTGAAAACCCACACGCCCGCCGCTGCGAACAAGCCAATGAGGACGATGATGGACAACACATTCCAAAGCGATCGCGGAGTTTTCATCGTGCGCACTCCTTGCTTTGAGGACTACACTGTAGCGACGACCTTACCGGTCAACTTCGTGCAAACAGTATATCCTATTTTTTTTTTTTGGTGTCAAGTAGAACTTGTGTCCGATTTGACAACACTCACACCCAATGTTACTATCGCATCAATTGAATAGGATGCTCATCCAGAGAGGCGGAGGGATCGGCCCTGTGAAGCCTCGGCAACCTGTCGAGTGCTGAGTGTCGAGTGCTGAGTCCCGAGTGGTTCAAGAGACTACTCCGGACTCAGCACTCAGCACTCAGCACTGAGATGTGGTGCCAATTCCGTCAGACAGCCTTCACGTCTGAGAGATGCGTTACGCTGGTAACTCTCCTCGCGGAGAGTTTTTGTTTGTTCACCGACGCCATGAGCCAAGATCAATTCGTCACTCTCAATCAGGTCGTTCATCATCTGCGCCAGAATCGCCACGAGCGCGAAGCAACGACATTGGAACAGCATTTGGCAGACTTGAGTTCTGACGATCAGACGCGCCAAGCACAAGCGGCCGACAGCATCATTGATATGTGCAGCGTGCGCGTGTTGGGCCACACATATATCAACGAGCTCACCCTGCACGAATGGTATCGCCTGCTCGATCAACTCGCCGACTCGGTTCGCCCCTATCGCAAACGCAAAGCGTAATTCATGCGCACCATCTTCTGGGAACACAATCAGGTCAAGATGATTGACCAGCGGCGGCTGCCACATGAGTTCGTCGTGAACGCATACGACGATTATCGTGAGGTCGCCGACGCGATCAAGACGATGGTCATTCGCGGCGCACCCGCCATTGGCGCTGCCGCCGCATTCGGCTTGGCGCTCGCAAGTTTGCAAAGTCAAGCCCTTACGCGTGAAGGCCTGCTGAAAGATTTGGAACATGCGTCGCGCGTGCTGGCTGCCGCGCGCCCGACGGCCGTCAATCTGTTCTGGGCACTCGAGCGCATGTGGCACGTTGCGACCGACGAGGAACTCGAAACGGCAGACGACGTGCGCGTGGCACTCATCGCCGAAGCACAGCGCATCGCCGATGAAGATGTCGCGATCAATCGGCGCATGGCGGCGCATGGGGCGGCGCTCGTGAATGACGGCGACACGATCCTGCATCATTGCAACACAGGCGCGCTTGCAGCGGTGGACTGGGGTACCGCGCTCGGCGTGATCTTCAT
The DNA here is from genome assembly GCA_038198935.1 of Anaerolineae bacterium. Classification (GTDB taxonomy): domain Bacteria; phylum Chloroflexota; class Anaerolineae; order JACRMK01; family JACRMK01; genus JBBPZQ01. The sequence goes on from JBBPZQ010000102.1 coordinate 13,566, forward strand.
GGCGCACGAGCAAGGCAAGCGCGTGCACGTGCTAGTTGACGAAACGCGCCCGCGCTTGCAAGGCGCGGCGCTCACAGCATGGGAATTGATGCAGCGCGGGATTGACATGACGCTCATCGCCGACAGCGCAGCAGGCTACTTTTTGCAATCGGGACAGGTTGCCCTCGTGCTAGTCGGCGCAGATCGCGTCGCGTCCAACGGCGACGTGGCGAACAAGATCGGGACGTACAAAGTTGCCGTCGTCGCCAAAGAAAACGAAGTGCCGTTCTATCCCGTCGTGCCGACCTCGACGATTGATCTCGATTTGAAGAGCGGCAAAGACATTCCGATTGAGATGCGTGACCCGCGCGAGGTTACGCACATCGGCGAGCACATGATCGCGCCCGTAGGCGTGAAGGTGGCCAACCCTGCTTTCGACGTGACGCCCCATCGCTACGTCAGCGGCATCATCACCGAAGAAGGCATCGTGCGTCCGCCGTTCGAGAGCGGGTTGAAGGATGCCGTCGCGAAGGCGCGAGCGCGACTTACGAAGTCGTTAGTCGCAAGTCGTCAGTCACCCGATTGATGGCGGTCTGACTTCTGGCGACTGACGACTGACGACTGGAGAATTCCTTGAGCATTCTGGTCGTCGGTTCGGTAGCGTTGGATACGGTGCAGACGCCGTTCGGCAAAGTGGAAGACGCGCTGGGCGGCTCGGCGACGTACTTCTCGGCGGCGGCAAGTCTATACGCCGACGTGAGCCTTGTCGGCGTGGTGGGTACTGATTTTCCAGAGCAGCACGTCGAGTTTCTCAAAGCGCGCGGGGTTGACCTGAGCGGTTTGCAGCGCGTCGAGGGCAAGACATTTCGCTGGAAGGGGCGCTACGATTACGACCTCAACAGCGCACAAACGCTCGACACGCAGTTGAATGTGTTCGCCACCTTTCATCCGCAACTGCCCGACCACTACCGCGATGCTGAGTTCGTATTCCTCGCCAACATTGATCCAGAATTGCAAGCTGAAGTCGCACGGCAGATTCGCGCGCCGAAACTGATCGCGCTCGATACGATGAATTACTGGATTGACTACAAGAAAAGCAAACTGACCGAAGCGATGTCGCTGGCCAACATTGTGCTGATGAACGAAGCGGAGGCGCGCGAGTATGGCAACACGTTTTCGCTCATTCGCGCCGCACGCAAGATTCTGTCGCTCGGACCGAAAGCGGTCATCATCAAGAAAGGCGAGTACGGCGCGGCGATGTTCTGCGACGGTGTGGACGTGACGAAACAATATTTCTTCGCGCCCGCCTACCCGCTCGAAAAGATTGCCGATCCGACGGGCGCGGGCGACACGTTCGCCGGCGGCTTCATGGGTTATCTGGCTAAGCGCAACGAGACGAGCATGGAAGCGCTGAAGCGTGCGATCATTCACGGCAGCGTCGCCGCGTCGTTCACCGTTGAAGCGTTCAGCGTCGAGCGATTGAAGACGCTGACGATGGACGACGTCAAGGCGCGCTATCGCGACATGCAGCACGTGACGCACTTTGAAACGATGAACGGAATGCTAACGGAATGAGCGTCGCCGCTGCACCACGCGTGCGAACGCTGACCGACCGCCGCGAGATTCGCACCCTGCTCGAACAGGAGCGCGTCTGGATGGCATACGCGCTGGGCGATCTTGAAGACGGCATGTTCGAGCAGTGCGAGTGGTACACGACGGACGGTGCACTCGGCATGATCTTCAATGGCATGCACTTCATTCCATTCCTCACGATGGGCGACCTCGAAGGCATTGACTCCATCATGGCAGAGTCAATGCGCGAGCCAGAGATTCACATGCACCAGCGGCGCGAGCACATGCCCGCGCTGCTGAAATATTACGAGCCGCAGACCCAGCACAATATGTGGCGTATGGTGCTGCGCGATTTTCACCCCGTGCGTGGCGACGTCGTGCGGCTCGGCATGGATCGGCTCGACGATATTCGCGCGCTGTTTGCCATCGGCGACGGCGGCACGGCGTTCGCGCCATACCAGCTTGCGACGGGCTACTTCTTCGGCGTCGAGCGGGAGGGGCGGCTTGTTTCCATTGCGGGTGTGCATCTCGCATCACGGCGCTACCGTGTGGGACCAATTGGCAATGTGTTCACACTGCCTGCATATCGCGGATGCGGTTACGCCGCGCAGTGCACGAGTGCCGTCGCCTCAGCCCTGAGCGCCGACGGCATAGACACGATTGTGCTCAACGTGGATGAAACAAACACACCAGCCATTCGCGTGTACGAACGATTAGGCTTTGAGAAGTATTGTGAGTTTGTTGAGGGCGTCGCAACAAGACGGTAGTTTGTTGACCGTGTAAACGAACCAACCAACACACCAATCAATTCGTAAGGAGACCTCGTGCCAACCAAAGACTATGACATCAAAGACGCAGCACTTGCCGATAAGGGACGTTATCGCATCGAGTGGAGCGCGCAGGAGATGCCCGTGCTGCGACTGATCGGCGAACGCTTCGCGCGGGAGAAGCCGCTTAAAGGTTTGAAAGTCGCCGCGTGCTTACACATCACCGCCGAGACCGCCAATCTCGCAAAGGTGCTCGCGGCGGGCGGCGCCGATGTGGTGCTGACGGCGAGCAATCCGCTCAGTACGCAGGACGACGTGGCTGCCTCGCTTGTCGTGCACGAAGAGATGCCCGTTTTCGCCATCAAAGGTGAGGACACCAAGACGTATTACGCACACCTCAACGCCGCGCTGGATCACCGTCCGGGTCTCACGATGGACGATGGCGCGGACCTTGTCTCGGAGTTGCACAAGAATCGCACGAACCAAATTCCCGACATCATCGGCAGCACCGAAGAGACGACCACGGGCGTGATTCGTTTGAAGGCGATGGCGGAGCAGGGCAAACTTGCATTCCCCGTTTTGGCTGTCAACGATTCGATGACGAAGCACTTCTTTGACAATCGCTACGGCACCGGGCAGAGCACGATTGACGGCATTATCCGTGCCACGAACGTGCTGCTCGCGGGTAAGCACTTCGTCGTCGGCGGCTATGGCTGGTGTTCGCGCGGCATCGCTTCACGCGCGCGCGGCATGGGCGCGAATGTCATCGTGACCGAGGTGGACCCGATGCGCGCACTCGAAGCGGTGATGGATGGCTTCAGCGTGATGCCGATTGTAGATGCGGCGAAGGTCGGCGACATCTTCGTGACGGCGACTGGCGACATCAACGTGATTGACACGACGGCATTTGAACAGATGAAAGACGGCGCGATTCTGGCGAACAGTGGCCACTTCAACGCAGAGATCAACCTGAGCGCACTGCAAGCGCTGGCGAGCGACGTGCGCCGCCCGCGCGAGTTCGTAGAGCAATACTTACTGAGGGATGGCCGCAAGATCGTCGTGCTGGGCGAAGGGCGGCTGGTCAACCTGGCCGCCGCGGAAGGACATCCGTCAGCCGTGATGGATATGTCGTTTGCGAATCAGGCGCTGGCCGCAGAGTATCTGATCAAGAACGCGGGCAAGCTTCAGAAGCAAGTCTATACGCTTCCCGAAGAACTCGACCGCGAGATCGCGCGGCTCAAGCTCGTGGCAATGGGCGTGCGGATTGACACGCTGACGCCAGAGCAGGAAAAGTATCTGCGCTCGTGGGAAGAAGGAACGGCGTAAAGAAGACCTCAGTAGTCAGTCGTCAGTAGCCGGATTTGAGTGGGCTGACTGCTGGCTGCTGACGACTGATTACTTTCTTAAGGAGATTCGTTGCAATGAGCACCACATTCATGAGCGCAGAGAAAACGTTGCTCACGTCCGAGTCCGTGACCGAAGGACATCCCGATAAAGTCTGCGACCTCATTTCCGATTCGGTTCTCGACGCCGTGTTCACGCAAGACCCATATGGACGCGTGGCGTGCGAGGCGGCAGCCAAGTCGGGCTTAGTCGTCGTGATCGGCGAAGTGACGACGACGGCGCAGTTCGACGCGCAGGACATCGCGCGCAACGTGTTGAAGGAAATCGGCTACAACCATTCGTCCAAGTGTCTCGACTATCGCACCGCCGGTGTCATCGTCGGCTTGCAGAAACAGTCGCCCGACATTGACATGGGCGTGAGCAAAGCGAAAGAAGCCAAAGAGTCGAGCGGCGATCCAATTGACGAGATCGGCGCAGGCGATCAGGGCATGATGATCGGCTACGCGTGCAACGAAACGCGCGAGTACATGCCGCTCACGATTTCGCTCGCGCACAAACTCGTCAAGCGATTGGCGAAGGTGCGCAAGGATGGCACGCTCCCCTACTTGGGTCCCGATGGGAAAGCGCAGGTCACGGTCGAGTATCACAAAGGTTGGCCCGTGCGCGTGGACACGATTGTGCTTTCGACGCAGCACGACGAGGACGTGACACAGAAGCAGATTCAGTCCGACGTGTTGGAACACGTCATCCGCCCCGTCGTGCCCGCCGAGATGCTGAACGGCACGACGAAGTATTACATCAATCCGACTGGCCGCTTCGTGATCGGTGGCCCGATGGGCGACGCGGGACTGACGGGCCGCAAGATCATCGTGGACACCTACGGCGGTATCGCACGGCACGGCGGCGGCGCGTTCAGCGGCAAAGACCCGACGAAGGTGGATCGCAGCGGCGCGTACATGGCGCGCTATGTGGCGAAGAACGTCGTAGCAGCTGGACTGGCCGAGCGATTCGAGATGCAAGTCTCATACGCAATTGGCGTCGCGCACCCGGTCTCGATCATGTGTGAGACGTTCGGCACGGGCAAGGTGTCCGACGCGAAGATCGAGAAACTCGTGCGCGAGCATTTCGACATGCGCCCCGCCGCGATCATCCGCGACCTCGACCTGCGCCGTCCCATTTATAAGAACACGGCCGCCTATGGTCACTTCGGACGCGACGACATTGACGCGCCGTGGGAGCGCATGGACAAGGCAGAGATTTTGCGCGACGAAGCCGGACTCTCTTAATTTCAGAATTCGGATTTTAGATTGAGTGAACACGCGCGAATGGGTCAATCCACTCGCGCGTGTTTTTCGTATTTTTCGTATTGGATATTGAGACGGATTCGCGCTCACAAACCCTTTTCGCACGAAGGCGGATGTGAGTATAATCAGCGCATGATTGCGCGACTGCGTGCCAAAGTCATTGCGAAGACTAACGATTCGTTCATCTGCGACGTTAACGGTCTCGGATTGAAAGTGCGCGTACCGACACCGCTGCTCGATACGGTGAACTCGCTCGGCAAAGAGGTGAACCTGTTCACGCACCTGCGTCTCGCGGAGAACGGCCGCGAGATCGAGGCGATGCTGTTCGGCTTTGGCTCGCCCGACGACCTCGCGCTGTTTGAACTGCTGATCTCGGTGTCGGGTATTGGACCTAAGGTGGCGCTCGGCGTGCTGTCCGCCGCGCCCGCCGACGCCGTGCGCGCCGCGATCATGCAGGGCAACGCGCAGGCGCTCACGCGCTATCCCGGTATCGGCAAGAAAACTGCCGAGCGGCTCGTCGTGGAACTCAAGGGCAAGGTGAGTATCAGCGACGCGGGCGAAGTGCTCGCCATTTCTGCAAATGATACCGAAGCCCTCGCCGCCTTGACCACGCTCGGCTACAGCGTGATGGAAGCACAGCGCGCGCTCGCCAACAGCGGCGACGGGGCAAGCGTCGAAGACAAAGTCTTAAATGCGCTGAAGTATTTGGGCGCGGCATAGTCGCCATCAGCCTTTCTGTGCCTTAACGCCATCGTCCAACCGAAGTTCTATCCCGTGAACGCCTCTTCGTCTCGCGCGGCGCATCCTCCTTTCAAGCTCGTTCCTTATTTCATCGTCGCCGCACTCGTGTTGATGCTCGTCATCATCACTCTTGTCAATCAAGTCTCGCTGCAAATCACCACCGACGTCTTGGTGCGTCAGAAGCAGAGCGAAGCACTGGAGATCGCGCGCAACCTCAACCAGCAACTCTATACGCGGTTCCTCGCAGCCAGCAACAACACTTCCCTTCCGTTGGAAACGTTGCAGAACGCATCCGAGTTGGACACGTTCATTAAAGAGCGCACGTATGGCTTGAGCGTCGAGAAGGTGAACATCTTCGATCCGCGCGGTCGCGTCATCTACAGCACCGACTCATTGACAGACGGGTTGCACGACGAGGAATTGATCGGCTTCAGTTCGGCGATGGGTGGTATCACATGGTCCGCCTTGGACCGCCATCATATGATTCGAGGCGTGGACGGCGTCGCCGTGGCGCTGGATGTGGTCGAAGTCTATGTGCCACTACAATCGCTGCGCGCCGACTCGTCACACGCGGTGGTCGGCGTCTTCGAAATTTACTTGAACGTCTCCGACGCGTTGAACGCGCAGGTCACGGCGGTGCAGCAGCCAGCCATGCTCACGACGGTGGGCTTGATGGCGCTGATGTTTTGCGTGCTGACGGTGATTGCGGCGCATGCCGACCGCGTGATGCGTCACAGTCACGCGCAGTTGATGGCGCGCGAGGGCGATTTACTGCAACTGGGCACAGAGAACGCGCGGCTGTATCACATGGCACACTCGCGCCGCCTTGACGAGCAAAATGTCCTGCTCAACTTCTCGCGCTCGCTATTGCGCACGCACGATCCACATTCGGTGCTGGACGAAACCGTGCGCACGACTATCGAACTCTTGCCAGTCAATTGCGCGACGGTTTGGCTGCCGCACGGCGACCGCGGCTGCGTGCAGTTGGTCGCCGTGCGCGGCTGGACGCTGCCGCTTACGGAGCCGTTCATCGAGCACAACGCTTCGCTGCCGTCGCTGGTCATGCGCCGCCGACAAGCGCTGGAGATGGCGAACCTACTCGGCGAGCGCGGCTTCTCGTTCGGTGCTAACTTAAGCCGTTTGAAGTTCCGCTCAGCACTCGGCGTGCCGCTGCTGCTCGGCGAGCGTGCGCTCGGCGCGCTAGTCGTCTTCCGCCATCAGCCCAAGCCGTTTGACGGCGACGAGATGCGGCTGCTCACGCTGCTCGCCAATCAGACCGCGCTCGCGCTCGATCAGGCGCGGCTGTATCAAGAGACGCTGGAGCGCGAACGCTTCGCCGCGTCGCTCACACGGCTCGGCATTGCGATCAACGCGACGCTCAATCTGCAAGCGGTGCTCGACATCATTTGTATCGAAGCGACCAACAGTTTTGATGTGACGACCAGCCTCATCTGGCGCATGGTGGGTGACGAGCTGGTGTGCGTGTCGGCGCACGGCATCGGCAGCAACCTGCTGCTTGGCATGAAGCAGCCCACACACGACCCGATTCTGGTCGGCGCGCGCGTGATTCGCGAGCGCAAACCATCGTTTGTGAATTTCGCCGCTGGCTCGCCGCAGGTCAAGCAATCGCTGCTGGACATTCTGCAAGGCAAGGCGATCATGGGCGTGCCATTCTTCAAGGGCGAGCAGCCCGTCGGCTCGATGATCTTGATTGACAGCGTGCGCGCCGACCGCTTCACCGACGAAGACATCTCGCGCGCCATCGTGTTTGGCCAGCAAGCCGCGATTGCGATCCACAACGCGCAGTTATACGAGCAGACGGAGCAGCAAGCGCAAGAGTTGTCCGACGCGCTCACCAAGTTGGAAGGTACCTACGATGCGACGCTCGCCGCGCTGTCAGCCGCGCTGGACGCGCGCGACCGCGAGACCGAAGGACATTCGCTGCGCGTCGCCGCGTACACGCTCGAACTGGCGCGCACGCTGGGCGTGCCGCACGAGTTGTGGGAAGCCATGGAGCGCGGCGCGCTGCTGCACGATATCGGCAAGATCGGCGTGCCCGATTCGGTGCTGCGCAAACCCGGCGCGCTCAATGCAGACGAGTGGGATTTGATGCGCGAGCATCCGCGTCTCGGCGAGCAGATGCTGCGGCAGATTAGTTTTCTGGCGAATGCGCTGGCAATTGTGTCGGCGCATCAGGAGCGTTGGGACGGCTTGGGCTATCCGCACGGCTTGCGCGGCGATGAGATTCCGCTCGGCGCGCGCATCTTCGCCGTCGCCGACACACTCGATGCACTCTTATCTGAGCGTCCCTATCGGCACGGACGCGTTACAGCGCAGCGCGCGCCGAGATCCTCGCAAATCGAGGCACACAGTTCGATCCGAAAGTGGTAGATGCGTTCGTGAAGATTTCACCCGAACGCTGGGATGTGCTGAGAGAAAAAGTCGCGCAGATCAAAGACCTGCGCGTGAGGAATATTGTGCTGGAAGGGAGCAATCCGTAACCGTCATCACTCGCCAGATTGCGAACTGTCGTCTGGCGACTGACGACTGGCGACTGGATTTAGTGGCTTAGCGCCGTTGCGATATAGCCGAAGACCATACTGATCGCGACGATGGCGCTCACCACCCACAGCACGATTTCGCTGCGGCTGATCTTGCGCTCTCGCGTTCTTGTGTCACTCTTGATTTTGCGCGGCATTTTTGTTCTCCTTTCACATGTACCCAACCGCTTCATCCGCATTATAACACAGCCAAGTATACGTCCAAAGTTTTGACTTTATTTGTTCGCTGAGGCTATAATCTCGCCGCATATCAAGCGAGGTGCCAGTTGGACGCACTCACGATCTTTTATCTATCGCTCGTCGGCGTCGGCGTCTTGTACGCGATCATCATCCTGATCAGCGGCGGGCTGCACGACATGGCTGGCGGCATTCATATCCCCCATATCCCGCAATTGGGTGGACACGATGTTTCGTTCGATCACGCCGACGTGCGCGTGCCGTCGCTCAGCCCCGTGACTATTGCCAGTTTCGTCGTCGCGTTTGGCGCGTTCGGCATCGTTGCAACACAAGGATTCAACCAGTCGGGCGGCGCAAGCGTGCTGTGGGCAGTCATCGGCGCCTTTGTCGTGGGCATCCTCTCGCACTTTGCATTTTTCTATTTGCTCATAGCGCCGCAGGGGTCGTCCGAAGTGACGGAGCATGACGTCGTGGGCGCGAAAGCCGAAGTCACCACCCCCATTCCAAGCGAAGGCATGGGCGAAGTGGCCTTCGTGGCGCAAGGCGGACGTGTCGCGTATTCAGCGCGTTCACACGATGGCAAGCCGATTGCGCGTGGCGCGGCAGTGACTATCGTGGAAGTGATTGGCAATATCGTTTCAGTCCGCGCGGTTGGTAAATAGATCGGAGAACCCATGAGTTTCACAAATCTGCTCGTCGTGCTTGGCGTGTTTGGTGCGGCTTTCGCGATCCTCGTCGTGTTCTTTGTGATTGCGGGCCGCTACAAAAAGGTTGGCCCGAACCGCGTGCTCGTGATCTCTGGTCGCAGGCATACCACTACCGATGCAACAACCAGTCAGAAAGTGCAGCGCACGTTCCGCTTGGTCAAAGGTGGCGGCACACTCATCCTGCCTGTCGTCGAGCGCGTGGATGAGCTGTCGTTGGAAATCATGACGATTGACGTGAGCACGCCGAAAGTTTACACGCGGCAAGGCGTGCCGGTCACGGTGGACGGCGTGGCGCAGGTGAAAATTCGCGGCGACGACGTTTCGATTGTGACTGCCGCCGAGCAGTTCCTCTCGAAGTCCACCGACGAAATTAAGAACGTCGCGCTGCAAACACTCGAAGGGCACTTGCGTGCAATTCTCGGCACCTTGACCGTCGAAGAAATTTACAAAGACCGCGATGCCTTCGCACAGCGCGTGCAGGAAGTGGCGACGGCCGACATGGCGAACATGGGTCTGAGTATCGTGTCGTTCACCATCCGCGACATCCGCGACGACACCGGCTACCTCGACGCGCTTGGTCAGGCGCGCATCGCCGAAGTGAAGCGCGACGCGACAATCGGCCAAGCGATGGCCGCGCGCGACGCCAAGATTCAGTCTGCGCAAGCCGAGCAAGAAGGCGAGCAGGCACGATTTATCGCACAGACGAAGATCGCCGAAGCCCAGAAGAACTTCAGCGTGCAGAAGGCGAACTACGACGCCGAAGTCAATCGGCAGAAGGCGCAATCCGAACTGGCGTACAATTTGCAGCAGAACATCACAAACCAGCAAGTGAAAGCTGAAGAAATTCAGGTGCAGGTGGTCGAAAAGCAGAAGCAGATCGAAGTGCAGGCACAGGAGGTCTCGCGCCGCGAGAAGGAATTGGATGCGACGGTGCGTAAGCCCGCCGAGGCGGAGCAGTATCGCATTCAGGCGCTCGCGCAAGCGAAAAAATTTCAGTTGCTGACCGAAGCCGAAGGCCAATCCGCCGCTCTGCAATCGGTTGGCGAAGGCGAAGCAGCGGCGACCAAAGTGAAAGGCCTTGCGCAAGCGGAAGTCATTCAGGCGCAAGGCTTCGCCGAAGCGGAAGCGATGACGAAGAAAGCGGCCGCATGGCAGGGCTATAACGAAGCCGCCATCATTCAGCAGTTGGTGGACAAGATGCCTGCCATCGCCGAAGCGATCTCGAAGCCGCTCGCGCAAACTGATCGCATCGTGATCATCAGCAACGGCGACGGCAATGGACATGGCGGCGCAGGCGCGTCGCGGCTGACGCAAGACATCACGAACATCATCTCGCAAGTGCCTGCGACGGTGGAGGCGCTCACGGGCGTGGACATCGTGGGCAGCATCCGCGACCTGCCGACGTTCAAGAAGATGAGTGAAAAGGGCAACGGCGGCGCAACGTAATTGATTCGTGAGTCAGCGACAGCGGCTCGGTGTGAGCAATCATGCCGAGCCGTTTTGTTTGTATGGGAGTTGGTTTGTTGGATAGTTTGTGGGTTGGTTATAATCGGGTGATGACGTCATCACCGCATGGAAATTTTTCTCACACTCAGAACACAAAGACCGTCAGGTTTTTCTTTATGCGCTTTGCGTTCTTTGTGTGATCGTTCTAAAGCAACTAGCAAACTATCCAACCTTGACGGCCCTTCATGCTGCATAAGTATCTTCCGCTCATCGTCGTCCCGCTCGCGCTCATGCTCTGGGGTCTGTTCGGCGCGACCCAGTTAGCCACCACCAGTTTCACATCGTTCGTTGATTATCACACGCCCTACGCAGACCAACTCGCGCCGGGCAATGATGGCGAGCCGCTCACGTCGCACGTGGTCATCATCGTCGCCGATGGCTTGCGGCTCGACGAGTCACAAAAGATGAGCAACGTCAATGCACTACGCGCGCGCGGTGCGGATCGCGTGATGCGCGTCGGCTTGCCGTCGCTGTCGCTGCCGGGCTGGACGGCCATCAGCACGGGTGCGTGGCAGGAGCAGCACGGTCAGACAACGAATTTCGATGCGAAGCCCTCACCGCTCGACTCCATTTTTCTGGCTGCACGGCGCACGGGCTTGACGACGGCGTTGACTGGCTCGCCGGGTTGGGACGTGCTGTTCAAGGATCAGCTTGACTCCATCCTGATCGAGCCAGACCCACAGGACGCGCACCATCATCCCGACGAGGTGCGCCGGCAAGACGATGCGATTGAAGCCAACGCGCTCAAGTTGATCACAGAAAAAAATCCGAACCTCTTGCTCATCCACTTCAGCGCGATTGACGACGCGTATCACGGCTACGGCGTGTTCAGTCCGCAGGGACAGCGCGCGCGCGACGATGTGGATGCGCGGCTGGGCCGCCTGCTGCAAGCGATTGATCTCGACAAGACCGCCGTGTTGTTCACGTCCGATCATGGGCACATTGATCGCGGCGGGCACGCTGGACCTGAAGACGTGGTGCTGAATGTCGCGTTCGTCGCGGCCGGCCGCGCGATCAAGACGGGCCGCTATGATTTGGCGATGCAGGCTGACATCGCGCCGACGACTGCCGTGCTGCTCGGCACGAACATTCCGACCGACAATCAAGGCGACGTGCTGGACGACATGCTCGCTATGCCGCAGCGCCAACGCGCGCAGCGCCGCGTGGACTGGGTGAAGCAGTTCGTCGCGCGCGCCGATTCGCTTGCACAGGTGATTGCCGTCGGCAGCGTGGCGCATCCGAAATTGGCGCAAGCCGAGAGTGCGCTCGCGAGTGGCGACGATGTCGACGCGATCAGCGCAGCGCAAGCCGAAGTTCAAGCCACGCGTGATGCATTGGTCGCATTTCGGGAGGGGCGCTTGCAGACGGAGCGCATTACGCGCACGCCGCTGTTCGTTATGTTCCTGCTGCCGCTCGCGTTATACATGTGGTTCATGCGAAAAATGAATTGGGAGTTTGGGCGACCGCTGTTCGGCGGACTGATTTTTTTTATCGTGTACTATGCGCTTTTCTTCGGTCGCAGTTATTATTTTTCGCTGAGTCTGTTTAACGAGGATACCAACATTCAGCCGTGGTTCGCCGCGCGCGTGGTGGACACGCTCATCGCGCTGCTCGTTTCGTCGGCACTGTTAGGCATCGTCACACGGGACGACACGAAGTACCAGACCACGCTACACGTGATCAACATGGCGTTCGTCGTGTTTGCAGTACTGTGGTTTCAGGTGTGCGTATTCTACTGGCTATACGATTTCACGTGGTCGTGGAGTCTGCCCGATCAAGTGTTGGGCTTCAAATATTACCTTGACACACTGCAAACGGGGGCGTTCATGTTGCAGAGTCCACCGGTGCCGACGATTCTCATGCTGCCGTTGATCGCACTCGCTGCGAAGTGGCTCGCCGAGCGCGTGCCAGCACGACGATCCTCGCACGTCGAGACGGCCCACGAGCCAACTCGTCGCAATTCGGATGTTTGGTGACGGGCAGTGGGGCTGATATAATCGTGCGCGATCCTCGAACGGAAAGAGATATGTAATGGATATACTGCTCAACCCAGAGAAACTGATTTTGTCGGCGGGCTACATCGGACTGTTTGCGATCATCTTCGCCGAGTCGGGTTTGTTCTTCGGCTTCTTCCTACCCGGCGATTCGCTGCTGCTCACGGCAGGACTGCTCGCGCTGAAGGGCTACTTGGATATTTGGGTCTTACTGCCACTGCTCTTCATTGCCGCCGTGCTCGGCGACAACGTGGGCTACTGGTTCGGCGCGAAGGCGGGCCCTCGCATTTTCAATCGCGACGACTCGTTGCTGTTCCGCCGCAAAAACCTGTTGGCTGCTAAAGCGTTTTACGAGAAGCACGGCGGCAAGACGATCGTGCTTGCGCGCTTCACGCCGTTCATCCGCACGTTCGCACCCATCGTCGCGGGCGCAGCCGAGATGCAGTATCGGCGCTTCTTCACATTTAATTTGATCGGTGGTCTGCTGTGGGCGGTTGGCGTGACGATAGCGGGCTACTTCCTGGGCACGATCTTTCCGCCTGAAGTCTTGGATCGCTACTTCCTTTATATCATCGCCGTCGTCATCTTCCTGTCGGTGCTGCCGACGCTCATCCACCTCTGGCGCGAAGAGCGTCACGAAATTGCCGCCGCCATCCGCAAATTCATCGCGCGTCCGAAGGCAGAAGTCGAATAGCATACTCTCGCAAGCTCCTAAGCGCTTCACGCGCGCAGAGATTGGACGACTGCGAGATTTACAACCACCTCTCAAAGAACCCCATCACCCGATCGTAATATTCCTCGGGCCGAAAGCGATCCGCGTCGCGATGGCTCATGTTTGGCACGAGCCAGAATTCTTTCGGCTCGCGTGCTTGTTCGAACAGCCAGTGCCCTTGCCACGGCTCGATGTATTCGTCACGTTCGCCGAGAATGACGAGCAGTGGCCGACCGTCGAAATGCGGCACCGCATTGATCGGATCGGCTTCACAGGGATTGCACTGCAAGCGGCGACACGCAAGCCGAAAGATGACGGCGATGAAGCGATTGGCAAACCAACGGGGGAACCCTCGCTGCTCCATCGCGCGCGCGAGCGTCGGTTCGAGTTGCGCGAACGGCGAATCGGCGACGACGCACACCACATGCTCGTCGAGCGGTGTCGTCGCAATCGCGGTCGCCGCGCCCATCGAAAATCCGAATAGTCCGATGCGCGTGTAGCCGCGCGTAAGCATGAGGTCAATTGCGCCGAGCAGGTCGTCGCGTTCGTAGTAACCCATCGAGGTCAGCGTGCCGTCCGACAGACCGTGATTGCGAAAGTCGAACATCAGCACGGGGATGCCGCGCTCGTAAAACCACGGGGCATAGATCAGATCAGGGGCGCGCGTGCCGCCGTGTCCGTGACAGAAGATAACGCCCACCCCTGCCCTCCCCCGCTGCGCAAGGGCGGGAGCAATCAACCAACCGCTGAGACGCACGTTAGCCTTGCGCGAACCAAACGTCACCTCTTCACACGGCAAGCCGAAGTCGCTTGGATGATTGCCGTGCGCGCGCCGCTTGGGTCGCGTCCACTGCTCCATGCCATACCACGCGAGCGCGACGAGCGCCAGCGGCAGCGCGAGCAGGATGACGACGGCGACGATAACGAATCGCTTCATGGCGCAGATGATAGCGACAACCCACAGTCATGTCAACGCAATCAATTTGAGGCACGATTTCTTTTTGTGCTATCATCGTTGCGCCCTTTATCAGTCGTGAGTGATGAGTGCTGAGTCCTGAATGAAAACAAATCTCAGCACTATATGGTTGGAGGAATCGTTATGAGCAATACGTCTCAACCCGATCGCAATCTTGCGCTCGAATTGGTGCGCGTGACCGAAGCGGCGGCGATGGCAGCCGCGCGCTGGATGGGCAAGGGCGACCGCAATGCCTGCGACAAAGCGGCGGTGGACGCGATGCGCCTGCTGCTGAATACCGTCAGCATGGATGGCGTCGTCGTGATCGGCGAAGGTGAGAAGGACGAAGCGCCGATGCTGTTCAACGGCGAACGCATCGGCAACGGCAGCGACCCAAAGACCGACATCGCCGTTGATCCGATTGACGGCACGCGACTGCTCTCGCTCGGCTTGCCCAACTCGGTGTCGGTCGTCGCACTGTCGGAGCGTGGCGCGATGTATGCGCCGGGACATGTCGTCTATATGAACAAGATCGCGGTCGGCGCGGAGGCGAAGGAGGCGATTGACATCGAATGTCCCGTGCGCGACAATTTGAATAACATCGCCAAAGCATACGGCAAAGGTGTCGAAGAGTTGACGGTGGTCGTACTCGATCGTCCGCGTCACAAACAACTGATTGACGAGATTCGCGCGGCGGGCGCACGGCTGAAGCTCATCAGCGACGGCGACATTTCGGCGGCGGTGCAAGCCGCCACGCACACCTCGGCGGTGGACGTGTTGATGGGCATCGGCGGTTCGCCTGAAGCCGTCATCTCGGCAGCGGCGGTAAAATGTCTGGGCGGCGCGATGCAGTGCAAACTGTGGCCCCGTGACGAGAGCGAGAAACAAAGCGCGCTCGATCAAGGGCTCGATCTCAATCAAGTGTTGACGAGCGACGATCTGGTGCGCGGTGACAATGTGTTCTTCGCCGTCACGGGCATCACCGACGGCGAACTGCTCGACGGCGTCCGTTATCGCGGCAGTATGGTCACGACCGACTCGCTTGTCATGCGCTCGAAGTCCGGCACCTTCCGTCGCGTTCAAGCCGAGCATCGCTTGAGCAAGTTGATGCAGTACAGCCAGATTCCATACGAAGTACGATAGTGGAGACTTTGGGACGAGCGACCTGAGACTGGGTCGCTCGCCTCTCATCTCTAAACTCCAATCTCCAGCCTCCAGAGGTTCCATGTTAATCGTTGACGCCCACGAAGACATCGCTTATAACGCCGAGTTTGGCGCACGCGACTTCCGCTTGAGCGCGCACGACAAGCGCGCACGTGATCCGAAGGACGACAAGCCGGGCCGCGAAGGCGATGCGACGGTCGGCGTACCTGATCTGCTTAAAGGCAACGTCGCCGTCGTGTTCGGTACGCTGTACGCCTCGCCTGCGCGCTCGGCGTTCGGCGGCGAGAAGCGCGATGGCTACAGCACGCCGAAGGAGGCTGAGGCGCAGGCGCGCAAACAACTCGACTACTATCGCAAACTTTCCGACGACGACGAGCGCATCGCGTTGATTCAATCGCGCTCCGACCTCGACGCCCATTTGGCTGTGTGGCAGTCGCCGGACGAGAAAGCGCATCGCGTCGGCATCGTGATGCTGATGGAGGGCGCTGACCCCATTGTGAAGCCTGACGAGGTGAAGCGCTGGTTCGACGATGGCGTGCGCATCACCGGACTGTCGTGGGGACAGACGCGCTACGCGGGCGGCACGCGCGCGCCCGGCCCGTTGAGCGACGATGGCAAGCATTTATTGAAGATGATGAACGATGTCGGCATGATCTGGGACGTGAGCCATCTCGCCGAAGAATCGTTCTGGCAAGGCATGGACACATTTAAGGGCCGCGTCATCGCTTCACACTCGAATTGCCGCGCATATGTGCCGACCGATCGCCAATTATCCGACGACATGATTCGCGCGCTGGTCGAGCGCGATGCGGTGATCGGCTGTGTGATTTACAATCGCTTCCTGCAAGACGGCTGGTCACCGGAAAAGGGCAAGCACGCCGTCACGCTGCGCGGCGACGTGCTGCGACACATGGATCACATCTGCCAACTCGCCGGCGATGCCAAGCACGTGGGCATCGGCTCCGACTTCGACGGCGGCTTCGGCGCGCAGTCCATCCCCGCCGAACTGGACACGGTGGCAGACCTGCCGAAGTTGGCGGACGTGCTGAAGGAAGCGGGTTACAAAAAAGCAGATGTCGAAAATGTGATGGGCGGCAATTGGCTGCGGCTGTTGAAGGAAAGTTTGCCGCGCTAGTCGTCGCGTATGCACATGAGGTCACATGTCCGAGAAGCCTGAATTTGATGCTGCGGTGGAGAGAGTGTGGCGCAGATTTCTGACCCATGGCGAAGTGCCGCAATTGGGTCAGCAGTCGCAATCCAAATTTCTCGACTTCCGCAACCTCATGCGCCGCCTACCCAAAGACCCGCGCTGTCCGATTTGTTACGCGCCGTTTGAAGGACTCGGCGGCACGCTGAGCAAGCGATTGTTTGGCGTCGAACGCTCTAAACTCAATCCAAAGATGTGCAGTGCGTGCGAGCAATTCGCCGCCAAGTTTCACGGCGGCGCGGAAGTCGAAGCGACGATGCTCTTCGCCGATGTGCGCGGCTCGACGACGCTGGCGGAGGGCATGGCTGCGATTGAGTTCGGTCGGCTCATCAATCGCTTTTACACGACCGCGACTGATGTGATGGTGCGCTCGAACGCGCTGATTGAAAAATTGATTGGCGACGAAGTGGTTGGGCTTTTCGTGTCGGGCATGGCAGGTGCGCAGCACGCGCGTGTCGCCATTAGCGCAGCGCAGGACATTCTGCGTGCGACGGGCCACGCGGATGCAGCCGGCGCGTGGCTGCCCGTCGGCATCGGCGTGCACACGGGCACGGCATACATCGGCGCGGTTGGCTCGACTGGCGGCATGAACGACATCGCCGCGCTCGGCGACGCGGTGAATACGACTGCACGGCTCGCGTCGCAAGCCAAAGCGGGCGAGGTGCTGGTGAGCGCTGAAGCGGCAATCGCGGCCGCATTGGACATGACGGATTTGGAAGTTCGTCGCTTGCAACTGAAAGGCAAATCCGACGCGGTGGATGTGCGCGTGATACGAGTTGAGTCGTAACGAATCGAATAACCGAAATACGCCATGATAAATGATACCGAAGCAAAGGCATTGAATGAGCAACGTCCCCTATTCGCTTTGGATGATGAAAAGCCCACCGAAAATCAAGAATGGGGCACATTCAAAGATAGTCTCCGTGCGCCCATACACAACTGGTTCACGTATCCCGCCGGCTTTTCTTATAAAGCGGTTCAAGCCAGTCTCAAATTAAATGGCATTCAGGTGGGGCAAACTATATACGATCCGTTCATGGGCACTGGCACAACAAATCTCACCGCCAAGAAACTGGCCATCAATTCTTACGGCGTTGAAGCCCATCCATTCGTCTTTCGCATTGCGCGCACCAAATTGAATTGGGATATTGACAAGCAAAGCGCAATCGAAGCCCTGACTCAGGTTCAATCAATCGTTAGAAACGACCGCAAGCAAGCCATTGCCGACCATCTACTTGAACGCGAGTTTCCGGAACTTGTTCTCAAATGTTTTGAAGATAGAACACTCTTTGATTTGCTTTCTATTCGCAATGCCGTCATTCAAGGAGATTTTACCCCTCAGATAATAGATTTTCTCTTCGTCGCCCTGACGAGTGTTCTGCGCCAAGTATCAACCGCAGAGACTGGTTGGCCCTATATTGCACCCAAGAAACAAAAATCAACGTCATTGAACAAATACGCGCTGCACGAGTTTTCCCGTCAAGTCTTGCGAATGGCGCACGACCTTGAAACGACTCGAACTGAAGCCAATCCCAACTATCTCAACTCATTTCACAACGTTTATTGTGCTGATGCGCGACAAACGAGAAGTTTGATTGAAGATGCTTGTGCCGACCATATTTTTACTTCGCCGCCGTACTTGAATAATTTCGATTATGCGGATCGCACACGGCTTGAACTTTACTTCTTTGGCGAAGCCAAGACATGGGGCGATATTACGCAAAATATCCGCACCAAGTTGATCACATCTGCTACTACTCAAATCGCCAGAGACGATCCGCGCTACGTTTTGTCATGTGCGCTGCACGACGCATGTCCAGAAGTTCACGCAGTCCTTACCGAGTCCGTCGAAAAACTGAGCAAGCTCAGATTGACCAAAGGTGGTAAGAAAAGTTATGACCGTTTGGTCGCTGGCTACTTCAATGATATGTTTGCAGTTATTGCCGACGTTTATCGAATCTTGAAGCCACATAGCAAGGCAGTATTTGTGTTGGGCGATTCCGCGCCTTACGGCGTTCATATTCCAACTGACGAGTTGATAGGCAAGATTGGTATAGGTATTGGCTTTTCTGAATTCAAGGTTGACGTGTTGCGGACTCGGGGCGGGAAATGGAAGGATAATCCGCAACGGCACGATGTCGCCCTGAGAGAATCTATCGTGACTCTGACCAAAGCATGATATGAGCATAGAAATTCAGAACCCTGGAAGCGCTTTGGGTGAAGCCATTGGCGCAGAAATGGAAAAGGCTCTCAATGTGTTCCTAACGCATCTGGCAGAAACTCGTGGGCACCACTTCGTCAGCAAAAGCGCCGTCAAGAATCGGAGCGGAAGAGAGAAGAAATTGCTGATGTACGACAATTTCGGTACGGCATACAACATTGATGCTGTCATTGCCAATGAAAGTATGCAGCCGATCATCTTGCTTGAATCAAAATACATCCGCTACAAGAAGCATAACCGCGACAAAGGCAGTTGGATTTGTACGGCACATCCTGCAATCAGACGCCGATACGCGAGCATCAGAAGTTCAATCGCCGTGTTGGCCGGCAATTGGAGTTCGTCTTCGATTGCGATGATGAAAAGTTATGACATCAATATTTTCCTCATTCCCTTCGCCAGAATTTGCGACCTGCTCGCCAGCTACGGCATTGATTTCAATTGGGATGAAAAGGATCGAGTCACGGCTACCGATGCTTGGAACAGATACGTGGCGCTAAGCGCCATCGAAAAGTCAAACATCGGCGTTGAGATGGTCAATGTTATCAAAGATGAACTGGGTAAACTTGTCTTGGGAATCCTTGATGACACCGCCGAGCGCGCAATTGATAAGATTACGATCGAGCTTCATTCTAATCTTGGCGAAGTGAAGACGTATGAGTTCCCAAGCATCGAGGAAGCGATTGCATTCTTGAACACCGCGGAACTGAAGGAAGTTTTTCTCAGCAGTAACTCTTTGGCGCTATTCGATGTACCAACAATAATTGACGATAAATAATCCCACTTAAGCAAAACGTTTACGACAATCGAGAAAGTTTTCCACGCGGCGATGCTGGGCCAAGA
The DNA here is from genome assembly GCA_038198935.1 of Anaerolineae bacterium. Taxonomy (GTDB): domain Bacteria; phylum Chloroflexota; class Anaerolineae; order JACRMK01; family JACRMK01; genus JBBPZQ01. The sequence continues at coordinate 33,317 of JBBPZQ010000102.1, forward strand.
TGAAAGGCGGGTCTGAGACCCGCCCTTACAGTTTCATATCGGCAGAGTGCGACGCTACTTCAACACGAGCAACACCACCAGCGCGCCGATGATGGCGATCAGGAACGCGTGGACGTCCGCCGCCGAAGCGATGGGCATTCTGGTGCACAGGCAGATACGCTTGAAACCCGGACCTGGGTTCATCGCTCACATGCAAGTGGGTTGTGGTTTTGTGCTTAGGCGTGCGCGCGCAGGTGCGTTTGGCTTTAATGGTTTTCTGTGTCCTGATCGTAGGCTTACTGGCTTTTGTCATGTACTATCCTATACCAATAGTTATTTGGATTGGCGCTGAGCCGAAATCATTCTATTGGTTTAGAATCGAATAAGGGCGCAGGGTGCTGAGCCCTTAACATTTTTTTCAGCACACAAGGAAATTACAATGACCTCGCCAAGTCCATTGACACAGCGCGGACTGTATTTTGAAGACATCCAAGAAAATTTCCATATCACCTCGCAGGGGCGCACCATCACCGAAGCCGACATCGTGACGTTCGGCACGCTGACGGGCGACTTCAACCCGCTGCACCTCGACGAGGAGTACGGCAAGCAAACGATGTTCGGCGGACGCATTGCACACGGTATGTTAGGATTGTCGTATTCGGTCGGGCTGGCATGGCAGCTCGGCTTCATGCTCGGCACCGTCGAGGCGTTCCGCGAGTTGACGTGGAAGTTCCGCGATGCGATCAAAATCGGCGACACGATTCACACGGAGATCAAACTGCAAGCGAAGAAACCGATTCGCGGCTATCGCGGCGGCCTGGTCACGCTCGACATCAGTGTCGTCAATCAACGAGGCGAGGCGGTGCAGAAGGGTACGTGGACAGTACTTGTGAAAGGGAAGAAAGTTGGTTAGTGGGTTGGTTGGTTGATGGTGGATAGCCATGAGCAAACCAACTATCAACAAGCTCACCATCAACGAACATCATGCCAATTCACAAAATTACGTTACCGACGCCGTTTGCGGTCGGTCCCGTCAACTTGTATCTGGTCGAGGGCGAGCCGCTCACGCTGATTGATGCGGGCCCTCGCACCGAAGAGGCGCTGCCATTACTCGAATCAGAGTTGCGTCTGCGCGGCTACGCACTGAGCGACCTTCAGCGCATCATCATCACGCACACGCATCCCGATCATTTCGGTTTGACAAAAGCCTTGGTGGATCGCAGCGGCGCGACCGTCTGGACGCATCCATATAACGGCGATTGGTTCAACGATGTCGAGGCGGCGACACAGCGGCGCGCGCAGTTCAGCCTGCAAGTGTTTCAGCAGGCGGGTGTTCCCGAAAAAGCGACGCAGGCGATGGCGCTAAACAGCTGGCGCTCCGCACGCATGTTCGAGGCGACGCCAGTGAGCCACTGGCTGAGTGACGGCGATAGATTGGAAATGGGTGGCGCGACGTGGAGCGTGCTGCACACGCCCGGCCACGCCAGCGGCCACATCTCGCTCTATCAGCCAGCGACGCAGCAGATGATCGTGGGCGATCATTTGCTGAAGCACATCTCATCCAATCCACTGCTCGAAGCGCCGCGCGTCGTGGGCACCGCGCGTGAGAAGTCGCTGGTGCAGTACATCGAATCCATGCAGCGCGTCGCGCAGATGGACGTGAGCGAGGCGTTGCCCGGACACGGCGAGAACATCACGGATCATCGCTCGCTCATCGCCAACCGTTTGCGCTTTCATGACGAGCGCATGGAGCGTATCGCGCAGATGCTGAACGGCAGCGAACGCACGGCGTACGAGTTAATGCAGCAGTTGTTCCCCAGACTGAGCGACTTCGAAATTTTCTTGGGCCTCTCGGAAGTGATCGGCCATCTCGATCTGTTGGAGCTGCACGGGCGTGTCGCGCAACTGCCTCGCAATGGCCACGTCGTCTATGCGAAAGGCTGAAGGCTGAAGACCCTATACTGATTCAGCCTTCACGCTTCAGCCTTTGTATCATCATCCACACGAACCGCTCCGCGTCCACCTCTACGCACACTTCTACGTTCGGCGCATTGCCCCAACTGCCGTGTGGGTCGGCAATTGTCTTGCCCAGCGTCAAGCCATTCTGCGTTTCGACATCCACGAATAACTTTTGCGTGCGCACCAGCGAGCGATCCAGCGCCACGCCGATAGCGAGCGGGTCGTGCAGATGCACACACGCATCGCCATAGCGCTTCAGTGAGAACGGCATCACGTAGCGTGCGAGCTGCGCCACGAACGACGCGACGCGACTATTAGCGGCTTCAAGTTGCTGGACGTGCCCCTCCGTCATCAGCGTCACTTGTGTCACGTCGAGTCCGACGAGCGTGATCGGCACGCCCGAATGGAATACAATTTTCGCCGCTTCCGGATCGGCGAGCACATTGAACTCGGCGGCTGGTGTGCGGTTGCCTTCGCGGAAGACTGCACCACCCATGATGATCATTTCTTTGACGTGCGGCTTGATCTCTGGCGCAGCCGCGAGCGCGAGTGCGATATTTGTCAGCGGCGCAATCGGCACAAGCGTGAGCGGCTCGTCGGCGGCAAGCAATGTCTCGATGAGATAAAGGACTCCCGCTCGATGGGACAGCAGTTGAACTGCCGTCCCATCGGTCATATGCTCCGCGCACACCTCCACCTCAACACCGCCGAGCGCATCGGGCCCGTGCCCCGCCCAGCCGGCCAATCGCTCGCGCACGAGTGGCTGCGCCGCTCCGCTCACAACTGTCACATCACAGCGATTAGCCACGTTCAAGATTTTGCGCGCGTTGAGCGTGCACTGCTCGACGCTGGCATTGCCGTGTACCGTCGTCAGCGCGCGTACATCTAACTCTGGCGCACGCAGCGCGAGCAGGATCGCCATCGCGTCGTCAATGCCGGGATCGGTGTCAATGATGATCGGGGTAGCCATAAAAAATTTATCTCGTACGAAGACGCAAGCGCGCAAAGAAAAAATCAATCTTTGCGCGCTTGCGTCTTCGTGCCTTGGCGTGATGCTATGATGCTAACGATTGATGAGCGGCAGGAACGCGCGCGACACGCTCACGACGTCCGCGCTACCGACTTCCACTTCGTCGAGGGTGACGGACGAGAGTACGCCCGTCGGCTGCAAGGCGAACGTGAGCGTGATGGTCTGTCCCGCGAAGGGCGCGAGGTCGAGCCATTGATGCTGCCAGCTGTTGCTCACAATACTCGGCGTCGTCGTGCTCACATTCGCGCTGCTGCTCACGCTTGCGCTGAACGGCGCAGTCGAGCCGTTTGCGACGCGATAGAAATACGACAGCGTCGGCGCATTGAGCGTCGGCGAGAGGAAGAGCGTCTGCTGCAATGTCGTGTTCAATCCGACGTTGTTCGCGCTAAGTTGTGCCGCGAATTGTCCTGAGTGTGCGTTACTGCTGACCGTCGGCGCGATCAGACCGCCGCTCGTCCAGCCGCTCAAGGTGCCCGTCTCGAACTGGCCATTGACGACGAGATCGAACGCGGGCGGCAGCACCACATCCACATTGCCCAGATTGCTCGTGTTCACGACGTTCGCCATCGGCGGCAGCGCGCCGAAGCCACTGTGCGTGAACGTGAGCGAGTAGGTGTTGCTCGCGGTCACATAGACTGTGTATTGGCCGCTCAAGTTGGATAGCAACGTAGTCGCAAATGGATTCGCCGACGACGCGACGAACGGCTGCGCTTGCTCGCGCAGGTTGCGCACGACACCGTTAATGGTGGCCAACACGACGGTCGTGCTCGCATCTGCAGTGCTTGGATAGGCTTCGACATTGTTCGCTTCGTCGCGCGCGCGGCTGCGGAAATAATAGGCGTGGCCCCGTTGTCCCGCGAAGAATGCCGAAGTCGTCGTGGTGTTCGTCAGCCAATCCGTCCACACGCCGTTCGCGCCGTCGCGCGATTGAATGTCGTAGCGAAGCGCGGACGGCGCGGAGAAGTCGTCACTGCCAGACCACGTGACGGTGAACGTTGGCGAGAGTTCGAGCGCAGGCAATGGCTGCACTGCCGACGCGGGCGGCGTGATGTCGCCGACGGTGACGGTGATTGGGCCGGAATACAGACCGTAAAAGAAATGATTCACGCCCGCGCACGTGGTGCAGTTGTCCTGCGGCTGATGCGCGACGGCGCGCACGTGGAACGCGTAGCTGTGCCCCAGTTGGCCCACGAAGTTGTAACTGTTCAGCGCTTCATTGTCACTAATTAATGTCGTCCATGTGCTGGTCGCCACGTCACTCGCTTCGACATCGTAGAACAGACGATAGTCGCCGTCGTTGCGCAGCGCAGGATCCGTCCAACTCGTCCATCCGAAACTGATGGTGGGCGAGGATTGCAGCGGCGCATGAGGCGTCATCGTCACGACAGGCGCGGGCGACAATTGAAAGCCATCCATGTAACCCATCGCGCCGTGAAACTGAAATGGCCAGTTCATGCGCGCGAACACGGTCATCGTCGGCGCATGTGCGGTGGCGGTGACAGCTAAGTGCACCCAGCGCGCCTCGCGCGCGTCGCGCCGGTCTTCTGGACTCCACACGACCTTTGCGTCGGTCGGCACGATGCCGCCAAACGGATCGAGTCCAACCGACTTGCCGATGTATTTTGCGCCAGTCGAACAATCATTTGATGGTGGATTGGCTGTGCCGCCGCAGAACGTGACCATCAAGCCGGACAGCGCATAGGTAGTGCCGCTGATGACGGACACCGATTGATAGAGGTCAGACGTGAACGGCTTGCCGGGCTGCGCGGTAGATTCTATATCCTGCGATTTGATTTGCAGCGAGTGCGCGCCCTCAATGCGCTCGAGCGTGTTGTCAATGTAAGTCGGGTTGCCGACTTCGTTGACCGCCCTCCAGTTATTCGGCACGACACCCGCGATGCCCGTTTGCGAGCGGAAGCCGTTCTCGAAGCCGCCGTTCTGCAAGAGGTTGTCGGCGTACACGATGCCGACGACGACGAGCAGCAGCACAGCCACTGCGAGCATCAACTGCCAGTGAGAGAATTTCACTGCGTTCATGCGCGGCATTATAGGCGCACCCGCCGTACTGCGCCAATAGGACACACGCGCTAGCCACTGAGAGTCGCAGTTGATACTGCGGCTCTGGTCATTGGCTCACGTCAGCAGAGCGTTTCGGGACCGTTGGGGGAGAAGCAGCGGCGCAGCGACGTGTTCTCGATATACATGCGCATCTCGGCGACGTATTGATTTTGTTCGACGAATGCGGCAAAGGTGACGTTGCGGCTTTGGCCCACCGGAATCGTCGGGAAGGATGGCCCACCGCTGTAGCCGTAGTAGCAGGTCACTGCGGCTGCGCCAAGATTGTTGAGGAATGTCGGATACCAATTCACGACCGTCTGCGTGCTGCGGTTTGTCACGGTGATATCCACATTGAATTTACGCACGGGGCTGCCGTTGCTGAACGAAGAGCAGCCGCCATTCGGTCTGCCCCATTGTTCGTAGCCCCGTACATTGACGACCATGTTATATTGGCCGACTGGCGGAGAGGTATTGGTTGGCTTCGGCGGCACCGGCGTATTGGTTGGCCGCGCTGGCACGGGCGTGTTCGTGGGTGGCAGTGGTGTATCCGTTGGCGGCACGGGTGTATCGGTCGGCGGGATCGGTGTGTCGGTCGGTGTTGTCGTTGCGGTTGGTGTCGGCGTGTTCGTGTTCGTTGCCGTTGCGGTTGCAGTCGGTGTAATCGTCGGCGGCACCGGCGTATCGGTCGGCGCAGCTGTTGCAGTCGGCGCGGGTGTGTTCGTGGCCGGCGCGACGTTGATCGGAACAGCGGGTGCTACATCACAGGCTGCGAGCAGAATCGCCACCACGAGGACGAACACGACAGAGCGTGAAGACTTCATACCGTTTCTCCTCACTAAAGAGTTAGATTGACCGCTGTCTCGCGGCAGACATTGTGAGCGATTAACGCGAGCACGCAAATATGCGCGAGACAATCGCTTGCGCGCTACCACGACCAACAGTCTCTCTATCTTATTAATACCGAAAACGTATGAAATCTGTATTAGTCAACGAGATGTTGAACAGCGTATCATGTAGGGGCGAAGCATCTGCCGCACGTTGATACGCAACGACAGAGTATGATTCGGCAGATGCTTCGCCCCTGCGAAGTTCAACATGTTCTTGACCATTACAGAAAACGTATGAAATCTTTCACTTTGTCACAACTTTCTTTTTCCTCTCCCTATTCGCTCACGACGTACGAAATTATTGAAGTGGCAACAACGCGAGGCATTCGCCCCGACGTAGGCATTTACGATTCACAACCAGCTCAACACGAGCGAAGCTCGACACGAGAGGCAACAGCGGTTTTCAGTTCTGCGCCGCCGACGCCAGTTGAGAGCCGCGTTCAAGTTGAGCTGCCACTGCGCCTGTACGCGGTTGAGATTCACGAAACAGACTCGCTTGAACTGGTCACAGCCATCGAGATTCTCTCGCCCGCCAACAAGCAGCGTGGACATGATGCGTACATCAAGTATCGGCGCAAGCGACGCGAACTGCTGCGCTCCAGCGCACACATGATCGAGCTTGACTTGGTGCGCGCTGGCGAGCGTTCGTCGTTAGAAACGCCCGTGCCGGCTGCGCCTTATTATATTACGTTGAGCCGTTGGGACGACCGCCCAAAGGTCAAAGTTTGGCCCATTCAACTGCGCGATAAGTTACCGATCATCACGATCCCACTGCGCGAGCCTGATGCTGATGTCGCACTGGATTTGGGTGCAGTGGTCGCGTCGGTATACGAGCGTGGCAGATATTCAACGCTCATTGACTATCGTGAACCGCCGCCGCCGCCGCGACTCTCGGCAGAGGAGAGCGCGTGGCTGGAGGAGCACTTGCAGAAAGCCGCTGTGCGCTGACGATGGGCGATCAATGAAAAGGCGCGACGATGCCACGCGACGCGGCGAAGGCTGTGACGGTCGGCGCGCTGCCTGCTACGCTGACTGCGTGAGCCATGTCTGCGCATACTGTTGCCACTGCTCGCGCGTGGGCACGCGTAAATGGCGCAGCGGCTGCAGCAGTGGATCGTAAACTTCGAGCGGGTCATTGCTCTGTTCGCTCATGTTCGTCGCGATCAGCACGGGCTCGCGCTGATGGTTGGACAAGCGATAGAACCAGGCGATGGTGTCTAGCCCCGTGACCCAAACCTCGACCCAGCGCGAACCGGTTTCTGCGCGCGCCACTCGGCTGGGCGGATTCTCGGTGTCACGACCGGCGGCGCGGTGTAGATCCCAAATTCTTTTGGCGGTTTGCTGCAAGCGGTCGTCGTTCATCTGCACCTCGAAAAAAATTCCAGAGAACTATTGCATTTGCGACTGACTACTTTTATAATGGTGTGGCTTCAGTCAACCGCTGATCTATTCTGCTCGGTTCCAGGAGGAAAATCAAATGAGCGCTCGTGTACGTTGGTTCTCGATCGTCTTCGCTGTATTGATGGTGTTGCTGATCGCCCTCTCGCTCAGTGCTCCGCCAGCGACTATCGAAGCCGCTAAACCGCCAACCAGGACGCCGACCCCAACCGCAACCCCATGTGTAAGTTGTCCGACTCCGACACCCATACCGCCGACCCCGACACCGCTACCGCCGACTGCGACACCCACAACCGCGCCGCCAACCCCAACGGCTGTGCCCGGCACGACACTGCAAGTGCATTTCATCAACGTCGGTCAGGGCAACTCGGCGCTGGTCGTCGCGCCGTCGGGCAAGACGATGTTGGTGGACAGCGGTGAATTGGTACAGTCGGGCAAAGTCGCCAGTTACCTGCTATCGGTGCTGGGCACGAAGACGATTGATTACTTCGTCGTCACGCATTATCACTCTGACCACTTCGGTTCGTACACTGACCTGCTGCGCAATCAGGGCGTCAGCGTCACGACCGCCACCTATGATCGCGGCGGTGACCGCACCGAATACAATTCGCCCATCTACACCGACTACTACGACTTCTGCACGACGCAGAATCCGACCGCCTGCAAGCGCACAACGCTTCACGAAAACGATTTGATCAATCTCGGCGCGGGCATCACGGCCAAGGTGTTGTGCATGGGCAGCGTCAGCCCACGTATCGCGGCTTGCGGTCAGACCTATCTCTCTGAGAATGATAACAGCGCGCTCATTCTCGTGACGATGGGCTCGATGGACGTTTGGCTCGGCGGCGACACGAGCGGCGACTCGTCGCACACCTATTATGCCGACGTGGAAACGGCAGCGGTCAGCCAGGGTAAGATCGGCAGCTACCTCGACGTGTACGGAGTTGACCATCACGGCTCGTGCTACTCGACCAATCAAAATCTGGTGAATGCCACGCTGCCAACGGTCTCGGTCTTCTCGCTCGGCAACAATACCTATGGACATCCGTGCAGTACCGTGGTCACGCGACTGACGAACGCTGGCAGCAACCTTTATTACACGGAAGATTCCAGCGGCGCCATTGTGGATGGTGACGTGAAGATTGTTTATGCGGGCGGCACGACCTACACGGTTACGGGCGCGAAGGGCACGCGGACGTTCACGACCAAATAACAATCGGAGAGACGCTCCGACGAAGCGTCTCTACTTTTTGATTTTCATAAACGGGAGAGAAGCAGTCAGTGCCTCTCCCGTTTATGTTTGCGTACACGCATGAAAAATTTTCAGCGTCGGCTGCTCTTCGCGATTATTCTGCTGCTCAGCGCATGCGGCGCGCAGACCCTCATCGCACCGACGCCGCCCGCGAATCCTTTGACGGCTGCGATTCCCGATCTGAAACAATCTTTGTCAGGTCGCATCGTCTTCACACGTGGCGACAACGCGCTGTGGCTGCTGAACCCCGCGCCGAAGGCATCGCCGCAAAAAATTCTGACGACCGCGCAAAGTTTCACGCCGACCTACCCCGCCTGGTCGCATGACGGCAAGCGCATCGCATATACACTGTTGAACCTGATGGCAGCCAATGGCTTCCCCGAGAGCGACCTGCTGATCGCGAACGCGGATGGCAGCGCCAACGAAGTGTTGCTCAAGCATCAGCAGAACGGCGAGCAACTGAGCGCGCCGCTCTGGTCGCTCGACGACCGTGTGATCTACTTCTCGCGGCTGACGCTGATCTATCAGAATCAGATCGTCAGTAGTGCCAAGCGCGAACTGGTACGGCTTGACCTGCAAACGCAGCAGCAGAGCGTCGTACTGCCCGATGCACACGAGTTCGCACTCTCGCCGCGCGGCGACCAGTTCGCCTACATCCGCATTGATCCCGTCAACTACGCGCAGAGTCTATGGCTGAGCGATACGCAGGGGCGCGCGCCACACCCGGCGCTCAACTCACCGTCGCGCGGTGTGCTGCTCTCGCCGCGGTTTTCGCCCGATGGTCAGACTGTGCTCGTCGCCAGTTCAAGTCCGCTCAGCGCGCAGGTGCAACCACGCGGTTGGCGTATGCCTGTCTGGACGCCGTTCGTGTCGATTGCATCCGCGCACGGCGATCCGTTTGATCTCTGGCTTGTCAATCTGAGCAATCAAACGGTGCGCCGCCTGACAGAACTGGGCGAGGATATGCCGCACGCGAGCTGGTCGCCGGATGGCAAGTGGATTGCGTTCGTCGGCGCGCAAGGCGTCTATGTGATGGACGCGCAAGGTCGCAACCTGCAAATGGTCAACCGCGCAGGTGGACATGGACAGATTGATTGGATTGGGGAGTGAAGGTGCGTACATCCGCACGCAGCAATCGGTTATGTCACAATCGAAGTGCGAGGTGACTGAACACGCTTGTCGAACGCGGATAACTATGGGGCAACTGCGCACGACCATCAGCTCTGCGAACACACACCAGTGAGTTAAGCTGCCATGAGCTGTAGTCGCTCGTCTCCGCTGCCCAATGAGCCCTCAGAAGAAAGAGCAGGGCGCGACGATGGCGCGGGCGGATCTCAAGAATCAAGTCAACTCATAGCAATCGCATTGCCGAACATACACAGAGGCACTCGCTTGAGTGCCTCTGTTTTTTTCTTCGCACATGTATTGGGCTTACTGCCACGCTCTTAACCAAGCGCCCGATTTCCAATCATATTGGCGTGATGAGCACGAGTCGGAAACTTCTATCAACGCCAACGTACTTCCACTGACTTTCCACGTGTATGTGCCCGGCAGGTGCAAACACGCGGCATCGGCAGGACCAAATTCGATGAAGGTTATTTGGTTCCCCGTGATGGCGTATGTGCCTTCCGCCGAAACGCTGCCTTCGTCGCCGTAGGTGTATTTGCCGCCCTCGAACAACGTGAGTTCCGCCGAGCCATAGCTCGCGTCCATATTCACATACATGCCCAGCGACAACAGCCGCGACTCGCGTTGTGCGGGAATGCGCGGCGCACTGACCAGCATTGGTGAGGCGACCAGCAATCCTACGAATAGGCTCAGACCAATAGCGACGCTGGCGAAAACGATTTTTTTCATAATGCGCTCCTTGTTGTTCCGATTTCCGACTGATGGTAGATTCTCTACAGCATTGGTTACTGGAGTTTGGCAAATCTCTGGATTCGAGCCTTTAGGCGGATCCGGCTGAAGCCTCGATTCCAGTTTGAAACAAGACATTTGCCAATGTCCAGCATTGGTTACACTCTATCACGCGGAGTGCTGAAGCGCATCGGGTAAATGTCGTATTCGATTACGTATCTGGCGCATTGGATTACGTAGCGGCGCAGGCAAAGACAAAACCCGTCATCTGCGTAGATGACGGGTTGACGAACTTTGCGGTGGGCTTCGGTGGCTAGATCAGTTGATGGTCGAGCGCGTGGCGCGTGGCGGCAGCGCGCGAGTTCACGCCAAGTTTGCTGTAGATGGCTGTCAGATGCGTGCTGACCGTGCGGCGGCTAATCACCAGCCGTTCGGCAATCTGCGCGTCGGTCAGACCAGCAGCGACGAGGCGCAGCACGTCGAGTTCGCGCGCGGTCAGCGCGTTGGGATCGCGCGCGAGAGCAGATGCAATGGGCGCGGCAACAGGTTCGGTCAACAGTGGCTCAGCCTCAACGATTGCCTGTTCAAGCGTCCACGCCCGTCCCTCGCTCCACGCCTGATTGAATGTCGCTTGACCGCGTGCTGAACCCGTCGAAGCATCGAGTTGCGCGCGCACACGCTCCACGCTGCGTTGACACGCCCGCGCATCGGCGGGTTCGAGCCGAACGTGCAGCGCGTCGAGCAGCGCATCAGCGGTGGCCAGTAGGCGCGCGGCGCGCGGCACATCATCGCGAGCGAGGGCGAGCGCAGCCACAGCAGGCAGATAGCGAATCATGCCGAGTCGGAATTGTCTTTGCTGGTTGAGCGTCAATCCCTCTTTGAGGAGTTGTAAAGCGCGTGTCGCGTCGCCGTGTTCCAACGCCAAATATCCCAACATACGTAGCGCGACAGACACGCTCGCCTGATTTCCGATCTCACGGCTGACGGATAGCGCCTGTTCGTAATAGTCATGTGCTAACGCTAAATCATCCTGACATAATGCGAGGTCGCCCAAATCGTGCAGCGCGGCGGGCATATCCAGTTTGTTGCTAATCTGCTGTCGTATCGTCAGGCTCTGCTCGAACCGCGCACGCGCCGTCGTGTAGTCGCCTTGCCCCAATGCCACTCTGCCTAACGCGGCGAGGGCATGTGCTTCCTCTAGTTTTTCACCCGCTTCTTTTGCGACCTGCAAGCCCTCGTCCGCCAGTGGCCGAGCATTCCCGTAGTCGCCCGTTACGCGTTTCAAGTTGCTCATCAGATTCAACATGTGTGCCATACTGCCGCGCTCGCCCATTTCACGGCAGAGCCTCATGGTGTCATCGTAGAGCAACTGCGCGCGCGCGACATCGCCTTCGATAAATGCGATTTGTCCCAGACGTTGCTGTACCATACGAATCTGCCGTCGGAGTCCCAGTTCGCGCGCGATGCTCAGACTCTCCACATTCAGGGCATACGCATCTGCATAGTCACCGCGAGCAAACGCAATGATTCCCAGCGTGCTCAGACACCACGCGATGCGAAACTTGTCACCCAGCGCGCGGGCTAAGCGCAGCCCCTCCTCGAGGTCTGCGCGTGCACCAATGAGCTCTCCGCGAATGAATGCATAATAGCCACGACTATCCAGAATAGTTGCCGCCAGATGGGTATCGCCAATGGCTTGAGCGCGCGCCAGGCTGTCTTCGATGTGTGCGCGAGCAGTTGTATGGTCGCCATGCCAAAAGGCGTTCCAGCCTTTCCACAGTATCGCTTCGGAGATGGTTTGCTGGTCGGCTACAGACTGCGCCAGCGTGATGGCATCATTCAACAGCGGCTCTGCGGCTTCACCTCGAGCACTCATACTCGAGAAGATCCCCTGCATGAATGTGGCTCGCCCATACAGACGAATCATGTGTGGGGTGGTCGGCGTAAGTAGTGGACGCGCTCGCATCACAGCGAGAATGCTTTTGGCTTCTAACCAATAGCCCAGCAAGTCCCAAAACCAGCGCAGCGCTGTGACTAAGCGCAGACCTGCTTCGGCTTTGTCGTTCCTGCCTGCCCAATCTATCGCCGCGCGCAAATTGTCGTGCTCGGCGTCGAGCCGCTTGAGCGAAGTCATCTGCTCGAAACCGATGAGTTTCGGTTCTGCTTCTTCTGCGAACTGCATGTAGAATTCCAAATGCTTCTGGCTGAACGCCTCCGCTTCGCGCGCCTCCTTCAACTGCTCATGCGCATACTGGCGAATCGGCTCCAGCAGGCGATAGCGCGACGCGCCCTCTTGCTCGTGCTTGAGTACCAACGACTTGTCTATTAGGTGCAACAGCACCATCAACACAGCATCGCGCTTGAGGTCATCATCTGTGCAGACCTCTTCTGCCGCCGCAAGCGTGAACCCACCTGCAAACACCGCCAAGCGTCGGAACAAAATTTGCTCAGCCATTGCAAGTTGGTCGTAACTCCAATCCAGCGTCGCGCGCAGAGTCTGATGACGTTGTGGCGCGCTGCGCTTGCCCTCGGTCAACAAGCGCAGTGCGTCGTCCAGTCGCGCGGCGATCTGTTCGACGCTCAACACCTTCACTCGTGCCGCAGCCAACTCGATGGCGAGCGGAATGCCATCGAGCCGCTGGCAGATTTGCGCAACCGCGTTCACGTTGTGTTCAGTCAGTTGAAAGTTTAATTGCATCGCCGAGGCACGATCGACGAAAAGTCGAACTGCATCAAATTCTTGGAGACTGGAAATTGGGATTTGGTCTTTGGGATTTGGGGTTTGCAGCGACGGCACCATCCACGCGACCTCGCCCGCGATGTTCAATGCCTCGCAGCTCGTGGCGAGGATACGCAAGTCGGGACAGCCTTGCAGCAACTGCGTTGCTAGTTGCGCGCACGCCTCAATCAGGTGCTCGCAGTTGTCAAGGACAAGCAGCACTTCTTTGTCGCGCAGGTAATCGAGCAGCGTGTCCGTCAACGTGCGGTTCGGCTGCTCGACGATGCCCAGTGCTTTCACGATGGCTTGCGGCACGAGCGCGGCATCGGCGAGCGGCGCGAGTTCAACCCAGCACACGCCGTCGCCGTAGAGACGGCTCGTCGAGCCGTCTCTACACACGTGCAGTGCGAGCGCCGTCTTGCCGCAGCCGCCCGCGCCCGTGAGTGTCACCAGAAGTGACTCGGCGAGCAGGCGCTTCACTTCTGCAATCTCACGCTCGCGCCCGATGAAGCTGCTCAATTGAATTGGCAGGTTGTTCGCTGTCGTGTTCATCGCGGATTCATTCAAACCAGTTGGTGGTCGAGCGCGTAGCGCGTGGCGGCGCTGCGCGAGTTCACGCCCAGTTTGCTGTAGATGGCAGTGAGATGCGTGCTGACGGTGCGGCGGCTGATGACAAGCCGCTCAGCGACTTGCGCGTCGCTCATGCCAGCAGCGAGAAGCCGCAGCACTTCCTTTTCACGCGCGGTCAGCGCGTTGGGATCACGCGAACCAACAGAGGTGATTGACGATTTGGCCGCTGACAGTGTTACTGGCTGGGCTTCTGCGATGGCTTGCTCGATGGTCATCGCTTGTCCCGCCGCCCACGCCGCCGTGAATGTCGCCTCGTCGAGATGGGCGCGCACAGTTGCGACTGTGCGTTTGTATTCGGCTCGACAGATGCGATACAGAAAATGTGGTGTATCACTGTCCTCCAACAGCGCCTCGACTGCGCCAAGCAGACGTGCTGCTTTTTCGTTTTCTTTATGGCTTGCCCATATCGCCGCGAAGCCGGCCAAGCAAAACGCGATGGTAACAATCCGTCTTCTGTCAGTGTGATCGCTCTCAAGAATGAGATGTAAACTCTCGGTTAACAGATTCGCTGCGCGCGCGTCGTCGCGGCGATGTCTTGCTAGGTGTGCTAGTGACCTGGAGCGGAAGTTCTGCAACGAATTAGAGACGGCGTATTATTGAGCCAGTACTTGAAATCACGGCACGACCATTCCCACGCGAAAGGATGAGCGAAGCGTTGGTTGTAATCGCATTGACTGCGGAGAAT
>JBBPZQ010000103.1:0-106451 GCA_038198935.1 Anaerolineae bacterium
ACGATGGGTTTGTCGCCCAGCAGGTCTTTGACCGCGGCCAGCGCGCGCGTGTGCTCCTGATTGCGCGAGGTGGCTTGCTGCGCGAGCGTACGCGAGGAGTAGGTGATGAAATGGAATGGCAGCGCCCGACCGCGAAAGGGCGCAGCTAGCAGCAGTGTCCAAAAGCCACGCGGCTTACCATCTTTGAGCGTGCCGACCTAGTCGGTCTTTCGCGCGTGCGGGCGCGCAATCTCCGTCACGTCGCCCATCACAAAGTCTGCCTCGCTCTGAAACAACCGCCACCGTAGCGCCTTCAGGTCGACCTGCTGCAGAAAGCGTTGCACTTGTTTGTAGTTGCTGTCCGCTTTGCCGTGCAGCTGGCGTGCAATGTCCGTCAAGCGTGGCGACTGCGCTTGCAACTGTGCCTGCAGCATCTGTGCGGCTTGCTGCGCCTGCTTGGCATCGTCGAACAGTGCTCGCGTGAATGGCGAAAGTTTCATAGACTGCATTTGGAAGCCTCCTTGCCTAGCATGTTACTTGACACTGCCATTCTAGTCCGCAAGCGAGGCTTCTGTCTATCTACTCAAATCCTGTCCGATCTCTTGTCTGGAGTTCAGAACGGGTAAGTTGAAAAAAATGAAAGCCGCATAGAATTTTTTGTTTTCGGGGGGATTAATGCTGATGGAGACGATTACTTTACGCGCTCATTTTGACGGCAGGCAGATTCTGCTGGACGAGCCATTTGAACTTGAACCCAACACGCAGCTCATGGTCACTGTATTTCCAAAATCTTTGGATGAAGAACGCGAAGACTGGACAATGCTCGCATTGGAGAGTTTAGCGCGGGCATAAGGCGATGACGAGTCAGAGTACTCTTTGGATCTAATCAAAGAGGCAAATCCGGAATATGGGGGAAGGTGATGTCGTTGTCTTGCGACTGCCGCAAGCGGATTGCACGATCAAGAATCGTCCTGCCATTCTCTTGTGTGAGATGCCTCCTTGCCTGTGTAATCGTCGAGCGCGTCTTTGAGCACTTCGGCGGAGGCGATGTCGAGATTGTTCGTCGGCTCGTGCAGCAGCAAGAAGTTGTAATTGCCCATCATCAACTTCAGCATTTGCAAGCACGCCTTCTCGCCGCCCGACAGGCTGGCCACTTTCTGGTTCCAGCGCGATTGGCCAAACAGGAAGCGGCCCAGCCAGCCGGCCGCCTCACGCTCGCTCATCGGTCGCAGCTTGCGCACCTCTGCCGTCAGCGTCGCGCCGTAGTCGAGCATCTCGTGCTCCTGCGCGTAGCAGCCGATGACGCTGCTCGGACCCAACTTGAGCTCGCCGCGCGTCGGCTGCTCCTTGCCCAGCACAGCGCGGAAGAGCACCGACTTGCCCCCGCCGTTGGGCCCAATCATGCCGACTCGCTCGCCCTGCCAGATCAGCAAGTGCAAATCGCGCAGCACGGCGTTGCCGTCAAACGATTTACTGAGGTGATTGATCTCCAGCACTTTGTTGCTGCCACGCGAGGCCGCGTTCAACTCCAAACCCATCGGCCGGCGTTCGAGCATCGGCTTGTCAATACGCTCGATGCGTTCAATGCGCTTCTCCATATGCTTGTCTCTATCACGAAATTCGTGATTTACTGAGACTGGAAAGTTGGAACGCCTTTTTCGATTGTCATTCGCAATCGGGTTTTTGTATAATAGACGCCACTTCCATTCCACGTTGAGGTTTCATGTTCAATTTTGCAGATAACGTGCTGACGCTCGATCACACCGCGCTGTGCGTCGCACAGATTGAAGACGCGCTGCCGCTCTATCGCGATTTGCTCGGCGGCAAATTTTTATTTGGCGGCGACGTGCCCGACAAAGGCTTTCGCATGGTGCAGTTCGCGTATCCGAACGGCGCGCGCGTCGAAATTCTCGAACCACTCGGCGACGATAGTTTCTTGCACAAGTTTCTGCGCGAGCGCGGACCCGGCGTGCATCACCTCACGTTCAAAGTGAAAAATATCGAGCAGCTCACAGCGCACTTGAAAGAAAAAGGTTATCGCGTCGTCGGCGAAAATTACAGCAACCCGCGTTGGAAAGAGGCGTTCATCTCACCACTCAGCGCGAACGGCACAGTTGTGCAATTGGCGGAATCGGATCGCGACGAAAGCGAAGCGCGCCCGCCGCGTGTCTCCGCCGAACTGGAACGGAAGTTGCGCGGATGATGCGCGCGCGCCTGTTCGATTCGCTGGAGCAAATGCTCAGTGCCGATGGACTCGCGTCCGTCATTGGCAGTCCCGTCCAATCCGTCGAACGCAGCCCGCTAGACGTGGAGCACTATTCGGGCAACGCGCTCGAACTGGTGAGCGCGCGGCAAGCCGAACGCGAGATGCGCTTCGTGCTGAAGCATTTCGATAGGCAGCGCGATTGGATCATGCGCCTGACGCACGACACGGAAGTGCGCGAGGTCGCGCTCTTTCGCGGCGGCGTGTTCGCACGTATACCCGACCTGCTCATCGTGCCGACGGTTGCCGCCGCGCGCGAGGGCACGTCGTGGGCGAGCCTGATGCTCGACGTGAGCGAGTGGCTCGCGCCCGCCGACAACAATCCCATTGCGGGCGACGACTTGCGCCGCTATCTTGATCACCTCGCGCTGCTGCACGCGCGCTTCATGGAAGATGAATCATTGCTCAAGCCGACGCTCGGTTTGAGTGCGCTGCGCGATTTCATTCTCATCTTGTCACCGACCACCGTGCAGCGCGAACTCGATCAAGGTCGCGCGCATCCCGTGCTCGAATGGGCGCAGCAGGGTTGGCAGATTTTTGACGAGGTGGCGCCGCGTGAAGCCGTGCGTATCGTGAAAAAGGTGCAGAGCGATTTGCGTCCGCTCTTGCGCGCATTGTCGCGCGCGCCGCGCACGCTTGTGCATGGCGATTTCAAGTTTGCGAATCTGGGCACGTGGCAGCCGACGCCCGAACCGGCGCTGGAGACACAAGTGGCCGGGCCATTGGCCGATGGCGCGCCCGCCGAGCAGCCGACACAGCAGCCTCAACCAGTGGCGGTCGAGCCGCGCACGGTCATTCTCGATTGGCAGGACGCGACCTTCGGCTCGCCGCTGCTCGACATCGCGTATTTCCTCGCCATCAACTCGGCGCGGCTGAGCGTCTCGAAGGACGACGCGATTGAGATGTATCGCCAGTCGCTCGCGTCGTTTGGCTATGCGTATCAGCCGCACGCATGGCAGCGCGATTTGGAGGTCGCAATGCTGGCGGGCGGCGCGCTGCGGCTCGTGTGGCAGAAGGCGCTCGGCACCCAGTCGGACGATCCCGACGTGCGCGCGCGCGAATCAGCAGAAGTGCAGTGGTGGTCTGAGCAGATTATTCGAGCCAATCGCTGGCTCAGCTAATTTCATTTTCTATGGAGGAGCAATGAACGTTCCGCCCAGCAGTTCACCGTCACCGGCGCCGCGCAGCAATCGTAACCTGCTGCTCATCGTTGGCGCGATACTTGGCTTGTGCGTTTGCGGTGCGTGCGTGGCGACACTCGGCGCGGTCTTCGTGCTGCCGGCGTTCGTGACGACGCCAACGCCGACGCTCGAAATCTTTCCCGTGTTCTCGCCGACACCGCCCATCCTGCGAGGCTCGGCAACGCCTGCCGCCACGACACGCGGCACCGTGTCGCCCCTCGCGTCGCCGACGCCGCCGATCATCATCCAGCGCGGCACACCGACACGCGCGAGCGGCGGCACCAGCGTCGTGTTCACTGATAACTTCGATACCTCATGCGGAGGCTCCGTATCGTTACCCGAAGGCGATAATGAAAAGCGCACCTTTACTTGCGGTAAAGGCGAGTACACCATCCTCAACAAGAACAATTCGTCGCGCTGGGTGTATTACACGGACTCGTATAACGACATCGTGCTGGAAGCCGACGGGCACGTCGTGTCGGGTCCCGATTTCATCGAGTACGGCGTCGTGTGGCGCGTCGCCGACGACGGCCAGAGTTTTTACGGCTTCACCATCACGCGCGATGGTCGCTTCACGCTGTTCAAGTACAAAGACCCCGACTTCAGCGATCTCATCACATACACGTCCGATAACTCGGTGAACAAGAACACGGCGCGCAACCATTTCAAAGTCGTCTCGCAAGGCAATCAGATTGCGATTTACGTGAACGACAATTGGCTGAACACGATCAGTGATTCGTCGTTCACGTCTGGCTCAGTCGGCTTCTTCATCAACAACAAAGAGACGAACGCAAAGGTCGCGTTCAGCAATCTGGTCGTCTCGCAGATCAACAGCAAACTCACGCTGCCCACCGGCAAGCCCGTGCCGGCGCCGACTAAGAAGCCGTAGTGTGTTATACTGAATGGGCATTCGCGGGTGTAGGGGCGCACGGCTGTGCGCCCCTACGGCGTCACGTATGCAGCGTGTAATCGTCAGCGCCAAAGCAGATCGTCCGCGCTCGGCGGGCGCGAACGGCGACATGGAGCGCGACATCGGCATCTCGCGCGCACAAGTCGGCAGCCAGAACATTTACTCGGCCGTCGTGATCACCGCGCCCGGTGGCAAGACCGACGTGCATCATCACGCCGAATGCGAAACGGCGATTTACGTGTTGAAGGGCAGTGCGCGTTATCGCTTCGGCGAGCAACTCGACAGCGAGGTGTTTGCAGCCGAAGGCGATTTTGTGTACATCCCCCCACATCTCATCCACACCGAAGAGAACCTGAGCGAGCGCGACGAATTGCAGGTGCTCGTCACGCGCAACTGCCCGGAAGCGAAAACAATAGTCGTCAGTCGTCGGTAACCAGTCATTAGATTGTGTGTCTGACGACTGGCGACTGACCGTAAGGAGAACGCATGAACTTTCTTGACGATGTACCGATTGTCTCGACGGTGCGCCGCAATCACGGCGTCGAGCACGCGACGATTCACGTGCTGACGTCGCGACTGCAAAACTTGTCGTTGGTGGGGCACGCAACGCTTGAGGGCTTCAATTTATACGGCGAAGTGGAGAGCGAGCAGGTGGAGTCGGCAGCCAACGAAGCACTGCGCCGCTTGCGCGCCGGCGACAGTCGCCTTGTCATCCATCCGAACTGTGGCACGAATTTTGCGACGGCGGGCATGCTCGCAGGTACGGCGGCGTGGCTGGCCGGTTTCGGCAAGGACAGCGCCTCGAAGCTGCCACGCATCATCATGGCGTCCACCGTCGCGCTCATCTTCGCGCTGCCGCTCGGCTTGAGCGTGCAGCAGTATGTGACGACCTCGCCTATCGTCGGCGACGCGCGCGTCCTCGCGGTCGAGCGCGGCAAGCGTGGCAACGTGACCATGCACCGCATCAAGATCAGTCGCTGATCAATCGTTAGTAAGGGCGATCCACGGGTCGCCCTTATCATTTTCTATGTTGTACATCTTTCACGGGCCCGAAGAGTTTCTGCGCGCCGAAGCGATTCAGGGGTTGCGCGCCAAGATGGGCGACCCGTCTATCGCTTCGCTGAACACGACGGTGCTCGAAGCGCGGCGGCTGACGCTGCCAGAGTTGATCAATGCCGCAGAGGCGATGCCTTTTCTTGGCGACGCACGCTTGGTGAGTGTGGATGGTTTGCTCGGACGGCTGGAGGGCAAAGCCGGCAAGCCGAGCAAAGCCGATCAACCATTCGCCGAAGGTCTGGCCGCTTACTTGCCGAAACTGTCGCCGACGACGTGGCTCGTCTTCAATGAAGACCATGCCATCGGCGAGCCGCATCCGATCTTGCGCCTCGCGCACGAGCTGAAGCCGCACGCGACGGTGCAGTTGTTCGCGCGGCTGAACGAAGCCGAGTTGCGGCAGTGGCTCGCGCAGCGTGCCAAGGCGAAGGGCGGCACGCTCACTCCCGATGCGCTCGAAGCCTTGGTCGGCGCGGGCGAAGGCGATCTGCGTTTGCTCGATCAGGAGATTGAAAAACTGCTCACGTATGCGAACGGTCGCGCGGTCACGGCAAGCGATGTGCAGAAGTTGACGCACGGCGCGCGCAGCGTGGACGTGTTTGCGATGGTGGACGCGCTCGGTCAGCGCAACGGGCGCAAAGCCATCGAACAATTTCACGCACTAGTTGAAGAAGGGGAGCCGCCCGGCCGCTTGCTGTTCATGATCACGCGCCAGTTCCGCATGATCCTGCAAGCGAAAGATTTGGGCGAGCGGCGGGCAAACACCAGCGAGATGATGCGCGCGCTCGGCGCGCCAAAATTCGTCGCCGACAAAATCGCGGCGCAAGCACGCCGGTTCACGCTGCCGCAGTTGGAGACGATCTATCATCATCTGCTCGAAACCGATCAGAGCATCAAGACAGGGCAGAGCGATCCGCTGCTCGCACTGGACACGCTGATCGCGGAGATCGCGTCGCACGCTGCCTCCGCTCGCTAATCTCATGGCGCGTTACATTGATCGTCCTCAGCTCGCCGACGAGTACTTCAATGCTTCGGCGGTACTCCCTTACGACTTGATGATTGAAAATATCAAGGCGGCAATCAATGAGGCGTACGATTTCTTCAATTCAGTAAACACATTTTCTTCACACAGCAGCGCACAGTTTTGCGCGCGCGAGCCGTCTTATACGTCGAACCCAATCCACACAAGGAGTGATACATGTCTTACATCGTTACGGTGCACGGGGTTGCTCAAGGGCAATGACGAAAACGCATCCAAGAAAATTCACGACATGACGGCCGCGCAAGCGGAGCCGCTCGGCAAGACGTTCGGTAATCAGCATCATCAACCGTATCTGAATCCGGAGAATCCGCGCGAGTTCTTCGACGTTGACGTCTGGAACGACGATCTCGAAGGGTTGAAAAAATTCTTCAGCGATCCAAACATGGCTCAAGTCATGTCGCAGTAATTCGAAGCGCCGCCCGAAATCAAAGTCTGGACGGACAAGGGCTGGTATCGCTGGTAAAGCACTTCGACTCTGCCGCACTCCTTACGTGCGGCAGAGTCGCTTTTATCAGCCGCGTATTTTCTCGCGTTAATCTTCACTCCCGCTTTGATCATGACCTCATAACCCAGCATCGCGTCGCCGTCGAAGACGATGTGATCGTGGAAGGGTGTGCCTGACAGCATGAGCGAGAAGCAGGCGTAATCGCCTTCCCACTTCTACTCGAACTGCATTTTTTCGAGCGGCGTCGCGTTGCCGGTCTCTTGCGGCGCGCGATCCGCAACGTGCGGCTAGTGCGTCGGCCTGTCAGGCAAGGCGCTTTTCGTAAAAGATGCTTAGCGGATCGTCGCGATAGGCACCGAACGGCGGGATGCGCTGGAAGCCGTAGCGCTCATACAGACCGATCGCCTCGGGTTGATAAATACCCGTTTCCAAGCGCAGCAGCATGACGCCGTGTTGGCGTGCGTACTCCGCCAAGTGGTTCAGCATGAGCTTGCCCAAGCCCACGCCCCGGAATCGCGGTCGCACGTACATGCGCTTGATCTCTCCGTACTCCGCGCCAAAAAACTGGATGCCGCCACAGTCCGCGGCGATTCCGTCCTGCCGCGTCACAAAGAACGCGACTTGCTCTTGGATGAGCTTCTCTACACTGTACCCGTGTCGGCTCTCCGCCGGATACAGCGTTGGATTCAAGTGCGTATTCAGTTCAGCGATGAGCTGTGCGGCGTCCACCGAATCTGGACGCTCGGCGGCGATGGTCACAGTTGGCATCGGTTCACCTTTGCTTGGCTGTCGCGACCCAGTTCGCCGCTGCGCCGAGTTTTTGTCCGAGAATCAAGTTCAACTGCGCGGCATGTTCCTGCACGTGCCGCATGTTGTAGAGCAGCAATTCCACATACGTGACCTCGCCCCACCCGAACGCGCAACGCCGACGCGCCTGCTCGTCTGTCAGCGCTTCGATAATCACACGGCACTTCTCGCGGCAATGCGCGAGATAAGTTTGCAACTCGCGCTTCGTGTAGGTTCGGTCGGGCAGCAGCCCGGCGGGATCCAACTCCGACAACGTGAACGGGGCGGGCGGTGCGAACCCTTCGACCGCGCCGAACAGATACAGGTCGAGCCAGAAGAGCGCGTGATAGGCGACATACCAAAACTCTGAGAACTCTGGCGGCAGCGAGCGATCATTGGACAAGCGCTCGTGCCACAGTTCGTCGGGACAAGCGCGCAACGCATTCGCGAGCATGTCAATGGCAGCACCGAACTGCTGCCAGATGATCATGTTTGATGAGGATTTCATAGACCTTAGCTCCATCGGATTCGAGCACGCGAGTTTCAACACGGGATGCGCTGGGTAAATCGCGTGATCCTAACCGACGCACAAGCACGCCTCGGCGCTGTGTTGGTCTGCAAACAAATAGAAGCAGTGGCCGCTGGGAGCGGAAGCTGAACGGTGGCGCATCTGTGTTGCCGCCGAGTGGCACAGGTCACTCAACTTGATCCGCTTCGGTCACCACCAGTTCATGCCCGAGCAGCGCGTCGCCATCGAAGAGGAAGCGGCCACTGAACGGAGTTCGTGCGAGCATCAGCGCGAACCAGATGTGATCGTCTGCCCACATCTGATCGAACGGCAGCTGCTCGAGCGATGTCCACAGCGGCGTCGCTTCGTCCGTCTCCTGTGGTTCGCCCTCGCAGTCGTCGGCGCGGAAGACGTGTACGAACAGCGCGTAGCCGTCGCTGAACTGAAACGACAATTCGCCGCACGGATGCACGCCCGTCGGCGTGACGCGCAGTTCCTCCTGCACTTCGCGGATCGCACACTGCAAAGGCGACTCGTCGCCATCTATGCGTCCGCCCGGCCCATTGATCTTGCCCGCGCCGAGTCCGCGCTGCTTGCGAATGAGCAACACGCGACCGTCGCGGATCACGAACAACAGCGTCGCGCGCTCCTGTGGTGTCCAGTGGTTCCAGTCAATGTCTTCAAAGCGAGTGTACATGGGCTGACTCGCCGAAAAAATTGCACTATCCTGCGCGGCAACGAAAATCCGCAGTCTCTTGGTGGGCTGCGGATTTTTATTCAGCACCGAAAGGTTGTCGTCAGCGCAGGATGAGCGGCAAGAACAATGGACCGCAGCCCGGCGTGATGATCTGCACGCCTTCGGGCCGGATCACCACCTCCACGACTTGCAGCAGACCCGCGCCGTCGTCGCACACGCAGGGGATTGTAAAGTTCTGCAGGATGGCGGGAGCGGTGATGGTGCTGCCGACGCCCACCGCGTATGTGTGATTGCTCGCGCCCGATCCGATGATCACGCGACCGCTCGCCGGTACCGAACCGCTAAAGATCAGCGTTGGGCTGAGCACGTAGATGGATTGACCGGCATAGGGGCTGGTCGTGGTTGGAACGCCGGGCGGTGGGGGAGGCGGCAGCGTCAGCGCGATGAGCACCGGCTTGCATGATGGGTTGCTGTCGGGACAAGCTTTGATCGCGATGCTTGGCCCGCTCTCACTCACAACCACCTCGCTGACCTGCAACAAGCCCGCGCCGTCCGTGCACTCACACGGTACGTTGAGCGCATTGCTGAACCATGCTGTCGCGCTGATTCCTTTGCCGACGTTCACGATGATAGCTCTACCGCTGGTCACCACGCCGGCAATAACGCGGACATTCGTCGGCACAAAACCATTGAAGATCACACGGTCAATGCTCGTAATGCGTGTGGTCACGGAAATGGGCGCATTGGAGCGCGTGCTGATGGCGGGCGAGATGGGCAATGCAACGTCAACCACAAGGATCACCGGCTGACAGGTCAGACTTTTGACCGCCGGGCTGGCTGGGCTGACGCTGTCACAAATTTGCTTTGCCTGTTCCGCAGACATTTCGGATGGTGCGACCACTTCGTTCAGGTTCGCGCCGCTGTGGGTTGCGTTCAGCAAGCTGAGGCGATAGAGGACCAACGGGTCCGTGATGATGTAGCTGCTTGTCGTACTGGCTGCGCTTGGCAGGTCGTCGGTCAGACCGTGCGCTGCCGATTCAAGGCTGGGCGACGCAGCTTGTAAGGTGGAATAGATGGGCAACAGCAACAGCACACTCAGAGCCAGTGACGCGAGCAAGCAGACGATACGCTTCATGTGACTACCTCAAGTGGGGATTAGGCTCACACGCAGAACTCACGCTGGCGACTGTGGAGCTGAGGCCTGCCGAGACCAGACGGATACCAACGGCATCAACTATAACAGCAGTCAGAGCATCCCGCTGTTCCATTGGCGGCAGCATGAAGCGTGAAATCAGACAGAGACTTGTAGGCGTGTCGGAATGGAGCGTGACAGAGAGCGGTTGACGATCCGTGAAACAATCGCAGGATGGCAGACTTGCTCGGCTCGCTCGGCGTATCATACTATAGAAGGCCGTGGTGAAACTCGAAAAGACTTCACAGGTTTCTGAAAACTACGAGGTCTTTGCTTCGGTGATCGCATCGTGCAGCACCCGATACGCCTGCGCCAAATCTGCCAACTGATAATGCGCGTTCAAGCCGCTCGGATTCGGCAACAACCACACGCGCGCATTGCCAAACGTCTGTGTCTGTTCGCCGACGGTCGCTTTGGGCTGCGCGAATGCCGCGCGATACGCGCTCACTCCGAGCACGACGACGACTTGCGGACGATAGCGCCGCGCTTTGATAGTGAGTGCCGTGCGGCCCGCTGCTAGTTCGTGTGAAGTGAGTTCGTCCGCACGCGCCGTCGCGCGCGCAACCAAGTTGGTCACGCCATACCCCAACGCCAACAACTCACGGTCCTCGAACGGCGAGAGCACGCGTGGCGTGAACCCGGCCGCGTGCAACGTTTTCCAGAAGCGGTTGCCCGGTCGCGCAAAGTGATGACCGACGGCAGCCGAATACAAACTGGGATTGATGCCGCAGAACAGTACGCGCAAATCGCGCGCGATCACGTCGGGCACGGAGGCATTGTAAGCGGCGAGCAGCTGCGCGCGCGTCGGTCGCGGAGTGTTCATCGCGGCTGGACTCGCACGCGTACGATGCCATCCGCACACTGCAGCAAGCATTCGCCGCCGACGATTCGATAAGAGTGACTCAGACGCTCGCCCGCGCGGTACTCCAGCGCGTCGCGCACGATCCATTGCTCGTCGCCGATGCGCAGCATGGGCTGACCAAATCCGCTCACACCGCGAATGAAGTTGAACGCGCGCCGCGCCGACCAGTCGGCTGTGACGACAAAATCATTTTCCGTCGGCGATGCAAAGTAACTCGCGTTGCGTTCGTCTTGTGGAGAAGGGTGAAGCGTGCCGCGTTCCAAATCGCGCAGCGCATCCAAAAGCAAGCGCGCGCCCCACTGCGCGACGACGTGTTCGGCTTCGGCATAGGTAAAGCCGTCGGGAAAATCGAGTGGCATCTGCGCGATGATGTCGCCCGCGTCGGCGCGTGCGCTCATCGCGTGCAGCGTCACGCCCGCGCAGCAGTCCTCGTGAAAGACCCAGAACAGCGGCGAGGGGCCACGTAGTTTCGGCAAGAGCGAGGGATGCACGTTCCAGCCGCCATGTTTCGCAATTTGCAACAATGCGTTTGGCAGGATGAACGGAAAGCACGCGACCACGATCAGGTCGGGTTGCAATGCGCGCAGCAGCGACAGCGTTTGCGGATGACGAACGTCGCTCACCTCGACCACAGGGATGGCGTGATCGCGTGCGAGCTGCACGATGTTGCGCTGCACCGCCGATTGCAAAGTGAAGTCAGCCCTTGGCAGACGCGGCAGGTCGAGGACACGAATCGGAATATCAGAGGGATATGGCGCGGGCACGACGACGGCGATGACGTCCACGTTCGCGCTTAACAACCGTTCGAGTGGAATCGCCGAGAACGCGCCGAGCATTCCCATGAAAAGCACGCGCACGCTCAATTGACATCCTCAGGGCAGATTGCTATGCTGTGAGCATCATCCGCGATGGAAGGTGAGGACACGAAAATGGCGCGCATGGTGAAATGTGCAAAGTTAGGACGTGAATTGCCCGGACTTGATCGGATGCCCGTGCCCGGCGCATTGGGCAAGCGCATCTACGAGAACATCTCGCAGGCCGCCTGGGACATGTGGAAACAACAGTCGGTGCTGCTGATCAATCACTACGGACTGAACCTGATGGATTCCGACGCGCAGAAGTTTTTGCGCGAGCAGATGGAACAGTTTTTGTTTGAAGACGTTGCGGAAGTCCCCGAAGGCTGGACGCCTGAAGGCGCAACACCCGCGAAAGGCGGAGAACCCGCGCCGAGAAAGAAGTAGTCAGTCGTCCCTGGCCAGTCATCAGACCAAGGCTGATGCGTCTGGCTACTGATGACTGACTACTGACGACTCAGATATAACTCCGGCACGATCGTGAATCTCAGCCGCCGATGCGCCTCGCGCAAGGCGGCTTCGACTTCTATTGCTGATTCCCCGCGCGCGAAGATGAACCCCAAGTAACTGTTGCCTTCGGGCAATGGCGTCACGCGGTTGTCTGGCTTGATCGTGATCTCAATCTCGGTGACGCCACGCACCTGCTGCGCCGCTTCAATACCTTCGACCTTTTTCAGAATGCCTGCGCCGGGAATTGGAATCATCATCACGCCGCTCGCGCTGCGTTCGCGCAAGAGCGAATCAATTTCCATGCCGACCGCCTGACGCAAAATCAATTCTTCTAGCGACAGTCCTTCAGTGTCGAAGCGCAGCGTCTTCGAGCATAAGCCGCCAATCGAACGACCAGCCACTTCGACCACCCAGGGGCTTTGCTCGTTCACGCGCAACTCGGCGTGAATGGGACCCTCGCGCAAGCCGAGCGCCTTGCACGCGCGCACAGTGCAGTCGGCAATCGCTTGCTGCACAGCGTCGGACAAACGCGACGGCGTGACGTAAATCGTTTCTTCAAAAAACGGCCCGTCGAGTGGATCGGGTTTGTCGAACAACGCGAGCACTTTTAAATGACCTTGCGATAAGATGCCCTCCAGCGCGACTTCAAAGCCGGGGATGAAATCCTCGACGAGCACATGCGAGTGGTCACTGCTCTCGTCGGCATCGCTGCCCGTCGCGCGCACGATGTAACTGGTGCGCCGAAACGCTTTGACAAATTCATCGGCGTTGTTCGCGCGGATCACGCCTTGACTGGCGGACAGCATCAGCGGCTTGACCACGCACGGATACTTGACTTGCACTGCGAGTGCGCACGGGTCATCGTCAATACGGAATACCTTAAATGTCGGCGAGGGCACGCCCGCCAGCGATAGCAACTCTCGCATGCGCGCCTTGTTGCGCGCCGCGTATGCGGCGTCGGGCGAGTTATGCGATAGGTCGAGCAGGTCGCACGCGAGCGCGGCGATCACGGTCGCGCCGTCGTCCACTGGAATGATCGCCTGCACGGGATCGTGCGCGGCGAAGTTGAAGATATCCTGCGCGGCGTGCTGCGGTTCCTTAAAATCAATCGGCAGCGTCGCATGCCAATACGCGGCGAGCGGCTGTGGCATATCAATGCCTTGCGTCACGTCGAGTCCGAGTTTGCGCGCCGCTTCCAGAAACGGTTCGGCGCGATAACTGAGTGACGACGTGAGCAGGATGATGCGGGCTGATCGTCGAGTCTCCATGCGATGATTATACAATTGCGTAATGCGTGATGCGTAATACTTGCGCATCACGCATTTCGCGTTACGCATTCGGCTTGGTTGCTTGAATCTTCGCGCTCACGATTTTGTTCGCCAACTCGCCGACGAGATCGCTGCCGCAACAGCCTTGCCCTTTGGCTTCCTCGCCAGCCCACTCTTCGATTTCGGGCCCGTTGATCGCCGCGCTTCCCGTCAGGCGCACGTCCGCGAAACCTGCGTTGCGCAGACGCTGCATGTAATCCTGCTCGTCGAGCGCGCCGGACAGACAGCCCGCCCACAAATCCAGTGCGCGGCGGAAGGTGTCAGGCACTTCGCCGCGAGTGACCACATCACTGACGGCGAAGCGGCCGCCGGGCTTGAGCACGCGATAGGCTTCGCGGAACACCGCGTCCTTGTCCGGGGACAAGTTGATGACACAGTTGGAGATGATCACGTCCACACTGTCGTCGGACACGGGCATGTTTTCGATGTCGCCTTTGCGGAACTCGACGTTGCTCAAGCCAACTTTCTGCTGGTTGCGCCGCGCCAGCTCCAACATGCTGTCGGTCATATCGAGTCCAATCACGCGACCCGTCGCGCCGACCTGACGCGCGGCGAGGAAGCAGTCGAGGCCCGCACCGCTGCCGAGGTCGAGTACCGTCTCGCCTTCTTTCAATGATGCAATCGCCATTGGATTGCCGCAGCCGAGCGTCGCCTGCGCGATCTCCGGCGGCAGGTCACGAATCTCGTCGGGCGTGTACAGGTTGAGCGCGTGACTGATGTCGGCTTCACTCTGCGCGTCGCCGCAGCACGCCGAGGTGCTGCCGCAGCAACTCGCTTCTGCGACCAATTCAAGTTGCGGCGCGCCGCTCAAAATGCGCTCGGCGAACTTGCCATAGCGCTCGCTCACCTTCTGCTTGATTTCGTTCGTCGGCACGGACATAGTATCCTCCTCAGGATATATTGATAACCTTCAATGCGTTTAGTCAAAAAAACACGCTAGCGCTTCTTGACTTCGATATCCTTGTTCAGTACGACGGAGAACTTCGACAGCAACATGCCGCAGCACTCGCTCACGTTGCCTTGATCCATCGAGTAGTACACTTCCTTGCCGCGCTGCTCGGTCTTGACCAGTCCATAACGGCGCAGGATGGCGAGATGATGCGAGATCGTCGGCTGCGACAACTTGAAAGCGGCAACGATTTCGCCGACGGTCACCTCGCCGCGCACATGCAGCAGTCGTAAGATCGCTTGGCGTGTGTTATCCGCCATCGCCTTGCAGAAATCAACCGTGTCAATGACGGGGGGAGCGTTCTTTTTCATATTGATGAACTTCTATGGGAGTATATGCGACGTATCGAAGTTTGTCAATGGGTCGAACCTTAAATTTTGTCGCGCACAACTCGCCGGTCTATAATGTGTGGCTGAATCTAATATGAATGACGATGGAATAGCGCTGCCAAATCGAATTGCATTGTTCGCCGACGCGCACGGGCACGTGGACTTGCTGTACAGCGCGCTGCACATCTGCCGCGAGCAGAGCGTCGAACAGGTCGTGCTGCTCGGCGATCTGATTGATCGCTCCGACCAAGCGGATGCGTGCGCGCTGGCGCTGGCGGGCTGGAACGTGGGGGGCGTGTTCGGCAATCACGAGCAGGAAATGCTCGGCGCGCTGCTGATTGGCGACGACTTGGGACTGCGACCTGAGACGATTGATCTATTCATGCGGCTCGACGAGTATATTTGTGTAGAGAATATCTGTTTCTGTCACGACCAGCCGCCGCGCACCAACCACGACGGCGGCCATTTTGTGAACCGCGCGATTGCGCCAATGCAGTCACCGTATCACGTCGTATTCTCAGGGCACACCCATTTTCGTCTGGCGCGCGACGAGCGCGGTCCGCTCGACCTGTCGCTCAACCAGATCGCGCTCAACCCACAGCGCCGCTACAGCATCAACCCCGGCGCGCTCACGGCCGGGCAGTTCGCCATCTGGGATCGGCTCGCCGCTGTGGTGCATTTTCTCACTGTTCGACCATGACCATTGACGGCTTGGCGCGAGGCTTTGAAACGGACTTGATGCGTTCGTCCGCCACACAGACCCAATTATCTCTTGAGTTATCACGAGTGGGAAGGCTAGAATGATTCCACGCAAGACAAAAATCGTCGCGACGATTGGGCCCGCCTGCCGCAGCGAGCAGCAACTCGAAGCGCTCTTGCTGGCCGGCGTTAACGTCGTGCGTTTGAACTTTTCGCACGGCACGCACGACGAACACGCCGAAGTGATCGAGCGCACACGCAGGGTGGCTGAGCGGCTCGACCTGCCGATAGCCATTCTGCAAGACCTGCAGGGACCCAAGGTTCGCACCGGCACGCTCATCAATCATGAGGCGCTCGACTTGAAGGACAACTCGTTCCTGACCATCACGACACGCGAGATGGTGGGCGAGGGCAGCACCGTTTCGACGACATACAAAAACTTGCCGCACGACGTACATGCCGACGATTGTATTCTGATTGACGACGGCAACATCGAACTGCACGTGCTCGAAGTCAACGAGCAAGATGTCGTGACACAAGTCGTGCACGGCGGTCCGCTCGGCGAGCATAAGGGCATCAACCTGCCGGGCGTGAACGTCTCCATTCCGTCCATGTCGGCGAAAGACCACGACGATCTTGAGTTCGGTCTGCGGCACGGCGTGGATTACATCGCGATCAGTTTCGTGCGCCGCGCAGAAGACGTGAAGGAAGCGAAAGATTTGATCGTCGAATTGAATCACGGCGAGCCTGTGCCCGTAATCGCCAAACTCGAAAAGCCGCAGGCGCTCGACAACCTCGAAGCCATACTCGACATGGCGGACGGTGTGATGGTGGCGCGCGGCGATCTGGGCGTCGAGTTGTCGCCGCAGCAGGTGCCCATCGCGCAGAAGAAAATCATCGCGGCGGCGAACGAGCGTGGACGCTGGGTCATCACGGCGACGCAAATGCTCGAAAGTATGATTACGCACACGCGCCCGACGCGCGCCGAAGCGTCTGACATCGCCAACGCCATTTTCGATGGCACCGATGCCGTCATGCTGTCGGGCGAAACTTCGACAGGTGCGTACCCTGCGCTGGCGGTGCGCACGATGGCGACGATTGCGCGCGAAGCCGAGCAGGGACTCGACCGCTGGGGCTTGTGGCACGAGCGGCGCAACATCACCGACGACGACGCGCTGGCCATCGCGCGCGCGGCGCGTGAGTTGGCATACGAGCGAGAGGTGAAAGCGATCATCGCCTTTACACGCTCGGGCCGCACGGCGCGCTTGATGAGTAAAGAGCGGCCGCTGTGCCCGATCTTTGCGTTCTCGCCGGACGTTAAGGTGGTGCGTCGGCTCGCGCTGGCGTGGGACGTGGTGCCGTTCCATTCGCCATATGTCACGTCGGCTGAGGCGATGATTGCGTCGGCAGAGAGCATCACGCTGGCGCACGGCCTGGTCGAGCAGGGCGATCTCGTCGTGTTCGTCGGCAGCATGCCCGTAACCGAAGATGGGCGCACGAATTTCTTGAAGTTGCATCACATTGGGCAATGACGGGACGCAAGCCGAGGACGGATGTTCAACATCCATCCGCTGACTGCCGTCTCCCGTCCGAAATGGAGTCTGCTATGAAGACACAAATCTCTCGGCGTGATTGGCTCAAGTGGAGTGCCGTGCTCGGCGCGGGCATGATTGCAAGCGCGTGTGGGCCCGCATCGAATGGCAGCACGAGCGCACCATCCTCAGATGCCTCGTCTCCATCCAATGGCGCTGACGCGACGAACGAGCAGGGCAGTCAGCAGCCAAATGACATCGGCTTAGGCGACAAAGTTCACTATACGGCGAACAAAGATTTTTACATCGTGGACATCGGCGCGGGGCATCCGCAAATTGATCCAGCCTCGTGGCGGCTCACGCTCGACGGCAAAGTGAACACGCCGCTCAAGTTGTCGCTCGAGGAGATCAGGGCGATGCCGAGCGTGACTCAGACGCGCACCTTCGAGTGCATCTCCAATCCCGTCGGCGGACCGCTGATCGGCAATGCGCTGTGGGTCGGCGTGCGCATGAAAGATTTGCTCAGTCAGGCCGGTGTGCAGCCAAGCGCGCGCGAGCTGCTCGTGCGCGCGGCGGATGGCTTCCATACAAGCATTCCAATCGCGCTGGCGATGGACGACAACGCGCTGCTGGTGCACAGCATGAACGGCGAGCCGCTGCCGCGCGCACACGGCTTCCCACTGCGCTCCGTGTGGCCAGGCCGCTACGGCATGAAGCAGCCGCGCTGGATCATGCGCATCGAAGTGATTGACACGAATTATCGCGGCTACTGGGAACAGCAGGGATGGAGCAACGAGGCGACAATTAAAATCAATTCGCAAGTGTTGTTCCCCCAGCCGCGCGAAACGATCAGCACGCCGAGTTATACGATTCGCGGACTGGCGCACGCCGGCTTAGCCGGCTTGAAGAAGGTCGAGGTCAGCACCGACAACGGCAGCTCGTGGAACGAAGCCATGCTCATTCGCGGGCCCGAACCGAAGCAATTGGTCTGGACGGAATGGCGCTACGATTGGAAAGTGCCCGCCGACGGCCGTTATGTCGTCATCGCGCGCGCGACGGACAACAGCGGCGTGGTGCAAGAGGGCATTGGCGACACACTGCTTGGCGGCACCTTCCCCGACGGCTCGAACCGCATGCACGCGGTCACTGCAATTGTGAAGCATGCGTAAGTAAGCGAACCGCGAAGACGCGAAGGACGCAAAGCATATTGAAAACTTTGTATCCTTCGTGTCTTCGGGATGAAAGCGTTTGGGCTCCGCAGTCAGTCCTGATACAATCACTCGCAGTTTAACCTCGCACGGAAAGGTTGGGCGCGCGGCACGATTCCTCTCAACGAATGCGCCTTCGCTCATGCACGGAAAAGTTCTGCGGTTGGTTCTGTTGTTCGTTCTGCTCCTACTCGCCATCCAGCGCACCACGCCTGAAAGCGCACAGGCTGCAAGCGAGAGTGCTGCCCTAGACATTCGCGCATTTCATTTGCTGTCAGCTGATGCAGGCTGGCTCTGGCTCGGCGAACAATTGTATTGGACGGATGACGCGGGCCAGCGTTGGCGCGAGATCACGCCGCGCGCCAATGACGCGACGATACATGCCGTGTTCTTCCGTGACTCGCAGGATGGCTGGGTGGTGTTGATAGATCGCGCACCCGTGCCAACCTATTGGCTGGCACGCACAAGCGACGGCGGTGCGACGTGGCAGACGCAATCACTTGCGCTGTTTCAACCCGACGACCCGAACGCCAACAGCAGCGCCGCCTTTTTGTATTTCACGGATGCGCAGACAGGCTGGCTCGTCGTCAAGCGCGCATCAAGCAGCGCGTTCAGTGTCGGCGCATTGTTCAAGACGAGTGATGGCGGCAGCACGTGGACGCGCCTCACGATTCCCATTGGCGAGCCAGTGACCTTCGTGGACGATCTGCATGGCTGGACGGCGGGCGGCGCGGCAGGCGATCAGTTGTTTTACACGCAGGATGGCGGGCGCAGTTGGACCCAACAGATGGTGGTCAGCCCGTCCGCGACTGAGCGCGTGCGCTATCATCTGCCGACGTTCGACACGCCGCAATCCGGCGCGCTGCCCGTCGTGCGCGCAGACGAGAGCACGACGCATATCGAATGGTATCGCACGAGTGACGGGGGCCAGTCGTGGCAGTTGACAACCGAAGTGCCGATGCCGTCGGTCGGCGTGCACGTTCCGATCTCCGTGTTGAACGCGCGGCATTGGATGGCGGCCATTCCGAATCGCGCACCGTTGCTCGATGTGTCCGACGAGCGCGAGGTGAACAGCCTCCAAAGCGCAAATGATGCGACGAAAATGGTCGCGCTCGACATGGCGACGGTCAGCGCGGGTTGGGCAAAGTCGGCAAACGGCAATTGCGTGCGCGGCACTTGCACGCAAAGCGCACAGCTGATGCGCACGCGCGATGGCGGACGCAGTTGGCAGCCCATCACGCTGCCCGCTTCGGTGGCGAGTGCCAGCAGTCAAATACAGCTGTACACGGGCCAGGGCTTCGACTCCTGCACCGCGCCGAACGTGAGCCAGATGCAGAACTGGTTTGCGAACAGTCCGTATCGCGTGTGGAATTTGTATTTAGGCGGCGCGGTGTTGTACCCCGGCTGCACGCCATTGACGCTTTCGTATCTCTCGTCGCTGGCACAGCAAGGCTGGAAGTTCATTCCAACGTGGGTTGGACTGCAAGCGCCGTGCTATGGCGATCCGCAGCGAGCGATTCCGCGTTTCAGCAACGACCCGATGACGGCGTTCA
This sequence comes from Anaerolineae bacterium, assembly GCA_038198935.1. Lineage (GTDB taxonomy): Bacteria > Chloroflexota > Anaerolineae > JACRMK01 > JACRMK01 > JBBPZQ01. The sequence goes on from JBBPZQ010000103.1 coordinate 19,821, forward strand.
GTCAAGGGGCAAGCGAAGCGGACAGCGCGCTCGACAAAGCGGCGAGCATCGGGCTGGCGACCACGGCGAAGTCGGGGTTGATCATCTATTTCGATTTGGAGTACTTCGATCCGACCAACTCCGCCTGCCGCGACGCTGCGAAGTCATTCATCTCTGGGTGGACGGCGCGGTTGCGTGCGCGCGGCAACATGGCGGGCGTGTACGGACACTTCAAGCTGCTGAGTGACTACGCGACGATCGGCAACGTGCCTGACGATGTGTGGATCGCGCAGTGGAACACGCCGTATGCCTATGACGCGAACGCGAGCGTGTTCAACATTCCGAATATGGACAACTCGCTGTGGGCAAACCAGCAGCGACTGCATCAGTATACCGGCGGGCACGACGAGACGTGGGGCAACGCGACGATCAACATTGATAGCGATGTGCTGGACGGTGCGGTGGCAACGCTGCCATGCTACACGCTCAGTGTGAGCGCGACACCTTCGGCGGGCGGCTCCGCAGCTATTTTGACGAATCAGAACTGCGTGGGTGGCGGCTACATTGCGGGGACGAACGTGCAGGTGCAAGCGAATCTGAACGCGGGCTATTTGTTCACGGGTTGGACTGGCAGCGGCACTGGCAAAGTCAATCCGCTCGGTTTGCAAATGGACGGCAACAAGAGTGTGACGGCGAACTTCAACGCAATTACGAATCGGCTGTTCCTGCCGTTCATGCAGAGGAGCGCGCACTGAGGTGAGTCGCTGACGAGTTGAGAAGGTGAACAAACCGTATCGTATTGAAAAAATCGCTGCCTGTCGTCGAGACAGGCAGCGATTTTTTCCATCCGATTGGACCGGAAATCTAAAATCTGAAATGGTTAAGCGGAGAGGGCGAGATTCGAACTCGCGAGGCTTATCGCCTACCCGTTTTCGAGACGGGCGCACTCGGCCACTATGCGACCTCTCCAAGGCACAAATCGTATTCTCGCGGAGGACGCAGTGATTGTCAAATCACTCGCGCGAATGATTAGGCTGCAACCAACAGTGCCTGTTCGAGCGCCTCTGGCACTTCAAGTGGAAAGAACCGTTCGGCCGAGTAAGCGTAATCCTCGCCGCTCTCGTCAATCACGCGAAGGTAGCCGTGCGACGCTGCGTCAGCGTCCAGAATGACGCGATATAGCTTCCCGACTTCGAGCGCTGCTTTGTAGCCATCGTTGTTGATACAGACGGCGAAGTGCTGCGCCGGTTGGGTTCGTTTTTTCATCGTTTAATCGAGCAATGGAAATTTCAACTTGAACTCGCGCTTACCAATGCCGTGCGCCTCGTACCAATGCACTTCTGCTGTGTGTATTGTACCATCAAGCAAGCGCACCATTGCGATACCTTTACGTTTTCGCCAACGACCTCGACCGTATTGTTTGCGGAGGCGCGCGCGATCACGAATTCTTGGCCCGACTGCAATCGTTTCAGCGGCTTCAATCTCACCGATGATTTCAAAGTCCATCTGTATTTCCGGGCAGGTCGCAAATTAGCGAGGAGTAGCCGTGAGTGCAAAACGCCCTGCAGAAATTATCTACTGCAGAAATGATGACTGTATCTGGGAGTAAATCATTCGCGGACACATAACGTTCATTGGGCTGTTCTGGCAATTTGCCACAGAAAGATAAGGAGGAGATTAAGGATCATAAATGCCCTAATCTCCCCCTCATCCCTTCTCTTCGCCCGCACTGCAATTTACACCAGCGCCTTCTCCGTTTGTGGGTCGAAGATGTGCATGTTGTCGAGGTTGACGGCGACATCCATCTCCTCGCCGGGGCGTACGCGCGTGCGCGGGTCGAGCCGCGCGACCAGCGTCTTGCCGCCCACGAGCAAATTGACCTGAATCTCATTGCCCATCAACTCGGTGATGTCCACCTTCGCGTGCATAGGCGCGGGCGTGATGCCGATGGGCGTGAACTGCTTGTCGTGAATATCTTCGGGGCGCACGCCGAACTTCACCGGTTTGCCCGCATACGGCATCAGCAGCGACTTCTTCGCGTCTGGCATTTCGAGGCGGAAGGCGCCGCCATCCACGAACATCTTCGAGTCCTGCTTGACGAGCGTGGCGTCCATCAAGTTCATGGATGGCGAGCCGATGAAACTCGCGACGAACATGTTAGCTGGATGGTCGTACAGATTCTGCGGCGAGTCAATCTGCTGCAACACACCCTGACTCATCACCGCGATGCGCGTGCCCATTGTCATCGCCTCGATTTGATCGTGCGTGACGTAGATGAATGTCGTGCCGAGACTGCGGTGCAACTTGATCAACTCGGCGCGCGTCTGCACGCGCAGTTGCGCGTCGAGGTTTGAGAGCGGCTCGTCCATCAAGAACACTTGCGGCTGGCGCACGATGGCGCGACCGAGCGCGACGCGCTGCCGCTGACCGCCGGACAATTCTTTCGGCTTGCGCTGTAAGAGATGGCCGATCTGCAAAATATCGGCGGCTTGCTTCACGCGCTTTTCAATTTCTTGCTTTGGCGTCTTGCGCAGTTTCAGACCGAACGCCATGTTGTCATATACGCTCATGTGCGGGTAGAGCGCATACGATTGAAACACCATCGCGATGTCACGATCTTTCGGCGGCACATCGTTCACAACGCGCTCGCCGATCAAGATATTGCCCGCCGTGATCTCTTCCAATCCGGCCAACAAGCGCAACGCAGTCGTCTTGCCGCAGCCCGATGGGCCCACCAGCACCAAGAATTCTTGATCCTTGATGTCCAGCGACAAGTCGTTCACGGCCGCAACTGCGCCTTCTTTGGCTTTCGCTTTGAACTGTTTCGTCACATGCTCGTATGTTACGCTCGCCATAGCCATACTCCTGTTGGGGTGAACTTGTGGGCATTATAGGTAATTTTGCTATGCAACGTCAAGCGAGGTTTTTTGCCGGCGTTCACCACGCCATAGCCCTCGCGGCGCTGCCGAGCAGTCTGGGTTTTGCGAGTCAGCGCAAACCGATTGACGCCATGCGCATTGCATGATAAGATGCGTTCACAACCGCATATTGGATTTTCATCCAGAGAGGTGGAGGGAACGGCCCTGTGAAACCTCGGCAACGGGTTCGTCATGCAAGCGAACGCTGTGCCAATTCCGACAGACAGCACGTTGGTAAACACCAACGTCGTCTGGGAGATGAATTGCAATGAATGATTCACACTCTCCTTGACGGAGAGTTTTTTTATTTCACTTCACCGAGGAGACTGGCATGACAAACGTCTTGGCGCTGCGCTGCCGACAATGCAGTGCGCAATATCCTGAATCGCCGCAATATGTGTGCGACGAGTGTTTTGGACCGCTCGAAGCCGTTTATGATTACGATGCCATCCGCGCGCAAGTTTCGCGCGAGCAGATTGCGCGCGGGCCTCGCTCCATCTGGCGCTACCAAGCATTGCTGCCCGCGCAACGCGACCCGCGCATAGATTTGCAGGCGGGCTTCACGCCCCTTGTCAAAGCGGATCAACTGGGCAAGCGACTCGGCTTGAACAATCTATATATCAAGAACGACAGCGTGAATCCGACGTTCTCGTTCAAAGATCGCGTGGTCGCCGTCGCGTCGGCGAAGGCGCTGCAATTTGGTTTCAGTGCGCTCGCGTGCGCCTCCACCGGCAATTTGGCTGCGTCGGTCTCGGCACACGCGGCCAAGGCCGGACTGCCAGCCTACGTGTTCGTGCCGTCCGACCTTGAACCGGCGAAGATCACTAACGCCGCCGTCTATGGCGCGACCGTCATCGCGATTGATGGCAACTACGACGCAGCCAATCGGCTTGCCACCGAAGTCGGCGACGAATATGGTTGGGCGTTCGTCAATGTGAACATGCGCCCGTACTACGCCGAAGGATCGAAGACGCTCGCATTTGAAGTGGCGGAGCAACTCGGTTGGCGCGCGCCCGATCGCGTGTTCGTGCCGATTGCATCAGGCTCGCTGTACACGAAAATCCGCAAGGGCTTCGACGAGTTGCTCAAAGTCGGCCTGATTGACTCGGCGCGCACGAAGATGGTTGGCGCGCAAGCCGATGGCTGCTCGCCCGTCGCCTGTGCGTACGCGCGCGGCGTGGATGAAGTCACGCCCGTCAAGCCGAACACGATTGCCAAATCGCTCGCCATTGGTGCGCCCGCCGATGGCTACTATGCGCTGAAGGTCGCACGCGAGTCGGGCGGCTCGATTGAAGTGGTGAGCGAAGAATCGGTCGGCGCGGCGATGCAGTTGCTGGCCAGCACCGAAGGCATCTTCGCGGAAACGGCCGGCGGCGTGACTGTCGCCGCGTTGCAGAAGCTCGCAAAAGCGCGCGCGCTCGATCCCGACGAATTGATCGTCGTCTATGTCACGGGTAACGGCTTGAAGACGCAAGAAGCCGTGATGCCGCGTCTCGCACGTCCGCTTTCCATCATGCCGACAATGCAAGCCTTCCAAACGGCGATGGCTGCATGAAGAACCGACGGCGGACGGCAGACGGTAGGCGGCGAATGAAGCGGGATACGCATCGCAGCGGGTGCTTCTCGTATGAGCGTCAGCCCTCATTAGTAGCACGCTTGACTTGAAAGTACCAATCACGCTCAAGCCGATTCACCTTTTCAAACGTGAACGCCAAGATTGAAGTACAATAACAATCTTGGCGTTCTTGGCGTCTCGGCGCTATCAGAATTGTTGGAGATCACTTGCCCACGTCATTCACCTTGCAAGTTCCCGCGACGACAGCCAATCTTGGCGCGGGCTTCGACTGTCTCGGACTCGCGCTCGACTTGCACAACCTCATCCGCGTCGAGCCATCGCACGTCCTGCGCGTGAGCATTGAAGGCGAGGGCGTCGCCACGCTCGCGCGCACCGCCAGTAACCGCGTCGTACGCGCGATGCAGTTGGCGTGCGACGTGATGGGCAAGCCGCTGCCGAGCGTGCATGTACGCATGAGCAATCGCATCCCGCTCGCGCGCGGCTTGGGCAGCAGCGCGGCGGCGGCCGTCGGCGGCTTGCTGGCTGCTGATCTGTTTTACGACAATCTGCTCACGCCGGACCAGTTGCTGCAACTTGCAAGTGAGATCGAAGGTCATCCAGATAACGTCGCGCCCGCACTGCTCGGCGGCTTCTGCGTCGCCACCGTAGATGAGGGCACGCCTTTGCCACAACGCGGCGCGGCGCACGGCAAACCTATCGTCGTCAAATTCGATTTCCCCGACGCACTACACATCATCGCGTTCGTGCCCGATGCGCCCTTGCGCACGAAGCAGGCACGCGCCGTGCTGCCCGCCAGAGTGTCGCGTGCGGATGCCGTATTCAATCTCTCGCGCGCCGCATTGTGGGTCGCCGCGCTTACGCAGCAGCGTTTTGAGTTGCTCGCCCTGGCGACGCAGGATCGTCTGCATCAGCCGTATCGTTTCAAACTCATTGTCGGTAGTGAAGCGATCATCGGCGCGGCGCTGCACGCTGGCGCGCGCGGCGCGTTCATCAGCGGCGCAGGCTCAACCATCGCTGCCGTGTCCGACCGCTCACTGGATGCGATTGCCGCTGCGATGCGGCGCGCGGCACACAGTGCGGGCCAATCCGGGCGAGTGCTGCGCTTGAAGAGCGACCCGCACGGCGCGCGTATCTGCGACGAGCAATAGCAGCGCACGAGAGCATCTGCTTTGGGTCGCACTTGTTCGTAAGACCACCGGTCGAAGGTCGGCTCGTACATGCCAGACCCAAGCACCCATTAAGGGCGAGCGCATCTAAATTATTTGTGGCTATTGGGGCGAAGCATTCGCACAGCACATGGGTAAACGCTGGTTCTGCAGCTAATGCTTCGCCCCACAAATTGGCGTCCAAATAGAAAGCACAAATTAGATGCGTTTGCCCGTTTGCTCGTTTGCTCACACACATTGACGACGCTCGGCAACTATGATACACTCTGCTCATCTTACGGAAGGAGGCGCACAGTTCGATGGCAGCCAAATTGATGAACGTTAACGCAATGCTCGAACTGAGTGCGCCTGCCGCGCGGTAATCTTCCTCTAAGTTTAGATGCCTCGCCACGGGTGCGCTCGCACCCGTGGCTTTTTTTGCGCCTTGCGCCGTTCGCGTGCGCACTGCCACGGGCAATATCGGCTCGTGGCTTTTTTGCACCACGTTGAAAATTCCGAATGTTGGTCCGAATGTTGGATTGTATGCGCGCATGCTGCGGCGCACAGAAACCAAAGACCGCGCGGGTCGCGTAGATCCGCGCGGTCGCGCCACGACTGAAGGAGTCACCACACCATGAAGAACTACGTCCACTATCTCGACGTATTTGAGCGCGATGGCTTCGAGAAGCGCAAGAAGATGCGCCGCAAACCGAAGAGCAGTACGGGGCAGACGACCGAACATCTGGCCGCCTCAGCCGATCACACCGAACTCGTGCTGAAGATGACCTATCGCCCCGCGCGCTTCGAGGCGGAATGGCTCACCGATTACCTGAGCGGCTTCTACGACGACATGCAGATCACGGATGTGCTGCGCAACGTGAAGGGCGGCAAAGAGGCGACGGTCTATTGCTGCCGCGCGCATCCGAACACCGGTTGCGATTTAGTCGCCGCGAAAGTCTATCGCCCACAGAAGCTGCGCAACCTGCGCAACGACGCGCTCTATCGCGAAGGGCGCGTCACGCTCGACGATGCGGGCAAAGGCATCGTGCGCGGGCGGCGTCCGAAGGTGGCGATGCAGAAGCACACTCACTTCGGACAAGAACTGCGCCATACCTCGTGGCTCGGTCACGAGTACGCGACGATGCAGTTGCTGCACGCGGCGGGCGTGAGCGTGCCCAGGCCGATTGCCAGCAGCGACAACGTGATCTTGATGGAATATGTTGGCGACGAGACCGATGCCGCGCCGCCGCTGCACGCCGTCCGACTCGAACGCGGCGAGGCACGCGTGCTGTTCGAGCGACTGATGCGCGACGTGGAGACGATACTGGTCAACAACCGCATACACGGCGACCTGTCGGCCTACAATGTGCTGTACTGGGAAGGTGCAGTGAAGATCATTGACTTTCCGCAAGCGGTTGATCCGTTTGTCAACCCGCGCGCGTTCGATCTACTCGTGCGTGACGTGACGCGCCTCTGCGAATATTTCGCGCGCTACGGCATTGACGTAAACGGCGCGCGGCGCGCGCATGAGATGTGGGAGCGATGCTTTCCTGTAGAGGGCATTACATGACTAAACTGTTATTCTGAGCGAACTCCTGCGCTTCGCTATGGAGCCGCAGGCTTTGACGATTTCGGGAAGTAAGACGACTCATGCAATCAACTTGCATCTCGTCGGCAGCGCGCGTTCATATTCAACGTCGGCGCAGTAGCGATCGAACGCGTGCGCCAGAATCTCCTGCAGGCGCCAGTCCGCATCGCGGCTGACGCGCTCGCGCAGGAAGCGCAATGCCTCACGCGACTGTGCCGCACACATGCCGACGATGAACGTGGCGATCATGCGCGTCTGATGCACATCTAATGCGAACAATTGCTTCGCGAGGTGCAGACTCTCCGCGTGTGTATGGCTCGCCACGATTTCGTCGGCGGCGCTGCGCAGATCGCCGAAGCCATCAGTGGTGCGCCGCGCGCGGCGACTGACGCGATCAGTCGCCACACGCGGTTGTGCGAAAGCCATCAGCCTTGCGGGTTCATGTCCTTGTACACGCCAATGCGATTGCCCGATGGGTCGGCGAACATCGCAAACCAGCCGATGCCGGGAATCTCCGTCTTGGGTTCGAGCGTCTTGCCGCCGAGCGATTCGGCTTTCTTGAGGAACGATTCGATGTCGTCGGTGGCGACATAGATGACCACACCGCCACTGCTGTTCTCGGGCCCGGTGAAGCCGCCGCCAGGTCCGCCTTCCGCTCTAAAGGTGTAGTAGTTGAACTGCGGGGCATGGTCAATCTGCCAGCCGCACAATTCCTTGTAGAACTCGCTCGCGGCTTTGGTGTCCTTTGCCGCAATCTCGACGTGCACGATCGGGTGAGTCTTCATCTGGAGCCTCCTGAATTGGGTTTGCGTTACGGCTTGTCACTGCACGTTGCAATGACTGTGTGTAACTGATGGGTTAAGATTTTTTCTGCGTCCGCGATTTCGCTTCTGTCCATGCTGCCTTGACGAGCCGCTTCAGCGCGGGACGGTGCGCTTCGGTCAGCGTTCTCACTTTGACATGCCTCATGCGCTTGCCTTCGCCTTCCAACAACTGTTCGGCATCGTCTAAGTAGCCGCCATAGTCGAAGCCGAAGCGCACGTAGTCCTGTATCGGGCAAATGTAAACGATGCGGTTGCGCATGGATTCGCGGAACGAATACCCGAAGTGATTATGCCGCGCGACGAGGATTTCGTGCGCCTGCGGCATCGTGCACTTGACGAGCGCGCGCAGTGCGCGGCTGATCGTTCGGATGTCGTCTGGATAGCGCGCCAGAAATTCCTCGACAGCATCGCTCATATCACATCAACTTGCCGCGCTTGAATTTGTCCACGCCGCGCCGTGTCAACTGCGCCAACTCGCGGAACAGTTTTGGATCGGACGCTTTGAAATTGAAACACGCTTTGCCTTGCATGTGCCGGCGCAGGTCGTCCGAGATGCCGTCGAGCAGTTCGGGAAAGACGTACACTGGGACCAAGTGATAACTGACATAGTTCTTTTTGATCTGTACCGCGCCGAACATCAATTCCTTCTTCCACTGTTCGGCGTATGGCGTGCTCAGACAATAATTCTGCGGTGTGTCAGCGACGACGACGAGGCGCGGCTCGTGTTTTTGCAAGATCGCTTTCAGTTGCGCGAACACTGCCGAGAAGTCGGCTTGAGTTGTTTTCATCAAGGCAGCCAATATTCCAGTTGGATATTGTCGGGGTCACGGAAGGCGACATACCAGTTTCCTGATGGCTTGAACTGTTCAACGCCGTTCGTCTCGACGCCTGCCGCTTGCAGCGTCGCGGTCAGTTCGTGCAGTGCCTCCATGCTCGGCGCACGAAACGAGATGTGATCAAGCCCGATACGGAACTCGCTGAAGCGGTCGGCGGCGATGGGCTTCGCCGACGGAATGAGGAAGAACCACATGTCGCTCAACATGAAATAGAATCCGCCGTGCGGCAGCATCTTCACGTCGAAGCCGAGCAGGTCGCCGTAGAACGCGCGCGAGCGTTCCAAATCGGAGATAGTGAGGATGATGTGGTCGAGTCCTATGGGTTGCATCTGTTTTAGTTCTCCCAATTGCACGACGATGACTCTGCGGTTGTCAAGCAGCGATCAAGCCTGATAAAGCTGGATGAGGTTGCCGCACGTGTCGTCAAATACGGCGATGGTCACGGGTCCCATTTGCGTTGGCTCCTGAGCGAACTTCACGCCCAGCGCCTTCATGCGCGCAAACTCACTTTGAATATCGTCAACGGCAAACGCGGTTAACGGTATGCCCTGCTCGAACAGAGCCTGTTGATAGGTCTTGGCGGCTGGGTTGACGTTTGGCTCCAACAGCAGCTCCGTGCCGTTGGGTTCGTCGGGCGAGACGACGGTCAGCCATTTGAACTCACCGAGCGGGACGTCTTGTTTCTTCACGAATCCCAAGACCTCCATGTAAAACTTGAGCGCCTTGTCTTGGTCGTCCACGAAGACGCTATTCAGTCGAATTTTCATTAAGGTCTTCCTCTTATGGTCTGCTGCAATCAGTGTAATAGCGCAGTGTCCCCGATGCTGTCGCTTGTTTTTACTGCACGATGTCAGCGCTCATTATTATTTTCTGACAGGCTGGTACGTGAGGAGCACCACACCCGTGCGGGTCGTTTTGGAATCTACAAGTTTCATTCGCTTTAGATCGCTCCCATCCGTAAAGAGACGCTTGCCCTTACCCACAACGACAGGATGAATCATCAGCATCAATTCATCAAGCAGATCGTTTTGCAGCAGAGATCGAACAAGGGTGGGACTACCCTGGACTCCAATGTTCTTGCCGGGTTGCTGCTTGAGCTTGGCGATTTCCTCGGCGAGATTTCCCGTGATCAGTGTTGAGTTTTTCCACTCGACCTTTTTCAGAGTCGTTGAGACGATGTACTTGGGCACGTTGTTAATAAAGCTTGCATACGGTTCGTCAGTCGCGGTGGGCCAGTAGGATGCCCAATCCTGATAGGTCACTCGCCCGAGCAGAGCGGCATCCAGTTCAGCGAGGGCTGTCCCCATGGCGGTCATCATGTCCTCGTCAAAGTTGTCGAATTGCCATTTGTCGGGCGATTCCGTAACGCCGTCCAGTGAGGTGAACAGTGCTGAAACGACTTGTCTCATTCCAATTACTCCTTTGCGTTACTCATTTATGTTGATTCATTCCATTGATCATGTTGACTCCGGCATCGGCGCGTCGAGGAAGGCTATGATCATCGGCAGCAGCAGCTCGGCGCGCTGTACGAGCGTCACGTGCGAAGTGCCGGGCAGGATGGCGAGCTGTGAATGCGGCAGACCGACGGGCGAATCACCGAAGACGCCGCCGCCCAGCAGCCGAAATCGAGGCCGTTGACGTTGACGTACTTGCCGTGCGTCATCTCGATGCCTCGTCTGAATTTTGAGGTGCCCCGTAGTAGAGCAAAACGTTGCCATTGTGAAACGTTTTGGTTCTGAGCAGTTTCAGATTCAGTTTGTCGTTCACGCCTTGAAACAACGGTGTGCCCTTGCCCAAGACGACGGGATTCACGATGATGCGAAATTCGTCAATCAAACCTGCGGGGATGAGGCTGGCCGCCAAGTTGGCGCTGCCGAAGATCGCCATGTCTTTGCCGGGCTGCTGCTTCAAGTTCGAGATTTCTACCTCCGCGTTCTTCGCCAGCCGTGAATGGCTCCAGTCTGCGCTGTCGAGTGTTCTGGAAAAGACGACCTTTGGCAGCTCGTTCATCTTCGCGGCGACGATGGGATCGCTCTCGATGGCGACTGGCGTGGGCCAGTAACTCGCCATGAGTTGGTAGGTGAGTCTGCCGAATAGCAGGGTGTCCAGCTCGTCGAGCTGATGAATGGCGAACTTATTGAATTCGTCGTCAACGTTATGCCAACTGATGTCGTGGTTGGGTCCCTCGAAGAAACCGTCGAGCGTGACCAAATTGAACAAGATCACTTTTCTCATCACGGTCACCGCTTCAGGCCTTCTTGGATTTCTTGCGCGCCGATGTCGGCTTCGATTTCGCTCGTGCTGCGGATGTCTTGGGAGCGGTGGATTTGGCGCTGTTAAGCGTGGCAGCAGCGCGCACCAACTCTTTCAACGCACTCTCGTCGAGGGCATCGCTTTCGTAGATGTCAACGGCGCGACTCGTCTTGGCGTCTAAACCAGCGTTGAACAACCCGTGCGGATCGGGCAGGGATGCGCCCTTGAAAAAGTTGAGCTTGACATGATCGGCGAACGCTCCAACCGCGACGACATTTCCGTTGTGCGACCACACGGGCGTGTCCCATTTCCATTCCTCGACGATCTGCTGGTCTGCTTCGCGGATCAGCTGGCGCAGCCGCGCGAGCCGCTTGCCGCGCCAATCGGCCAGTTCGTTAATGTGTTTGCTGATTTGCTCTGATACGTTCATCGGCTAAAGAACTCCTTCGACTCACCTGCTACTGGTTGGCACGGAATGACAAGCCATGTGCCGCCAGCGCGCGGCGCAGTTGCTCCAGTGCATTGGGGCCAATGCCGTGCAACCGCCTGATGTCGTCTTCAGTGAACTTCGCCAGTTGAGCGAGTCGCCGAATGCCGGCGGCCGCGAGCGCCCGCTGCGCCGGCGCAGACAGCTTGGGTAGATTACTTTCGGCCTGATGTGCTTGTTGACGCTTCATGACTTTTCCATTTGGAGTTGCGCCGCTGAATATGTTTCACCACACAGACAGTTCTAGCCGCCGCTGAGCGCCATGCTGATGCGCACCGTATCGCCGCTGTGCAGCGGGTGAGACAGGTCGCTCGCGAGTTCCTGATTGACGAAAATCTTAATGTGCTCGCGAATGCGATCCTGCTCGTTGACGACGCGAAAGCGCATGCCGGGAAATTGGCGATCCAGATCGGCAAACAGCTCCACCAGCGTCGCGCCTTCGGCCTCGACCGTGCTGCGCTTGCCTGTGTACATGCGCAGCGGCGACGGCACATAGACTTTCATGCGGGCTCGGCGACCTCGACGGAATAGATTTCGGGAAGCGAATGAGCCACTTGCGCCCAACTCTCGCCTTCGTCAGCGCTAGCCCACACCTCGCCGCCCGTCGTGCCGAAATAGACGCCGACGGGATCGCGCGAATCGCAGCACATCGCTTGGCGCTTCAGACTGAACCACGCATCATGCGGCGGCAGCCCCTTGTCTTGGCGTTTCCAGCTTTTGCCCCCATCGCGCGTGATGTACGTCGCGGGTTTGCCATTCGGCGTGATGCGACCGAGTGGAAAGCCGCCGTCGAGCGGGAGCAACCAGACCGTGTCGGGGTCGCGCGGGTGCAGCACGATGGGGAACGAGTAGTCGCTGATGTCGTTTTCCTTCGGCAGGTTCTCGCCAACGCGCACCCATACACCCTCGGCGCGATCCATGCGATAGACACCGCAGTGACTTTGCTGGTACATGCGATCAGGATTGAGCGGGTGGATGCGCATGCAGTGCGGCTCCGCGCCGACTTCTGCATCCAGCGGCACGCCGAGTTCCTGACAATCTACACCTTTATTCAATGGTTTCCAGTTCGCGCCCTGATCAGTGCTCTCGAATACGCCGCTGCCATTGGCCGAGAGACAGATATACATGTGCTTCGGGTCGCGCGGATCAATCATGATTGAGTGCAAGGTCGAGCCGTCAGGCGGACCCTCTTGTGCGGGTCCGACCCATTGAGCGTTATTGGGGTGTTCGTTGAAGCCGGACACGGCTTGCCACGTCATACCAGCATCTTCGGAGCGGAACAGAGCGGGCGGCGACGTGCCAACATACCAAACCTGCGGCTCGCTCGGATGGCCGGGCGACAACCAGAAATTGTGATTCACAACTCGGCCCGTTTGTCCTTCGGGCGCTTTGGGGAATGCGGGCGGCTTCGTAGCTTCGGTCCACGTCTTGCCCATGTCCGTCGAACGAAAGATGGTGGGCCCCAAATGCCCCGTGCGAACCGTCATGACGATCGTTTGGCGGTCGCGCGGGTCCATCACCATGTGATTCACGATGTTGCCGACGAACATGCCGTCGGACAGTTTCCACGTGCTGCGCGTTTCATCGCCATGAATGATGAACGCACCCTTGCGTGTGCCGACCAGCAGCGAGAGTGCACCACGACCATTGCTCTTACCAGCGGTGTTTGACATTGTGTCTCCTCTTGTTTTGACTCGTGCACGCTTCGGAATCGCTCAGTTGTAAAGGCGTTACCGACTTCATCGGTGGGAGGTCTCCAGAGACCGATGTCGGGGTCAGAGACGCCTCCTACATTCTAATTGCTTAACTCCCTTTTTCATCGGGCATTGGCGCATCGAGGAACGACGTGACGACAGGCGCGAGCATTGGCGACATGATGATGTCGTAATGTGTCGTGGCCGGCAGGACGGCGAGCCGAGCATTGGACATGCCCGATCCATCCCAGCTGCCGTCGCGTTTGCCGCCGCCCAGCAGCGCGAAGAACTCCGCAGCCTGAGCAGGGCTGATGCCGTCGGCATCGCCCATCACGATCAGCGTCGGCATCTTCAACAAAGCAACTGCCTCCGACCAGTCATAGTCCTGTGCGACGAGTTTGCCTGTCTTGCTCACCAGCGTCGTCCAACCTTGCGGATCGGGTGCGACGCTCACATAGGCTTGGTGCATCGGCGACCCGACCCATGCCTGAGCCGACTCGGCATTGATCATTTTCATTGCCGCGCGCATTTCGGAATACCAGGCATCGCTCTTGTGCGCGGTTGAGACGAGCGCCAGCTTGCGGATCACTTCGGGGTGTCGAATGGCGGTTTGCAGCGCGACACCGCCGCCGAGCGAGTAGCCCATCATGTCGGCTTTTTCAAAGCCAAGTTGCTGGATGAGCGCGGCGATGTCGTCCGCCATCTGCTCGAACGACATGGCGCGATTGAGCGCGCGCGTACGCCCATGCGCTTCCAACTCTATGGCGATGACCTGTCGGTTCTCGGCAAGCGCTGGCAGCACATCGGCGAACATCCCGATCACGCCCATGCCGCCGTGCATCAGGATTAACGGCTTGCCCGTGCCGTAGGTCTCGTAATACATCTGCAGACCGTTCACACTTGCATAGTTGCCTTGTGTCATAATCTTTTCCCCAATATGACTCTCACGATCCAGGTCGTGTCCGGGTCAACGTTTTTGTCTTGAAACTGTACGCGTCGCATTTTACTTTCTGGCGGATGGCGACGTCGTTAAACTCCTTAAAGCTGCGCCATCGCAGATACGTCAGGCGATCGGCTTGTAGCATAGGAATACTTTCCCGTTCTTGAAGGTCCGCATCTTGCTTAGCTTGAGCGGCATCTTCTCTTGGACGCCATCGAACAGCGTCCTGCCACGCCCGATGACGACGGGATTCACTACGAGCTGGTATTCGTCAATCAACCCCGCCTGCGCCAACTGCGAGACGATGCTGCCGCTTCCCAAAATCGCCATAGCGGGTCCGGGCTCGTCCTTCAGCTTGCGTACTGCCGCCGCGAGGTTGCCCTTCACCAAGGTCGTATTGTTCCACGACGCTTTGTCCAGCGTTGTCGAGAACACGATCTTCGGCATCCGGTTCATACCTTCAGCTACGACAGGATCGTTCTGCAACGCAGCGGCTGTGGGCCAATAGCTGGCCATCAGCTCATACGTAATCCTGCCGAGCAATAACTGACCGCCGCCCTTTGCATTATCAGCGACGAACGCATCAAACTCTGCATCCGCGTCCCCCGTGTGCGCCCAACTAAAGTCGTAGGGGTTCAGTGCGGCGAAGAATCCATCCAGGGTTACGTTGTTGAAGACGACCAATTTCCGCATCTTGCTTCTCCTTTGGCCATCACTTGACCACACGGAACCACAAGTCTATTCGATCCGGTGACTCAATCACTCGAATTTGTTCCAGTTGCATGTGCTCGTTGGCGCCTTGCTCAAAAAAGCGCAGACCGTCGCCGAGCAGAATGGGCACGATACCGATCCGTATTTGATCAGCCAAGCCAACGCTGATGATCTGTCGGGCAGTATTCGCGCCGCCGATCACCATCACGTCTTTATCGTCGGCGGCTGTCTTCGCCTGTTCAATCGCGCTTTCGATTCCATCGGCGACGAATGTGATCCTCAACTTGTCGTTTTGGCCTTTCGCCACTTTGTCTGGAACGTGATGCGTCAGCACGAAGATCGGTACTTGAAATTCGTAACCCGTGAAATCGCCTTGCGCCATGTCGTAGGCGCGCCTGCCCATCACGGCTGCACCGGTCGTCCGTATTTCTTCCTGAAGCATTTCGGTTTTTCGCAATGCGTCCAAATCAGGATAGAGTCGACTGATGTCGCCGTTGCGATCGGCGCTAAACCCGTCCAGTGACATGGTCGTGCCGACTATCACTTTGCTCATTCGTTCTCCGCACGCTGATTCGTAACCATCAAACACAACAACATGTGCACGTCAGGATCGGCTGGACTGCGCGGATTGCGAGGGTTGATCGTGCGCTCGCTGAAGCGCCGCGATGTCGAGCTTCTTCATTTTGAGCAATGCTTGCATCACGCTCTGCGCTTTGGTTGGATCCGGGTCGGACATCAATTCGCCGATCACCGTCGGGACGATTTGCCACGAGAGCCCGTACTTATCCTTCAGCCAGCCGCATTGGCTTTCTTCGCCACCCTCGGTGAGCTTGTCCCACAACTCGTCTACCTCTGCCTGTGTCTGGCAGTTGACCATGAGCGAGATGGCTTCCGTGAATTTGAATTCGGGACCGCCATTGAGCGCCGTGAATTCTTGCCCTTCGAGTTGGAACAGCACCGTCAGAGCCATATCTGCCGGGCGCGGTGCGCCTTCGCCGTAGCGGCTCACGTTCAAGACTTTTGAATTCTTGAAGATGGAGACATAAAAATTCGCCGCCTCTTCGGCATTGTCGTCGAACCACAAGCATGGGGTGATCTTTTGCATCGTTTGACTCCTTGTCCTCAGGTTAAGTTCAGTTCTTTACCACGTCCTGCAAGATGACTCACGCTACGAGGGACTGGCGGGCTGGCCGCCCCACGTCTCAGGCGCGACATCAATCACCGATTGGCTAAACGTCCAGCGGTGACCGCCGAGGTCTTCGACGCTGTACTGACGTTCGCCGAAAGGGTAGGTCTCGGGTGGGCGGACGATGTGCGCGCCGCAACCTTTGACATGTTCGTAATGGCGATCCACATCGGCGACGCGCACCACATCAGTGAGTGTGTCACCTCGCCGCGTCGTGGCTGTAATGTATGTCCTGCACTCTGCGCGACCACGACGAGCGACGCAGCGCCCAAGACGAGTTGCGCGCGATGATTCGCAATGCGCAGTCGCTCGCGGAAGCCAAACGTCTGGCAGAGCCAAGTGACGGCGCTATCCATGTCGCCATAGACCAGTTCAGGAATAATCGTGCCGGGCGGCATCGAGCGGTTGACGATCATACCAGACGGCTTGAATTGAGTGTCTGCAACCATACGCTATCCGCCGCTCAACGCGCCGATGATGTGAATCGTGTCGCTAGGTTGCGGCGGCGCACTGAGCGCATGTGCTTGCTCGGCGTTCACGAAAATTTTGATGTGCTCACGAATCTCGTCCTGCTCGTCAATGATGCGGAAGCGCACGCCGGGAAACTGCCGATCCAAGTCGCGCGTCAGTTCGTCCAGTGTCGCGCCGTGCGCCTCGACGGTGCGCTGGTTGTGGGTGTAGCCTCGCAAGTGCGTCGAGACATGCACCTTCATCGCGCGTGCTCCATCACTTCGACGCCGAACACTTCGGGCAAATCTTTCACGAGCAGTTGCCACGTTTCGCCTTCGTCGTCGCTGCCCCACACTTCGCCGTTGGTCGTGCCGAAATAGACGCCGACGGGATCATGGCGATCCGTCGTCAACGCTTGACGCTTGACGTTGTACCACGCCTGCTGCTTTGCGAGACCCTTGTTCTGCTTCTTCCACGTCTTGCCCGCGTTGCGCGTGACGTATGCGGATGGTCTGCCGCTGACGTTGGTGCGGGGCCAGACGAGCGTGCCGTCCATCGGGAAGACCCACGCCACATCCGAGTCGCGCGGATGCAGCGCAATGGGGAAGCCGACGTCGCCCACTTCCTTCGGCATGTTGTCGCCGATGCGCACCCATTTGCCTTCGGCGCGATCCATGCGATAGATGCCGCAGTGATTCTGCTGATAGAGCCGATCGGGGTCGAGCGGGTGCAGTTGCAGGCAGTGAGGGTCGTGACCGTATTCGGGGTCGGGAATCGGAATGAAGTCGGCGGCACAGCCCTTGTTGAGTGGCTTCCAGTCCTCGCCGCCGTCGCTGCTCTCGAACACGCCGGCGGTCGAGATGCCGAAGTAGATGTGGTCGGGATTGCGCGGATCAATTTGGATCGAGTGCAGCGTCGCGCCGCCGGGTGGCGCATCTTGCAACGAGCCAACCCACTTCGTGCGCATTGCATGCTCGTTGAAGCCGGGCATCCCTTCCCACGTCTCGCCACCATCCATCGAGCGAAACAAGCCGGGCGGCGACGAGCCTGCGTACCACACGCCGGGCTGCAACGCGTGACCGGGTGACAGCCAGAAGACATGGTGCACCGACTCGCCTTTTTCTCCTTCGGCTGCTTTCGGGAAGGCGGGCGGCTTGCTCGCTTCCGTCCAGGTCTCGCCCATGTCGCTCGAGCGGAACACCGTCGGTCCCAGATGGCCCGTGCGCGCCGACATCAAGATCGTGCGATGGTCGCGCGGATCGGCGACCATGTGATACGCGATGCTGCCGAGCAGGAAGGGACCCGACAACTTCCAACTCTGCCGCGAGCGATTGCCGTGCAGCATGAAGCCGCCTTTGCGTGTGGCGACAAGCAGGGTGACTGGACCGTTTGCGGGCGCGGAAGCGCCATTTTGTTTGGGCATGTATTCACCGGTCAGAGTTTCATTCGGAGCAGCGCGCAGAATCTCTTTGGGGCTGCTGTCTTAGCGCGCCGCTCAGAATGTTTGTAACGGAGACTTAGCGCTGCGGCGATTGCAAGACATCGAACGTGTTGCCGTACAAATCCTCGAACACAAAGTCGGTGCCCCAAGGATTTTGGCGCGGCTCGTTGTGGACTTTGACGCCGCGCGACTTCAATCGTTCGTAGTCCTCTTGAATATTGTCGGAGTCGAGCACCCACGTGCCTTGCTTGCCAATCAGCGAGCGCTGCTGCTCGTCCATCGTCATGCCGAGCACGATCTCCAACTCCTTCTGCTCGGCCGGCGCGACGGTCAGCCAGCGATAATTGGGCACCGTAGTCGCGTCGTCGGTGCGGACACTGAAGCCGAGTTTGTTGACGTAGAAGTCTTTGGCTTCGTCCTGATCGTTCACCCAGATCGTAACAACGGCTAGTTTGCGAATCATGGACTACTCCTGTAGAACATAATCTTAGGATTGCTGCTGTGACTGCGCTGCGGCACGGCGGCGCACTTCCTCGGGCGACACATCTTCGACGTGTGTGGCGAGCCACCACTGATTGCCGAACGCGTCTTTCACGCCGGCGCTGCGGTCGCCATAGAATTGATCTTCGGGCGCGCGCAGCGAGGTAGCGCCGGCTTTCAGCGCGCGGCGATACGCCTCATCCGAGTCATTGACATACAGGTGAATCATGGCGGGCATCTGGCTGGACGCGTCCGATGCCTCCGCCAGCATCACGACCGAATCGCCTATTTTCACCTCGGCATGTGCGATGCGTCCGTTTGGATCCGTCATGCGCACCGTCTCCTGCGCGTCGAATGCATCTTGTAAAAATTGCATCAACGCTGGCGCGCGCTGAACGACGAGGTATGGCGTCACGCTGTGATACCCGTCGGGGATTGGTTTGACAGCCATCGGTGTTTCTCCTTTGCGCTTGTGGCTCAAGCTAGCGAGAGTGAATTCAAGAAGTCGAGCACGATGCGATTGAACTCGTCGGGTCGTTCCATGTTGGGCAGATGTGCGGTGCCGCGCATCACTCTCGTCTGCGCGTTGGGGATTTGCTCGCCCAGCACTTTGCATGTCTGGTCAGTCTCCGTTGGGTCAAGGTCACCATAGATGATGAACGTCGGCATCCGAATCTCGTTCAAGCGGTTCACCGCTGGCGGGTCGAGCTGCTTGGGCGTCCACTCGGTCGTGTCCTCGTCCTGCATCATCGTGCGCACCTTGTCGCGCATCGCGGCGGGTACACGCTCGCGCGGTTGCAGCGGTCCATCAACCCACACCTGCATCTGCAACTCAATATATTGCGCGCTGTCTTTGTCTTTCCAGGCTTGTTGGCCGCGCGCGAACGTTTCTTTTTCCCACTGTGCTTTCGCGTCGTCCCCCATCGGGGGCCAGTAGCCGCTCAGACCCGGGGCGACGGCGATGAACGCCGCTACCATCTCCGGATGTTCGAGCGCGAAATCAATCGTCAAGCCGCCGCCCATCGAGACGCCGCACAGATACGCGCGCTCCACCTCGAGATGGTTGAGCAGGGCGAACAGGTCGTCGCGCAGGCTGTAGGTGCCGGCCTCGGTTTTGGATTTGCCGAAGCCGCGCATGTCCCAACGGATCACGCGATAACGTTCCGCGAACTCCGCAACCTGCTCGTCCCACATGCGATGGTCGGCAATGCCTGCATGCAGCAAGACGAGTGGATGTCCTTCGCCCTGCTCCTCGTAATACAAATTACAGCCGTCCACTTTGATGAAGCCTGATGACATCGCTATCCCTCCATGCTGTCGCAAGCTGCGCGCAATCTCGTCGCGTTTGTTGCTGACGGCAGCCGTGAGCGCAGTGCGGTTCTGGTAATCGCGCGCGTTCACGTCCGCGCCGTGCACGAGCAGCCACTCGACCAACGGTGGGTGATTGAAATACACAGCGCCATGCAGCGGCGGACTAATACCGTCGCCGCCGTTCACAGGCGCGCCGTGCGCGAACAGCAGCTCGGCAATGTCCAAACGACCGCTGATGGCGGCAAAATAGAGCGCGGGCAAGCCGTGTGCGCCGCTGGCTTTTGCGAGTGAGGCATCGCCTTGCAGCATTGCCGCGACGCGCTCATGCTCGCCGAGCATTGCGGCGGTGCAGATGTCAAGCGGCGCGCCAGCATCCAGCAAGAGTTGCACAATCTCCCGCTGGCCCGTTTGTGCTGCCGCTTGAATCGGGGTCTCTATCCAACTGGCATTCGTCGTCGCTAACACGGGGTATTGCGCCAGTAGCGTCTTGACGCGCGCGAAGTCACCATGACAGACGCCGACGAATTCATCAATGATGTTTTGGGGGATGGCTGTGCTCGAACTCATCGTCGTCGCTCCAAAAAAAAATCACCACAGCGATGCAGTTGCTCGTAAACCTCCCGTGCTCTCTGCGCCTCTGCGGTGAACTAGACTAACCCCATTGTATCACAACGTGCCCTCGACCGTACAAATATTCAGTTGTCACTGCACTCTCCCGCATCCCAGACCCTCTGCCGATTTATCGCTCCGAGCGGAGCGATAAATCGGCAGAGAGGTGAACTCCTCCCCTACAACGCGGGGGAGGGCTGGGGTGGGGTCGAAATTTATTCTGCCACGCCCAACCAGAAGTGATTGGGCAGAATCGAACGCGCTTGCTTCAACATTACTTGAGGTATGTGCGCTGCCGCGACGCTCTTGCCGCTGTTCGCTTTCAGATTGATCGTCGGCTGCGCGTCGCCGACGGTGCGCGGGTTCGCATAGCACAGGTTCGGCGGCTCGCCGTACTTCTCTTGGTAACGCTTGGCGGCGCGCTCGATCTTTTCCTCCAACGGCCGTTTCGGATCATCGTCAAACCAAAGCATCCCGATCTTCATAGTGAAAATCCTCCTGCCCCACAATTTTAAATTCACGGGCAGGGCGCGAGTAAGTTGCCATGGGGCTCGGCGGGTTGAGGTACGCGCCCTGAACAGGCTGCTGGTACTGCGTGCTTTGCACGTACTGCGGCGCAGCGTATGGCTGCGGTTGAATGACCATGATGCGCGGCGCTTCTTCGCGCGGCGCGGGTTCGGAGCGAGTGAGGGGCTGTGCGTAGCGCGTGGTCTCGCGCGAGCGCAATGTCAGCCACAGCACGACAGCCGTCATCGGCATGGAGGCGACGACGCCGATCACAGAGCCGACGATCACCGCCATCGCTTGGTCGCTGAGTCGCTGACCAATCAGAACGGCGAGCGTGATGCTGAACGCCAACACGCCGAAGGCAATCAATCTGTTCATGTGTCGCTCCTGTGGAGTACGCGATTTAATCGCTTTGGGTTCCGACGATAGTAGTCACCTCTTTCCAGATTCGAGTTTTAGGTATGGTTAAAGTTAGAGGTTCTGGCAAAACATTGGGCAGTGCGATGCCCAGAGCAATGGCGACGGCGCGCAGCGCATCACAGTAGCCGTCGCGATAAGTTTGTAATTCAGAAAGATCATTGGCATTGGCGGCGAGTCGCACGAGCATCGTGCCGTTCGCCTCGTTCAGCGCGAGAAGCGTGTGCTGGATGTCTTCCTTAAACCACACGTCGAGGCTCACGCAGCCATCCTCTGCAATAGCGCCGACTGTGGCATGCGCATTGCACTCAGCAACTCGTGCGTATCATCGCGCGTAGCGAACGCGGATTGGAAGCGAATCGTCTGCCCCTCGGCGACGAGCAGAAACTCGCCGTGTCCGCCCAACTTCTCTGCGCCTGTGCCGCCGATGCCTGAGGCGGTGCGCGCGTCTTCCGGGCTTGCGACTTTGCCGATGAGGCGCGTCGGGAAGTTGCTCTTCACGATGCCGCTCATCACTTTGCTGCTCGGTTTTTGCGTCGCCGCGATGACGTGAAAGCCGGCTTCGCGTCCGCGCTGCACCAGCCGCATCAACGGCTGCTCGATTTGCTTGCCGCCGGTTTGCAGCAAGTCTGCCAACTCGTCAATCGCGATCACCACGCGTGGACGGCTCACTTGCTCCGCGTCGCGCCGCTCCATGTGCGCCACCAATTTATTCAACACTTGAATCGCATCGTTCGTCTCGCGCACGGCGGGGTAGAGCAGGTGCGGCAATTCGCTCAGGTGTTCGAAGCCGCGCCCTTTGGGGTCAATCAACACCAAGCGCAATTCGCTGGAGCGATTGAAGCGCGCGAGCGAGAGCAACATGCTGCGCACGAGCGCGGTCTTGCCCGAACCTGTCGTGCCCGCGACCAGCACATGGGCGATGGATGGACTTGACAAGCGCAGCAGCAATGGATTGCCGTTCGCATCCAAGCCGAGCACGGCCGTGGTGGCGGGTGCATTGCCCAATTGCTTGCACAACTTTGCGAGCGCAACCGGCTCGCGGTCGTCGCGCGGCAACTCGATCTGTACCATGCCGCCCTCGCGCTGGATGCGCACGTTCGACGCGCCGAGCGCGAGCGCGATCTCCTCGGTCAACGCGGCGAGCTTGTTCAACTTGATGCTGGGCGACAGATTGAGATTGAAGCGCACGACGCTTGGCGTGACCGTGCCGCCCGCGACATGCGCGGGCAGCTTGTGCTGCGCCAAGACCATTTCAATCTGGTCGGCTTGCAAGTTGAGGCGAGTGGTTCGGTTGCTCATAGAACAATTGTGCTAAACGACTATAAGCCCGTTTGGGAATGGCTGTCAAGTAAGTTGGGATAAGTTTGGGAAAAAGTAGAGACGACCCGACGGGTCGTCTCTACACGAATTCTGAATTGCGAGGGAAACTTACGCGGCGAGTTGGCGGATGACGACCAGCACCTTGCCTTGAATCTCGACGTTGCCGGGGTGAGCGAAGATCGGCTGCATCGTCGGGTTGGCGGGCTGCAAGCGGATGCGGCCCTTCTCGCGATAGAATCGCTTCAAGGTCGTCTCGCCCTTGTCCTTCAGCCACACCGCAACCATATCGCCGTTGTGCACATCGGCTTCGCGCTTCATCACCACAATGTCGCCATCGTTGATGAGCGCGTCCACCATCGAGTTGCCTTTGACGCGCAGCGCATACAAGCCTTCTTGCTCGCGCACGATGTCGCGCGTCAGCTCGACGCTCTCCTTCGGGATGTGCGAGAACGCATCTTCGGCGACGGGCGCAGGCTTGCTCGCCACAATCGTGCCGACGAGCGGAATGCGGAAGCGATTGTCGCGCATCAGTGCGTCAAGCACTACAGGCGCACGCGCGCCATCACGGCCCGCAATCTTCAAGCCGCGCGAGATCGTGCGGTCGCGTTCCAGCAAGCCTTCTTTTTCCAATTTGTCGAGATTGTAGTTGACGACGGAGGTGGAACTGATGCCGACTTCTTTCCCGATCTCGCGAATAGTCGGTGGATAGCCTTGGCGATCCGAGAAGTCACGGATGAACCTCAGCATGTGATCTTGGCGGGGGGATAGCGCCATAGCCATTCTCCTCTAAATAAAGAGCCTGTGTTCAGAAACTCTGTTCTATAGAGCCCATTATAAGAGAACACTCGTTCTATGTCAAGCAGAATGTTTGTGCTAATGCGGCGGACGCTGCGTGTGCGTCGGGACAGCCTACAGATGCGGCTACGGTGATGCTAGGCGACAATTTGTGTGGTCGACCCGTTTGACACGGTTGCTACACTGAATGAGTAGATTGAGCCTTGTGCTGTCCGTTTCGGTTTGCCGCAAGGAGATGCGCAATGAAAGAAAACGTCATCAAGGTTGACGGACTGCTGACCGCAGGCTGTGCGCGCAACGTCGAGAACGCGCTGCTGAAAATTCCTGGCGTGCACCATGTGTCCGCCAACTACCTCAATAGCACGGCGACCGTGCATTACGACGAGTCGCAAGTCTCGCTGCCCACATTGCAGTCTGCCGTGAAAGATTGCGGTTATGTCTGCGCGGGCGAGAGCCGCCCCGAGCACATGCAGCACGCTGCGCACGAGGCTCACTCGATGCACGCGCAAACTGAACACGCGATGCACACTGCGCCGTCCGCCGTCAGTCGTCCACCGTCCACCGCCCAAGACCACAGCGCACATGCGGCGATGAGCGCAATGGAAGATCACAGCGCGCACGGCGGCAGACCCGGCATGAGCGCCGCCGACATGGAACGCGACATGCGCAATCGCTTCCTTATCTCGCTCGTACTGACCGTGCCCGTGTTCCTGTTCTCGCATCTCGCGCGGCAGATTCTCGGCATCATGCTGCCGATGCCGTTCGGCATGGACGACAAGTTGTTCGGCTTTGTCCTGACCACGCCCGTCGTACTCTACGGCGGCTGGCCGTTTTTTGTCGGCGCGCGCAACGGCTTGCGGCAGGGCGTACTGAACATGAGCGTGCTCGTCACGCTCAGTGTGCTCACGGGTTATATCTTTTCGGTCGCCGCCACGTTCCTGTTCAACGGCGAAGTGTTCTACGAAGCGGCGGCGATGCTCGTCACGTTCGTGCTGTTCGGGCATTGGATGGAGATGCGCGCGCGTCGCACGACGGGTCAGGCGATTGAGAAGTTGCTGCAACTCGCGCCGCCGCACGCGACGGTCATTCGCGACGGCAACGAGATGGAAGTGCCGACGGAGCAGATCGTCGTCGGCGATGTGTTGCTCGTGCGGCCGGGTGAGAAGGTCGCGGTGGATGGCGCCGTCATTGAAGGCGAATCGTCGGTTGACGAAAGCATGATTACCGGCGAGAGCCTGCCCGTGCACAAGCAGAATGGCGATGCGGTTATCGGCGCGAGCCTCAACAAAACCGGTGCGTTCAAGTTTCGCGCAACCAAAGTCGGCACGGACACGACGCTCGCGCAAATCGTCAAACTCGTGCAAGCCGCGCAAAACTCCAAAGCGCCAGCGCAGCGATTGGCAGACCGCGCCGCGCATTATCTGGTGCTGGTCGCCGTCATCGCCGGCGTGAGCACGTTCCTGCTGTGGTATTTCGTGCTCGCGCCGCGCTTCATGCCGCCCGACGCCGACCGACTGGTGTTCGCGCTGACGTTCGCCATCACCGTCGTGGTCATCACGTGCCCTGATGCACTCGGTCTCGCCACGCCGACCGCCATCATGGTTGGCACTGGACTGGGCGCGCGGCACGGAATTCTCTTCAAAGATGCCGCCGCGCTCGAAGGCGCCGCCAAGATTAACGCGGTCATCTTCGATAAGACCGGCACGTTGACCAAAGGCGAACCCGAAGTCGTGGATGTTGCCGTGCGTGATGGTATCACGCAGGATGAACTGCTCGCGCTTGTCGCGTCTGCCGAGCAAAGCAGCGAGCATCCGCTGGCGCACGCCATCGTCAAAGCCGCTCACGCAAAAGGACTTGCGCTCTCAGACGTGCATCAGTTCGAGGCGGTGCCGGGACTCGGCTTGCAAGCGCACGTCGCCGAGCACGCGCTCTTGATTGGCAATCGCAAACTGCTCGACGACCATCGCATCTCGCTCGACGGACTTGGTTCGCGGGCGGACGAGTTGGCGAGCGGCGGACGCACGGTCATTCACATTGCGCTGGATGGACGCGCGGCGGGACTCATCGCCGTCGCCGACGCGCCACGCGAGTCCGCCAAGCAAGCCATCGCGCAACTGAGCGCGCTCGGCATCGAGTCGGTGATGCTGACAGGCGACAACCACGCGACGGCCGAACGCATCGCGCGCGACCTCGGCATCACGACCGTGTTTGCGGAAGTGTTGCCTGGCCAGAAGGCGGATAAGGTGAAGGAGATTCAGTCGCGCGGAAAGCATGTGGCGATGGTCGGCGACGGCATTAACGATGCGCCCGCGCTCGCGCAAGCCGACGTGGGCATCGCCATTGGTGCGGGCACCGACGTGGCGGTCGAGACCGCCGACGTGGTTTTGATGCGCTCCGACCCGCTCGACGTGGCGCGCGCGGTGCGGCTCGGACGCGAGACGGTGCGGAAGATGAAGCAGAACTTGGCGTGGGCAGTCGGCTACAACAGCGTGGCGATTCCGATTGCGGCAGGCTTGCTCTATCCGGCGTTCCACATTTACTTGCAGCCTGCGATTAGCGCGCTCTCGATGTCCGGCTCTTCGATTCTCGTCGCCGTCAACGCCGTGCTGCTCAAGAACGCGCGCATTGATTGAGAGCGGTCGTGCGAAAAGCAAATCGGGCCACCTGACGGTGGCCCGATTTCTTTTTGTAAATGTTGAAGACTTGTAAGGCTACTGTACCCAGATGACGAACGTGACGACTTTTTCGCCGCCGCCGAAATCGCGTACGAAAGTCGCCTCGCGTGCACTGTTGCTGACGAGGGTGCCCCACTCACTGCGCTCGCTGACGTCAACGTTGGATGCGCCGCCTTTCATACTGAAGGCAGGCATGCCACTCAATGTGCTGAACGAGTCGAGGTGTGTGTAGATTGTCACCAACTCGTTGTAGTCGTGCGTATTGGGGTGCGTGCTCGTGGTGTCCGAATTACTCGTATTGTGATAGTAATCCATGCACGTGTTCTGTGACGACCCATCGGTGCTTTGATGATCGAGACCGAATGTGTGACCGATCTCCTGGCAGATCACGTGCTGCATCTCCTGCGTGTTATTGTATTGGTACGACGAGCTACCGAAGTAGTAGTCGTTGTTCTTCACCACACCCTGCGTGATGTGCTCGCCGCCCGTGATCCAGATTTGCGCCAAACCGAGCCAGCCGGTGTTGCCGTAGTCGGCGCTGCAGACCTCGTCTTGCCCGCTAGTTGGACGGCAACCCTTGGGTCGGGTCCCACCCGGGACGATCGTCGTATTGAGCACCGTGGAAGCTGTCCAATCGGATGATGCGGTGATAAGCATTCCATCCCACAGTCCTGAGACGTTATCGCCGAGTTTGAGCGTAAACGGGTTGGCCGTGCGCGCCCAGTGGTATCCGCCCCACGAATTGGTTGCGCTGGCGTTCGATGGAAACGCAAACACGCCGACGACTGCGATCACGACGACGGCATACAGAATTGAACGCATGTTGAACTTCATAGGTAGCACTCTCCTCTTGAGTAGTTGACCTGCAACGATCCTGACTGCGTGCTGAAAGTGGCGTGAGGTTATTTCGGCGCACCTCCTTTCGATTGTCGCCATCAAACAAAAAGCGATGACCCGCGCGCAAACGCAAGTCACCGCTTCGTTCTTAGGCTTCCATCGCCGACGTACATGCAAATATTCTACATAGTTCAAAGCGTATTGCAAATTTTCCGTTTAGGACTTGTGTACTATTGGACAATACAAAGCGGGCAACTCGTGAATTGCCCGCTCTTGTCCTATATACAACTGCTGAATTTGAACGAAACGATCCACGTGCTCCAGTTGAACGTGCCACTCGACTTTAGATACTCCGACGTGAACCAGAACGTGCAGTCGTCAACCGGATCAACGGTCATCGCGCTGTAGTCGCCCCAGCGGCTCAGGTTCGGCAGCTGTGAGCCGCCGCCCGGCTTTACGATCGTTTCTGCACCCATCGTGTTGAGCGCATCAGTCGCCGCGCGCCCCGTGTAGCGCAGTGACGGCAATACGCTGCTGGACGACGCGCTGTAGCCAAGTGCGATGTCGCCATTCTTGTCCATCGCGATACTGCCCATCCAGCGCGAGGTCGAATCGGGTGAGTACGTCCCTTGCTGATACACGACGGGCGTACCATTTGCCATCGTGTTGCCCGACGGATTGCGCAGTTCATACCAGCGCACACCCGTGACACTGCTGTGCTTGTTGCCGGAAATGGCAACAGAGTGATTGACGACCAGCGATTCAACGCCGGCGCGATTGCGATAGGCGAGGCGATACATCAAGCGGTCGGCGAGCGAATCCAACTGCTGGCGCGTGTTGGGCTGCGGGATGCAGTTGCCGCCGCCACTGCACGCCGTATTGAACGCGGCGACGGGAATATTGGTGGGACCCGTGAGCGTGCTGTTCGCGCTGTTCGTCCAGTCCACGTGGAACTTCCACAGGTTCAGCGAGTTGTTGGCGAAATTCATGAAGAAGTTCGGCGACCCGGTGGGCGGCGCCGTCGAGCCATCGAGATCGGACGGCAGCAGTCCGCCGTAAGCAGTGCTCAATTGGTAGCACTGCTGATTTGCCGAAGCGCCCGCGAGCATCGCGGTGCGATCAAACGCGCACACCTTCGAACCGGCGAATGTCTGCCCGTTGTTGAAGATGTTGTAAGAAATGTAGTAGCCGTCGGGCCACACGCCGAGCTTGGGATAGTCGTTGAACTGCGAGCCGTAGCTGAACGAGTAGCGGTTGTACGTGCCTGTTGCGTCGGAAGTCGTCGAAACAGCAACGCACTGCAAGTAGGGCAGTGTGGACACCGAGAACTGTGTCATGATCCAGCGCCCGGCAGCCTTGTCATATTGCACAATCGGGTCGCCGTCGTTGTTCGTCTCGCACGCGCCGCCAAAACCAGCCCACAGCGCATTGCCTGCCTTGGGGTATCCAGCCAGTATCGCGCCCGTTGTCTTGTCGTAGACCGCAAACGCTGTGTTGACCCACTGCACGTACTGTGTCGCTCCGACTGCGCCGTTGGTGTCTGGCGGCGCGCAGTTGCAGGGATTGGAGGGCGTGTTACTCGTGTCGCCAATGCCGTCGAAGCTCAAAGCACCAGCCACGTTCACGACGGGCCCCGCTTGCGATTGCACCACCGGGTCATTCTCCGCATTCGACGCGCCATGCACGCCGAGAATGCGCAGCGGGCGTTCGGTTAAATTCCGCGCGCTCGGCGATGACGGCTGATTGCCGATTGGCCCCGACACATCGTGATGCACATTGGCGCTCACTTCGACTTGCGGCGCTTGCTCGTTCGGCTGCGCCAGCACGCTCTGTGCTGTCGAAGCGATCACGACGAGCACGAGCGCCAATGCGAAAACTGCAAACCACTTCATGTTCTTGTAAGACATTCAACTCTCTCCTCTTGAACTGTCGGCAGTCATTCACCGCCGAAACTTACGTTGCCTTTGAACTCGCAACGCGCATGGGACAGCACGACGGGTGGTTCGTCGAAATACAATCAATTGGGAGTGGCGCCTCCTTACACTGGCGAGCAAATAAAAAGCGATGACCTGCGCTTGTGCGCAAGTCATCGCTCGCTTGTTAGGCTGACTTTGCCGACGTACATGAGATGTATTTTACAGGAGGTTAGCGCGCTATCCAAAAAGTGCGATAGCATATATTGCCTATTGCCTACTGCTTATTTTCGGCTAACGTGTTCGCCTTGTACAAAGACGCGAAGCCGCACGTTTCTCAATCATTGTATCGTTGCGTACTTTGTGTTTGCTGTGAGCACGAATCAGTCACGGGCGACCACTACGGTCGCCCGTTGTTGCTCATCAATAAGATTAGCTTCGCGGTCCGCGGTCGCCGCCGCCACGGAATGGCGGACGTCCGCCACGATCTCCGCCGCGGTCGCCACCACCACGATAGCCGCCACCGTCACGTCCACCGCCAGAGCGCCCGCCACTGCTCGGCTTGCGGTCGGCATCACGCGCTTGCTCCGCCGTCCAGCCCGCCAGTACTGCCTGGCGCGACAAACGCACCTTGCCGGCCGGATCAATGTCAATCACCATCACCGTCAACTCGTCGCCGAGCTTCACGATGTCCTCGACGCGGTTCACGCGATAGTCGGCTAACTGCGAGATGTGTACCATGCCGTCCAGCCCGGGCAGAATCTCCACGAACGCGCCAAAGTCGGCGACGCGCGTGACCTTGCCCGTGTAAATGTCGCCGATCTTCGCGTCTTCGGTCATGGCGCGAATCTTCGCCTCGGCGGCCGCAGCACCCGCGCCGTCGGGCGACGAGATGAACACCGAGCCGTCGTCCTCCACGTCAATCTTCACCTTGAACTCTTCGATCATCGCGCGAATCGTCTTGCCGCCAGGCCCGATGACCTTGCCGATCTTCTCCGGATCAATCTTGACGACGGTCACGCGCGGCGCGTACTGACTCATCTCTGCGCGCGGCTGGTTGATCGCCGCCAGCATCTTGTCCATGATGAACATGCGGCCCTCGCGCGCCTGCGCCAATGCTTGCGTCATGATGTCGGCACGCAATCCTTTGATCTTCATGTCCATCTGCAACGCGGTGATGCCCTTCGCGGTGCCCGCGACCTTGAAGTCCATATCGCCGAGCGCGTCTTCCATGCCCTGAATGTCGGACAGCACGGCGTACTTGCCGTCGTCGCGCGTGACGAGTCCCATGGCGATGCCAGCGACAGGCGCTTTGATCTTCACGCCCGCGTCCATGAGCGCCAGCGTGCTCGAGCACACCGACCCCATCGAGGTCGAGCCGTTCGACGAGAGCACTTCGGACACGACGCGCACGGTGTACGGAAAGTCTTGCTCGTCAGGAATCACATTGCGCAGTGCAGTCTCCGCCAGCGCGCCGTGGCCGATCTCGCGGCGGCGCGGTCCCCGCATCGGATACGCTTCGCCCGTGCTGAACGGCGGGAAGTTGTAATGATGGATGTAGCGTTTCGATTCTTCGGGGCGCAGTCCGTCCAAGGATTGCTCTTCGCCCACGGTGCCGAGTGTGGCGATGGACAGCACTTGCGTCTGGCCGCGCGTGAACAAGCCCGAACCGTGCGCACGCGGCGAGAGGCCGACCTCAGAGCTGATGGGGCGAATCTCTGTCAGGCCGCGTCCATCAGGGCGAATGCCCTTGTCGAGGATCGCATTACGGACTTCGGTCTTCATCGCCGCGTCGAAACCCGCTTTGACTTCGGCCGGGTCCAGATCGGACAGCGACGCTTTCAGGTTGTCTTCAATGGTGTCGAGCGCGGACTCGCGCGCTTCTTTCGAGAGCGATTGCGAGAGCACATCGGTGATGCGCGTGCCGAGTTTCGCGACGACGGCGTCATGCGCGTCGCTCTTCGCGGCGGCGGGGTAGCTCATCTTCGGCTTGCCCATCTCTTTGGCCATCTGGTTCTGCAACACGATGACATTTTGGATCGCCTGGTGTCCGCTGTTGAGCGCATTCAGCATCACATCTTCGGGCACTTCGTTCGCGCCCGCTTCGACCATCAGGATCGCTTCGCTCGTGCCCGCCAAACGCAGGTCGAGTTGCGACTTTTCCATCTGGTCGGCGGTCGGGTTCATCACAAAAGCGCCGTCAATCATGCCGACGCGCACCGCGCCGATGGGGCCATAGAACGGGATACTGCTGATCATCAATGCGGCGGACGCGCCGATAATGGCGGGGATGTCGAGATAGTTTTGTACGTCGTAAGAGATGGTCGTGGCGACGACTTGCACGTCGTTGCGGAAATCTTTGGGGAAGAGGGGCCGCAGCGGGCGGTCTATCAGACGGGCGACCAGGATCGCGGCTTCGCTCGGTCGGCCCTCGCGGCGGAAGAATGAGCCGGGGATGCGGCCTGCCGCGTAGAGCCTCTCTTCAAATTCGACCGACAGCGGGAAGAAATCAATGTCGGGACGCGCGCTTTTGCTGGCAGTGGCTGTGACGAGCACGACCGTGTCGCCGATGCGCACCGTCACCGCGCCGCCGGCCAGCTGTGCCAGCTTGCCCGTCGAGATAACAACGTCTTGTTCGCCAAGTTTGGCGGTATAAACTTTTTCGTCCATGTGTGACTCCTGAGATAGTTGATTAGTTTGTTAGTTGGCTGATGCTTGAGTTGGCTAACCAACGAACAAACCATCCAACCAACCAACGATTCTCCACAGAAGTCAGGGACTGGAAACTGGATCCAACCTTTGCTCTCTCCCTTGTGAAACGGGGGAGGGTGGGGGTTGGATGCACTCTCCAATTCCTGCCCTTCTGAGGATCAATTCATTGTGGGGTGAGCGCGCCTCCTTTGTCAAAACGACAAAACGAGCAGAGGAGTATGCCGCCTCTACTCGTTTTCAGTGTTCGGGATTGCAGTCGTGTCTGTCAAACCAGATTACTTGCGCAAACCGAGCTTGGCGATGATCTCTTTGTAGCGGTTGGCGTCTTTCTTGCTCAGATATGTCAGATGCCGTCTGCGCTGCCCGACCAGTTTCAACAAGCCATGCCGTGAGCCATGATCGTGCTTATGTGACTTCAGGTGCTCGATCAACTGATTGATACGAGTCGTGAGCAGCGCGATCTGCACCTCTGGCGAAC
Organism: Anaerolineae bacterium; assembly: GCA_038198935.1. Classification (GTDB taxonomy): domain Bacteria; phylum Chloroflexota; class Anaerolineae; order JACRMK01; family JACRMK01; genus JBBPZQ01. The sequence continues at coordinate 51,906 of JBBPZQ010000103.1, forward strand.
CGGTATCACTGGTGTGAATGTGGTATTGCTTGATAATATTTTCCTTGGCTTGACCTTTCAGAGCCACAAACTGCCTCCTTCTAGGATAGGAACAATCACCAAACCTTAAAATATTATAGCACAGCGGCCGATGAGCGACAAACGACGCGATTTGCGATTTGCCATTTCACTGTGGAGACATAACGCATAGAGCGCAGCGTGCCCGCCAACCGTATTCTGCTATTACGCCGATGAATCTTCCTCATAGCCGACCCAATCGCAATTCGCAATGAGTTTTGCAATTCGCAATTCGCAACACGCTTGTTATAATCAATTTCATGGCGACCCGACGTTTTATCTATCTCGATCACGCGGCGACAACGCCCGTACATCCCGACGTATTAGCCGCGATGACGCCATATTTTACGGAAGAATTCGGGAACCCCGGCGGCTTGTACTCGCTCAGTCAGCGCGCGAAGGATGCGGTCGAAACGGCGCGGCGCGACGTGGCTCGCGTGCTCGGCTGCTCGCCGTCGGAAATCATTTTTACCAGCGGTGGCTCGGAGAGCGACAACCTTGCGATTAGGGGCGTAGCGTTTGCGGCTCGGCCCATGTTCCGCCACGGTGCGCGTGTCCGTCGCGACAACCCAGCCATTCGCGGTGCAGCGTTTGAGGCAATTACTCGCTCCTCCGCGCAGAAAGGAAGGGCAGCGACGGGGGTTCGCGGTCATCTCATCACTTCGACCATCGAGCATCACGCCGTCGAGAGCACCTGCCATCAACTGCGCGATCATTTTGGCTTCGAGGTGACTGAGGTTGGCGTGGACGCTTATGGCCAGGTTGATCCTGACGACGTGCGGAAGTCAATCAGGCCAAACACCATCGCGATCTCGATCATGTATGCGAACAACGAGGTCGGCACCATTCAGCCGCTTGCGGAAATTGGCAGCATCGCGCGCGAGTACGGCATTCCGTTCCATACCGACGCAGTGCAGGCAGCTGCGTACTTGCCCGTCAACGTCAACGCGCTTAATGTTGACTTGCTCTCGCTCGGCGCACATAAGTTTTATGGACCCAAAGGCGTCGGCGTGCTGTACGTGCGCAAAGGTACGCCGCTTATGCCGACGCAGACTGGCGGCGGACACGAGAGCAATCGGCGCGCGGGCACCGAGAACGTGCCGTACATCGTCGGCTTAGCGAAGGCGCTCGAACTGACGCAAGCCAATCGCGAGCAAAACGTCGCGCTGCTCAATCCACTGCGCACACGATTGATTGACGGCGTGACCAGCACGATCGAGCGCTCGCAGCTCACGGGTCACCCGACCGAGCGGTTGCCGCACAATGCGAGTTTCGTCATCGAAGGTGTCGAGGCGGGCCCCGTCTTGCTCGCGCTTGACATGGCTGGTATCGCCGCGTCGTCGGGCTCCGCCTGCACATCGGCGGCGATGGAGCCAAGCCACGTGCTCAAGGCGATAGGCGTGCCGCGCAAACACTCGCACGGCGCGCTGCGTATGACGCTTGGCCCAGAGAACAAGATGGACGAGATGGATGTGGTGTTGGAGACGGTGGCGGATGTGGTGGCGCGGTTGCGGAAGATGACGACACGGAGTACAGGATAAGTTCTGCTTGCTGCTCACGATGGCGGGGTGTATGCATAGTTGTATTGACGTGAATCAGAAAGGTGGACAGATGACTCAGGAATCCTCAAGAAAAATCGAAACAAGCAACCAAAGTGGCGGTATCAACATCAGCGGCGGCAATATCATTAGTGTTGAAGGGGATTTTGTCGGGCGTGATCAGATCGTCAAGATTTCTGCTCCTGTTGCCATACACCAACTACCACCTGATTCGACTAACTTCATCGGTCGAGAAGAGGAAGTTAGCAAGGCACTCGCAATTCTGTCAACTAACATGGAAGCCCCTACAATTCTTATCTTCAACGGCAACGGGATGGGTGGGGTGGGTAAGACAGCGTTAGCTATACATATTGCTCATCAACTAATAGCGAGATACCCTGATAGTCAGCTGTTCGTGAATCTGCGTGGGGGAAGTGGTTCACCAATGAGTTCATCAGCGGCCATGGCCCATGTCATCAGATCATTTCACCCTGATGTGCGACTGCCTAACACTGTAGAGGATTTAACAGCGATCTATCGCAGTGTTTTGTACGGGCAGAGGATTCTGTTAATTCTCGATGACGCGGCAGATGCTGAGCAAGTGACCCCACTTCTCCCTAGTTCTTCATCGTGTGCGGTATTCATAACCTCACGTAAACGCTTTGACCTGCCCGGCGTTCCCAGGGTTGATTTGGATGTGCTTTCGGCAGACGCTTCACGCGAGTTGCTGATGCGTTTGGACCCGCGCCTTCGTGATACCCCTGATATAGCTGCCCGAATTGCCTCTCTGTGTGGGCATTTGCCACTTGTCTTACGAATTGCCGGCTCTACCCTGAGAGCTAGGCCCCATCTGATTCCAGCCGAATATGCCGGCGAATTGGCGGCAATAAGCCTCAGTTCACTTTCACAAGGGTCTGCTCACATCACCATCCAAGAGGTTTTCGACCTTAGTTACGGACAATTAAGCCCACAACTACAAGCAGCATGGGTTAAATTGGCTGTGTTCACATCTACGTTTGATCGCACGGCAGCGGCTGCTGTATGGAACGTGGATGAAAGACAGACCAAGACGTGGCTAGACGAATTGGCGAACTCTAGCTTGATCAATCGGTACAATGAAACCCAACGTTATGCTCTACATCCCTTATTGCTCGATTTCGCCTTGAGTTTCTCACCACAGTTTGATCTAACTGAAGCACATGAACGACACGCTCACTACTACCTCTCTGTAGCTCGCCAAGCTGGTAAACTATACTTTGAGAGTGGAGAAGGGGTGCTGCGTGGTTTAGCTCTATATGACCAAGAGTGGCCGAACATTCAGTCAGCATTGACACGACTAGCTAAACAGGCCCCGGATAATTCCGTGGCTGCGCGGTTGTACTGCGATTACATTGACGCGAGTATTTATTACCTTGAACTTCGCCTGTCTCCAAAGGAACTAATCATGTGGTTGGAACGAGCAGTCGCCGCCGCTCGTTTATTAGGCGATAGACAGGCGGAAAGCAGCCACCTGAGCAACTTAGGCTTGAATTATTCAACACTAGGGGAAAGCCGTCAGGCCATAGAATATTACCAACAAGCGCTCACCATCGCGCGTGAAATAGGAGACAAACATGCCGAAAGTGTAGACCTAGTGAATCTTGGACAAGCGTATGCTACACTAGGTGAGATAAGGCATGGCATAGAGTTCTACACCGAAGCATTGCAAATAGCCAGAGAAATTGGAGATCGCCTCACAGAAAGCACAGTGCTGGATGGTTTGGGAGGGGCTTATTCTGCTCTAGGTGACTATCGGCGCGCCATTGAGTCCCATGAACAAGCATTACTAATTGCTCGTGCAATTGGAAATAGACGAGGCGAAGGGAATATTCTCGGAAACCTAGGGGTTGCCTACGCCGCATTAGGCAATCTTCGCCACGCTATTGAGTTCTATGAACAGGCATTGATCATTGCTCGCGAGATTGGTGATCGACGCAGCGAAAGTAACCAACTGGGCAGTTTAGGGAATGCTTATGCGGTCCTTGGTGAGGCTCACCACGCGATCGAATATTATGAACAAGCGTTACATATTGCGCGTGAATTGGGTGACCAAGTTAATCAAGGAGTCAATCTAGCAAATCTAGGAATAGCGTACACTCGTCTCGGGGACATTCAACGCGCCTTTGAATTGTCTGAACAATCTCTGCTTATTGCACAGAGGACCGGCGACCGTCGAAGCGAAAGTAGCCGACTTGGTAATCTGGGAATGGCCTACGCATCACTAGGTGAAATACCCAATGCAATTCAATACTATGAGAAGGCGCTTGTCATCGCCCAGCAACTGGAGGATGCACGGTCTCTCGCTAACGTTTCGTTTGAGCTGGGCGTACTCTATGCCGAACATGATCGCTGGCACGACGGCCTCCGGTTGCTCGAACAGAGCCTTGCCATCCGTCGCCAATTCGACGACCTCAACGCGCGCGCCGACACAATTTTTCAAATTGCTCGCACACACCACCTAATGAGTAATCTTGAAAATGCACGGGTACATTACCGCGATGCACTGCGCTTGTATCAACGGACCCATAACCAGCGCGGCATCGCCGCCTGCAAAAACGGTTTGGGCCGCCTGGCGATTCAGTTGGGCTTCAGTGCCGATGCGACACGGGAACTTGCTCAGGCGCACGAAATGTATGTTGAATTAGGAGACACGCAACGCGCCAGCGAGGTCGAAGAGGTTCTCCGGCTGGCTAATCACGCGAAGGAGAAACAACCCGCATGAACGAGGCAGACCGTCTTTGGGATGAACTGGACATCACCTACGCGCACTGGGGATTGAACGAGATTCCGTTTTCCGAAGTCCCGCCCTTGTTGCGCGAGTCGCAGTTGTCAGAGATTTTCACAGGCCGCACACAAGAATTGCGCGAGGTATTCAATCTGTTTCGCGGGCGCGAACGCAAACGCCTGTTTGTGTATGGCTGGGTCGGCATCGGCAAAACTGCCTTCATTCTTGAAGTGTTGAGCGTATTGCGCCGCCGAGCGAAAGATACATTAGCCGCGTACATCAGCCTGCCCCCAGAGACCGATTTGGCGACCGCGGCTCTGATCGCGCTCGCTCGCGAAATGGAAGACGACGAATGGGCGCAACACCAACTGAACCAGATGGGATTGCGCCCGCGAACGCGCGCAGTCGAAAAAGAAACGACGGTGAAGGCTGGCTTAGCTGGCATGGGCGTCGAGACCAAAGAAGAAACCGTCCCGATTTCTCCGCCGCGTTTTCCTGCGCTGAGTTTTGAAGACCTATTGAAACGCGCGTTGCAGAAGTATCACCGCGTTGTCATTGCGATAGATGACCTCGACAAGCAAGACCCGGCGCGCGTGCGCGAATTGCTGCGGAACGATCAGGGAATGCTCAAGGGCGGCGCTTGGTTCATGCTCACGGGGCATCCATCAGGCTTGACGCGCGATATTGTAACGCGCGAACTGGGGTTGTTCGATCTCGCTATCGAGTTGAAGAAACTGGATCAACCCACAACCTATCGGATGCTGATCAACTACCTCAATAGCGCGCGTCCACACAATGCGCGGCGCGACCACGAAGATCCGCTTTCAGTCCGCCCCTTCACGCCTGAAACTGCGCGTATTCTTTGCGAACGGTCAGATGGGGTGCCACGTTGGCTCAATCGGCTGGGCAGTTATGTTTTGCTCAAGGCGGCTGAACTTCACGCCGACATCATCACTCCCGATGTGTTGCAGCACGGATTAGAGTATGCCGATCAACAGTTGCGCGGACAAACAGGGCTGACGCTTGAAGATCGCTATGTGCTTGAGCTGGTGTTAGAGAAAGGCACTTTCTCAGATGACTCCGCAACACTGGATGATCTTGAACACCTCAAGGTTAAAGAGTTCAACGAGGTCATGCCGATCCTAGAGAAACTGGTGCAACTCGATCTGTTGCGTCGCGTGCCGACCGAACGCGCAACGGAGTATGCGCCCACGCCGATGGTGTCAGGCAAGAGCGAATCGTCTTCTGAAATCGCGCATGACTAACCATTTGCAACACACCACTTCGCGTCCCGAGCCTGTCGAAGGGCGCCCCCGTGTCGTCGTCGCCCTCAGCGGCAGAGTGGATAGTTCGAGCGTTGCCCACTGCTCGCCTAACAGGAGCAGGATCAAGTAGATTCCGATTGGAGGCTTATCGTGATGAATCCAACGATGACGACAACTAATATCCTGACATTAGAAGAAGTCGCCGAGTATCTGCGACTACCAAAAGAGACCGTAGAGCGTCAGGCATTGCGCGGTCAAATTCCAGGACGGCGTATCGAAGATACTTGGCGTTTCCTCAAAACGGCGATTGACGAATGGTTGCGTAGCCACGACAGCCGCGCGATTTTGTTACAGCAAGCAGGCGCATTAGCAGACGATGAGTCTTTGCCGCAACTGGTCGAGACGATTTACGTAGGGCGCGGACATTGCGCGTCGTGAACTGAATGGATTGAAGATGAGCACGAAAGTCGTCGTCGCCCTCAGCGGCGGCGTGGACAGTTCGACAACCGCCGCGCTGCTCGTCGAGCGCGGTTATGATGTCGTCGGCGTGATGATGCGCCTGTGGGCGGGCGTGGGGCCCGACGGCGGCGAGTACAATCGCTGCTGCTCGCCCGAAGCCGTCGCCGACGCGCGCTCGGTGTGCGTGCGCCTCGGCATTCCGTTTCACTTACTGAACTTTGAAGCGCCGTTCAAGCAATACGTCGTGGATTTCTTTCTCGACGGCTACACGCGCGGCGTCACGCCGAATCCGTGTGTCGAATGCAATCGGCACGTCAAGTTCGACGCGCTGCTCAAGCAGGCGCTCGCGCTCGGCGCGGATTATCTGGCGACAGGTCACTACGCGCGTGTGCAAACACTTCAAGATGAAAGCGTTCAGTTGTTGAAGGGTGTTGATCCCCTGAAGGATCAATCGTATGCGCTCTGCATGTTGACGCAGGCGCAACTCTCGCGTTCGATGTTTCCGCTCGGCGAGTTCACGAAGCAGCAGGTGCGGCAGATGGCGCGCGAGCGCAACATCATCGTCGCCGAGAAGAGCGAGAGTCAGGAATTGTGTTTCGTGCAGAAAGACTATCGCGAGTTTGTGCAAGAGCAGCGCCCAGACGCGTTCGTGTCGGGCCCCATTCTCGATTTGCACGGCAATGTTGTAGGCGAGCACGATGGCTTGCCCGCGTACACGATTGGCCAGCGTAAGGGCTTGCATATACATCCTGAGCCGCATCGAACGATGGCGGCCGGCGAGCCGCTGTATGTGGTTGACGTGGACGCTGCTCGCAATGCGCTGGTCGTTGGGCGCAAGCACCAGGTGTGGCAAGAGCACATGCTTGTCACGCACATTAACTGGATCAGCGGAGAAGCGCCGAGCGAGACGCTTGAAGTGAACGTGAAGATTCGCTACAAGAGTGAAGAAAAGTCCGCGCGCGTCGAGCCGTTGGCTGATGCGAGCGCGCGCGTGACATTCGCCCAGCCACAGCGTGCGATCACCCCCGGTCAAGCAGCCGTGTTCTATCGTGGCGACGCTTGTCTGGGCGGCGGCATCATCACGCGCATGGGAGCGAGCCAATGATGGTGCCGACCGTCGTGCCCGCCGTGCTGCTCGGCGTGGTGAGCAGCACGATGCTGGCTGCCGTCGTGCATCTCACGCGCGGCAACACTATTCGCGACCTGATCGTGATCTGGATTGCCGTCTCGCTTGGCTTTTGGCTCGCGGCTGTCGCAGCCGCTTGGCTGCACGCGCCACTGTTCACGATTGGCGAGTTGCAATTGATCGCAGGATTGGTCGGCGGGATGATTGCCGCGCTGATTGTCACACGCAAGTGAGTGTGCTATAATTTTTTTATGTCAGTACCTGAAATCATTGCAACCATTCGTGACATCTTCATCATCCTGTTGGCGTTGGCGGGCGTCGTCGTCGTCGGGTTGATGGTGTGGCTGATTTTTGAACTCAGAGGACTGATTCGCTTTTTGCGCGACGAGCTCAAACCGATTCTCGTCTCGGCGCAAGACACCGTGAGCACGGTGCGCGGCACGACGACCTTCGTCAGCAAGAACGTGCTGGAACCGGTCGTCAAAGTGTCGAGCTATGTCGCCGGCGTGCGCGCCATCTTCGACACGGTGCTGGGCCGCGGCAAGCAAAAGAGTTGAGAAATCTTGTTTTTGAAAGGAGTCTGACATGGCAGACAGAGACAGTGGCGGTTGGGAATTTTCCGCGGGGTTCTTCATCGGCGGATTGGTGGGCGGTTTGCTCGGCGCAGTGGCAGCATTGCTGATGGCGCCGCAGGCCGGCGAAGACACGCGCGCAGTGCTGCGCGAGAAGGGCATCGAGTTGAAAGAGCGCGCTGAGGACGTGACCTACGACGCGCGGCACAAGGCTGAAGAGACAGCGATGCAAGCGCGTATGCGCGCCGAAGAAGCCGCTGCGCAAGCGCGTGACCGCGCTTCGACGATGCGTGAGAGCGCGAAGCTGACGCTCGACGAGAAGGTGTCGCAAGTGAAGGACGCGATTGACACGGGCAAGCAAGCCGCCGACCGCAAGAAGGATGAGATGATGCAGAACCTCAATGCCGACAAGGGCAACAAGACGCCCGGCATGGAAAGCTGAGGCAGTCTCTCATCGAATGAAAATCCCGCTCACACGAGCGGGATTTTTTTATCAATCTATCTCAACCGCAGAGACGCAGAGAACGCAGAGAAAACAAGAATAACCTCTGCGCGCTCTGCGCCTTTGCGGTTATGTGTTTAGCCCATCTGCTTGATCGCCCTGAGTGCGCGCGGGATGCGCGGCAACAAGTCGCTCGCAATCACGCCAGCATCGCCGATGTCGTCGCGCGCAAGTTCGCCCGCGCTGCCGTGAAGGTAGCCGCCGACAATCGCCGCATCGCGTGGCGACAAACCTTGCGCCATCAATCCGACGAGGATGCCCGACAGCACGTCTCCACTGCCGGCCGTCGCGAGCGCGGGATTAGCAAACGGCAGCAGCGTCACTTGGCCGCTTGGCTCCGCGATCAACGTGAACGCACCTTTAAATAACACAATCTGATTCCACTGCTGCGAGTGTTCACGCGCACAAGTCTCTCGATTGTCGGTTATCGCCTTGCTGTCCAGCCCCGACAGCCGCGCGAACTCGCCGACGTGCGGCGTGAGCACGCAGTTCGGCGGCAACGTGCGCCACCACTCGCGCTGTTCGCTCAAAATGTTCAGCGCGTCGGCGTCAATCACCGTGCGCGCGAAGGCAGGGGATTGTTCATGCGCATCGAGCAGGCGATAGATGAACTGCTGCGTGCCGCGCGCGCGCCCCAAGCCCGGCCCGATCAGCAGCGCATCGTAATCCTTCAGTCCGTCCAGCAGTACACGCGTTGCATTGCTCGCAATCGCACCCGCGGCATCGGGCAGCGGCACGAACGTCGCTTCGTGCAGTGATGCCGCGACGATGTGCTGCACCTCGCTCGTCGTCGCCAACGTGACCAAGCCTGTGCCGACGCGCGCGGCTGCTGCCGCCGACAGATATGGCGCGCCCGTGTAGTAGCTCGACCCGGCGACGATCATCGCCTTGCCGAAGGTGCCCTTGTGTCCCGTGCGCGGGCGCGTGGGCAGCAGTTTGGCAATCTCAATTTGAGTGGCCAAGTTGAGCGCGATTGAATCGGCGAACTCAGGCGGGATACCAATGTCGGCAATCACCCACTCGCCGAGCGCATCCGCCGCAGGAAATTTGTAGAAGCCAACTTTCGGAAATGCGAACGTGACCGTGAGATCGGCGGACACGGTCGCGGGATCGAGCGTGCCCGTGTCGGCGTTCAATCCGCTCGGCAGGTCAACGGCGATGATGGAGGGTGGAGGGTGGGATTTGGGATTGGGGATTTGGGGATTGACGAGCACGAGGATTTCTTTGAGCGTTCCTTCAATCGGACGATTCGCGCCGGTGCCGAGCAGTGCATCCACGCTGATCGTGCTGCCATCGAGTGCGGCGCGCAGTTGCGAAAAGTTTTCGTCGCCCTCAGCGCGCAACGTCTTGATGCCCCGCGCTTGCGTCTGCGCGAAGTTGAAATCGCCTTCGGTTTTGCGCTTCCACAAGTAGAGCGTCACTTGCGCGCCCATGTCATGCAGATGGCGCGCGGCGACCAAGCCGTCGCCGCCGTTGTTGCCGGGTCCCACGAGCACGAGCATGTTCTGATCGCGTACACTCCAGCGCGCGACAATCGCATCGGCGACGGCGCGACCCGCCGCCTCCATCATCTGCGCGTAACTCACGCCCGCTACATCCGCGCGCTGTTCGAGCTGGCGCATCTGCTCGACCGTGACGATTTTCATGTGCACATCTGATAGTCCAAAATTTTCGGAGGGTCGCTATTGCAGAAGATGTAATTGCTTACCTGTCGCGGATTCCCAGATCCGTGCGCTGCCATCATGGCTTGCCGTCGCTACCGTCCTGCCATCTGGGCTCCAGGCTACCATGTTCACTGCGCCTTGATGCCCGCGCAAGACCGCGACGACTTGTCCGGAATTGGCGTCCCAAATTTGCGGTTCTTGGGCTGTCAGCACTCGGCTGGTTGCCACCCGTTGCCCGTTCGGGCTCCACGCCACATCGAAACTCTCTCCAGACGTTTTCAACGTCAACAGAATTTCACCCCTGGAGGGCTCCCAAACGCGCACCTCATTAATGGCAGCGGTGGCGATCCGCTTCCCCTCAGGACTCCAGACCGCATCAAAAACGCGATCGTTGTGCGGTAAGATGATAAGATTTTTCCCGCTGTTGGGATCCCACACCCGTGCCGTCTGATCGTCACTGGCTGTGAGCAGGCGCTGTCCGTCGGGACTCCAACTTACCATGCGCACGCCTAACAAGTGCCCTGCAAGAACCGCCAAAGGCTTGCCCGTGTCGGCATCCCATACCCGTGCTGTCAGATCCAAACTTGCGGTGGCAAGGCGCTTCCCATCTGGGCTCCATGCCACCCGACTGACTAGAATTTGATGCCCCGTCAACGTTGAGAGCAGTTGGCCCGTCTGTGCGTCCCACACCCGCGCCCACACCCGCGCCCGCACATCCAAAGTCGCGGTCGCGAGGCGATCGCCTTTTGGGCTCCACGTGATCTGATTGACTTTCCCAAAGTCTGTCACTCCCAACGTCAGCAGCAACTTGCCGCTGCCCACGTCCCATACACGCGAAACGTCGCTGGCGGTGGCGAGTTGTTTTCCATCGGGACTCCACTCCACGTTGAAAATCGCGGCCTTGCGAGTACCAAAAGTTTCGGAGAGAGTTCGTAGTCGCTTACCCGAGACGGAGTCCCACACATACGCCACGCCGTCGGAGTCCGCAGTTGCCAACTGTGTGCCATCGGGACTCCATGCCACGCTGGTTACGCGTGGAAGGTTCGGCACGGCGCTTGCCGCGGGTGTTGGCGCAGCGGTGGTGCGGCTGATGGGCGTGAGGGTGGGCGCAACTGCCGCCGTCACAGTTAACAACATCTGATCATTCCACTTCCCGCCTGTCAATTCGCCTAAATCGGGAAAGCCGCTGTCCAGCACTGCTCGTGTGGCTGGACTCGGCGCCGCAGGCGGCACGCCATCCGGCACGACGATCTGCTGCCCCGACACCGCCTCAACGGTCACGCCCGCAGCTGCTGCCTCCACGCTTCCCGTTTTGACGATTGTCCAGGTACGGTGCAAGCGCACATCGTAATTAACGAAGAACTCGGTGCCAGTGGCGGTGATCGTGACGCCACCAGGCGTTTGAAATTGTATGCGCTGTGCTGCGCGCGCTTGTGGCGTGATGGTGTTGAACACGCTGCCATTATTCAGCAGGAACTGAATGAGCAGCGGCGCGCTAGGGTCAACTCCTGCGTACTTCAGTTGCACCTCAGAATCATGGAAGATGTCCACCACGAGCAGGTCGGCAAACCTCAACAGTGCTTCGCCTTGAGGCTTCACATCAATCTTGTCACCTTGGCGCGCGACACGCGTAGAGCCGACGGGGATCGTTTCGCCTGCTGCGGATTGCGGCTGGAAAACGACTTCGGCCTTTTGCGTTTCCAGCGTCGCATCGGTTTCGGATGAAGATGGCCCCAATGGGCTAATCGGACCACATGCGAACAGCAATAGCAGCATCGCGAACAGTCGGCGATTACGCGCGTGCATCGGCTACCTCCCGTCGAGATGCTTCATCCGCCGACGCAAAAACATAAAAGCCCAGCCCGCCCAACGCGCCGATGCTGAGACCGCAGATCAATGCCAACGCGAAATTGTTCGACCAAAGATCGCTGAACAACGCCGACAAGATGGCTGCGAGCGCGGTACCCATTGGGATGAACAACAATCGCTGCGTTCGCGCGCGCGCCAACGCGGCGCTCACACCCAAGCCAGCACCAAGCAGCGCACCAACGATTAGGTGTCCCGCGTTCAGCGGGGGAGCAGCTACGGCAACATAGAGCGCAAAGGCGATAGCGCTCAGGGGCGCGCAGACGAGTAGCATAGCCAACCATTTGCGTTTGGGTTGTGCTTGCCAACGCCACAAACACAGCCCCATACCGAAACCGATCGCCGCGCCGATTGGGAACATGGTGAGAAACGCCAGTGCCACAACGCCGATCAGCAAATTCGGTAAGAGCGCAGCCGACTTGAAGTATGTGAGCAATGCGAAGCCGAGCGCAAAACCTAAGCCAACGCCTAAAGCGCCGCCGCCGGCTTGCTTCAAGAAGCGAAACTGCCTGTCTCTCTCATCGGCTAGCGCGTCCGATACCGCGCGCCTCTTTTCGATTTCACTTTCGCGCGCTTGTCTCTCTTCGTTCTGTTGCTGCTCGCGCTCGTGTGCTGCCTTGCTTGCGTCCAAGAAGGCTCGCGCCGAATCGTCCAGCGTGTCCTCGTGCTGTGCGCGCCACTGCATCGCGCCATCTAACTGGTACCCGTGATACAAGAAACTTTCGTTTTGATCTGACTGCTCCCATTCTTGCGCGCGCTCGTTGAGGCGGCGCTTCACCCGCTCATCAGCGCGGCGGTCGTCGAGCCACGTTCGCAGCAAGTCCCATTCGCGGATGAGCGCTTCGTGTGCCACCTCGACCGTATCGGACTCCGCGATGACTAATCTCGCCTCCACCAGCATCGTTAGCACCGCATCCACACTTGGTTGATCCGCACGGTGTGGAGACAATGAGCGGCGGGCGACCCGTCTCCGTGTATCGGGCGCGTCATCTCGCATCTCCGTCAAACTCACGAAGATGCCGCGCGCGATGCGCTGCTGCTCGTCGCGCAATTGCAAATAGACAGCCGTAGCACTTTGTGCAATCGCGCCCCGCACGCCGCCTGCCTCGTGATAGCCTTGCAGCGTCAGTTGTCGCCCCCGCCGACGCTTCCACGTTTCGAGCAGCGCGTGAGAGAGCAAGGGCAGAGCACCAGGCTCATGGCCCACATCGGTGAGCAGCAAGTCCACCAAGCCTGCCTCAAACTGCCAGTTGCCCTCTCGCGCAGGTTGCTCGATGGCGCGGCGCAGTTCGTCGGGCTGCATTGCGTTGAGGTTGTACTGGTGCTGCGGCAGCACGCGGAAGAAGTCGGGGAAGACCGCGCACTGCTCGTAGAAGTCGGCGCGAACGGTGAGCACGACGCGCACTGGCCCCGCCGTGTCGTCCGCGACGGCATGGAGCAAGTTGTCCACGAACGCCTTGCGCTCGATGGGCTCTTTGCACGCGGTGAACACTTCCTCGAACTGGTCCACGACGAGCAGCAGTCGCTCGCCGCCATCCTGCTTGAGCGCGCGCGACGCGGCTAGGTCGAGGCTGCGCGCGTCGTGCGCGAGGTCGTCTATCAGCGTCGCCTGCGCGGTGACGGATTCGGACGCGCGCGTGAGTGATGCCGCGAGTTCTTTCAGTGGATGCTCGGTCGGTTTGATGAGGTGCAGTTGCCAGCGTGGGCTGCCGTCGGGCATGACGAAGTGCTGCGGCTTGTCGGGATGCATAGCGGCGACGAGACCTGCGCGCACTACCGACGATTTGCCGCTGCCCGACGCGCCGACGACGGCGAGCAAGCGCTGCTCGCGCACATGGGCGACCAATTTGGCGGTGACCGCTTCGCGGCCGAAGAACAGCGGCGCATCCGCCACGTCGAAGTAGAGTAAGCCTTTGAACGGCGGCTCGCCGGGCGCGGGTTCGTCGGATTCAGCAGCGGCTGGCGCAGCCCGCTCACCAAAAATGACAGTCGCGCCCTCTCCAACGTTATAGATGTCGCGGATCACCTTGTCACGCCCGACAACATCTCCGCCGGCACGAACATGGCCGCTGCTGACGTTCACACCACCCGATTGGCTGGTGGTGGACCCACCCGCGGCGGAATTCGTCGGGGTATCTGCGCTGGGTTCATCGTTTGCGTTCGCACTCACGAGCTTTCTCCTGTCGAGCATCGTATGCCTCACCGGTCAACAGTCGTTGCGCGCTATGATACTGCTTTCCAAACGTGGCTGCAACCAAAACGCGCACCCTTGCTGCTCAGGTGCGCTTGTTCCTTGAAGACGTACTGAAGAATGTGAGACTCAATGCTAATCCGGCACTACCTCCCACATTGGAAGCAATTGCTCCAGCGATTCCTTCTGCTCGTCGGGCAACGTCACGAACAGCCCTTTCGCTTCAACAGCGACTGAATCATCCGCGAGGCGAATCTCGCCGCTGCCGCTCATGCCGTGCCGACTCAGTTTGTCCACGCGACCGATCACGGTGAGCGGCTGGCCAATCGGCACGGGTTTCAAGAAGCGCAGTTCGAGTTTCGCCGTCATCATCCACTGTTCGCGGCCCGCCGTCATCGAAGCGCGGCCAATCGTCTCATCGAGCAGTGCCGTCGCGATGCCGCCGTGCAGCACGCCGGGATACCCTTGATGCTGTTCCTCTGGCGTGAAGCGCACGACCACGCTGCCGTCGTCTTGCTCGTAGAAAAAAGTCTTGAGTCCGATCGGATTGTGCATCCCGCAGATGAAACACATCTGCGAGTTGGGTTGTTTGCGAGTGATGTCCATGTGAAAGTGAAACGAAAAAGAAATCACCAAGATACCAAGACACAAAGAAGTGTTCGGAATCTTTGTGTCTTGGTGTCTTGGTGTCTTGGTGATTTAATAGATTTGTTTCTGCTTCTTGCGCCGCTTCTCTTTTTTGCTGACGGGCTGCGATGGCGTCTCGTCGGCAGGCTCATCATCGCTCGATACAGCGTCGGCTTGCGGCGTGATCGCATCAGCCAGCGCGCGATACATCGCGCTCGACAGTGCGGGCGTCGTGTGTCGCTGCAAGTAGGACTTCAAACCATTGAGCGGCATGATGTGCTCTGCCTGCTCAGGCACTTGCAATTCGACCTCCGGTTTCGTGAACACGATCAAGGGCTTCACGGGCGCGTCCGCACCTTCGCCGTTCGGCTTCAACCATTTTTGCAACCGAGCGATTTGGGATTGCGCTTCGGCCGTCGGGTTGCCCAAGCCGCCGTGCCGCCAATCGTGCCACACGCGGCTGAGCGAGAACGGCTGTCGCCACTGCTTGCCGTCGAAACTGACAAGTCCCGTTTCGTCTTTTATCACGATCACGTGCAGACCCGTCGGTGTGAGCAAGACGTGTTCCGCAGGTGTGTAGTAGTTGATCAGACGATAGCGCTTGTCCAATCCCTTCAACACCTTCTCCAGTCGCTGATCGTCGCGCGGCTCGATCTGCCAACGCTCTGCCAGCCGTCCGCCGATGGTCGCCACAATCGTGCCGACGATCAGCGACACGTAGGAGAGCGCGATGTACTCTGGCGCCGTCAGCGTTGGATTGGCCAAGCCGCCGAGCGCGATGAACAAACCCGGCAGCATGATCGCCAGCCCGCCGAGGCTCGCGTACTTTGCGAACTTAGTTTTGCGATCAATTTGTGATTGGTTGGTGTAAGTGATCATAATCTAATGCGTGATGCGTCATGCGTAACAAGGAATTACGCATCACGCATGACGCATTACTCCTTGTATCTCCCCATCACCAGACACGCATTCTGCCCGCCGAGTCCAAACGAATTTGAAAGCGTGTAATTGACTTCCGCTTTGCGCGCAACGTTAGGCACGTAGTCGAGGTCACACTGCGGGTCGGGCGTCTCGTAGTTGATCGTCGGATGAATGACTTGCGTGTGCAGCGTCATCACGCACGAGAGCGCCTCAATCGCGCCCGTCGCGCCAAACGAGTGGCCGCACATGGATTTGGTCGAGCTGATCGGAATGGCGTATGCCTTCTCGCCGAACAGCGTCTTGATCGCGAGCGTTTCGATCGCATCGCCGAGCGGCGTGCTGCTGCCGTGCGCGTTGATGTAGCCGATCTGCTCCGGCGCGACGCCTGCATCTTGAATCGCCCAACGCATCGCGCGGATCGCACCGTCGCCGACGGGATCGGGCGCGGCGACATCGTAGGCGTCGGTTGATGCGCCATAGCCGAGCACCTCGCAATAGATTTTCGCGCCGCGCTGCTGGGCATGCTCCAATTCTTCGAGCATCAGCACGCCGCAGCCCTCGCTGAACACAAAACCGTCGCGGTTCTTATCGAACGGACGGCTGGCACGTTCCGGTTCGTCGTTGCGCATAGACAGCCCGCGCATCGCGGTGAAGCCGACGACACATTCCGGAATAATCAAGGCTTCCGCACCGCCCGCAAACATGATCTCGGCGCGGCCCAATTGGATCGCTTCCATCGCTTCGCCAATGGCTTGCGTGCCGGCCGCGCACGCCGTTACGACGGTGTTATTGAAACCCTTCGCGCCATAGTGCAGGCTCACGTGATGCGACGGCATGTTTGCGAGCGACTCCGGCAGTGAGAACGGGCTGACGCGCTTCCAGCCTTTCTCGCGCATCGTCTGCACGCCGAGCAGTGCCATGTCGAAGCCGCCAATCGCGCTGCCCATCAGCGCGCCGACGCGCTCGGCTTCGCTCGCGATGTCGTTCAGTCCCGCATCGTCCATCGCTTCTTTCGCGGCGGCGATGGCGAACTGCGAACAGCGCGCCATCCGACGCGCTTCCTTAAAGTTCATGTACTGGGCCGGATCAAAGCCTTTCACCTCGCCCGCGATCTGCGTCGGATACTCGGAGGCATCGAATGCGGTAATCTTCTTGATGCCCGACACGCCAGCGACTAGCTTATCCCAATGCTCTTTTGCTTTCAATGCCAGCGGCGTGATTGCACCCACACCCGTCACGACGACGCGCCGCAACTGCCGTGAACCATTGCTGCTCATGAATACGTCTCCAGTGAACAAGTCCTGAGTGCTGAGTCCTGAGCAAACGTGACTTGGCACTCAGCACTCAGGACTGAATCGCTCTGATCGCGCCGACCACATCGCTCTCGACTGCGCGCATCGCCGTGCGAATCATGTTCTTGATCGCGCGCGCGTCGCTGCGACCATGACCGATAATCACAACACCGTCCACGCCCAAAAGTGGCGCACCGCCGACTTCCGACGGGTCGAGCCGCTGGCGAATGCGATCGAAGGCCGAGCGCGAGAGCAGCCCGCCAATTTTAGTCAGCGTACTCGCCATCAACTCTTGGCGGATCGTGCTGCTCATCATGCTCGCCACACCTTCAGCCGTCTTGAGCATGATGTTGCCGACGAAGCCATCGCACACGACCACATCCGCGCCGTGCTTCAGCACATCTTTCGGCTCGATGTTGCCGACGAAGTTGAGCGTGCTCAGCGTCTTGAGCAGTGCGTGTGCTTCCTGCACGAGTTGGTCGCCCTTCGTGTCCTCTTCGCCGTTCGCCAGCAGTGCAACGCGCGGCGACTTCACGCCAAGCACGCGCTCGGCATACAGGCTGCCCATTTGCGCGAATTGCACCAAGTATTCAGGCTTGCAATCCGTGTTCGCACCGACGTCGAGCACGATAACGGGCGTGTCATCTTGCGGCAGTGCTGCGACGAGACCCGGCCGCTCGATACCTTTGATGCGCCCGACGCGTCCGCTGCCGATGAGCGCGCCCGCCATGACCGCGCCCGTGTTGCCTGCCGACGCAAAGCCGTCGGCTTGCTTATCGCGCAGCAATTTCAAACCGACGTTGATCGTTGCGTCCTTCTTGTCGCGGATCGCATTCGCGGGGTGCTCCTGCATCTCGATCACTTGTGTCGCGTTCACAACGTCAATGGACAGACCGTCCGTCTTGTGCTTCGCCAATTCCGTTTTGAGCAGTTGTTCGGGCCCGGCGAGGACGATGTCGACGCCGAACTCGCGCGCCGCTTCCACCGCGCCCGCGACATCGTTCACAGGTCGGCTGTCGCTGCCCATTGCGTCAAGGACGATTTTCATGTGGATTACAACACACCGACTTGGCTGTGATCGCCGAGCATCAGGCGCAAGACCTTGGGCTGCGGCGGCGTCTGATAGATTTCGACGAAGCGGCCGATGAGCGAATCGGAGATGCGGTCGCGCACGTTCTGTATCTGGCTGCGCTCCATCACGATGCTGTTCTCGATCTCGGCACAGTAGAGCAGGCAGTCGTGGTCAATGGCAGTGAACGGGCCCACGAACGAGTTTTCGATGCGTGTATTCGCGCCGATGATGGCGGGACCGCGCACGAGGCTGTTCACAATCTGCACGCCCTTTTCGATGATCGCGCGCCCGATCACCTTCGATCTCGCATCCACGCAGCCATCAATCTTCGGCTC
This sequence comes from Anaerolineae bacterium, assembly GCA_038198935.1. Lineage (GTDB taxonomy): Bacteria > Chloroflexota > Anaerolineae > JACRMK01 > JACRMK01 > JBBPZQ01. The sequence goes on from JBBPZQ010000103.1 coordinate 70,157, forward strand.
GATCGTTTCGAGAATCAAGCGATTGGCGTCGAGCATGTCGTCGCTCTTGCCCGTGTCAATCCAATGGCTCTTGAGCAAGTGCGCGCGCACGTTCAGTCCGCGATCCACCAGATACTGGATCGCGTCGGTGATCTCCAATTCGCCACGTGCCGACGGTCGGATGGAGTTCACTGCCTCGAACACGTTGTGATCGAACATGTAGATGCCGATCACGGCGAACGGCGAGATGAACTGTTTCGGCTTCTCGACCAACTTCACCACGCGGTCGCTGCCATTCAGCACCGCCACGCCGAGCGAACTGGGATCGCTCATCTCTTTCAAGATGATCTGCGCGTTCATCGCGCCGTCGTGGAACGCATTGACCTGCGGCACGATGCCGTCACGGATGAAGTTGTCGCCGAGGAACAGTACGAAGCGGTCGTCCTGCAAAAAATCGCGCGCGATCTTTATGCCGTGCGCGATACCGAGCGGCGCGTCCTGCGGGATGTATGTGACTTTCGCATTGAACTTCGCGCCATCGCCGACGGCAGCCTTGATCTGATTGGCGGTGTCGCCGACGACGATGCCAATCTCGTCAATGCCCGCCTCGACCAAGTCTTCAATTGCATAAAACAAGACGGGCTTATTCGCCACCGGCACCAATTGCTTCGCGCCGGTATAAGTGAACGGCCGCAAGCGCGTGCCCTTGCCGCCGGAGAGTATGAGTCCCTTCATCCTGCGCTCCCTATCGCATGTAGAGACGTTGCACTGCAACGTCTCTACGATTCGTTCCCATAATATTTGTGCAAACTGTTGTCGAACTTCACGTTGTTGAGCACCGCGCCGATCAGCGGCGCGTTCACTTTTTTCAAGAGTGCGTGCGCCTTCTGCATGTGCTCGCGCTTCGTGCCACCCGCGTTGACGACCAATAGCACGCCATCCACTTTGGAAGCCAGCACGGCTGCGTCGGTCACGGCGAGGATCGGCGGCGCGTCGAAGATCACCATGTCCGCGCGCGACTTCAGCATCGCGATCACATCCTCCATGCGCTTCGAGCCGATCATCTCCGACGGATTCGGCGGCAGCGGACCCGCCGTGAGCAATTGCAATCCGTCTTGCGGCGTCGCTTGCAAGGGCGGATTGTTCCAGTCCGCATCGGGAATCATCAGGCTGGTCAAGCCGCGCTCGTTGCGCAGACCGAACGCGAGATGCTGCGACGGTTTGCGCAGATCGCAATCCACCAGAATCACTTTTTTGCCCGCCTGCGCCATGGTGACGGCGAGGTTGGCGAGCGTGGTGGACTTGCCTTCTTCGGGACTGGCGGACGTGACGACGAGCGTTTGCAGTTTCTTGTCGAACGAGGAGAATTCGATGTTGGTGCGCAGCGTGCGATACGCTTCGCTAATCGGCGAGCGCGGATTGCTCAGTGTGATGAGTGCGCTCGGACGGTGGTTCAGCATGAACTGACTCCAAACAATAGTCCTGAGTGCTGAGTGCGGAGTCCTGAGTATACAATTCACCCAGCACTCAGCACTCCGCACTCAGGACTGATTTACGCTCGTTTCCAAAACGCCAGCCGCGCGCGCGGCGCGTTGGCAGTCTGTGCTTCACGCGCCGTGATGGTGGGAATCGAGCCGATGACGGGCAAGCCTGTGTAGCGTTCCACGTCCTCGCTGGAACGCACGACATCCGACTCCAGCCATTCGAGCGCGAACACGACGACGACGCCGAGCAGTGCGCCGAGCACGCCGCCCGCCAGCATATTGATGCTCGTCTTCGGCGAGAACACTTCGGGTGCGCTGGCGTTGTCAATGATGGTCGTGAGGATGCGGTCGCGCTGATCAATTTCCAGATTCTCGAGCTGCCGCTGCTGCACGAATAATTCTGCAAACGTCTGCGCGACACGCTGCGCCGTTGCGCCGTCGCGATGTTTGGCGTCCACCTGAATCGTGAGGTCTGCTTCGTCCGACGTGAAATTCACCATGCCCAGCACGGCTTCGGATCGCATATCCAATTGAAGTTTAGTGTTGACCTTCTGCGCCATCGTGAGCGAACTGAGTTTCTTCGTGTAACTGCGCAGGATGTTCTTGATGGTGAGCGTCTGACCGTAGTCGGGGCGTGCGGGCTCATTGTTCAGCGTGATGATGGAGCGGTAGATGGTCGGCTGCGTCTTGCTGAAGACGTAGGCACTGGCGACGGCGATCACGGCGACGAGCGCGATGATCCACCAGCGTTTGCGCAAAATTTTTAGATAGTCCCGCAAGTCCATGAGCGTACTCCTCGCAAAACTTCGCGGATTGTAACATGAGAGGAAGCAATCACGAAAAGCGAATCACAATGCGCGATACGTAATGCGTGATGCGCAATGGTTACGAATTACGAATTGACGGATCACCGCCGCAGCCAACTCCGACTCTGCCGAGGAATCTCGCCGAGTACGGGCATGCCGAGTTGCTCGACATCGCGGGTGCCGCGCACGGAATCGTCCAGGTAGTCAATCAGAAACGCGAGCGCGACACCCGCGATGGCTGCGAGCGCGATGCGAATCGGCAGGTCCAGCCGCCCACGCAGGTCGGTGGTGGATTCGCTGATGGTAGGCCCGTCAATGATTTGAATCGAAGCGCGATAGGTGTTCAGTTGCGCGAAGTATTTCGCGTTGTCTTCCCTCAGTGCCTTCGCCGCGCAGTTCGCAACCTTCGTCAGCTGCTCGCGGTCTTGGCTGCTGATGCTGAGCGTCAGGATGCGATGCTGCTTCTGCGTATTCGCCGCGCCTTGAATGCCGCCGACTGGCACGCCCGCGCACGTGCTGACGCCTTGCGCGAATAGACCCGACTTCACCACTTCGGAAAAATCGTCGGTGATGTATTCGGACACGAGCCAGTCGTAGTAGGCGGGATCATAATAGATCGTGTTGGTGACCGGCACGCTCTCGCGCGCCAGTCCAATGGTGAAGCGCATCGTCGCCGTGTACGTCGTCGTCGGCTTCGGCGTGAGCAAGTACGATGCAGCGAACACGACGGCGACCAGCACGGCGATAATCCACCAGCGGCGGCGCACGACGTTCCAGTAGGCTCGAAGTTCCATGCAGACTCCAGCAGTCAGTAGCCAGTAGTCGGTAGTCAGACGAATCCATCTGGCTACTGGCGACTGGCGACTGGCGACTCTACAAAATTCGTGAACTGTTCGCGAAACCGCTCGCGGCTGAACTGCTGTGCGTGCGCTTGGATCGCGGTCGCGTCAAAATGCAATTTTTCAAAACGGCGCACTGCATCCACGAGCGACTTCGCGCTGGGTTCGTGGAAAAAAATGCCGGTCACCCCTTTTGCCACCGTGTCGAGCGCGCCACCCGTGCCGAACGCGATCACAGGCCGGCCCGCCGCCATCGCCTCGACGGGCGCGATGCCGAAGTCGTCTTCGCCCGGGAAGATGAACGCGCGGCAGCGGTAGCGATAGCGGTCGCACTGAGCGTCGTCGAGCCGTCCGAGAAATTTGATGTGGGGCTTCGCCAGCGCTTGCAGCCGCGCGCGATCACGCCCATCGCCGATGACGACGAGCGGCAGTCCAAGCATGTTGAACGCCTCGACGACGAGATCAATGCGCTTGTATGGCAGCAGCCGCGAGACAACCAGATAAAATTTTTCAGGCGGCGCGTCATTCGCGTGGAAGCGCTCGGTGTTCACCGGCGGATAGATGACCTGCGAGTCGCAGCGATAAAATCGTTGAATGCGCTGTTGGATCGCGTGCGAGATGGCGGCGAAGCGCGTCACGCGCTGTGCCGCCTTGTACTCGACGCGCTTCAGCAGCGGCAGCAGCGGCGGCACGGCAATGCGCGCGATCCCGCCCGCGCCTTCGCCTTGCACGTAGTTGGCGAAATTCCAGACGAAGCGCGTCGGCGTGAGGCAGTAGCACAGGTGGCGCGCGTCGTGCCGCACGCGCACGTTGAGGCAGAACGCGCTCTTGTTGCTGATGACCAGATCGTATTCAGAGAGGTCGAGCGAGCGGAACGCAAACGGATAGGCGAGCAGAAACCATTGGTGGTGCGTCTTGCTGAGGCGAATGCGATCTAGCGGCGAAGTGCGGATGTCCCATTGCTGATACTGCGGCGGCATCCTTTCGCGCCAATAGATCGAAGTGTAGATCGGCGCGTGGGGAAACAGCGCGTGCAATTCCTCCAGCACATTTTCCGCGCCGCCAACTTGATTGAGCCAATCGTGCACGAGCGCCACGCGCGGTTTCGTGATCATGCACGGCGAGTATAACGCAGGTTCGAGAAAATAGGGAAACAGGAAAATGCGATGGCGGACAGGTGTCAAGTGTCACATGTCACGTCTGTGATCATTCACACATGACACATGACACATGGCACGTGACACTTGGCGCTTCCCGCTCCACACCTGTCACTTGTCTCCTATGATTCTTGTGCCCGTCTCGCCGCGCAGGGCGCGCGCGATGTTCTCGGGGTTCGTGATGATGGCTTCCTGTCCGCCGTTCACGATGAAGCGCACGCAGGCCTCGATCTTCGGACCCATGCTGCCCGCGGGGAACTGTCCTGCGGCGAGGAACCGCTGCGCATCGGCAACGCTGAGTTGCGCGAGCGGCTGCGGATTAGGGTTTTTGTAATTGAGCATGACCTGCTCGACGGCGGTGGAGATCAGGAACAGGTCGGCGTGAATCGAACTGGCAAGCAATGACGATGCGTAATCTTTATCAATCACCGCTTCGACGCCGTGCAGCAGCCCATGCTCGTCGCGCACGACGGGGATGCCGCCGCCACCGACCGCGATCACGATGAAGCCGTCGCCAATCAATCGCTTGATCACGTCCACTTCGACAATCGCTTGCGGCTGTGGCGACGGCACGACACGCCGCCAGCCGCGCCCCGCGTCCTCGACCATCGCCCAGCCGCGCGTCTGCATGTGCTCGCGCGCCTTCGCGTCGTCGTAGAACGAGCCGATCGGCTTGCTCGGTTTTTGAAACGCCGGGTCGTCACGATCCACCAGCACCTGCGTGACGACGGTCGCCGCCTGTCGCGCGATGCCTCGCTGCTGAAACTCGTTCTGCAAGCATTGCTGGATCATGTAGCCGAGCGCGCCCTGTGTGTCCGCGCCGCACGAATCGAGCGGGACGGTGTGCAGCACGTGCACCGACAAATCCGAGCGCAGCAAGATGAAGCCAACTTGGGGCCCGTTGCCGTGCGTCACGACGAGGTTCCAACCGTCCTGCACCATCGCCGCGAGGTGCTTCGCGGTCTCGCGCGTGGCCGCGAACTGGTCGGGCACGCTCTGATGATGCGGATCGCTGATGAGGCTATTGCCGCCAATGGCGACGACGGCGGTGGGCAATTGACATCTCCATCATCGGATGTTATATTGTGTTCGAGCGGTCTCGTAAGTCCTGGTGTCACTGGCTCCACATTTGGGAGTCCCACTCCGTCCAAACGGTCTTCAGTGATCGTCACTGGTCACGGTGGTCATCGGTGCCTAGGGTGAGCCGCTTTTTCTTTTTGGTGCTCAAATCGTCGAAGTGGATGATCTTCGAGCGGATGATGTTGTAGTACTCGCTGTGATGATGACGATAGTGCTGCATCACAGCCCAAGCCACGAAGTCGGGCGCGATCATCTCAGGCATTGTCTGTGAGTCGGTCTGATGCAGACGGACGATGTTGCCAGCAACGCCCGCAATCGCCTCGCGTAACCCCAGCCTCCAAGTCCGCTTGTTGTCTCTTGTTGGTGTGACGTTTGTCAATAAACAGGTCTATGCGAATGTGTCGCCTCACTGCTTGAAGCGCACAACCCTCAATCAATTCTTGGTAAAGTCTTTCGTAATCCTCAAGCGCATTTCCTCTATTACGCCAGATTGCAACATCAATCGAGATAACCGGATCGTCAGCAAGCGCATTCAGAACCTTTCGCAATGTGCGCGGCGGTGAAACGGACGCTTTCAACTCGGAACGCGCTTTCAATTTCAGGACACGCCTCAAGCGTCGCATCGCCAATTCTAGATGGCGGCGATTCGTCGTGACGACCGAGACGACGGCGACGAAGTGGTCGTCGCTAGTTGCGTACAAGGACTCGTCAACGAAGGCTGCAATCACTAGAGCATCCGTGCTGCAATGTCATATGGACGACGCAGTGTCTTAAGAGAGCACTCACTGGATTGCCGCTAATGGCGACGAAGGCGGTGGGCAATAGACACCCACCTGGTTTTTCAAAGCAATGCTGGTTGTGCAATCACCACCACATCGGCAAATTCGGTTGCTTGCAGTGCTTCGTATTCTGCTTGCTTGACCTTGATGTACTTCCATTCCGTGCCCGTCAGCCGCGTGGCGTTCTCCGCCCAGAGCGTGGCCGCGCGGTCTTTGTTTGCCACGTCCACATCCTCACGCCCTTTGGTCTCTATCAGGTAATTCGTACCCTGTTCGGCCACAGCCACGAAGTCAGGCTCATAGTAGCGCAAGTTGTTGTTGGCGTCGGTGTATTCGATGGCGAAGCCAAATTGCTCAGGCAGCTTGGCGAAGGCCGCAACGTCGGGCGCGTTGTGCAGGAACTTGGCGAATGATTTTTCAAACTCGTTGCCACACGGCACGAGGTTGAACACGCACTTGCGCGAGTCGAACGTCGGGCGTGAATACGGAAACGGCGGCGTCACCGATAGTTTCCGACCCGCATCCAAGAGTTGCGGTTGCAGTTCTTGCACGACGAGCGGACGCAGCACACGCACAAACTCTCGCACCGTGACGAACTGAACCACTTCGGAACTGATGGCTTTGATGAGCGCGGGGTCGTCCAAGTTGACGCGCTCACCAAAGGCGTACACCTCCAAGAACTCGCGGACTTTCGGCACGAGCGCGGCGAACTGCGACGGCAGTTTTACATCTTGTGCGATGCGCTTGGCGTAGTAGGAGATGACCTCTTGCGAAGTTTGTACGTCGGGCAGTTTGTAGTCGCGCTCGACAATCTTTTGCAGCGTGATGAAGTCGTAGCCTTCATAGTGGAACTGCTGAATATCCGCCTGCTCGGACTTGCGCGGCAGCTTGGGTGCGCGTATCGCGGACACGTCTAGCGCGACAATCTCGTCGGCTAAGGTGCGCTTGCGCGTCAGTATCGGGCTGAGGACGGGCAGCGCGATGTCTTTGTCTAGCTTGTCTGGGTCGGGCGCGATGGTGACGATGGTGAGTTTGTCTTTGCCGACTTCAAATGTGTCTAATTTGATGTCCTCGTCTTTTTCGAGTTGCTCGACAAACTCGATGAATGCCTTATTGCCGATGACGTCCACGCGCTCGGTGTAGGCTGTAGCGAAGCCGCGAAACATGAGCCGCAAGCCGCGCCCGATGGTTTGTTCGGGCAAGATGTTGGCCTTCGATGAGTAAGGTCGCAAACCCACCACCACTGTTACGTTCTGCACGTCCCAGCCTTCGCGCAGCATCAACACGCTGACAATCGCATTGATGGGACTGTGCAGGTCGTCCACTTCGCGGGCGACGGTGCGCGCTTTGTCGAGGTCGCGCTTCGACACTTCGCCTTTGCGGTCGGTGTGGATGACGAGCAATTGGTCGCCGCCGAACTCGGATGGGTACTTGGTGCGCAGGTAGTCGCCCACGTCCTCGGCTTCGTCGGTGGTGTTCATCATCACGAACAACAGCGGCTTGCGCTTGAGTTGTGCGAGTTGTTCGCGGTATTCGCGCCAGCGTTCCACGCCTGCCGTGAGGTATGCCTTGTATTTGGTGCTCGTAACAGACGAAGGAGTTTCACGGATGCCCGTCGTGATGCCTTTCGTTGGACGCTTGACGATGCCATCAATAATGGCTTGCTTGAGCGGGTAATCGTAAATCGTCCAGGTGAACAGGCTGCCCATGCTGTAACGCGGCGTGGCGGAGAAGTCGAGTTGGGCAGCGACCCCCACCCCAACCCTCCCCCGTTCGCCAACTGCGCGAACAGGGGAGGGAGTTTGCTCCCCTTCCCCTGTCCGTGCTTTTTCGGACGGGGGAAGGGGTAGGGGGATGGGGGTCAGGCTCGCGTGCAACTGGCGGATACTCTTGTTCCATTCGCTTTCTTCGTCGTGGGTGTGGTGCGCCTCGTCGTTGACGACCAACAATCGCCCGCCGCGTTTGATGATGCGCGTATCGAAGTCCGCAATCTCCATTGGTTGTGCGGGCGGCTTCGCGCCAAGCACCGCCGTCATGATGTCGGGTTCGTCGCCGTCGCCGTTGTCTCGTTCGTAAAATTGTTGGATGTTGGTCAGGTATAACGCGCCGAGCGAGTGTGCGCGTTCGCCATCGCCGCGCATGTAGCAATCGAAGTCCCAGTGGATTTTCAGTTCGGGCGGGATGAGCGGGTCAACCTTGAAGATTCTGCCGCTGGCAAAATCGGCCTTCAATCGCTCGAAGACAATCACGTTGGGAGCGATGACGAGAAACGTCGTGGCGTAATCGTCGGCATTTTCCAACACGGCATTGAAGTATTGCCACACGATCGCCAGCGACATGATTTTCGTTTTGCCGCTGCCCGTCGCCATCTTGATGCAGTAGCGCGCGAACTCGTCGTATTGCAAGAGCCGCAAGTCTTTGTTCGAGCCTGCGTATTGCTCGACCAAATCCTTGTGACGGCGCACGCGCGCGACTTCGTACAGATAAATCAGCGTCTCGATGGCGAACTTCTGCGAGTCGTGATAGGTGAAGGCGCGGCCATTGGGCAGGCGATGGTCGGTCTTGAACCAATGATTGAGCAGGGCGCGTGTCGTCGCGGTGACGCCTTTGTACTTGTCAGCGCGCCAGGCGTCAACGGCTTTGCGGATGGCGGGCACGCACGGCGCGGTCTTGAGGCGTGGCTCCAGTAGCGAGAGTTGGCTATCAGGTTTGCGAGCGCGGCGGGGCATAAAATTTTCTTACCTTGTTATTGACATACCCAAACGATGTGACTATACTGTGCCTGCAAACAAAAGTATTGCAGCCAGTCGCTTGTAGGTGAACGCCGGCTCCAAAGTCCCAGCACTGCTCAGTGCAGGGATGCCGTGCGCTGGGTAAACCAGCCTAGCCTACAGGGGGCTGGCGGCGATAGATGCGCCACCGACCACCGAAACCCGTACCGAGTGTATGGTGAACCTTCCGTCGGAAGGAGTTAGGGGGCAGGGCGTGTCCACTGTGTTGGAATAGCCAGTCGGCTGTAGGTGAAAGTCGGCTTCATGCCGTGCGCTCGACATCCGAGCCTAGCCTACAGAGGGCTGGCTTTTTCTATGTCAAACGGATTGTCGCGGCTATACCAGTTCTTCGGATACATGGCGCTGTCATAGCGGTCCACCAGTAAACTTACTTTGTCCTCGACGTAGCGATAGTAACGCATCTCCCTCCTCACAAAAGCGCGATAGACTGCCCAGTTCATGTAATCAATCACTTGCAGACACGGCTCGCCTACCGCATTCTGAGGTAAGACGACAATCTCTGTTTCCACCTTGGTCTCCCAACGGGTTTCAAAATTGGCGACGCCGCGTTGAATCGCTTGCTCCAATTGGGCTTGACGCTTGCGCGAGCCACGTTGGGCAAAGTAGATCAGATTGCGCGCATAGCGATGCAAGACATTCTCGAAAAGCAAACTGATCAAGTAATCATAGAACGTGCTTTCATTAGCATGAAACGAATTGCGAAAAACGCGCTCAACTTTGCGCGCAACGACGAACTGGGCTTTGAAATCCTGCGCGCGCAACATTTTGAACACGGCCTGGCGAACTTCGGGCGTATCATCCTTCGCATGAAACGCTGCGTATGTTTTGCCGATGGAAGGAATATCTCGCAAATACTCGTCGGCGGCAAGCTCGGCGTGCAATTCCGCCAGCGCGCGGCGAATCGGGCTCGCGTCGCTCGTCTCGATGAATCCCAAAATCAATATAGGCGAGCAGCCCTCCTGCCCGACAATCAGGTTGCCGTGGCGGTCGTAGAACGTCGGGTCGCCTGACTCGTCCACAAAATACCAACACGACCCCTCTGCCGCTTCCTTCATTCGTCCACCTTCACCCGCACCGTCTTCGTCGTGTCGTTCCCCAGAATGTCAATCACCTTGACGACAATCGTGTACTCGCCCGCCGCGTCGTAGCTGTGCGTCGTCGTCTTCTGCAAGTCGCGGTCTTTGCGCGTGCGATAGGTCTGCCATTCGTTGTGGAACGTGTCGCCCTTGTTGTCCCAATCCACCGCCCAATAGTCAATCCACTGCGACCAATGCTTGATGGCGCGCTGCACGTCGGCGGGCACGTCGTCGGGCGGGGTGACGAAATCGGTTAGGGTGAGAGTGACCGTGCGCGTAGAGACGGCTCGCCGAGCCGTCTCTACCTTCACATCCACCGCGAGCGCGGCGAGTTCAAAAAATTTGATGTCGCCTTGCTCGACGGCCTTCTTCTCCAACACTTCGCGCGGGATACGCACGAAGCGCACGGTGAGGTTGGCGAGCGCGGCTTGCTGCTTGGCGACTTCGTTCAATTCGAAGGCGAAGTCCCAACCGAGCACGTCCACGCCATTCGTCGTGGGCGCATCCGCGCCGGTGCCGACCGCGCGCTTGAACTCGGTGACGATATTGGTCACGTCGCCGACCGCGATGGGCGCGTCCACCACGCCGACATGCACCATGCGCCCCGCCTTCAAACCGTGCAGCCATGTGTAGCCCGTGATGGGGCGCGCGTTGTACAGTTTGAGAATGAAGTCGGTGTAAGCGCGATGCACGGCGTGGAGCTCTCCCTCACCCCTAACCCCTCTCCCGCTGGGCGAGGGGGACGCACTGCTCCCTTCTCCCTGCGGGAGAAGGGCTGGGGATGAGGGAGAGCTGCCGAATTCATCCTTTACCCACAACTGCCGCTCGTACTTGCCCAAGTTTTGCACGACGAACGGGCGCACGTTGTCAATCGAGAGCAGACGCTTGCGCGTGGTGTGGATGGCGAAGCGCCCCAGGTCGCAGGTAATCCAACGGCGGTTCAACTTCTCCGCGACGGCGGCGGTCGTGCCGCTGCCGCAGAAGCAATCGAGCACGAGGTCGCCTTCGTTCGATGACGCTTTGAGGATGCGTTCGAGTAAGGCTTCGGGTTTTTGTGTGGGGTAATCCACTCGTTCTAAAGCAGTCGGTGACAAAATGGGAATATCCATCCAAAGAGTGGACGCCGAAACTCCAGGTCTCTCGTCGAGATAGTATTTGATATAAGGTTGTCCTGGGCCGCTGAAATACAGTTTTCCAGTCTTATACATTTCTTCCATTTTGTCTCTTGTATAAGCCCAATAACGACCTTCTGGCGGGTAAACGCCATGAAACTCATATCGCGTATCGCCACCAGGTTTTGCAGCGGTGGGAGTTACAAGTCTGTATCGCCTGCCTTGCTCATCAATCTTGTTATACTGTTGTGCAATCTGCTGGTCGCTAAATGGAACGTACTGAGTTCGCCACTGAAAGTTTTGTGATTTCACGTAGAAAAAAATAGTGTCGTGCACCACATCATAGTGACGAGCGCCCTGTTTAGTATCGCCGTGTGCAGTAGTTCTTTTCCAAACGACCTCGTTCACAAAATTCTGTAAGCCAAACACCTCATCCATTACAGCCTTTGCATAGTGTGACACATGGTAATCTAAATGCACATAGATACTCCCATCCTCCGTCAGCAACTCGCGCAACAACACGACCGTCTCGTAAAACCATTGCAAGTACGAATCGAGCCCGCGGCCCCACGTATCGCGGTAGGCTTTCATCTCGATGACGCTTGGCTCTTTGGTGAAGGATTCGATGTCGTCGGACTCTCCCTCACCCCCGTCCCCTCTCCCGCTGGGCGAGGGGGGCACGGTCGCCGTGAACGAAAAGTCCGCGCCGACGTTGAACGGCGGGTCAATGTAAATCAAGTTCACCTTGCCCGCGAACTCGTCGAGCAGCGACGGCAGCACATATTTCTTGTCGCCCCAAATCAAGCGGTTGCGCCATTCGGAATCGCGTCCCGCGCTGAACATATCGAGCGCGCGCTGGCGTTGCTGCGCGGACTCGTTCACCGTCTCGACAGTCTGAAACGGCAGCGCCACGCGCAACGGGGCGACGCGCTTGCCGTCTTTGTATTTGCCATCCCACATCAGTTCGGTCATGGTGTGCCTCGTGTCAAAGACCTCACAGGCTTGCCCTGAGCACAGCGAAGGGTCTGAAGACCTGTGAGGTCTAGTGCCCTTCCTACTTTTTACTTTTCGCCTTCTTCGTTGTCTTCTCGTTCGGCAACTTCACCCCGCCCAGCAGCCACGCGATGATCGCCTTCTGCGCGTGCAGACGGTTCTCGGCTTGGTCGAACACGATCGAGTTCGGCGAATCCATCACCTCATCGGTGATCTCTTCGCCGCGATGCGCGTGAGTACACAGTCCTCACGCAGCCATCTGCTCCAAGCGCACCGCAGGCCTGTCGGCATGCGTCGGTAAGCGCAGTGCGTTGGCGGGCAGCGTTACGACGGCAACCGTGTTGCCGAGCATGTCAAAGAATTCGACACTGTAGCCTGTCTCGCGTGCAGCGACATTGTGACGCTCGACCACCGTTCCGACATCGCCAACGCGCAAGTGGTATTCGGGGACATCAAGCACGAGCACGACATCACTATAGAATTGAAAGTCCAATTTACTTCTTTGCCTTGCGCCTCACTGCCTTCTTCTCACTCGCCAACTTCACGCCCCCCAGCAGCCACGCGAGGATCGCTTTCTGCGCGTGCAGGCGGTTCTCGGCTTGGTCGAACACAATCGAGTTGGGCGAGTCGGCCACCGCGTCGGTGATCTCTTCGCCGCGATGGGCGGGCAGGCAGTGCATGATGAGCGCGCGTGACGGCGCACTCTGCATCAGCGTCGCATTCAATTGATAATCTTTGAACGCCTTGCGTCGCACCTCGTTCTCCGCTTCTTGGCCCATACTCGTCCACACGTCGGTATAGACGACATCGGCATTGCGCAGCGCGTCGTGCGGGTCGGTTGTCCAGCGCACACGCGCGCCGCTGTCTTCGGAAAATTCCATCGCGCGCGCCATCACCTCTTTGCTCGGCTTGTATGCTTCGGGTGTCGCGACGGTGATGTGCAGTCCGACTTTGCTCGCGCCGAACAGCAAGCCGTTCGCCATGTTGTAGCCATCGCCGATGAACACGAGTTGTTTGTCGCGCACATCTTTGCCGAGCTGCTCGCGGATGGTGAGCAGGTCTGCCATTACCTGACACGGATGATCGTAATCGCTTAAGCCATTGATGACCGGCACGCTCGCGTACTGCGCCATCGTTTCCAGATCGCGGTGTCGGAACACGCGCGCCATGATGCCCTGCGTGTAGCGGCTGAGCACGCGCGCAATGTCGGGCACAGACTCGCGCTTGCCCATGCCGATCTCCGCGTCGGACAAATACAGTCCGCGCCCGCCGAGCTGATCCATGCCGACCTCGAACGAGACGCGCGTGCGCAGCGACGGCTTCTGAAAATACAGCGCGAGCGTTTGTCCCGCGAGAATCGGTTTGTTACCGGCGCGCTTCCATTCGCGCTTCAACTTTTCCGCGAGCTGCAGCAGGCCTTCGATTTCAGCAGGTGTGAGATCGGCGAGCGTGAGCAAGTGACGCATAGGACTCCTTCGGAGAGACGGCGGACGACGGACGGCAGACGGCTGATGTCTTGCCTCCATCGTCCGCCGTCTGCCGTCGTCAGTAGGCACCATCCGCGAGCAGCACGCTCGGAACGGTGCGCAGCATGATTTTCAGATCGAGCGCGAGCGACCAGTTCTCGATGTAGAACAAGTCGAGCATGACCATCTCGTCGAACGTGAGCAGCGAGCGCCCGCTCACTTGCCACAAGCCGCTCATGCCCGGCGCGACTTCGAGCCGCTTCTTGTGCCACTCTTCGTATTGCGCGACTTCGCGCGGCAAGGGCGGACGCGGACCGACCAAACTCATTTCGCCGCGCAGCACGTTGAGCACCTGCGGCAGTTCGTCGAGCGAGGTGCGGCGGAAGAAGCGGCCCATGCGCGTCAGGCGCGGATCGTTTTTGATCTTGAACAGGGGCCCCGTCGCTTCGTTCATCTCCAACAATTTTTCCACTTCCTCGTCCGCGCCCTCGCGCATCGAGCGGAACTTGAAGCAGGTGAACAGTTTACCGCCGCGTCCCACGCGTGTCTGTCGGAACAGAATGGGACCGGGCGAATCGAGTTTAAGCGCGACGGCAAACGGCAAAAATATCAGGGGCCCAAAAATCGCCAACACGATCACGCTGAGCACGATATCAATCGCGCGCTTGAGCGCGTAGTTCCAACCGCTGATGCTCACGTCGCGCACGCTGATCAGCGGGATGCCGTTGATGTCGTCCACCGCGACGCGGCTGAGCGACATTTCGTACAGGTCGGGCACGATCTTCACGCGCGCGCCGTGCCGCTCGCATTCGTCCAGCATCGCCAAGACTTGTTGATGGTGATCGGCCGGCAAGGCGATCACCACTTCGTCGGGCTGATGCGCGTGCAGCACCTCGCGCAAGTGCCGCGTGTCGCCGAGCGCGGGGAAGCGGCCGATGTTCACTTGCTGCGTCGGGTCGTCGTCGAGGAAGCCGATCACGCGATAGCCGAGTTCGGGCCGCGCGACGATGCTGCGCATCAACGTGCGACTGCGCTCGCCCGCGCCGATGATCAGCAGCCGATCAACGGCGATGCCGCGCTTGCGCAAGCGCGCCAGCACGACGCCGAGCACGAGGCGGAACAGCGCGAGCGTAGCCACGATGAACGCGAGCGCGAACGCGAACATCAAGCGCGAGTACGAATACGGACGCAGATAGAAGAACACGACGATCATTGCCGCGACGCCGACCAGCGTGCCGTTGAAGATGGTCACGGTGCGGTCGAGCCACGATGCGCCGCGCTGCGAGGTATAGACGCCTTCGACCTTGTAAATGACGAGCAGCGTCGCGGTGAGGAAAACGGCGATGGGCACGTACTCGCCAAACGGGACGAAGTTGAATTCGTCCACAGGGCGAACCCACTCGCCGATGTAGCGCGCCCAGTACGCCAGCGCGAAGCCGACGTTAATCAGCAGCGCGTCAGCAATGACGAGCGCGAGCGATTGGTAGCGGTGGAGTCGTGCGAGCATGGTCATGTGCGAGGACGAGAACGGGCAGACGGCTGGCCGAGTGCAAGCGCGAGCTGATGCCGACCCGTCACTCGCGTACCGTTCACGTCAACACCTCGGAGTACACCTGCGCCGTCTGCCGCGCGGCTTCGTGCCAACTGAACTTGGCGGCTTGGCGTAGGCTGCGCTCGCGCATCTGCGTTCGCAGCGCAGTATCGTGCAGCGCATGTTCAATCGCCTCACTCAACGCGAGCGTGTCGTCGGGCGCGATAGTGAGCGCGGCGTCGCCCGCCACTTCGGGTAGCGACGAGACGTTGGAGGTGATGGCGGGCGTGCCACATGCCATTGCTTCGAGCACGGGCAAGCCGAAGCCCTCGTACAGCGACGGGAACACGAACAGGTCGGCGGCGTTGTACCACAACGCCAATTCTGCTTGCGGCACGTAGCCCGTGAAGATCACGTCGCTCTGAGCGCCGCTTTGCTCGACGGCCGCAAACACGTCGTCGTAGCCCCAACCCTTCGCGCCGGCAATCACCAGTTTGGGTTTGTCGCTGCCGTTGCGCCTCAATGCAGCGTACGCGCGCACGAGTTGCGCGACGTTCTTGCGCGGCTCCAATGTGCCGAGATACAAAATGAAATGTGACGGCAGCCCTTTCGCCGCGCGGAACTGCTCGACCTGCGCGCGGCTGATCGGATGGAACTCGTCGTCCACGCCACAATAAATGACGCGCACAAGCTCGGCGGGCACGCCGCAAAATTTCAGCACGTCGTCTTTGCTGCTCTGCGAGATGACCACGATGCGCGCGGCATGTTGCGCGGAGTAGCGGGTGATGAGACGCAAGTAGTGGCGTTGAAAACGCGGAAAGCGTTCGGGCATGCGCACGAAGCTCATGTCGTAAATCGTGAGCACGACGGGGCAGCGCGCGACGACGGGCCGCGCGAATGCGAGCGCGTGCAGCAGGTCGAGTTTGTCCGTGAATGTGCTAATGGGCAGCACGCTCTGCTCCCACACAATGCGCCCAAAAGGGGTGCGCGTGGGGAGGTGCGTGAAGTGCAGGTGCATTGCGGGATGCGGCGCACGCATCGCGCGCTCGTTCAGGTACACGTCGTAGCGATGCTTTGGCGCGACCTGCGGCAGATTGAGGAGCAGACGATGGATGTAGTGATGAATGCCCGCGCCGCGATACGAGGCGGAGAGGTTGAGCAACTGCGCGTTCAGTCCGATGCGGCTCATAGTGTGCTGCGGCGATTATACCATTCTTACGTGCGCAGCGGCGAAGCCATCGCGGCACGTCACAGTCTCGCTAGAGCGCCTCGCGCTTGCTTCGCCCCTACACCATTTGTTGATATACGCCGACCGTTTGTTCCGCGATACTTGCTTGCGTGAAATTTTGTAAGACACGCGTGCGCCCACGCTCCGCCAATGCGCAGCGCAATGATTCGTCGCGCATGAGTTGCACGAGACATGCTTGCAAGCCGCTGACATCATCTTCGTGGAAGATCAGCCCGGCATCGCCGATGGTGTTTGGAATCTCGCCCGTGTCCGAGCCGATCACCGGCACGCCGCACGCCATCGCTTCGATCAGCACGCGCCCGAACTGCTCGACCCAGTTGTGCGCGCGGCGCGAGGGAAGCACGAACACGTCGAGCGCGCGATAGAAGTCCGGCATCTGCGTTGACGCGATCTGCGTCTCAAAGTGCACACGCTCGGCAATGGTGAGTTCGTGCGCGAGTCGCTGCAAGTGTGCCAGTGCGGGTCCTGAACCCGCGAGTCGCAATTGCCAATCTGCGTCGCCGAGTTGCGCAACGGCGCGCAGCAGTGTGTCAATGCCTTTCTCGCGCGTGAAGCGGCCCGCATAGCCGACGGTAAAAGAACCCCCACCCCAACCCTCCCCCGTCGAAGTGTGCGACCGGGAAGGGGGTCTGGCCTCCGCCCCTGCGAAGCGGGGGAGGTTGGGTGGGGGTTGAAAAATTTCCGGATCAACGCCGAACTGCGGGATGACGCGCACCACGCCGCGATAGCCTTTCGCGCGCAAGACGTTCACCGCATCGGCGTTGCCCGCGATAGCGTGCGCGCAATGATGGAACGTGAAGCGTTGAAAGTAACTGAACGGGAACGGATAACGCCGCCGCAAATTCTGCCACGTAAAGAACAGCGGACGCGCTCCGACCTGAAGGGCATGACGCACCGCATGGAACGTCACCAAATCCCACGGCTCTTCGTCCACATGCACGATGTCGGGTCGCAGTTCGCGCAAGATGCGCGCCAACTCTGGATAGAAATGAATGTGAAAGTGGCCATTGAAGCGCATCGGCGAGACGAGCAGCCGATAGCCGCGCGTGTATTTTTTTTCGAGCGTGCGCGTGCCGCTGGGGTCTTTCCATGCGGGCGGCACGACGACGGTGAGCGCAACGCCGCGCGCCGCGATCTCTTCCAGCTTGCGCTGATACGCGCCGACGACGCACGCTTTGGAGAGCAGCAAGACTTTCATAGACGCCATATAGGGGTGAGTCGCCGACTCGCCCCTACGACAATACCTGACAATAGACTTGCGCCGTCTCTCTCGCGCACTGTGCCCACGAGAACTTAGCCGCCTGCGCCAATCCTTTCGCGCGATGCTCTTGGCGCAGCCCTTCATCTATCAGGCTGGCGATGATTGCGCCCGCCATTCGATTCACATCGTCGGGCTGGATGAGAAAGCCGGCATCGCCGACGATCTCCGGCAGCGAACTGCTGTCGCCCGCGACGACGGGCGTGCCGCACGCCATCGCTTCGAGCACCGGCAGACCGAAGCCTTCATAGTAGGAGGGCCAAGCAAAACAACTGGCGAGCGAATAGAGCGCCGGCTTGTCGTCGTCGCTCACCTCGCCGATGAAGCGCACGTGCTCGGTGAGTTGCAAGTCTTTGATGAGCGGCTGCACGTCAGGGAACAACGCCGAGTGACTCAACCGTAGGCGGCCCGCGAGCACGAGCGAGTAGTCTGCGCCGAGACCGCGCGCCACTTTCTCAAATGCGCGAATCAGGTTCGGCACGTTTTTGCGCTGATCGAACCCGCCGAGATACAGGACGAACTGCTCGGGCAATTTGTATTTTGCACGCACGCGCTCCAGTGTGACGGCATCCGTGATCGGCTGATAGCGTTCGTCGGCAGCCAGATAGATCACGCGCACCTTGCGCTCGTCCACGCCAAGCAGTCGGATGATGTCGCGCTTGGATGCATCGGAGTCGGCGATGATCGCACGTGCGCGGCGTGCGGCAAGTGCGACCAAGCGAGTATATGCGCGCACCTTGAGTGAGCCGCGATAGGCGGGCAGCAGCATCGGAATCAAGTCGTGAATGGTGACGACGGTCGGCACGCGCGTGCCGACCGCCGATCCGAAGTACGGCACGTGCGCGAGGTCGGCGCTCGCGGCGCGTGCGGCACGCGGAAAACCGATCTGCTCAAAACGCAGCTTATCAACGTTGTCGTCCGACGGCGGCTCGATCAACTGAGTTTCGATAGCGTATTCGGGTTTGCGAAATTCTTCGAGCAAGTGACTGAGATACTGCCCGCTGCCCGTGTCGGGGCGATGGAGATACGAGGCATTAATCGCAACGCGGATTGGCATGGTGAAGGAGTGAAGAGGTGAAGGGTGAGTGATTCAAGGGTACCCGCTCACCCTCTCAGCTGTTGCGCCCACTGTTCGGGCAGCGCATCGGTGACGAACGTGCCCGCGCCGCTCTCGCAGCCTGCGCGATATTTCAGTTTCTCTTTGCTGCGGTTGAGCGGATAGAACTCGATATGGAAGTGCGCGTCCGGGTCGCCGCCGACGGGCGCTTGGTGCAGCACCATCATGTACGGCAGCGACATAGCGAACAGCGCATCGTAGCGCACGAGCACATCCTTGAGAATACGTGCGAGCGACCAGCGATCCGTCTCGTCGAAATCGAGCAGCGACTCGCGATGCGGAATCATCGCGACATGCACTTCATATGGAAAGCGTGCGAAGAATGGCACATATGCCACGCACGTTTCGTCTTGCGCGATGACGCGCCGCCCGTCGTCACGCTCTTGCTGCACGATGTCGCACAGCAAGCAGCTGCCCGTCTCGGCGCGGTGCGCGCGCGCCGCTTCGAGTTCGCGCGCGGGAATCGGCGGCACGAATGGGAACGCATAAATCTGGCCGTGCGGATGGTGGATCGTCGTGCCGACGACGTTGCCCTTGTTCTCAAAAATGAAAACGTATTTGACGAATGGCAGTTCAGCGAGCGACTTGTAGCGATCCGTCCAAACCAAAATCAATTTGTAGATGTGCGTGATCGGTTGATCGGTCAGCGTGCCTTCGTGCTGCGGCGTATAGACGACGACTTCACACACGCCCTGCGCCGCTCGCACGGGTTCGAGTTCCGTTGCCTCGACATCGGGTGACGGTGGATTGCGCCGCAGCGCGGGAAAACGATTCTCAAAAACGGCGATGTCGAAGTCGGCGCGCGGGATTTCGGTCGGCGCGTTGGGATCGCGCGTCGGACAGAGCGGACACTGCGCCGCCGACGGCAGGTATGTGCGATCTTGCCGCGCGGTCGCGGTGACGACCCATTCGCGGAGCAGAGGATTCCAACGGAGCTCGGACATGACTCAAGTGACGAGTGACGAGTGACGTGTGGCGAGGACACAAATCGTCACTCGTCACTGGTCACTCGAAAGTATTCGACCGTCTTTTCCAGTCCCTTGTCGAGCGGCGTGGTCACGTCCCAGCCCAGTTGTTGCTGTGCTTTATTGGCGTTCAGGTAGATACGATAAACTTCGCCGAGCTTGGCGGGGCCGTGAGTCGCTTGCAGCGGATACTCCGTTAGTTCGCGCAGGTGATCGTAAATCTCGTTCACGCTCGTGCCGCGCCCCGTCCCGATGTTGTAAATCTCGCCGTCGCCTTTTTCGAGCGAGAGCACATTCGCGTGCGCGATGTCGCCGACGAACACGAAATCACGCTGCTGCTCGCCCGTGCCGTTGATCGTGATTGGCTTCCTGCTCAACATCTGGTTCGTGAAGATGGCGACGACGCCCGCTTCGCCGAATGGGTCTTGACGGGGACCAAACACATTCGGGTAACGCAGCACCGTGTATTGCAAACCGTAGTTCGCGCGATAGAGGTACAGGTAATGCTCGACGTGATGCTTGCTCGCGCCGTAAGGGTCGAGCGCGTTGATCGGATGCTGCTCGTCGGCGGGCAAATATTGCGGCTCGCCATAGACTGCACCGCCGGTCGAAGCGTAGATGAATTTCCGCACGCCATGTTTGCGCGCGAGCTCGAGCAAGTTGAGCGAACCGAGCACGTTCACGTCGGCGTAGAGGATCGGCTGCTCCATCGCCTCGCGCACGTTGGCTTTGGCGGCTTGATGCACGATCGCATCGAACTGTTCGCGCTCGAATAGTTGTGAGAGCTTTGGATCGCGAATGTCAGCCTTGACGAACTGGGCGGCGCGATTGAGGTTGGCTGGCTTGCCTGTCGAGAGGTCGTCAATCACGACGACTTGGTGACCTGCATCCACTAATGCGTCCGTGATGTGCGAGCCGATGAAGCCCGCGCCGCCGGTAACGAGAATCTTCATGCCGTGTTGCTATCCTGTTGCGTTGTAGATTTGTCCGACTCACTCGCGCGCACAAACGTATAAAGGATGGCCTGTCGTCCATCCGCATTCACGATCACTTCTTTGCGTACGACGAGCGGCTCGGACATGAGGTCATTATAGCAACGAGTCGTGCGTGACGCGTAATCCGTAATCGAATTTATGGGTCCGAAAAACAATAACTTCCCGACTGTCACCCTGAGCGAAGCGAAGGGTCTCTGCGACGATGCTTTCTAGAGCCTGTGGTCATGCACCCCATCCGCTACGGTTGGAGTGCATGACAACGCTTGTGTTTCAGTTGCATCAGAGAGATTCTTCGCTTCGCTCAGAATGACAATTGGTCGGGAACCTATTCTTTAACGAACCCTATGCATCACGCATTAACGAAAAAGGGATTGCGACTCGGCGCAATCCCTCTGATGACTGACGATTCTGATCACACGCCGTGCAAATACTTTTGCCACACGTGCGGTGCACTGCCTTGCCCCAGCATCACGACGGCGATGTAGCGCGGGCGTGACGGCTTGCTGCGCAGCGACATGTTGGCTTCGCTCGGCAGCCGATTGCCTTTGCGCTGATTGCAGGCGCCGCACGCGGTGACGACGTTTTCCCATACGCTCAGTCCACCTTTCGAGCGTGGCACGACGTGATCCATTGTCAGATGACTTTTACCCGGTTGGCTGCCGCAGTATTGGCAGGTATATTGGTCGCGCGCCATCACCGTGCGACGCGTGAGCGGCAGGCTCAACTGGCGCGGCACTTTGACGAAGGCGACGAGGCGAATGACCAGCGGATAATCGTATGCCACGCGCTCGGCGTGCAGTTTCGCTTCGGCTGCTTCGACCAGTTCGGCTTTATCTTTGAGCAGCAGCACGATGGCACGCCGCACCGACACAACATTGAGCGGCTCATACGTGGCGTTGAGCACTAAGACAGCCGTATCCATGTGAAACGCTCCTATTCGGTTGGGCGAGGAGGGACTTGAACCCACACGTCCTTCTCAGGACACAAGATTTTAAGTCTCGCGCGTCTGCCTATTCCGCCACTCGCCCGCATGTAGATGCAAAAAGAGGAGTCGAAGCGCGCCCGAACGTGTGTATGTTGGGTGGACTTCAACTCCTCTGGTCCGAACGCGAAAGTGTTTTTTCTTAACCTCAACCTGTAGCTGTGTTCACTTGCTAATTTTACGTATGAGAGTACGTCTGTCAAGTCGCGCGAATGGACGCGGAGCAGAAAGAGAGCGGCAATGCGACGCCGCGCCCTCTCAAATATCGTCGAGGCTTTGTTTGGATTGTGCTGCCGGGTGAACCGTGCTAGAATTTTGCGACCTGCATCCGGAGAGCAAAGCCGATGGGTACGCACAAAGTCTTGCGAGAAATTCTTTCACTCGATCCTGAAAAAGATCACCAGCGCATTACGTACTTGATAACGTGCTATGAGTTCCCGTTCGACACGACGCGCTCGTTGGAGTTCGCGTTGTATCGAACGTATGCCGTGCCGAGCGTCGCCGCGCTGCTAGATCGTACGGGGGAGTTCAATCGGCGTGCGCAGAAACGCTACGACGACACCGATTTGATTCTGAGCGAAATCAGCGAGCACGGTTACGACAGCGAGCATGGTCGCGCCGCGCTCAAACGAATGAACCATCTGCATCATCACTACGACATCGCCAACGATGATTATTTATACGTGCTTTCGACGTTTATCTTCGAGCAGGTGCGCTGGAATGCGCGCTTTGGCTGGCGGCCGATGATCGAGAACGAGAAACTCGCCTTGTATTACTTCTGGCACGCAGTTGGCCGGCGTATGAACATTATTAACATTCCGCCGAGCTACGCCGAGTTCGAGCAGTACAACATTGCCTACGAGCGCGCACACTTTCGCTACAGCGATGCGGCGCAGCGCGTTGCGTCCGCCTCGCGCGACATGTTTCTCGCGTGGATGCTGCCGAAGTCGTTATACGGACTGGGCGCGCCCGCCATCTATGCGTTGCTCGACGACGTGCTGCTCGACGCGTTCGGCTTTCCGCATCCGCCGCGCGGGCTGCGCCGCACGGTCGAGAACATGTTGAGATTGCGCGGCTGGCTGTTCGCGCATTTTCCCGAACGGCGCAACCCAAAAATCCGCACGCGCATGAAACATCGCACCTATCCGCGCGGCTATCACATCGAGCAACTCGGGCCGCCCGATCCTGAAGTGAAATAGCGACGTGAGCGAGCGACGGATCGCCATCGTCACCGGCAGCGCGAAGGGCATTGGCGCGGCGATTGTCGCGCGGCTCGCGCACGCTGGCTTCACGTGTGTCGTCAACTATCGCACGAGCGAGCGTGAGGCATATGCGCTCGTCGAGCGTGTGCGCGAGAGTTCGCCGCACTCCATCGCCATCCGCGCCGACGTGAGCAAGCCCGCAGAGGCGCGCACGTTGATGGACGAATCCGTAAAACGCTTCGGGCAGATTGATGTGCTCGTCAACAATGCGGGTCCGTGGCTCGTAAAGACTGCCTTCGACACGAGCATCGCAGAATGGCAGGCGATGCTCGACAACAATCTGTCCTCCACATTTTACTGCTGCAAGTTTGCGCTTGAAGCGATGCGCGCGCGGCGCAGCGGCGCGATCGTCAACGTCGGTTCGGCGAACGCCGAACTCGCGCGCGGCGCGCCGAACGTCACGGCGTATCATGTGACCAAGGTCGGCGTGGTCGTGCTCACGCGCTCGCTGGCGCGCACCGAAGGCGCGTTCGGCATTCGCGTGAACTGCATCAACCCCGGCTATATGGACACCTACGCGCTCTCGGACGAAGAGCGCGCGCGCATGCCCGCGCAGATTCCGCTGCGGCGCATCGGCGAACCGAGCGAGGTGGCAAACGCCGTCGCGTTCCTCGTCTCGAACGAAGCGAGCTACGTCAACGGCGCGGTGCTAAACGTGCACGGTGGCTTGTGGGTATAACTCACGAGAGCTCGCGTGATTGGAAAACCCGCAAGTTCTTTTCAATTCATTTGCGATGTGATATAGTACCGCGCATGCCCATCAGCGAATATCCGCGACTCCCAACCGATCGGCGCGAGCATGTGCGCAACGCCGTGCGCTACGACATTGACTTCGAGTATTACACGCTCGACGGTCACAAGCTCGGTGCCGGCTACGGCGAGACGATCAATGTCAGCGCGGGCGGAATGCTGATTGAAAGTGAAAAGCCGCTGGAGCCTTCCATGCAAGTGGTCGTGCAGATCATCGCGCCGCTGTTCATGTTCATGGCGACTGGCAGTGTCGTGCACGCGAAGCAAGTGGACGAGCACACGTACCACGCAGGCATTCGCTTTAACCAAGTGATTAATGCGGAGTGGACGCTGGGCGCAAACGGCATGACGATCTCATAGACTCAACACACGAGCATCCATGAACATCGAACGTCCGACCTTCAGGATGTGTAAGTCGCAAAGCGGCTGATCGCACCCCATGTCAACCTGCTTGGCCAACATTGCGGTTGCGGGGTTGCGGGTTAGCCGATCACAACCCGATCGCGCCCGTCACGTTTAGCACGGTACAACGCAGCATCGGCTGTGCCTACCAGTGCCAACGCATCCGTTTCTTCTCCATTTGTGCTGCTGGCAACTCCGAGGCTAAGCGTTAGCGGGATTATCCCCTCAGACGTATTCATCGCTTGCCCGCTCAGCGCTTCGCGGATTCGTTCAGCCAGCTTCCCGGCGTTCGCCGCATCGCAGCCGGGCAAAACGATCAAGAACTCCTCGCCGCCGTAGCGGCCCACGTCATCGTAGGCGCCTACGATCATGCGCATGCGGCGGGCCGCTTCCCGCAGCACCGCATCACCAGCCAGATGCCCATACATGTCGTTGACCTGTTTGAAGTGGTCGAGGTCGGCCATAATGACGCTGAACGCTGAGTGTTCGCGCGTGCTGCGCGCGATCTGCTGGCGCAGCCTCTCCAGAATCGTCGCGCGGTTCAATAAGTTCGTGAGCGCATCATGGCTGGCTTGGATGCGCAGCGTCTCTTGGCTGGAGAGCAGGGCTGTTTGCAGATCGAGGATGCGTCGGCCCGCGCGCAGGCGCACCTTTAGCTCCTGGATGTCAAGCGGCTTGATCAGGTAGTCATCGGCGCCGGCTTCCATGCCTTCAATCAGGTCGTCCTTCCCGCTCTTGGCAGTCAGCAGCAGGATATACGTGTAGGGGCTATCGAGGCGCTGGCGCAGCTTGCGGCACACGTCAATGCCGTCCATCGCGGGCATCGCCCAATCCAGAATGGCGAGGCGCGGGCTATCATCGGACTGTAGCATCTGCCAGGCCGCGTCGCCATCGGTGGTTTCGATCACCTCGTAACCCCATTTGACCAAGATGCCATGCAATAGGCGACGAGAGATAACCTCGTCTTCGGCAATGAGAATCTTCAAGTCGTGTGCTCCGCTATCCACCTCGCCAGTGCGCGGCTGAGACGATCCACTTCGCTTTCCAACTCGGCGCACAGACCTGTGAGGTTTCCAAAGTCGCCCGCGCGCCCGCACTCTTCGAGGCGAGAGACGACCGCCAGCGCACGGCGCGCGCCGAAGATGCCAATCGAGCCTTTGAGCCGATGCGCAGATCGCTCCAGTGCTTCGCCATCGCTGCGCCTGACCGCTTCGCGCACGGCGGACAGCAACTTGGAACATTCAACACGGAACAACTCGACAATCTGCTGCAGCAGTTCGATGTCGCCCAGCACGCGCGTCATGACTTCGTGCGGATCGAACAGCGCATCGCCTGCTGGCGGTTCATCGCTGGTGACGGCATCAGATGCACTGGGCTTCGCATCCAGATTTTCAATCTGCTCGAATAGTTTTGACGCATCGAGTGGCTTGGACAGGTAATCGTCCATACCAGCCGCCAGACAGCGCTCGCGGTCGCCGCTCATCGCGTGCGCTGTCATGGCGATAATCGGGATGTGGCGCTGCGTTGTCTTTTCACTTTCGCGAATGGCCGCCGTCGTTTCATAACCATCCATCTGCGGCATCTGCACGTCCATGAGGATGAGGTCGAATGGCTGCTGCGCGTTCTTTTGGAAAGCCGTGAGCGCTTCCGCGCCGTTGGCGGCGACGACCACCGTGTGCCCGCGCTTTTCCAGAACGCGGATGGCCAGACGTTGGTTCACCGGATTGTCCTCAGCCAGCAAAATTCGCAGCGGTCGCCAATGCTCAGGCAACGATCTGGCGGATGTCACGAGCGCTGGTTTCGCTTCGGCCGTCGGTGTGCTCAGGATGTTGACTATGGCGCTCAACAATTCCGATTGTTTGATCGGCTTGGTGAGGTACATGGCGATGCCTGAATCTTGCGAACGGTCGAGCTCTCCAGATAATCGGCCGGATGACAACATTAGGATCGTCGCGCCAGCCCAATCCGGATTCGCTTTAATGCGCGCGGCGAGCGTGTAGCCGTCCATCTGCGGCATGTGCGCGTCCAACAGCACCAGTCGGTAAGACTCGCCAGATTCTTTGGCACGCGCCATTTCACGCAGTGCCTGCGCGCCACTTTCCACCGTCGTCGGGTGCATCCCCCAGTGCGACAGCATCTCCTGAAGAATGCGTCGGTTGGTCGCATTGTCGTCCACGACCAGCACGGGCAGGCTTTGCAAGTTCACGATGATCTGCGCACTGTCGTCGGTTTGCTGCGCCCGGCGACCAAAGCGCGCGGTGAAGGCGAACGTGCTGCCTTTGCCGGCTTCACTCTCGACCCAGATGCGACCACCCATCCTGCCGATTAGCTGTGAGGCGATGCCTAAGCCCAGTCCCGTGCCGCCGAACTCACGGGTAGTGGAACTGTCCGCTTGGCTGAAAGCCTCGAAGATCGTTTGCTGCTTGTCGGGCGGTATACCGACGCCTGTGTCGCTGACGGCAAAGCGCAGGCAGACGTCGGCGGCGCGCGCTTCTGCGAGTTCGACGTGCACCACGACCTCACCGTGCTCGGTGAATTTGATGGCGTTGCCGACCAAGTTCACGATCACTTGGCGCAGCCGCAGCGTGTCGCCGATGAGCGCGTCGGGCACGTCGCGCGCGATGTGGTTCGCCAATTCCAAACCCTTCTGGTGCGCGCGCAGCGCCAGTGTGCTCAATGTGTCGCCTACGTTGTCGCGCAGGTTGAAGGCGACTGCTTCGAGCTCGAGTTTTCCGGCTTCGATCTTGGAGTAATCCAAGATGTCGTTGATGATCTTTAACAGGCTGTCCGCAGATTGGAGCACAGTCTCGGCGTACTCGCGCTGCTCCGCGCTCACGGCCGTGTCGAGCAGCAGCTCGGTCATGCCGATCACGCCGTTCATCGGCGTGCGTATCTCGTGGCTCATGTTCGCCAGAAACTGTGACTTGGCGCGGTTGGCGGCTTCGGCGGCTTCTTTCGCCGTTCGCAGTTTGTCTGCCTGTTTGCGCTCGGTGACGTCCTGCGCAATGCCGATCATCTTGCTCGGTCTGCCCGTCTGATCAACGAGCAGTTCTCCGCGCGCGTGCAGCACCTTCTCTGCTCCATTTGGAAGGATGATGCGGTGGTCAAAACTGAACGGTTCTTTTTCATTCAATGCGCTGGTCACGGCCTTATTGACCAGCGCGCGGTCATCGGGATGCACGTACTCCAGGTACGCCTCATAGCTCGCGCCAAACTCCTGTCGGGTCAGACCAAAGATGCGATATAGTTCATCCGACCAGGTTACTGTGTTCCGCGTGATATCCCATTCCCAACTGCCGATCTGCGCGAGCTGCTGGGCTTCGATCAGCTTTGCTTCGCTCTCTTGCAGCCGTTGCTCGGCGCGTTTGCGCTCTGTGACGTCGCGCACCAGGCCGCGGAAGCCCAGCGGTTCGCCTTGTTGATTGCGCATCAGCGAGAGCGAACCTTCGACGGAGCGGCGTGTGCCATCCTTGACGATGACCTCCCAGCCGAGCGTTTTGATCGTTTGTCCCGTGCGGTACACCTGCGTTAACGCTTGAAACAATTTGCGCGCGTGCTGACCATCCGTCACCTGACGATAGCTGAGGCCCAGCGCCTCCGCTTTGGTGTAGCCAAAGTTTCGGACAAACGCGTCGTTGAAGAACGTGAAGTGCCCGCGCTGATCGGTTTCGTAATAGCCGTCTTCCATGCTCTCCAGGATGATGCGATATTTCTCCTCGCTTTGTCGCAACGCCTCCTCGACCTGTTTGCGCTCGGTGATGTCCTGCGCGATACCCACCATCTTGAGCGGCTGCCCCTGATCGTCCACGATGACGCGACCCTGCGCATGAGCCGCGCGCACCGTGCCATCCGGATGGACGATGCGGCAGTCGTGTGCGAATGAGCTTCTTTCGGCGAGCGCCTTGCCGATGGCTTGCTGCACCCACGCTTGATCGTCGGGGTGGAGCGTATTGGCATACGCTGCATAGTTCGCTCCAAACGACTGCGGCTCCAGTCCAAAAATGCGGTACAGTTGGTCAGACCAGCTCACTTTGTCGGCCACCACATCCCATTCCCAACTGCCCAACTGGGCCGATCTGCTGCGCCTCAGACAGTTTCTGCTCATTCTGCCTCAGTTCGTCTTCGGCACGCTTGCGCTCTGTGATGTCCTCCAAGATACCCGCGATGCGGTAAACCTCGCCGAGCGCGTCGCGGATCGGAAAGGCGCGCGAATGCACCCAGTGGAGCGAGCCGTCGCGGTGGATCACGCGATAGTCTTCATCGTAATCGCCGCGTAGTTTATTCGCCTGCGCCAGTCGCACGCGCTCGCGGTCGTCGGGATGGATGGCGTCCAAGAAAGATTCGGAATGTGCGTAGAGCGTGTCGGCGCTGACGCCCCACATGCGCTGGTAGGCCGGACTGACGTAGAGCATTTGCTTGCGGTCGGGCGTGGACATCCAATAGGCTTGATCATTATTTTCTGCGAACTCGCGAAACTGCTGCTCGCTTTCACGCAGCACCAGTGCTGCACGCTGGCTGCGCCCCCCCCAGTACGCTCATGCCCGCGAACAGCACAAGCAACAGACCAATGATCGCGAAGTTGATGCGTGTCAGCATCGCCTGGTCTTGCGCGACGATCTGATCGAGCGCCTTGTCGTTCGCGTCAGCCAGCCGCAGAATACCCTCGAACATTGCGTCGTAAGCCTGATCAATCTCAGTGCCCACGGTGCTGGTCGCTCGTTCGCGCCAACGCTGATCGGTCAGGGTTCGCCACGCCTGCAAATTCTGGCGCAGCCGCAGCAGGTGGTCGCGCACGGCGCCCTCGCCGATGGCGCGCACCATTCCGCCGCTCGTCTGCCCGCCATCGAGCATGGCATTCGCGAGCGCGAGCGCTTCGTCAATGTTGGCATAGACCTGCGTGGACAGATTGATGCTCTCGTCGCCGCTGATCGCTTCCTCAAACCACAGATGCGCGATCGCAACCTTGAGCTTCAGGTTTTCCGTGATGCCGACCAGTGGCTGATCCTGATCCATTGTATTCGACATCAGACCCATGGAATACAACACCGCCGCGATGGCCAGCAGCGGGACCGCGACGATCAGTAGATCGAATTTCTGAAACCGTTTGAGTCTGTTCATACGGCCAATCCTTGGGGTCCAAAAAAATAACTGCCCGACTTGTGAAGTCGCTAACCCGCGCGGCGGGTTTTGGGCATAGCTAGCCGTCGGTTTGAAACCGCTGGCGTCTGCACATTGTGCATCGGGTAGTAGCCCAGCCGTGCTGGGCGGATACGGGCAGCACGGCTGCCCTGCTACCCTTAATCACAACAACTGTATTAGTCAACGAGATGTTGAACAGCGTAGCATGTAGGGGCGAAGCATCTGCCGCACGTTGATACGCAACGACAGAGTATGATTCGGCAGATGCTTCGCCCCTGCGAAGTTCAACATGTGCTTGAGCATTACACCTTAATCACAACAACCATGTTACAGATGCATGAGCAAACCCCCGCGCGGGTTAGCGGCACGTTATTCTTGAATGAACCGTTAGGTGCGACTTCGCTCCGACGATTGCAGTGCATCCGCTTACACCAAGTCCATTTTCAAAAATGTTTCGACGACCTGTGGGTCAAAATGCGCACCGGCTTGAGCCTGAATGTATTCGCGTGCGCGCTCTTCAGGCCACGCGGCGCGATACGGTCGGTCGGAGCGCAGCGCGTCCCACACGTCAATCACCGCAAAGATGCGCGCCGCCAACGGAATCTGCTCAGCCTTCAATCCGCGCGGATAGCCCGTGCCGTCCCACGTCTCGTGATGACAGTACGGGATGTCCAGCGCCGCGCGCAGGTAAGCAATCGGCGAGAGCAGCTCAAAGGCATAGGTCGGGTGTTGCTTCATGCGCACCCATTCCTCGTCGGTCAGCGGACCCGGCTTCAGCAGAATGCCGTCGGGCACGCCCATTTTGCCGATGTCGTGCAGCAGCGCGCCGCGCCGTACGTGCACGAGTTCGGACGCGCTCAGTCCGAGCGTGCGCGCCAACTGCACGGTCATCTCGGTGACGCGCTGTGTGTGACCCTCAGTTTCTTTGTCGCGCAGGTCGAGCGCGCGCGACCAGCCGTCCAGCGTCGTCTCGTAGGCAAGTATCAGATTCTGATTAGAGTTCTGCAATCGCTCCAATATCTGGCTACTGTCAATGGCGAGCGCGGTCTGCCCGGCCAGTGTCTCCAGAAACTCCAGCCAGTCCGCGTCGGGCGTGAGCGGTGCGCGATGATAAATCTCCAGCACACCTTTCAGTTGCCCTTTGGCAAGCAGCGGCACGCCAACGTACGCAACAAACTTTTCACTTGTCAGGAGCGATACGTACGATTTCGCAAGGCTCGCCTGACTCAAATCGGGAATGTTGATGGTGTGCCCTTCGAGCGCGGCGCGACCGGCGAGACCCTCGCCTAACAGCAAACTGGAACGCTCGATGCCCCTGCTGCGCAAGCCGCGTGCGGCGGCAAATTCCAGCCGCTGTGAGTGTGGGTTCAGCAGCATGACCACCACGGCATCCACCAGCAATCGGTCTGTAATCTGCCCGAGTAAAATACTGAGCGTCACCCGCAAGTCCATGCTGTTGAGAATGGCCAGGTCAATGCTGCGCATGGCCGTCAGTCGTTGTAAGCTCTGCTCGGTCTGCTGGTGTAACCGCATACGATGAATGGTGCCGCCGGCGATCTCGGCGATGGTGGTCAGTAGTCCGACAGCGGTCGGGCTGAATGTGCGCGGCGAAGGAATCGAAATAGATAGCGTGCCGATAGTCTCTGCCTCGACGCGAATGGGCACAACCAAAGCCGCCCATTTACCTGGAATGACAGAGCGCGAGGCTTGGGATACGCGCGCATCAGTGCTGGCGTCCTGCGCTAGGTACGGCTCGCCCGTCGTGAAGACGTGTCCCATTATACCCTCGTTGGGCTGCTGCCTTTCTTCAATCTGCGAGACCCAGCCGCGCGCCACCGTGCGGCGCAATTGCTGCGTGGCGGGATCGTATAGCCAGAGACTGCCAGCCGTCGTGTGGAAGACCGCTAGTGTTGCGTCCAGTAGAAGCGGGTGCATCTCGTCGAGAGTCTGTGCCATGCGCAGCGCGGTTGAAATCCGATTCAACGCTTCCAATTCCGCGAGCTGTTGCTGCGTGGCTTGAAAGTGCTGCGCGTTCGCCATCGCCCCCGCCGCCTGATTGGCAAACAGCACCAGCAATTGCTCATCCTGCATCGTGAACGCATGGAGGCGAGTGCTGAGCACGCCCATCACACCCAACAGCCGCTGTTCGTGTTCGACCGGCACCCATAATTCAGAATGAATCGTCGTGTCCACTGTGATATGCCGCGGATCAGTGGACACATCCGGCAGATTGAGCGGCTTGCGCTCGCGACCGACCCAGTTCACCAGTCCACGTTCGTGGTCGGCGGCGAAGCGCAGGGTGGATAGTGC
This sequence comes from Anaerolineae bacterium, assembly GCA_038198935.1. GTDB lineage: Bacteria > Chloroflexota > Anaerolineae > JACRMK01 > JACRMK01 > JBBPZQ01. The sequence continues at coordinate 101,680 of JBBPZQ010000103.1, forward strand.
TGCCCGCACTTCAGGTGGATGGCCGCTCCCCAGCCTAAGACTGAATTCGTTGCGGGCAGCATCATATTGGAAGAACTCGATGCGGTCGGCATTCAGCGCCTTGACGGCGATGTTGAACAGCAACTCCAATTGCGCGCCCTGTTCGAGCGTGCTATGGAGCGCCAGCCCCGCCTCATACAACAGCGTGAGTTGCGCGGCGTGTGTGCGCGTTTCTTCTAATAGTCTTGCGTTGTGTACTGCGCCCGCGGCTTGCCCGGCGAACAGCGAGAGCAGCCGCACCTCTTGTTCGCTAAACTTGCGCCGAGTCTCGCCCAGCTCGTGGACAGCCAGCACGCCTATCAACTCACCGCCATAGAACATCGGTACTTCAAGAATGGCGCTGACGGAAACGTCTGCAAACTGTGGCGCGCGATGTTCCCAGGCTTGATAGTCGTCCACGCTCAGGGGTTGCCGCGTTTGTGCGACACGTCCCGCCATGCCTTCGCCTACTTTCAGCCTTGTGCCGATTGGCATGCTCAAGCCTTTGGCGAAGACAAGTTCGAGCTCAGCGCGCGCGGCATCGTAAAGATACAGGGTGCCGCTCGGCACGTTGAGCAGCGCCATCGCCCGCGTGATAATTTTTTGCAGCAAATCCGGCAGGTTGCCCAGCGCGCTTAGTGCTTGCGCGGTGTCGTACAATCCCGCAAATTCGTCGGCACGGCGCTCGCTTTGCCTGAGCAGGCGCGCATTCGCGATGGCTTGCACCCCCTGATTCGCCAGGGCTTGTAACAGCGCCAGTTCGTCGGCAGTGAACTCGCGCACTTCGCCGGTGGTGAGCACGTTCAGCACGCCAACCAGTTGCGCGCCGCGCATCATGCTGGCGCGGATAAGCGTGCGCCCGTTCAGCGCCTCAAACAGGTTGACATTGGGTAGAGAAAGTTGCCCTCGAATATCGGGCACAACGGAGATAGCACCCATGGATTCCTGAGATTGTTCGTAGAAGGCGCGCGGCGTTGGCTGATATAATTTCCGATAGCGTTGTACGTGTTCAGGCGCGATGCCACAACACGACACGACGGAGAACAGGTCACGCTCGGAGTCGTATAAGCTCACCGCCACGACCTGAACGTTCAATGCGCGAGCGGTTTCTTCGCACACCGCCTTCAACACCGCGTTGAGATCGAGCTGCGCGTTGAGGCGAGCCGCGGCATTCGCCAGCGCTTCGGCGCGTGCGGCGTTGCGGCGAATCTGTGTTTCATCCTGCTTGCGCTCGCTGATGTCACGGAAATTGGCGACGATGCCCTGCACGCTAGGCTCGTCCAGCAGGTTGGTGGCGACCCCCTGTAGCCAGCGCCACGAGCCATCTGCATGGCGGTGACGATATTGCAGGCTGACGTGGCTGACACGCTTCTTCAGCAACTGGATAAACTGGTCTCTGACCTGCGGCAGGTCATCTGGATGAATCTGGTCAACTACGGTACCACTCAGCGCTTCGTCGTTCGTGTATCCGAGAATGCGCGTGTTGGCAGCACTGCGATAGGTAATTATTCCAGCGGCGTTGAACACGACAATCCCGTCGGAACTGTTTTCGACCAGCGCGCGGAAACGATTCTCGCTGGCGGCGAGTGACTCTTCAGCGCGCATTTGGGTTTCGATCACGCTCAGCAGCGCAGCGCGCGATTGGTTGGCTTCTGCCAGCAACGCCCGCGCCTCCTTTAGCGTAAAGACCTGCTCGTCGCCCTCACCCGAAACGATCAGCGCATCCACCTCGCCACTGCGAATCGCGCCCAAAATCTCTTCGGCTTCGCTCAGCCGCGCGCGCAGGTCGGCGTTTTCAGCGACAAGAGGGTTTGGGGGCTTGGGTGTTGGTTTTCTGGGCATAGACAATTCCTGGTGTGAAACGTAAAACGTGAATCACGCAGCACACTCCACGTTTCACTTCTTCTGCAAATCCAACCCAACCAGCACGCGCTCCGTATTCGAGAGATCGCCGATGATGCGGCGTATCGGCGCAGGCAGACTACGCACCAAAGTTGGAATGGCAAGGATTTGGTCGCCGCGCGCCAGGCGCGGGTTTTCCAGCAGGTCAATCACCTGAATTTGGTACTGCCCTGCCAGATATACTTCGCAGATTCTCGTGAGGTTGCTAACAGCCGCTATGGATTTCGGCGACTGTCCGGCGATGTACAGCCGCAGCATACAACGGTTCAATGTTGTTTTGGCTTTGCGCGGCGTGGACTTTGATTTCGCAAGTTTTGCGGCTTTCGTTTTCATTGATGATTCCTTGGTTCGATGTTGTTTTGGCTTTGCGCGGCGTGGACTTTGGTTTCGCAAGTTTTGCGGCTTTCGTTTTCATTGATGATTCCTTCTGTTCGCTTTCCGATCCGCTTTGCGGCTCAGTCCCATGTCTACCCGTTCTTGCACCAGTTGTGCTTCCTGCGCTTGTTCTTGCCCGATGATGCCCAGCGATTCCGCTGCTTGCGCCTCAAACTCGGCGCGCAGGGCAGCGACCTGCGCTTCCAGCACCGTGCGTTTGTGTGCCAGTTCGATTCCTCTGCGCTCAGTATCCTGTTGGCGTGTCAACTTCTTGGCTTTCTCTTGCGCCTCTTGCGCCAGCCGCGCCGAGCCGGTTAGCACACCGCCCGGACCGACATACACTTCGTGCAATTCTACGCCATGATCGGTCAGCACGAACTCGCGAATCTGATTGGAGTGCGCCATGCCGCGCGATTTCAGGATGATCAAACCGCGATTGCGCTCGCCGCCGATTTCGATCTCGCGCAGTAACAGCCAGGTGTCAATCAGGGATGAAATCGCAACGCCGGATTGCTCGAGCACGCCTCCGCCCGAAGTTAGATTAGTGAACAAGCCGGTGATCTGGCCCGTCTTCAGGAAATCGACCAGTCGCATCAACATTGATGTGACTTCGGTCTGATTGCTCCCGATGACGAAACTGTTCAGCGGGTCCACAATCACGACCGACGGTTTGAAAGCGTTGATCGCCTTGTGCATTCTGGTCAGGTGCATTTCCAAGCCTGTAAACGCGGGGCGGGTCGCGTGAAACTGCAACAGCTCCTTTTGCACCCACGGCGACAGGTCAATCCCGATGGAACGCATGTTGCGCATGATCTGACTGGGAGATTCCTCGAAGGAAAAATAGAGGGCGCGCTCGCCGCGACGACAGGGAGCCTCGGCAAAGTGCGCGGCGAGGCTGGACTTACCGCTGCCCGCTATACCAGAGATCAGGATGCTACTACCGCGGTAATAGCCGGCGCCACCCAGCATGGTGTCGAGGCGCTGAACGCCCGTGGAAATGCGTTGGGTAGAGGCGGTCTGGCGCAAACTCAGCGACGTGATGGGCAGCACCGAAATGCCATCTTCGTCAATCAGAAATGGATACTCGTTCGTGCCGTGCGTCGAGCCACGATACTTGACCACCCGTAATCGCCGCGAAGAGACCTGTTCGCTCACGCGATGGTCGAGCAAGATGACGCAGTCGGAGACGTACTCTTCCAACCCCTGGCGTGTGAGCGTCCCTTCGCCGCGTTCGCCGGTGATGATGGCGGTCACCCCTTTGTCTTTCAGCCAGCGAAACATGCGATGCAGTTCCACGCGCAGGATCAGGGGATTCGGTAAGGTAGCGAAGAGTGTCTCGATCGTATCCAGCACAACGCGCTTTGCGCCGATCGAGTCAATCGCATGCCCCAAGCGGATGAACAATCCTTCCAGATCGTAATCACCGGCATCTATATTTACACCGTCATCGCTGTAAACATAATCCAGCACGATCTTTTTGCGCGCAATCAGCTCTTTCAAGTCGAAACCGAGCGAGGCGACGTTTTGGGTCAGGTCTCTGCCAGCCTCTTCGAAAGCCATAAAGACACCCGGCTCGTTGTATTCCATTGCGCCGCGCACCAGAAATTCCATGGCGAGCAGAGTCTTGCCACAGCCCGTGCTGCCACAGATCAACGTCGGTCTGCCTTTGGGCAATCCGCCGCCGGTGATTTCATCCAGCCCTTGGATGCCGGTCGGCGATTTAGGGAGTTGCTTCCTGGCTTTTGGCATGGTTCAATTCTCCTGTTCGTCATGAAAATCTACGCTGGGGTAACGCGGTGGATTGCCGCCTTGTCCCAGCAGTTCATCCACCGAGTGCAAGCAGCAGCGTTCGTAAGTGCCTGAGCGCGGTCATCGGCGCGAAGCCCTTGGTGCCGATGCCCTTGTAAATCGTGTTGATGATCGCGTCTTTGTTGACGGCGTAATTGATCGCCTGACGCACTTTCAAATCGTCGGTCGGCGCCTTCGTCACATTCAACGCCCAGAAGCGCGGCACGCCCGTCCAGGCTATCTTCACAATCGTAATTTCTTTTGATTCGGCGGTTCCGACGCCAGTCCCACCACCAGTGTGCCTCCTTTTTGCGGCGCGACCACTGCCGCCGGTGCGGCGGTGCCCGCTGGCGCGGTTGTCGCAGCCGCGCTGCACGCAGACAACCACAACGTCGCGAGCAGACTCAATATCAGAATGGAAGCTGTTTTTTCATCATACGCCGTCCCTCCTTCGGGGGTCGCACAAAAGACAGTTCTTGCTGCGATGCCTTGATACACGACATCAAAAAATTTGCCTTAGGATACGCACTCTGATAGGCGCGTGTCAACAGGACTTTCGCTTAAGCAAGCCGCATGGTAAGATGCGGCCATGATTACCAAACTTCAATATGTCGAGTATCTCATCAGTACGGTCGCCAACTTCACAGGCACGCATCTAGCGGAGCATCTGGACGGTGTGAGCCACGACA
>JBBPZQ010000104.1:0-18487 GCA_038198935.1 Anaerolineae bacterium
CAGTAGCGGTTGCTGTCGTAAGCCTACTCCATTCTTCTTGGCAATGAAACGCCAGGTGCGATCCATGGCGCCATATTCATGGTTGGTGGTTAAGACCTCATCACCGGGCTCGAAGCTGAGGCTACGCGCAACAATGTTGATGGCGGTCGTTGCATTCGGTACGTACACGAGGTTGTCCGCCTCGGTGTGCAGATAGGCTGCCAGCGTCGCACGCGCCTCGCGCATGAGATCATTAAACCGCCGCGTGCTGCTGAGGAACTCGACCGGTTGCCATTCCAATTCCCGCTGCCACCACTGGTATTTCTCGAACACCGGTCGCGGCGTGGCGCCGAAGGAGCCATGGTTCAGGAAGGCCACATCCGGATCAAGCAGGAACAGGTCTTTGGGCAGAATAGGAGAACTGAAATTAGTCAATACGGGCACTCGCTTTGTCGCACATTATATGACGGTCAAAGCAGTCACGGCAATTCCCCCACAACGCACGCTTCCACTTTCCTTCCGTATGCTTTCCCATTTAGGGGGTACGCCTCCCTATTCCAGTTGAGGAGTGATAGCATTCCGTCGAGACGGCTGAACAGCCTGTATCGCTTGTAAGCCTTCATGCGCTTCGAATGGACGAAAGCATTGGTCGCGTGCCAAGGCAAGCTCAGCGTGCGAATCACTCCCAAAGGCAAAGCGGGCAGCAAACATCATCTGATCACCGACGCACGCGGCGTGACGCTGGCGACCATCCTGACGGGTGCGAACGCGCATGATGTGACGCAACTCCAGCCTTTGGTGGAGGCCATTCCAGCAGTGCACGGCAGACGCGGACGACCCAAGCGACGACCGCAACGCGTGCAAGGCGATCGGGCCTATGACTCCCAGCCGCATCGCGCGTGGCTGCGAGCGCTGGGCATTAAGCCGCTCTTGGCACAGCGCCACACGCCGCACGGCAGTGGCTTGGGTGTCTATCGCTAGGTGGTCGAACGAACCTTGTTTTGGTTGCATCAATTCCGCCGCTTGCGCGGTCGTTACGAACGGCGACCAGAAATGCATCAAGCCTTCATGTCTCTGGCGAGTGCCTTGATTTGTTGGCGCTTGCTGTAAGCTCATTCTGTTAGGAATTCTAAATAACGTCAGTTCGTCCTCTGTTGCGAACATGCGTGCAGTAGCACGCCATCAACAAACATGAAGGTTGTAGATCAGACTCAACACGATGGGCTCACGGCGCTGGACAGAGCGCTTACGTAAACGCACCGTGTCACCAAAATTGCGCTTAATAACAGAGTGGACGGTTTCACATTTCCAGCGTTGACCATAGAGACCTTCAAGCCGTGCTTGTGAGACTAATTCCACTCGTGCTTGACGCTCAGGCGCGATGAGCGTGCCATGCCGACGCACAGGCGGAATGATATCACCCTCACGAACGGTTGAGCCATCGAAACCAGCATCAGCGACAAGGATAAAAGGACCACAGGTGCAACGTCGCGCATCACGACGCAGACCATTGAGAAAATCACCATCGCTGTTACGTCCGTGCCCTTGTCGCGATGCGACAATCAATTGACTGGTCGTGCCAACCGCATAGGCACCTTTGACCCATTCGCGGCGGACTTTGCCACTATGCAATTAATAGTAGGCACTGGCGTGATCAGGTCGGAAGCCTGTAGAGTCTATAGCAATGAGCTCTTCATTGAGTTCGAGGTGCTCCAACAACTGGCGTTCCATGGCTCGCAGTTTCATCCGACCCAGTTTGTGGAACGCACGACACAAGGTCGTATGGTCAGGTACTTGAGTTAGCCCGAAGGCTTGACATGCGCGGTCACTCGCGAGCAGCCCATCTTCCATATCCCGATAGCTCAGTCGCAAATAGAACATCAGCAGTACACATGCCGCCAGTTGCGGCCATTGATAGTGGTGCGGGCTCTTGGGATGTGTGTAGGACGGCAAGTTGGCTTTCGTGACCGCATACGCCAGACGTGCGACGTCCACATAACGACTCTCTCGGTTTGCCATGCGGGTGTTTTAACATGACCAGACCATCTCTGCAACAGAGCATCAGTTCGGGATAAACAAAGGACTCCGAAGCAGGTAAGATAGAGATGTCCACTCAACCACGTGCTGAGGAGTCCAGTGATGAGTTTACTCGAATTGTTCTGCCATGTCGATGATTGCTGCCAATCGTTTGTGCCGCACTGGCAACGCGAGCAACTGGCCAGTGGCTTGCGGTTGCGGCGTCGAACACGCGGTTTGAGCCTGAGCGAAGTGATGACCATCCTGATCCACTTTCATCAGTCGCACTACCGAGACTTCAAAGCGTTCTACACGCAGCACGTCCTGCAGCATCTACGGGCTGAGTTTCCGGCTCTGGTCAGCTACACGCGCTTTGTCGAGTTCATCCTAGAGACGCTCATCCCACTGTGCGTGTACTTGCGCGTCTGCTGTGGTGCGTGCACGAGCATTTCCTTTGTGGACTCGACGACGCTGGCCGTCTGCCACAACCGTCGTATTCACGCATCCTGTGTGGCGCGGCTGCACCGCGCCGCGCTCTGCAAGAGCACGACACAGGACATGCACAAAGTCTTTGCGGGCTTAGCCGCGCGCGGGAAGAGCTCACTGGGTTGGTTCTACGGCTTCAAACTGCATCTGGTCTTCAATGGTCTAAAGACCACTTTGACCGAGGCGAGTTGCTGAACATCGCGCTCACGCCCGGCGACGTGGATGACCACAAACCCGTGCCGAAACTCGTCAGGCGTTTGTTTGGCAAACTGTTCGGCGACAAGGGCTACCTGTCACGGTTGCTGTGTGAGCAACTGCTGTCTACCTTCGGCATTCAGCTGATTACCCAACTCAGGCGCAACATGGGCAATCAGTCGATGCCGCTCGCGGATAAGTTGCTCTTACGCAAGCGCGCGATTGCCGAATCCATCATTGATCAGCTCAAGAACATTTCGCAGATCGAGCACACACGCCATCGCAGTGTATTCAACTTTCTGGTCAATGTGCTCTGCGGGCTAATTGCTTACTGTTATCAACCGAAAAAGCCATCGCTGCAGCTCAATGCTCAATTACTGCTGCCTGCACCTTAACCCGAACTGACGTTTGCTTATCCATTGTGTTGCATCGTAATCTAGAGTTGCGCTCGGCGCAACAGAGCAATGCGGGCTCTCAGGGCACGAAGCCAATGCGGGTCTGTGCGAAGTGATGTTACAATCCTGTTATGCCCGCCAAGATTCTGTTGATTGAAGATGAGCCGGCGTTGGTAGAAACGATCAGCTACAACCTGCGGCGCGAAGGCTACGAGGTGCTGAGCGAGAGCGACGGCGCCCAGGGCTTGCGCGTCGCGCAGAGTGCCTCGCCCGATTTGGTCGTGCTTGATCTATTGCTGCCGACGATGGATGGACTGGAAGTCTGTCGTCAGCTGCGGCGCGGTTCGACCGTGCCAATCCTAATGCTGACCGCGCGCAAGAGCGAAGCGGATAAAATTCTCGGACTTGAGATTGGCGCGGACGATTACGTCACCAAGCCGTTCAGCATGAAGGAGTTGCTGGCGCGCATCAATGCGATGCTCAGACGCAACCGACCCACACACCAGCCAACCAGCAAGCCAACCGTGCATACGTTCGGCGCATTCGTCCTCGACGAAGCGCGTCACGAAATTCGCAAGCATGAGCGCGCGCTCACGCTCACGCTGCTCGAATATGACTTGCTCAAGTGCTTGTTGCGGCACCACGGTACCACGCTCTCGCGCGAACAGCTGCTCGACAACGTGTGGGGCTACGCCTACGCCGGCGACACGCGCACGGTGGACGTGCATGTGCGCAGCCTGCGTGAAAAGGTAGAAGCCAATCCCGCCGCGCCGCGTTACATCGTGACCGTGCGCGGCATCGGCTATCGGCTCGACCTCGACTGATGTTTCACACGCTGCGCGCTCGCCTTGCCCTCGCGTATGTCATCCTCATCGCGACAGCCCTGCTGCTGCTCGCCGCGCTGCTCGTCAATCTGACCGAGGACTTGTACCTGCAAAACTTGCGCGAGCGCTTGACCAGTGACACCCGCCTCGTGACTGAACTCATCATGCCGCTGCTTGACTCCGACGGGAACGCTGCGCGCATTGATGCGCTCAGCAAACAGTTGGGCCGCGATGCACAGACGCGCATCACCATCATTCGGGGCGACGGTCTGGTGCTCGGTGACTCCGACGAATCGCCCGCCAACATGGAGAACCACGCAAACCGCCCAGAGTTCATTCAAGCGATGGCGACGGGCTACGGCGAATCGGTGCGCTTCAGCAATACGTTGAAACATGATTTGCTGTATGTGGCGACGACGGCGCAGCGCGACGGCAGTATACTCGCAGTCGTGCGCGTAGCGGTGCCGCTACGCGCGGTGGATGCAGCACGCACGCAGATCGCACTCACGATGTTGGGCGTGGGGCTGCTCGTCGCGCTCGCAGCGGTTGCCGTCGCAGTCATCATCGCGCAGCGAACAACGGATTCGCTCGCGCACCTCAGCCGCGTCGCGCAGCGGCTGGCCGCTGGCGACCTGCGCGCGCGCGCGCGCGAGTCGGCGCCGCAAGAAGTAGCCGCGCTCGCCACGACCATGAACGAAATGGCAGCGCATCTGAGCCAGATGATTGACACGCTGCGCGCGGAGCAGACCCGCATGGCGAGCATCCTCGCGCACATGGCGGACGGCTTGCTGATGGTGGACGCATACGATCATGTGCTGCAAGTGAACGGCGCCGCCGAGCGAATGTTAGATGCGAACGCGGCTGATGCCGTCGGCAAGTCCTTCACCCAAGTGGCGCGCAATCACGAGATGACGGACTGTCTGCATGAAGCGCAGGCGAGGGCGCGGGAACAGACACGCCTTATCGAGCAGAGCAGTGCGCAGCGTTTCCTGCGCATAGTCGCCACGCCGCTGCAAACCGAAAGCCCATTAACCTTTCTCGTCATTTTGCAAGACCTGACGCAAATCCGACGGCTCGAAACGATTCGCCGCGACTTCATCAGTAACATCTCGCACGAACTGCGCACGCCAATTACTTCGTTACAAGCGCTGACCGAAACGCTGAACGAAGGTGCACTCGAAGACCTGCCCGCCGCGCGCCGCTTCGTCGTACAGATGGACGACGAAGTGCATCAGCTGACCAAACTGGTGGACGACTTGCTCGACTTGTCTGCAATCGAGTCGGGCAGTGCGCCGCTCGTGCTGCGCACGGTGGACATCAGCGCGATTGTACGGCGTGCAACGGAACGCTTGCAGCCACAAGCCGAGCGCGCCGCAGTGGACTTGTGTGTGAGCGATGCGCCGCGGACCAAAGTGCGCGCGGACGCTTCACGCATCGAGCAGGTGCTGTTGAATCTGATTCACAACGCGATCAAATTCACGCCAAGCGGCGGGACGATCACGTGCCGCGTGTCGCAGCATGACGAGCATGTGACGGTGAGCGTATCCGATACGGGCGTGGGGATTCGTGCGGGCGACGTGCCGCGCATCTTCGAGCGTTTTTACAAAGCGGACAAAGCGCGTTCGGGCGGCGGCACAGGGCTGGGGCTTGCCATCGCCAAGCACACCGTCGAACTGCACGGCGGGCACATCTCGGCGGAGAGCGAATTCGGCAAGGGCACGATCATGTTGTTCACACTTCCATCAGTTGAGTAGCCGTGAGCTTCTCTATGATGGCACACCCACGCTTTTCATCTTCCGAGGTTGACGTGTTCATGTGCCGCTCCCTACAGTCACGCTGCCCCAAAAAAATCGATGGAAGCGCGGGTCGTTCGTCAGTTCGGGATGGAAACTGGTGACGAGCAAATTGCGCTGGCGCGCAGCCACAATTGTGCCGTCGTCGAGACGCGCCAGCACTTCGACGTGCGCGCCAACACATTCGATCCGTGGCGCGCGAATGAAGACGGCGTGAAACGGTTCGCCGCCGAGCGCGGGCACGTGCAGATCCGTTTCAAAACTATCCACTTGCCGGCCGAAGGCGTTGCGCCGCAGCTTCACGTCCATCACGCCCACATGCGCATCCTCGGCGCCAATGTCTTTCGCGAGTACGATCAGGCCCGCGCACGTACCCCACACAGGCTTGCCCGCTTGCACAAACTCGCGAATCGGCTCCATGAGTCCGTACGCGCGCGCGAGCTTGCCCATCGTCGTGCTCTCGCCGCCGGGGATGATCAAGCCATCCAGCTCGTGCATCTCGCTCGGCAGCCGCACCTCACGCGCATCCACACCCAACCCCCTCAATATCTGCACGTGCTCGCGGAACGCGCCTTGAAGTGCCAGCACGCCAATTTTCATACGCCCACTCCGTATTGGTGGTTAGCCGATAGCAGATAGCGAATCGCGAGTGGCAATGCGCCATTCGCCATCGGCTATGCGCTAACTCACCAGCCCCTCACAGCCAGCTGCTCTGTCTGCGCAATCGTGCGCGCCGCGATGCCGAGCATCGGCTCGCCCAGCCCTTTGCTCACCTCAGCAACGATGGCGGGGTTGTTGTAGTGCGTCGTCGCCATCACGATCGCTTTGGCGCGCTTGGCGGGATCGCCGGACTTAAAGATGCCGCTGCCGACGAACACGCCGTCCACGCCCAGCTGCATCATCAGCGCGGCATCAGCCGGCGTCGCGAGGCCGCCCGCCGCGAAGTTCACGACCGGCAACTTGCCCGTCTCTGCGACTTGCTTGACCAACTCATACGGCGCGCCTAGCTCTTTCGCCGTGTGCATCCACTCTTCGGGCCGCGAGGATTGCAGGCGGCGAATCTCGCCTAGCACCGCACGCGCATGCCGCACGGCTTCGACGACGTCGCCCGTGCCCGCTTCGCCTTTGGTGCGGATCATCGCCGCGCCTTCGCCAATGCGCCGCAGCGCTTCGCCCAGATTGCGGCAGCCGCACACGAACGGCACTTTGAAGTCGTGCTTGTTGACGTGATGTTCTTCGTCGGCGGGCGTGAGTACTTCCGATTCGTCAATGTAGTCCACGCCGAGCGCCTCCAGCACCTGCGCTTCAACGAAGTGACCGATGCGACACTTCGCCATGACGGGAATGCTGACCGCGTTGATAATCTCGACGATCTTCTCGGGATCGCTCATGCGCGCCACGCCGCCCTGCTTGCGGATATCCGACGGCACGCGCTCCAGTGCCATCACCGCGCACGCGCCCGCATCTTCGGCAATCTTCGCCTGATCGGCGTTCGTCACGTCCATGATGACGCCGCCCTTGAGCATCTGCGCTAATCCTGCCTTGACCGTCCAAGTACCGGTCGTCTTGTGACCGTTCGATCCGTTCGACATGGTTCCTCCTGTGCTGAATATGACCATCTCAGTCTATCAAAAATTGGCATGGACACAAGAGCCATTTTGCGTTAAATTGAGCATACCAATTTTTCACGCTATGACCAAGCATTCTTCTTTCATCTCACTCGCGGCGCTTGAGTTGGACGCGTCGGCGGCGACACCGCTCTATCGCCAACTCTACGACCAGATGCGCGACGCCATCCTTGCGCGACGATTGGCGGCTGGGCTGCGCCTGCCGCCCTCACGCGCCTTAGCGGACGACTTGAGCGTGTCGCGCAACACGGTCGTCAATGCCTTCGAACAACTGACCGCGGAGGGTTACATTGCGGGCAAAGTTGGCAGCGGCACTTTTGTGGCGCAGACTTTGCCCGATGAGATGCTGCACCTGCGCCGGCGTTTGCCACGCCCCGTGCGCACCGTTCCGCACACGCGCATGCTGTCCACGCGAGGTCGGCTGATCACGGCCAGTGCCGACGGCACTCAAACGGACGCGAGCGAAGCGCGCGCGTTTCGTCCCAGTCTGCCCGCGCTCGATCGTTTTCCGCGCGACGTGTGGGCGCGCCTGAGTGCGCGCCGCTGGCGGCAGGCTTCGTCCGATCTGCTGGGATACGGCGACGCGGCCGGCTACACCCCGTTACGCGAAGCCATCGCCAACTACCTCGCGTCGGCGCGAGGTGTGCAGTGTGCTCCCGAACAAGTCATCGTCGTCGCTGGCTCGCAGCAGGCGATTGATCTGGCAGCGCGCATACTGCTCGACCGTGACGATGCGCTGTGGATTGAAGAGCCGGGTTATCTCGGCGCGCGCGCTGTGTTCGTCGGCGTGGGCGCGCGGCTCGTGCCGGTGCCCGTTGACGCGCAAGGCTTAGACGTACGCGCCGGTATGTCTCGCGCGCCGGATGCGCGCATGGTGTACGTCTCGCCGTCACATCAGTTTCCGCTCGGCGTGAGCATGAGCCTCGCGCGTCGGCTTGCGCTGTTGGACTGGGCCGCGCGCACGGGCGCGTGGATTATCGAAGATGACTACGACAGCGAGTACCGCTTCGTCGGTCGCCCTTTAGCTGCACTACAAGGACTCGATCGTGTCGGGCGCGTCATCTACGTCGGCACGTTCAGCGAAGTGCTGCTGCCGTCATTGCGCTTGGGCTATATGGTCGTGCCGCCGCAATTGGTCGAGACGTTCGTGTCCGCACGTGCGCTGGCAGACCGCCATTCGCCGCTGGTGGAACAAGCGGTTGTTGCGGACTTCATGAACGAGGGACACTTCGCGCGGCATATCCGTCACATGCGCACGCTGTACGCTGAGCGGCGCACTTTGCTCATCGAGGCGATTGAGCGAGAGTTGGGCGACACGCTGGAAATTAACGGCGACGCAGCCGGTATGCATCTGCTCGCATGGCTGCCCCACGGCGTCAATGACAAACTGCTCTCGAAGCGTTTGCGACAGCGAGGCATCGAAGCGCCCGCGCTCTCGCAATACGCGCTCGCGCCGCTGCGTCGCCATGGTTTGGTATTGGGCTACGCCGGCTTCAGCGCAAAGCAATTGCGTGACGGCGCGCATCTGCTCCAAGCGGTTCTGAAGTCTGACTGAGGCGACGATTCTCTTCTACCTCTTCGCTTTGCTTCGCGCGTCCGTGGGATAAATGACAGCCGCAGCCTGCTCGGGCCTCTTATGGCGGAGGTCGAATACCGACCGCGTGCCGTGCGCGCCATCCACACACGTTTCACCTCGATCCAGAGAATTTACAAACCTTTTACACAACCTTCACGCTGCAATTACATTGCGCGTCCATACTCAATTTGTGACACAGGTGCCCGCGCAACTGCCGATGACCACGCCTGAACCCACCGCGCCGCTTGAGCATCTGCTGCGTGCGCTGGAGCATGGCTGGCGCGTGCAGTCGCCCGTCTATGGCCGCAGGATATGGTTCACGGCAGAGGACACGCGCGACGGCTACTATTTCATCCTCAAGCGCGGCGCTGAGACCGATCTCGCGGTCGTGACGGCGGACGACCAAGCGCGGCAGTTCATCCGGTTACAGCACTTGAACGTGATTGCGACTTAAGGTGATGAGGCACGATGGAGGAAAAACGATGTTGAGGCAATTTGTTTTGTTCGTGTCTCTGCTAATGCCGATCGTCTCGTGCAGTCCCAGCGACGCGCCCAAGCCGACGAGCGCGCCCGCCACAACGAGTGTGCCGCAAGCGTCGACCAGCACGAGCAGCGCAACGCAAGGCGCAGTCGTCATCAACGGCCCGTTTGCTGGCGAGGCAAAAACGTTGAACGGCGCGGGCGCGACATTCCCGGCCGTCTTGTACACCAAATGGTTCAACGAGTACGAGAAGGTCACGAGTGTGAAGGTGAACTATCAGTCCATCGGCTCGGGCGGCGGCATCAAAGGCTTGCAGGACGCGACGGTGGACTTCGGTGCGACCGATGGACCGATGACCGACGAGCAACTGCAAGCCGCCAAAAGCGCCGTGCTGCACATTCCGATGACACTCGGCGCGATCGTGCTCACCTATAATGTGCCCGAAGCCAAGTCGCCGATCCAGCTGACGGGCGAGACGATTGCGGGCATCTTCCTGGGCGACATCAAAAAATGGAATGACGCGAAGCTCGTCGCCGACAATCCGGATTTGAAGAACGTGGGCAAAGACATCGTCGTCGTGCATCGCTCCGACGGCAGCGGCACGTCGTTCGCGTTCACGGACTACCTCTCGGCGGTGAGCGATGCGTGGAAGAGCAAAGTTGGCAAAGGCACCTCGGTGAACTGGCCCACGGGTCTGGGCGCGAAGGGCAACGAAGGTATCGCGGGCGAAGTGAAGCAGAGCCCGTATGCAATCGGCTACGTCGAATTGATTTACGCCACGCAGAACAAGCTAGGCGTTGCAGACGTGAAGAACAAAGCGGGCAAGTGGGTAACGCCGAGTCTGGACGGCGTCACCGCATCCGCAGCAGCGATGGCGGAGCGGGTGCCAGAAGACCTTCGCGTGTCCATCGTGAATGCGGCTGGTGATAAGGTCTATCCGATTTCGACGTTCACGTGGATCATTGTCTATCAGAATCAGACGGATAAGGCGAAGGCGATTGCGCTCACGCGCTTGTTGTGGTGGGCAACGCACGATGGGCAGAAGTTCAGCGGCAATCTCGCATACGCGCCGCTGCCCGATGCAATCGTCAAGAAAGACGAAGCGAAGATCATGTCCATCGGCGTAAACGGCACACCCGCATTTCCGGGCAAGTAATACATGCAAAGCACAGAGCCATCAAGAGCCTCTCGTGTCTTGCTGGTTTGCCTATCACGGATCGGATGAGCCAATTGCAAGCCTCTCCGCGCAACCTGATCACGCATGGACATCGTCCACGTCTGCGCGCACGTCAGTTCACGCTGGACAGCGGGTTCGAATTTGTCGTGCGCGCACTCGCGCTGGTGCCACTCGCATTGATGATCGGCATCGTCGCCCTGCTGCTCCTCAACGCGAGTCTCGCCATCGTGCGCTATGGGTTCCACTTTCTGCTGGACAGCATGTGGGATCCGGTGTTCGAGCAGTTCGGCGCGGCGCCGTTCATCTTTGGCACCGTCTTCACGTCGCTCATCGCGCTGATCGTCGCGCTGCCGATTGCGCTCGGCGCGGCATTGTTTCTGAGCGAGTATGCGCCCGCTTGGCTGCGTGAACCGCTCGCGTTCATGATTGAATTGCTTGCCGCGATTCCGTCCATCATCTATGGACTGTGGGGCTTGTTCGTGCTCGCGCCCATCATGCGCGGCAGCGTCGAGCCGCTGCTCAAGAATTTGCTCGCGCCGATTCCCGTCGTGAGCGCCTTGGTCGAAGGTCCGACTATCGGGCGCGACTTCCTCATCGCCGGCATCATCCTCGCGATCATGATCCTGCCGACGATCCTGTCCATCGCGCGTGCGGTGCTGCAAGCCGTGCCGCAAGCGCAACGTGAAGGGATGCTAAGTCTCGGCGCGACGCCTTGGGAAACGATTCAGCATGTCGTGCTGCCCTATGCGCGGCCGGGCATTCTTGCTGCGTCGCTGCTCGGCCTCGCGCGTGCGCTCGGCGAGACGATGGCGGTGACCATGGTGATCGGCAACAGTTCGAGCAAGATCAGCCCGTCGCTGTTCACGCCGGGCTACACCATCGCGAGCGCGATTGCCAATCAGTTCACCGAAGCCGATAAGGCGGTGTACTTCAGCGCCATCGTCGAGTTGGCGCTGGTGCTGCTGCTCGTGGCGATGACGATGAACGTGCTCGCTCGCTTGCTTATTGCGCGCGTCAGTCGTGGACCGAAAGGCGCACGCTTGTGAACACGTCGCTCTCGCAGGCAAGCCTCTCTCGGCGCATGCTGATAAACGGCGCGATGACGCTGCTGCTCACGTTGTGCGCGCTGCTTGCGGCGAGCGTGCTGCTTGCGATCCTCGTCTATGTCACTATTCAGGGCTTGCCCGCGCTCAATCTAGCCTTCTTCACCGAGCGCCCCTTGCCCTACGGGGAGGTCGGCGGCGGTGTCGCACCTGCACTACTCGGCACGCTCACCATGCTTGGGGTGGCTGGCCTGATCGGGGTTCCGCTCGGCATTGCGACGGCGATTTACCTTGCCGAGTACGGACGCGGCATGCTGGCGTCGCTCATCCGCTTCGTGGTGGATTTGCTGGCGGGCGTGCCTTCGATTGTGGTCGGCGTGTTCGTGTGGGCATGGCTGGTGCGGCAAGTCGTCGGCAATTTCTCCGGGCTGGCCGGCGCGGTCGCGCTCGCGATCCTCGTAATCCCGATCGTGACGCGCACCACCGAAGAACTGATTCGACTGGTGCCCGACTCGCTGCGTGAAGCCTCGTACGCATTGGGCACGCGGCGCTGGCGCACGATCCTATTCGTCGTGCTGCCGACGGCGCGCGCGGGAATCGTCACGGGCACGGTGCTCGCACTCGCGCGCGCCGGTGGAGAGACCGCACCGCTGCTCTTGACCACGCTGGGCAATCAGTTCTTCAACTTGGATTTGCGTCAGCCGATGGCTGCGCTGCCTCTTCAGATTTATAGTTACGCCGTGTCGCCATACGAGGATTGGCACACGAAAGCGTGGGGCGGCGCGCTACTGTTAATTGCGGTGATTGGAGCCTTCAGTTTGTTGACGCGCGTCTTCAGTGCGCGAGGTAAATGAGCGAATGATGACACGACAACTCGCGGGCATGCCCGCGTCAGCGCTCGTCGAAGCCGCGCCGCTGCCACGCGCGATGGATGTGAAGCAGCTCAGTGCGTGGTACGGTCGCTTTCAGGCGATCCGAGATGTGTCGCTGCACTTTCCAACGCAGACTATCTTCGCCATTATCGGGCCCTCGGGCTGCGGCAAGTCCACGCTCATCCGCTGCCTGAATCGGATGCACGAGGTCGTGCCCGGCGCGCGCGCTAGCGGCGAGGTGTTGCTCGACGGTCAGGACATTTACGCGCCGACCGTTGACCCCGTGTTGGTGCGCCGCCGCGTCGGCATGGTCTTTCAGAAGCCGAACCCCTTCCCAATGATGTCGGTGTACGACAACGTCATTGCGGGCTACAAACTCGGCAAGCGTGTTAACAAATCGGCACTGGATGAGATTGTCGAGCGCAGTCTGCGACAGGCTGCACTGTGGGATGAAGTGAAGGACAAGTTGCATGAGTCGGGCGCGTCACTCTCCGGGGGTCAGCAGCAGCGCTTGTGCATTGCGCGCACGCTTGCGGTCGAGCCTGAGATCATTTTGATGGACGAGCCCTGCTCCGCGCTCGATCCAATTGCAACGCTCAAGATCGAAGACTTGATGCGCAATCTGTGCGAGCGGTACACCATCGTGATCGTCACGCACAACATGCAACAGGCTGCGCGTGTCTCCGATCAGACGGCGTTCATGCTCGCGGGTGCCGAGCGCATCGGCGAATTGATCGAAGTTGGCCCCACCAAGCGGATGTTCACCAATCCCAAAGACAAGCGCACCGAAGATTACATCACGGGGAGATTTGGGTAAGCAGACAGTGGACCGCAACTTGCTGTGGTCTGTTGTCTGCCGTCCACTGTCGAGGAGTCCCATGGTTCGCCAATCATTCGAGCGCGCGTTACAGCATTTGCAGGATGAGATTCTGCTGCTTGGCAGCATGACCGAGCAAGCGGTGCAAAGTTCGGTTGAAGCACTGCGCGAGCGCAACGTGGCATTGGCCAAGCAAATCATTGCCGACGATACGCGCATCAATCAGAAGCGATTTGCGATTGAAGACACATGCGTGGATATCATCGCGCGGCAGCAGCCGATGGCGCGCGACTTGCGCAAGATCACGGCCGCGCTCATCATCGCCAACGAGTTGGAGCGCATGGCAGACCACGCGCAAGGCATCGCGAAGATCAACGTGATGATGGGCGACGAGCCTCTGCTCAAGCCGCTGGTGGACATCCCGCGCATGGCGGACAAAGGCGTGGCGATGACGCACGAGGCACTCGACGCGTTCGTGCGCGGCGATGTCGCGCTGGCGAAGCGCGTTGCCGCCGAAGACGACGAAGTGGACGCGCTCTACGATCAAATCTATCGTGAGTTGCTTGTCTTCATGCTCAACGACCCGCAAACCATCAGCCGCGCGACGTGGCTGCTGTGGGTCGCGCACAATCTGGAGCGCGTCGCAGACCGCGCGACGAACATCTGTGAGCGCGTGGTGTTTATGGTGACCGGTGAACTTGTCGAGTACAATGTCGCGTGAATTAGACGCCTCATTTCCCACAGAATTGTGCGCGACCCTCGATGGCGGCGCATCAAATGGCAGCACCGCCGAGAACACGATGAGCAGTATGCAATTGGGGAGAGTTTTTGCCCCACGAGCGTGGGGATGAACCGTCCTGCGCCATGCCGTCCGCGCGCGTCCATGTGTATTCCTCACGACTGGACTTTAGCCATTTGAGGTAGGGGAAGAGCCAACATTCGGATAAGCTGGAGTGGCCCACTCAACTCATCTAGAGGTCGGCATGTTCCCCCTACTGCAAGAGATTAATTACACCATGTCAACCTGGAATCCTTATCAATCCATGCTGATGCGGACTCAGATCCGGGCAAGAGACCTCTTTGACTAAGAATAGAGCGGTCTGCGCATCGTGGAATAGATCGGTGGCAGTTCATATTTGTGGCCTAACCCCACCGTTGCAGCGGACCCGTTGCGCGGGCCGCTGAACCTGGTCGTTGCAAAGAACAAAGAGACGGGGGTGGCGCCTCAGATCAAAGCATGTGGCGATAGAAGCCCATTGGTTTGTGACCAATGGGTTTTTGCGTTTTCTTAAGCTTGTCTTATTTGGATTGATTTAAGACAGGAACCGGTAAGACCAAATCAATTGAATTAAAACACCCATCATTGACTGGAACAAACGATAAACAAAACTTGACCTGATGTTTCTGCTGCTATATGCTAAGCACCGCAACGATGTAGTTGAGCCTATTGGGGAGTCCGAGCATTGCGGGCTGAGAGGGTGGCCAAAGCCACCGACCCATTGAACCTGATCTGGATCATGCCAGCGAAGGGAGACGACGATTGTGCTTTTACCGCCACCCAGTCAGGTGGCATTCTTATTTTCTGAATGAGGAGGAAAGCATGACAGTGATGACTGAACGGAGCGAGCGCATGGGCTTCAAACTTCACACCCCATCGGAGTGGGGCATCGAGCCTGTGCCACTGACCGAACGCAAACTCGGCTTTCTTGACTTCGCGGTGTTATAGGGTGATCTCAGCATCGGCTTATTGGTGTTGCTGGCTGGTAGTTTTCTCGTGCCAGCCTTGGGTCTAGCGCAAGCGATAGCTGCAATCGTCATCGGCTCAGCGATCGGCTGTGCCTTATTGGCCGTTGCGGGTGTGATCGGCAGCAACATCGGCGCGCCAACCATGGTGTTGCTGCGTCCAGCGCTTGGACTGCGCGGCTCATACCTGCCGACACTGCTCAACATTCTGCAGTTGATCGGCTGGACGATATTCGAGATCGTCATCATGGCCAGTGCTGCCAACGCCATCAGTCAGTCACTATTTGGCGTGAATAGTTATCCCTTGTGGGCAGTGATCTCAGCCGCTATAGTGATCCTGATGGGCGTTGGTGGCCCCATGCTGGTGATCCGCCAGTGGCTCTCAAAAGTGGCGGTGTGGGTGATGCTCGCGACAACACTGTGGTTGACCTATCGCATGTTCAGTTCGAACGATATCGCGACGCTGTGGCAAAAGGCAGGCACCGGCGAGTTGCCGTTCTGGGTTGCCGTCGATATTGTGATTTCATTGCCCGTATCGTGGATGCCACTCGTCGCCGATTACAATCGCTTCGCGCGCACAGCACGCGGCGCGGCGTGGGGTACTTTTATCGGTTACTTCATCACCAATGTCTGGTTCTTCGCGCTCGGCGCGTTGATTCTGTTGACCTCGCAGCTTAATCAGGAGCCGAAAGAATTCGCCAGCGCGATTGCGCTCACGGCGGGTGCACTCGCACTCGTCATCCTACTCGTTGATGAGACCGACAACGCATGGGCTGACCTGTACTCGGCGGCCGTTTCGACGCAAAACATTTTCCCGCAACTCCGTCAGAGCGTGTTGATCGTGGTGATGGGGATCCTGTCGCTCGCCATCGCACTGATCTTGGATGTGACACAGTACGAAAATTTCTTACTGTTGCTGGGTTCATTTTTTGTGCCGCTATTCGGCGTGTTGCTCGCAGACTACTTCATCGTGCGCGGGCGGCGCTACCCACATGCGGAGTTATACAGTGCGCCGACAAATGTCAAAGGATGGGCGATTGCAGCCTGGCTGGTCGGCGTGCTCGTGTTTCAGTTGACTAATCCCACGTTTTTGAGCGCCTATTGGGCCGACTGGACGAATATCGCACCACCGAGCTTAGGTGCGCTCGGTGGTTCAATCCCCAGCTTCATCGCTGCATTCGTGCTGCACGTCATCCTGTCGCGATTCACAAGGAAAGCATAGCCTATGAACTTGTCGTTCCATGTGCTCACCGATGCGGCACTGTCGCGCGGCCGCTCGCATAACGAAGTGGTGCGCGCGGCGATTGCGGGCGGCGCGACGGTAATCCAGTTGCGCGAGAAGAATGCGAGCACGCGCGCCCTGATTGAAATTGGCCGTGAGTTGCGTGAATTGGCACACGCAGCCGGCGTGCTGTTGGATGAGCCAGCGCAACGAGTGTACGCCACGACTGAACAGGTGGGCCCCGCCACGCGCACGCCATTTGTCTTGCAAGTGCGCGATGCGCTGTCGTTGAATCTGCTCGCGTCACTCAATGTGTCCACACACGTGACCGCGCTCGCGCTGAACACGAATACGCATCACCTGTTCATCTCGTATCTGAATTTCGCGGGACTGTCGAACGCCGCCGACAACAGCGTGGATGTGATTGACACCCGCACGCTCGGTCGTGTTGGCTCGTTGAAAGTGAGCGCAGAGCCAATCGCGCTGGCCGTGCTGGGCGACCGCGTGTACGTCGCCAACAGCACGGATATCAATCTGACCATCGTGCGCGACTGTGCGCTGCCTGCGCCGCCGCCAGCGACAGTAACGCCATGAGTGTGCCAAGACCAAATGGTTGGAGTGGTTACTGGAGTGGAGTGGTCAGATGAACAGAACATCCCTCAAGCGTTGGCTGACTGTGCTTGCAACACTGCTGCTGGCCGTTTTATCTTTCGTGTTTTTCAGCGCGCTGAGCACATCGCCGTTTGCGGCGACAGGGCCAACCCCGACTGAGGCACGACCATCGGCGACGACGAATGCGCCGACCGCAATCGCCAGCCAGACGCCGAGACCCAGCGCGCCGCCGACAGGCACACCAACCAGCATCAGCACACTTAACCGCCGCGACGCCGCTATTGCCAACATCCGCGCGTGCCTCGCGCAGCCTGACCTGCTGCCCAGGTACTCGCTGACTGTGCGCAACAGCCGCTATCCTGAAGTTGCTTATGACGTGTATGAGGTGGGTCGCTATTACGCGCATGTATACACACAGACCAGCGCGGTGGAATCTATTGGGCCCGGCGGCGATCTGCCGCGCGCTGGCGTGGCACCCACGCCCGATCTGACGCCGCGCTACACGCCCGCGCAACTTGAAGCAATGGCGCGCGCGTTCATTGCGCGCTGCGCGGGCGGGCCGAACCTCGACGCGCTCACGCCCAACCATACGCGCAGCCCGACCACGACAGAGAGCGTCGCGTATTTCTTTCGCTGGGAAGACCGCAGCCGAGTCCTGACCGATGGCGTTCCGCCGTTGATTCAAGTGGGATTCACACGCGGCGGCGATTTTCTCAATTATAGCAACTGGCTTGAACTATCGCCGCTGGCAAAGCCGATCACACCTCAACCGACGATAAATCCCAACGCGCTGCTCACGCCTGTGTGCTGGTCAGCGCGCGCTCCCATGCCGACCGCGACGCCCACGCCGCTTCCCTACTGGCTGACGCGCACGCCAGGACTGCCCGTCGTGTTCCCCTGCGGCTCGTCGTTCAGCCGCCAGAGCTGGCTAACGCACACGGGCACGGGCATCACGCAAACTAACCGCGCCATCCTCGACCTGCATCCGAACGTCAGGCCGCCCGTGCTCACCATCATGTATCCGCCGAGTTGGAAACGGCTGACCATCCCAACAGGCTTCGGACATGATGGCCGCTACGTTGATCAGACCAATATGGATTTCGTGTTGAACAAACACGAGCCTGGCATTCCCGAATCGCGAGGCGAAACGCCGGCGACTAGCGATGTGTTTATCCATTTCGTGTTAGTGCTGGACGACGCTTCGCCCGACGACTACGACGACACCACACGCTTGGGCTTCGGCGCGCTGGGCATGGTCATCGCGCATGGCACGTTTCATGGCTCTCGCGCCGCGTTCATGTACTTCGGCGACACGCAGCGAAGTTTCCAGCGGCACATTCTCTTTCAAGTCGCGCCGGGCGTACTCATCTTGATTTACATAGAGTTCCCACTGATTCAAGGCTCAAGCCCAGCCTACGTCCAGCAGACGCTCGCGGAGATTGATGGTATCTTGGATGGCGTGCGTGTCGCTTACTGATGGACGGTAACGAAAGCGAACCTGACATGAAGAACCGACGATGGCTTATCCTGATCAGCGTAGGTTGTCTATTGGTCTCGATTGGAACCGCGACAGTCGCCGTGCAACAACGTGACGCGGCAGAGCAGGCTCAGGCTGAGGCGCGAGTTCA